>CALRYD010000025.1:0-64071 GCA_943372305.1 Hydrogenophaga intermedia | reverse complement strand
GAGCAGATCGCTTCCGTGATGGGCGTGCTCAAGGACATCGGTGCGGATCAGGTGCCACAGATTCTGGTCTTCAACAAGCTGGACGCCATGGATCCCGCCGCCGTGCCCCATGTTCTGAGCGACGCCATGGAACTGCAAGGGCAGTCGGTGGCTCGTATCTTTGTGAGTGCACAGACCGGTGAAGGTGTGCCCGAGTTGCGTCGCCTGTTGGCTGAGCGGGTGCTGGCCTCGTTGGCGGCGCATGACCCGGATGCCCCGGGGATGTTGGACGCTGCACGTAGCGACGAGCCCTGATTGGGCACAATGTGGTGGTTTTGATTCGAACGAGCTTTCAACACATGGATGTGAATCTGCAATCTCCTCGCGCCGATGGCGCGCCCCGTCACAGCCCGCTGAACCGGGCCTGGCGCCGGCTGCTGGGCGTGTTCAATCTGAACGACCCCCGCTGGGGCCGGGGTGAAGAGGGTGGTGGCGCTGACAAGCCGCAGCAGCCCAGCGCCGGTGAAGAAGGCGACCGCCAGCCGACGCGCCCGCAACGTCCGCAAGGTGCCAACCAGGGCCCGCCGGATCTGGACGAGCTGTGGCGCGACTTCAACCGCAAACTCGGAGGTCTGCTCGGTGGCAAAGGCGGCGGAGGTGGTGGTCAGGGCAAGGGTGGTGGTTCCCCTGGCTTCAATCCCAGCCCCAAAACGACCGGTATCGGTGTTGGCCTGATCGCGGGTGTGGCTGCCCTGATCTGGCTGGGCACCGGCTTCTTCATCGTGCAGGAAGGCCAGCAGGCCGTCATCACGCAGTTCGGCCGCTACCACAGCACCGTGGGTGCCGGCTTCCAGTGGCGCCTGCCGTTCCCGGTCCAGCGCCACGAAACGGTGTTCGTGACACAGCTGCGATCGGTGGACGTGGGGCGCGATGCGATCGTGCCGGCCACTGGTCTGCGTGAATCCTCCATGCTGACCGAGGACGAGAACATCGTCGACATCAAGTTCGTGGTGCAGTACCGCCTCAAGGACGCCCGCGAATACCTGTTTGAAAGCCGCGACCCCGATGGTGCCGTTGTCAAGGCCGCAGAGACCGCCGTGCGCGAGGTGGTGGGCAAGATGAAGATGGACGCCGCACTGGTGGAAGAGCGTGACCAGATCGCCCCGCGCGTGCGACAGCTGATGCAGACCATTCTGGACCGCTACAGCGTCGGCATCGCCGTCGAGAGCGTCAACCTTCAGATGGTGCGCCCGCCCGAGCAGGTGCAGGCAGCGTTTGACGACGTGCTCAAGGCCGGTCAGGAGCGCAACCGCGCCAAGGACGAGGCCCAGGCCTACGCCAACGACGTCATTCCCCGTGCACGCGGTGCGGCTTCGCGCCTGAACGAGGAGGCCGAAGGCTACCGCGCTCGTATCGTGGCGCAGGCCGAAGGTGATGCGCAACGCTTCCGCTCGATCCTGACCGAGTACCAGAAGGCGCCGCAGGTCACGCGCGACCGCATGTACGTGGACACCATGAAAGAGGTGTTCAGCAACGTGACCAAGGTCATGGTGGACTCCAAGTCGGGCTCCAACCTGCTGTACCTGCCACTGGACAAGATCGTGCAGATGACGGCCCAGGGCGGCATGGTCGCACCCGCGGCCAACAGTGCGCCGGCGCCCGCTGCCCCGGCTGCTGCCGCTGCCCCCGCTGCCAACCCGAACAACAACGCCCGCTCGCGTGAGCGTGAAAGCCGCTGAGCCAGGTAACGACCATGAACAAACTGGGTTTTGTCATCACTTCTGTGCTGGTGGCGCTGGCGCTGGCCAGTTCCATGCTTTTCGTCGTGGATCAACGCCAGTTCGGCGTTCTGTTCCAGCTCGGTCAGATCAAGCAGGTCGTCACCGAGCCAGGCTTGAACTTCAAGCTGCCACCGCCGTTCCAGAACGTGTCCTACATCGACAAGCGACTGCTGACGCTGGAGAGCAACGACACCGAGCCTTCACTGACGGCCGAAAAGCAGCGCGTCGTCATCGACTGGTACGTGCGCTGGCGCATCAGCGACCCGCAGGCGTACATCCGCAACGTCGGCCTGAACGAAGGCGCTGGCGCGCTGCAGCTCAACCGCGTGGTCCGAAATTCGTTCCAGCAGGAAGTCAACAAGCGCACCCTCAAGGAGCTGCTGGCCACCGGTCGCGAAGCCTTGATGGAGGATGTCAAGAAGGAAGTGCTGGAAGCCGTGCGCGGCGCCGAAAAGCCCTGGGGCATGGATGTGGTGGACGTGCGGATCACGCGTGTGGATTACGCCGAGAGCATCACCGCGTCCGTCTACCAGCGCATGGAGGCCGAGCGCAAGCGCGTGGCCAACGAACTGCGTTCGACCGGTTTTGCCGAGGGTGAAAAGATCCGTGCCGATGCCGACCGCCAGCGCGAAGTGATCGTGGCCGAGGCGTACAAGAAAGCCCAGACCATCAAGGGTGAGGGTGATGCCAAGGCCGCAGCCGCTTACAGCGAAGCCTTCGGCAAGGATCCCTCTTTTGCCCAGTTCTACCGCAGCCTGGATGCCTACAAGTCCAGTTTTGGCAGCAAGTCCGACGTGATGGTGGTGGACCCTTCGTCGGAGTTTTTCAAGGCCATGCGCGGCAGCGGTTCCGGCAAGTGAGCCGGCGCCGATGAGCGAACTGCTCTGGCCAGCGCTGGCGCTGGTCCTGATCTTCGAAGGGCTGCTGCCCTTCGTTGCGCCGTCCACCTGGCGGCGCGTTTTCACGCAGATGCTCCAGCTGGAGGACGGGCAGATCCGTTTCTTCGGCCTGCTGTGCGTGTTGTCCGGCCTGCTGCTGTGGTGGGCGGTCGCCTGATCGTTTGACGTTTGCAGGTGCTGGCTGGCGGGGAGCGTTCCGCGCCCCGGTAAAATGCCGTTTTTAACAGCCATCCCCTCATGCCCATGTCTGCCTGGGTCCTCCCGGATCACATTGCCGATGTCCTGCCTTCCGAGGCGCGCCACATCGAAGAACTTCGCAGGGGTTTGCTGGACACGGCCCGTGGCTACGGCTACGAGCTGGTCATGCCGCCACTGCTGGAGCACCTGGAGTCGTTGCTCACCGGCACCGGTGAAGCTCTCGACCTGCAGACTTTCAAGCTCGTTGACCAGCTCTCGGGTCGCACGCTGGGGCTTCGCGCCGACAGCACACCCCAGGTCGCGCGCATCGACGCCCACCTGCTCAACCGCCAGGGCGTGGCACGCCTGAGCTACTGCGGCCCGGTGGTGCACACCCGCATCGACCGAGCCTTTGCCAGCCGCGAGCCGCTGCAGTTCGGTGCCGAAATCTATGGCCACGACGGTCTGGAGGCGGACCTCGAAATCCTCGAACTCGCGCGGGCCTGCCTGCAGCAGTCGGGTGTGCAAGGCCTGCAACTGGACATGGCCGATGTGCGCGTGATCGACGCCGTGCTGGCGCCGGTGGCGCTGGACGCTGCGCGTGTGAGCGCCATCCACGCGGCCCTGGCGTCCAAAGATGTGGCCGAATTGCAGGTGCTGGCAGCCGATCTGCCCAAAGGCGTGCGCGCGGACCTGTGTGCGTTGCCTGGCCTGTTCGGTGGTGTGGCCGTGATCGACCAGGCGCGCCACGCCTTGACCGCTTCGCCAGCGTTGACCGCTGCCCTGGACAATCTGGCCTGGCTGGCCGGGCAGGTGCAAGGCATGGACGTGTCCATCGATTTGGCCGATCTCCGTGGCTACGCCTACTACACCGGCATGCGCTTTGCCGTGTTCGCCCGCGATACGCAGGGCGACGCGGTGGAACTGGCCCGTGGTGGCCGTTACGACGAAGTGGGTGCGGTCTTTGGACGCAAGCGCCCGGCGGTCGGTTTCAGCCTGGACATCAAGGAGCTTGTCTCGGCGGTGGCGCCGCGCCCGCTGGAAGGCGCCATCCGCGCGCCCTGGGGCATGGACGCGGGCTTGCGCGAAGCCATCGCGCAGCTGCGCTCGGCCGGTCACACCGTGGTGTGTGTGTTGCCTGGTCACGAACACGAAGTGGACGAGTTCGATTGCGATCGTGAACTCGTGCAGGTGCCGCCAGAAGGCGGCGTCTGGACTCTGAAGAACCTGTAACTTTTCCCCCTCTGAACGGAATCAGCAGATGACGAAGAACAGCAGCGCCGCGGTCCCCGGGCGCAACGTGGTGGTGGTCGGTACCCAGTGGGGTGACGAAGGCAAGGGCAAGCTGGTCGACTGGCTGACCGAAACCGCGCAGGGCGTGGTGCGTTTCCAGGGCGGCCACAACGCCGGCCACACGCTGGTGATCAACGGCGTCAAGACGGCGCTGCACCTCATCCCCAGCGGCATCATGCGCGCTGGCGTCAAGTGCTACATCGGCAACGGTGTGGTGCTCTCCGTGGGCAAGCTGTTCGAAGAGATCGCCGGACTGGAAAAGGCCGGCGTCGAAGTGCGTTCTCGCCTGCGCGTGAGCGAAGGCTGCCCGTTGATCCTGCCGTTCCACGCCGCCATTGACGTGGCGCGTGAAGCCGCCAAGGTCAAGGCCGGCGCCGAGAAAATCGGCACCACCGGCCGTGGCATCGGCCCAGCCTACGAAGACAAGATCGCCCGCCGTGCCCTGCGCGTGATGGACCTGAAGTACCCCGAGCGCTTTGCCACCAAGCTGCGCGAACTGCTGGCCCTGCACAACCACGTGCTCAAGACGTGGTTGCACTCGGCCGAAATGGCCTGGGACGAGAAGACCCTGTCCTACATGAAGGACGGCGAGATCCAGTTCGAACCGGTGTACGCCGAAGCCATGGCCCAGGCCGAGCAGCTCAAGCCCATGATCGCCGACGTCTCGCGCGAGCTCAACGCCGCCCACCAGACCGGCGTGAATCTGCTGTTCGAAGGCGCCCAGGGCACACTGCTGGACATCGACCACGGCACCTACCCCTTCGTGACGTCCAGCAACTGTGTGGCGGGCAATGCCGCCGCCGGCGCCGGTGTCGGCCCGAGTCTGCTGCACTACGTGCTGGGCATCACCAAGGCCTATTGCACCCGCGTGGGCGGTGGTCCGTTCCCGACCGAACTGGAATGGGACAAGGAAGGCACGCCCGGCTGGCACATGAGCACCGTGGGCGCCGAACGCGGCACCACCACCGGCCGCGCACGCCGCTGCGGCTGGTTCGATGCCGCATTGCTCAAGCGCTCGGCCCAGGTGAACGGACTCACGGGCCTGTGCATCACCAAGCTGGACGTGCTGGACGGCCTGACCGAGCTCAAGCTGTGCACCGGCTACGAGCTGGATGGTGAAATCATCGACATCCTGCCCGCAGGCGCGGACGAGATCGCGCGCTGCAAGCCCATCTACGAAACCCTGCCAGGCTGGACCGAGACCTCCGTTGGCGCCACGCGCTACGAAGACCTGCCGGTCAACGCCCAGCGCTACCTGGACCGCATCCAGGAAACCACCGGCGTGCCGATCCATGTGGTGTCCACCAGCCCGGACCGCGACCACACCATCCTGATCCAGCATCCGTACCACGCCTGATGCCGTTAGCGCAGGCGTTGAGTCAGAATCGAAAAACACCACCCCACCTGGAGACCCCATGCTGACCGAAGACGGCAAACACCTCTACGTGTCCTACGACGAGTACCACAACCTCATCGAGAAGCTCGCGCTCAAGGTGTACCAGTCGGGCTGGGAGTTCGACACCATCCTGTGCCTGGCGCGTGGGGGCATGCGCCCTGGCGACATCCTCTCGCGCATCTTCGACAAGCCGCTGGCGATCATGTCGACCAGCTCGTACCGTGCCAATGCCGGCACGGAGCAGGGCAACCTGGACATCGCGCGCTACATCACCACACCCAAGGGTGAAATCGCGGGCAAGGTGCTGCTGGTGGACGACCTGGCCGACTCCGGCCACACGCTGCGCGCCGTGATCGACACGCTCAAGAACCACTACCAGCCGATCACCGAGTTGCGCAGCGCGGTGATCTGGACCAAGCAGGTCTCGGTGTTCACGCCCGACTATTCGGTCGAATACCTGCCGACCAACCCCTGGATCCACCAGCCCTTCGAGAGCTACGACGCGATGCGTCCTGCTCAGCTCCTGGAGAAATGGAAGCTGTGAGCGACCTCGCCACCCAGCTGATCCACCACCCTTATCGCCCGCCGGAGGGCTTTGATGCCGTCGCGCCCGGCGTGCACAAGGCGTCGACCGTCATCTTCCCCAATGTCCATGCCCTGCGCACGCAGGAATGGGCCGACAAGAGCGGCTACACCTACGGGTTGCACGGCACGCCCACCACCTTCACGCTCGAAGAACGCATTGCCACCATCGAAGGCGGCACCCACTGTGTGCTGGCCCCGAGCGGTCTGTCGGCGGTTTCGCTGGTGGACATGGCTTTTCTGCAGCAAGGCGACGAGCTGCTGATCCCCGACAACGCCTACGGACCCAACAAAGCCTTTGCCAGTGTGGAGCTGGCCCGATGGGGCATCGCCCACCGGTATTACGACCCACTCAATCCGGCCGATCTGGCCGCCAAGATCGGTCCCGCGACGTGCCTGGTGTGGCTCGAAGCCCCGGGCTCGATCACGTTGGAGTTTCCGGACCTTCCGGCCCTGGTGGACGTGGTCCGCGTGGCCAATGCCGGGCGGCCGCGGTCCATCGTCACGGCACTGGACAACACCTGGGGTGCCGGCATTGCGTTCAACGCATTCGAGCTGGGCGTGGATGTGTCCATGCAGGCGCTCACCAAGTACCCCAGCGGCGGTGCCGACGTGCTCATGGGCTCGGTGGTCACCCGCGACCATGCCTTGCACCATCAACTGCTCATGACCCACATGCGCCTGGGCCTGGGCGTGAGCGGCAACGACACCGAACTGGTGCTGCGCGGCCTGAACACCATGGTCCTGCGCTACGCCGCGCAAGACGCCGCCACACGCGAGCTGGCCAGCTGGATGCAGACACAAGCTGGTGTGGCAAAGGTGTTGCACCCAGCCTTGCCCGGCTCGCCCGGTCATGAGGCCTGGCAGCGCGATGCGACAGCCGCCGCCTGCCTGTTCAGCGTGGTGTTTGACGAACGCTTGAGCCAGTCACAGATCGACGCTTTCTGCGATCACCTGCACCTGTTCAGACTGGGCTGGAGCTGGGCGGGCCCCATCAGCCTGTGCGCGCCCTACAACGTGTCCGCCATTCGCACACAGGGCTGGCCCCACAAGGGAGGCTTGGTGCGCTTTGCCGTCGGGCTGGAGGCGGTGGACGATCTGCGCGCCGACCTGGCGCAGGCGCTGGCTACACTCCCGGTCTGACCGATTCTCAACCCCCACCGAAAGACTGTTTTGGCCACTCCCAACTACGGATACGAAAAACGCCAGCGAGAGCTCGCCAAGAAAAAGAAGAAAGAAGAAAAGCTCAAGGCCAAGGCCGAGGGCAAGCGCCACGGGGATGCCCCCGAGGGTGCGGGTGACGAATCCGGTGGCCAGCCTGATGCCGCTGAGGGCGGTGCTGCAGCGGGTGACGCCGCCGCCGATTAAGCCGTTGCTGAGGACGATCGTTCGTTCAGTAGAGATCGTGCCCGATCTGACAAGGCCGCAGGCGAGCGGTCTTTCAGCGCGCACGGCAGTGCCTTGCCGTACTGCTTGAAATTGCGCCCGATGGACTGCGCGTACATCGGGTCGTAGTGCCGGGTCAGCAGCTCCAGCACCACGGAAGGGGTTTGACCCCCCTTCACCTTTTCGATCCACTCGCCCACCACCGCCTTGCCGCGCAGTTCGGTCAGCGCTTCCAGCCGCTGGCAGAAAAAGTCCGGGTCTTTCACGAAGAAATCGTAGTCTTCCAGCAGCAGGGCCACCCGTTCCTCGTCGGGCAGTTGCAGATCGATGCAGGGACTCTCGCGCATCGCATCGATCAGCGCATCGGGCACGCGCACATTGCCCACCTTCTTGCTTTCGCTCTCCACAAACACCGGGCGTTCTGGATCGAAGCGCTGCAGCGCGTCCCACACCAGGCTGTCGAAGGCCTTCTGGCTGGGTTGCGCCACGCCCGGAATGTGGCCCAGCACCGAGCTGCGGTGGTTGGCCAGGTCTTCGAGGTCGAGCACCTGCGCACCTTCGGCCGCCAGTGCCTGCAACAGGCGTGTCTTGCCGCTGCCGGTGGGACCGCAGACCACGCGGTATTGCAGCCGTTGCGCCAGTCGGGGGATGTCGTCCACCAGGGCGGCGCGCCAGGCCTTGTAGCCGCCTTCGATCAGGGTGACCTGGAAGCCGATGGCGCCCAGTATGGTGGCCAGCGCGCCGCTGCGGTTGCCGCCGCGCCAGCAGTACACCAGCGGTTTCCAGCCCTTGGGCTTGTCCAGCACCTCCCGTTCGATGTGTGCGGCGATGTTGCGGGCCGACAGCGCGGCGCCGCGCTTCTTGGCCTCGAAGGGGTTCACCTGCTTGTACATCGTGCCGATGGTGATGCGCTCGGTGTTGTCCAGCGTGGGCCAGTTGACCGCACCGGGCACATGGTCGAGCGCGTACTCGTCCTCGGTGCGGGCGTCGATGATGGTGTCGAACGAGGACAGGCGCGTGAGTGCTTCGGCGGCGGGCAGGGTGTGAACGGGCATGCGGGGATTATCGGTGGCCGTTGCGGGCGTACCGCCTCAGCCCGAGCAGCGCTCGCCAGCTGGAGCGGGGCCGGTCACTTCGGCAGCAGTTTGCGCAGTTCGGGCCAGACGTTGACCAGCATCAGCGGATGGGCGGCTTCGTTGGGGTGGATGCGGTCGGCCTGGAAGTATTTCAGCGGCTCTGGCCCGTCGGCGACGCCTTTGAGGAAAAACGGCACCAGGGTGGTTTTCTCGGCCTTGGCCACGCTGCTGAACACGTCGCGGAATTCCTGCGCGTACTTCGCGCCGTAGTTGGGTGGCATTTCCATGCCCACCAGCAGCACCTTGGCGCCCGACTCGCGCACGGCGCGGGCCATGGCGGTGAGGTTGTCGCGCGTCATGTTCAGGGGCAGGCCGCGCAGGGCGTCGTTGCCACCCAGTTCGATGACCACCACCGCGGGCCGGTGCTGTTTGAGCAGCGCGGGCAGGCGCGAGCGGCCACCCGAAGTGGTGTCACCGCTGACGCTGGCGTTGATCACGCGGGCCGGAACTTTCTCTTTGCCCAGCCGCTCCTGCAACAGGGCGGCCCAGCCGCTGCCGCGCTTGAGCCCGTACTCGGCGCTCAGCGAGTCGCCCACGACCAGCACCACGGCGTCTGGTTTCGCCTGGGCCCAGGCCGCCTGGCATACCCACAGGGCCAGACCAGCCGACAGCAGGGCGTTAAAGTGACGTCGTTCCAAAACCCATTCCTTTCATTCGATCCGACCACATGACCGCAGTCACCCACGAGCCGATGATCACCGTGCAGCACGTCTTCAAGTCGGTGAGCGATGCCACCGGCACGCTGGACATTCTGCGCGACATCGACTTTTCGCTCGCCCGTGGGGAAACCGCCGCCATCGTCGGCGCTTCGGGTTCGGGCAAAAGCACGCTGCTGTCCATCATCGCCGGGTTGGATACGCCCTCGAAGGGAACGGTTCACATTGACGGCGCCGATCTGTTCGCCCTGGACGAGGACCAGCGCGCCGCGTTGCGGGCGCAGAAGGTAGGTTTTGTGTTCCAGAGCTTCCAGTTGCTGGCCAACCTGACCGCGCTGGAGAACGTCATGCTGCCGCTGGAACTGGCCGGCCGGCGCGACGCGCGCAGCGCCGCCACCGCCATGCTGCAGCGCGTGGGCCTGGGCGAGCGGCTGGGGCATTACCCCAAGGTGCTCTCGGGCGGCGAGCAGCAGCGCGTGGCCCTGGCGCGTGCCTTCGTGGTGCAGCCGGCCGTTTTGCTGGCCGACGAGCCCACGGGCAGCCTGGACTTTGCGACCGGCGAGCGGGTGATGGAACTGATGTTCGAGCTCAACCGCGAACAGGGCACGACCCTGGTACTGGTCACGCACGACCGTGGCATCGCGGCGCGCTGCGAGCGTCGCATCACCATCGAGGCAGGACGGGCTACCGAGCTGGCCGACGCGGCCGCCTGACGCTCCCGGCCGTGCGTATGCGCGGCATCCGCTTGCGATTGTGACGGCTCATCTGGGGCGGTCCGCCAGATGGGGCAGGGGATAATCGCCAGATGTCCTCTCCCAAAGTCCTGTTCGGCTTTCATGCCGTGGGCGTGCGTCTGAAAACCGCGCCGCAATCCATCGTCGAAATCTATTTCGAACCCATGCGGCGCGACGCGCGCATGCGCCAGTTTCTCGACCGCGTCAAGGAAGCCGGCGTGCGCCTGATCGAGGCCGATGGCCTGCGCATCGCCAAGCTGGCCGGTAGCCACGGCCACCAGGGTGTGGCCGCGCGGGTGCAGGAACTGCCCCAGGTGCGTTCGCTGGACGAACTGCTGGAAGGCCTGGAGGCCGAAGGCAAAGCGCCACTGCTGCTGGTGCTGGACGGCATCACCGACCCGCACAACCTGGGCGCCTGCCTGCGCGTGGCCGATGGCGCCGGCGCGCATGCCGTGATCGCCCCCAAGGACCACGCGGCCGGCATCAACGCCACCGTGGCCAAGGTGGCCAGCGGCGCGGCCGAGACCATGCCGTACTTCATGGTGACCAACCTCGCGCGCACACTGAACGAGCTCAAGGAACGCAACATCTGGATCATCGGCACCAGCGATGACGCGCCTAAGACCCTGTACCAGGTGGACCTGAAGGTCCCGGTGGCTCTGGTGCTGGGCGCCGAAGGTGATGGCATGCGCCAGCTCACCCGCAAGACCTGCGACGAGCTGGTCAGCATCCCCATGGCCGGCGCGGTCGAAAGCCTGAACGTGTCGGTGGCCAGCGGCGTCTGCCTGTACGAAGCGCTGCGTCAAAGAACCTGACCCCCCCCGCGCCGCCTGTGGCGTCACCGCCCAGAGGGCGCCAGCTGGGCCCGGCAAAGCCGGTTCCGCGCTGGCCTTGGCCAAAACCTCTCGCCCAGTCTTTTCTGCTTTGCATTAGGACATCACATGCCTGTTGATCAAGAGGTTCGAGGCTGGATTCGCGAAGCGCACCACGTTGCGGTGCTGACCGGCGCCGGCATGAGCGCCGAATCCGGCGTGCCCACCTTCCGCGACGCGCAGACCGGCCTGTGGGCGCAGTTCAATCCGCAGGACCTGGCGACCGAAGCAGCCTTTCGCGCCCACCCGCAGCGGGTGTGGGACTGGTACCAGTTCCGGCGTGAGCTGGTGCGCGGGGTGCAGCCCAACGCCGGCCACCATGCCCTGGCCGCGTTCGCGCATCGCCATGCCGGGCGCCTGAGCCTGATCACCCAGAACGTGGACGATCTGCACCAGCGCGCCGGCGGCCACGACGCCATTGCCCTGCACGGAAGCCTGCTGGAGGACCGCTGGCTGGACAAGCCGCAACCCTGTTGTTCGGGAGAAAAGCTGCAGGACGGCCACCCTCCGCGCTGCCCGGTCTGTGGCAACCTGCGCCGCCCGGCGGTGGTCTGGTTCGGCGAACATCTGCCGCCCGATGCACTGGCCGCGGCCGAAGCCGCCGTGCAGGCCTGCGACCTGATGCTGGTGATCGGCACCTCCGGCGTCGTCTATCCGGCAGCGGGACTGGTGTTGGGTGCACACCAGCGCGGTGTGCGGGTTGTCATCATCAACCCTGAGCCCACCGACCTGGACCCGGTGGCCGACGCGGTGCTGCGCGAACGCGCGGCACAATGCCTGCCATCACTGTTGGAGGATTGAATGAAGAACACGAACACCCGCCGCCTCGCGCTGGCCTCTGTGGTGCTGGGCGCCAGCCTGCTGGCGGCCTGCACCCAGGAGCAGCAGAACAAGATCAGCCGTGACATCCAGAACTGGACCGGCACCAACGGCGTGCTGGAGGTCTATGCCGGCGACAAGGTGGTGCGCCGCTTCCTCAAGATCGACAAGATGAGCACCGCGCTCGGCACCGACGACGGTAAACCCCGCGCCTACCGCTACGGCTACGGCGTGCTCGACGAAAACCTGAACATGCAGGCGGACGACGGCGAGAAGAAGGTTTATTTCGAGATCAGCGACTACACCAACGCGGTGTTCTTCGAGAGCCCGCGCTGAGCGGGCTCAGACCCAGCCCAAGGCGCCCAGCAGCGCGCCGCCACCGATCAGCCACAGCATGTGCAGCTTGGTCCGCCAGACCAGCAGGGTGGTGACCACCGTCAGCGTCCACAGCGGCCAGTCGCGCGCGGGCTGGTTGTGCGCCGCGCTCAGCAGCCAGCCGGTGGCCACCAGCAGCGCGATCACGATGGGGGCCATGCCGGTCTTGAAAGCGCGCACGGCGCGCAGCTCGCGGTTGCGGTGAGCCCAGCGCGTGGCGGTGTAGGTCAGTACCGACGAGGGCAGCATGATGGCCAGCATGGTCACCAGCACGCCCAGCAGCGCCATGCCCCAGGCCACGGCACCGGCAGCGGGGCCGCCGCCCGCGTTGAGCCCGACGTTCCAGCCCAGCAGGGCGACGAAAAGCACGTTCGGCCCCGGGGCGGCCTGTGACAGCGCGATCGACGAGCTGAACTGCGCGTCGCTCAGCCAGCCATGTTCTGCCACCAGGTAGCGGTGCATGTCGGGCGCGGTGGTGATGGCTCCGCCCACCGCCAGCAGCGACAGCGACGCGAAGTGGGTGAACAGTTCGACCCAGTTCGCCAGCGTGGGGACCATGCTCATGTGGTGGCGCCCTCCAGCCGGCCGAGCACGCGGTAGGCCCACAGACAGGCGCTCCCGCCGACGCCCAGCAGCACCCAGGCCAGCGGCCAGCGCAGCAGGGCGATGGCCACGAAGGTCGCCACGGCCAGTGCGATGCAGACCGCCAGGCCCATGGCGTTTTTGTCCAGCGCGGCGATCAGCTTGATGCCGGTGGCGGTGATCAGGCCGGCTGCCACCGCACCCATGCCGCGCAGGGCACCCTGCGCCGCGGGCAGCTCGGCCACCTGACCGTAGAGCGTGGCCAGCAGCAGCACGATCACCAAGGGTGCGGCCAGCATGCCGGCCAGCGCCGCCAGCGCCCCGGACAGGCCGAAGTAGCGGCCGCCGATCATCAGCGAGAGGTTCACCACATTGGGGCCGGGCAGGATCTGGGCAACGGCCCAGTCCTCCACGAATTGCTCGCGCGACATCCAGCGTTTTTTCTCGACCAGTTCGCGTTGCACCACGGCCAGCACGCCGCCAAAACCCTGCAGGGCCAGCCAGTTGAAGGAGAGGAACAGGTCGGTGCGGGAGCGCGGCCGCTGCGAGGCCTCGTCAGGAGAGGCGGCAGATGGGGTGACAGACATGGCGGGATTATCGATGGCGGAACGGTGGTTGCCGCACGGGTGGTGGAGGTTCAGACGCGTAGGCAGAGCTGTGCGGTCCGTCACGCAGCGGGCAGCAGGGTGACCACCGGTCAATCGACTGAGCACTTAATGGTTATGTTCTCTGGTGGACCTTCAGCCGCGCTCCCGGGGCGGGTCCACGCCGACCCCAACATGATCTGGAAAACCGCCACCTGCAACGACAGCCCCGACGCTTGGCTGGGCGAGGCCGAAGGCATCGACCCCGCAGGCAGTGGTTTGCACGCCCTTGCCACGGGCATGACGCGGGCGTGCGCCGACCCGCGCGAGCGGGCCCTGGTGCTGTTCGAGCACGTGGCCCAGATGCGATTTGTCGTGTCCGACTTGGACTCGCGCTGCACGCCCTCGCTGCTGGCCCACGCGGGGGAGGGCGACGGCTTCCTCAAGAGCACATTGCTGGTGCACCTGCTGCGCCTGGTGGATGTGCCGGCCCGTATGCACTGGGTGCAGCTCGAATCCTCGTCACTGACGCGCGGGCTGTGGGATTTCGTGCGGCTGGCCGGACAGGCCTTCGTGTACCCGTTGACGGAAGCCTTCATCGACGGCCGTTGGATCTGCACCGACGCGTACACCATGGACGCTCCGCTGCTCGCCGCTGTGCAGCGAACGCTGGACCGGCGGGGCTGGGACAGCGGTTTCATGGCACACCGGGCGGGCACCGGGCAGTGGGACGCCCGCAATGACGCCTACCAGCGCTTCGACGCTGCCCATCCTGAGGCCATGCAGGTGCAGGACCTGGGCTGTGCGCACAGCCTGGCGGACTTCATGCGCCGCCATCCGCACCGGTTCCGGGTGACCGGCGCCATGCGCATGGCTTTCGTGTCACAGGCCGAGCATTTCAACCAGGCGCTGGGGCAACTGCGGCTGACCGCATGAGTGCGATGGGCCGGTCTCAGACCGACATGCCGCCCGAGACTTCGAGCACCGCGCCGTTGACGTAGCTGGCCTCGTCGCTGGCCAGGAAGGCGTAGACGTTGGCGATTTCTTCCGGTTGGCCCAGGCGGCGCAGCGGCACGCGGTGTTCCATCTCTTCGATCACCTTGCCCGGGATGGTGCTGAGGATCGGCGTGCTGATGAAGCCGGGTGCCACGGCGTTGACGCGCACGCCCTTGGGGCCGAGCTCGCGGCTCCAGGTTTTGGTGAAGCCGATCACGCCGAACTTGGTGGCCGCGTAGTTGGTCTGACCGAAGTTGCCGTAGATGCCGACCACTGAACTGGCGTTGAGGATCACACCGCTGCCTTGGGCCGTCATGGTGTCGGCCACGGCCTGGGCGCAATGGAACACGCCGCGCAGGTTGACGTCGATCACCTTGTCGAACTGCTCCAGCGTCATCTTCTGCAGTCGCGCGTCCTGGGTGATGCCAGCGTTGTTGACCAGCACGTCGATGCGGCCGAAGCGCTCCTTCACCTGCGCCACCACGGCGTCGACCATCGCGCGCTGGGTCACGTCCATCACGAAACCGATCGCCGTGGCCCCTTCGGCCTGGCATTGCTTCACGGCCTCATCGACCGCGGCCTGCTTGACGTCGCAGACGATGACGGTGGCGCCTTCGCGTGCGAACTTCAGTGCGGTGGCCAGGCCAATGCCTTGCGCGGCGCCGGTGATGATGCTGATCTTGCCTTCGAGTCGTTTCATGGTGTCGGTGGAGCGTGGTCAAAACAAAGCCGGCGGGCTTATGCAGCCGCCGGCCACTGGATAAAACAGTGTAGGGGCGCCGTCTTGCGGCGCCTTGACAGGGTCAGTACGCGGGCTGGTGCTGGCGCAGGGCGGCCTTCACGGCATCGCTCAGCACGAAGCCGCTGCCGAAACGCGCGGCCAGTTCCGCGCAGCGCGCCTCGAACGCCTCGATGCCCTGGCCATAGACGAACTGCAATGCCCCGCCGGTCCAGGCCGGGAAGCCGATGCCGAAGATCGATCCGATGTTGCCGTCGTGCACGCTGGTGAGCACGCCTTCGGCCAGGCAGCGCGCAGTCTCCACCCCCTGGCGGTAGAGCAGGCGGTCTTTCACGTCCTGCAGGTGCCATTCGGCGCCCGGCTTTTCGTACAGCGTCTTGAGCTGGGGCCACAGGTGTTTCTTGCCGCCTTCGGGGTAGTCGTAGAAGCCGCCGCCAGCCGCACGACCGCTGCGGTTGTGCTGCTTGACCATCTGCTCGACCAGCGTCTCGCCCGGCGTCGCCACGTACTGCTGGCCTTCCTTCTGGAAGTCGATCCGGGTCTGTTCCAGCACGTGGACCGACAGCGACAGCGCGGTTTCGTCCAGCACCGCCAGAGGGCCGACCGGCATACCGGCCTGCATGGCGGCGTTTTCTATCACCGGCGCCGGAATGCCTTCACCCAGCATGGCCGCGCCTTCCATGACGAAGGTGCCAAAGGTGCGGCTGGTGTAGAAACCGCGCGAGTCGTTCACGACGATGGGCAGCTTGCCCAAGGCCTGCACGTAGTCGTAGGCGCGGGCGATGGTCTCGTCGTCCGTCTGCTTGCCGCGGATGATCTCGACCAGCTTCATCTTGTCCACCGGGCTGAAGAAGTGGATGCCGACGAACTTGGCCGGCTTCGCGCTGGCCTGGGCCAGACCGGAGATGGGCAGGGTGGAGGTGTTGCTGGCGAAGAACCCGCCCTCGGCCAGCATGGGCTCGGCTTCCTTCGTCACCATAGCCTTGAGTTCGCGCTGCTCGAACACCGCCTCGATGATCAAGTCGCAGCCCTGCAGGTCGGTGGCACTGGCGGTGGGCGTGATGAGGTTCAGAATGACTTGCTGCTTCTCGGCGCTCATCTGGCCCTTGTCGACGCGCTTCTGCGTGAGCTTCGCCGTGTACGACTTGCCCTTCTCGGCGGCCTCGACGCTCACGTCCTTGAGCACGGTGGCGATGCCCTTGGTGGCTTGCGAATAGGCTATGCCCGAGCCCATCATGCCGGCGCCGAGTACGCCCACCTTCTTGGGTTGGTAACGCGGCACGTCCTTCGGCCTTGACTGGCCGCCCTTGATGGCGTTCAGGTTGAAGAAGAAGGTGTTGATCATGTTCTTGGCCACGCTGCTGGTCATCAGCCCGGCCAGGTAGCGGCTCTCCACCCGCATGGCGGTGTCGAAGTCGACCATCGCGCCTTCGACCATGGCGGCCAGCGCGGCTTCAAGAGCGGGGTAGAGGCCGCGCGTCTTCTGCTTGAGCAAGGCCGGCGCCACGCTCAGCATGCCCGCGATCTTGGGGTTGCTCGGCGTGCCGCCCGGCATCTTGTAGTCTTTGCGGTCCCAGACGTGCTGGGCTGCCTCGGGCTTGCCTTGCGCAGCTTCGATGAAGGCCAGCGCGCGCGGCATCAGTTTCTCGGGCGTGGCGACCAGCTCATGCACCACGCCCATCTTCAGCGCCTCTTCGGGGCCGAACAGCTTGCTCTCCAGGATGTAGGGCTGCGCGGCCATCAGGCCGAGCACGCGGGTCATCTTGGTGATGCCGCCACCGCCAGGGATCAGGCCCAGGGTGATCTCGGGCAGGCCGAACTGCACCTTGGGGTTGTTCACCGCAATTCGGTGGTGGCCGACCAGCGCCACTTCCCAGCCACCGCCCAGCGCCGCGCCGTTGAGGCAACTCACCACCGGCACGCCCTGCGTCTCGATGGTGCGGAAGTTGCGCTTGATGCGCTCGATCTCGTGGAAAACGCGCGGGCCGTCTGCGGCGGTCGAGCGCATCACCCCCTTGAGGTCGGCGCCGGCGAAGAAGGTGCTCTTGGCCGAGGCCAGCACGATGCCCTTGAGCTGGACCTTGTCCTTCGCCACTTGTGCGGCGATGGCGTCCAGGTCGTCCTGCCACTGCAGGCACATGGTGTTGACCGGCGAGCCCTGCTCGTCGAAGGTGATGGTGGCGATGCCGTTGGCGAGGTCGTAGCGGATGGTCTTCGTGATCATGTTCGTGGTCTCCGCTTTCGATCAGACGCGTTCAACGATGGTGGCAATGCCCATGCCGCCTCCCACGCAGAGGGTCGCCAGTCCGTAGCGCTTCCCGGTCCGGTGCAGTTCGTCGATCAGGGTGTTCAGGATCATGGCGCCGGTCGCGCCCAGCGGGTGGCCCAGGGCGATGGCGCCGCCATTCACGTTCACTTTCTCGTGCGGCACACCCATCTCCTGCATGAACTTCATGGGCACGGCGGCGAAGGCTTCGTTGACCTCGAACAGGTCGATCTGATCCACCGTGAGACCCGCCTTGGCCAGCGCCTTGCGAGCGGCGGGCATCGGTCCTGTCAGCATGATGGTCGGATCGGCGCCCGAGAGCGCCACCGAGACGATGCGGGCGCGCGGTGTGAAACCGTGGGTCTTGCCGGCGGCTTCGCTGCCGATCAGGATGGCCGCCGCGCCGTCCACGATGCCCGACGAATTGCCGGCGTGGTGCACGTGGTGGATGCGCTCGACCTGCGGGTAGCGCTGCAGGGCCACTGCGTCAAAGCCCATGGCGCCGAGCTGCTCGAAGGCGGGCTTTAGGCCACCCAAGCCTTCCATGGTGGTGCCGGGTTTGATGAATTCGTCCTGCTCCAGGATGGGAAGACCCATCCGGTCCTTCACCGGCACGACCGAGCGGTCGAAATGACCGGCGGCCCGCGCGGCGGTGGCGCGTTTCTGGGATTCGAGCGCGAAGGCGTCCACGTCGGCGCGGCTGAAGCCATTGAGCGTGGCGATCAGATCCGCACCGATGCCCTGCGGCACGAACAGCGTGGCGCTGTTGGTCTCCGGGTCCTGCGCCCATGCACCGCCGTCGGAGCCGATGGGCACGCGACTCATGCTCTCCACGCCGCCAGCGACGACCAGGTCCTCCCAGCCGCTTTTCACCTTCATGGCCGCCATGTTCACCGCCTCCAGGCCCGAAGCGCAGAAGCGGTTGAGCTGCACGCCCGAGCAGCGCCAGTCCCAGCCGGCCTTGAGCGCGGCCACCTTGGGAATCACCGAACCCTGTTCGCCGATCGGCGAGACCACGCCCATGACCACATCGTCCACCGCGGCGGTGTCCAGGTCGTTGCGCTTCTGGAGCTCGGTCAGCAGGCCGGCCAGCAGGTTGACGGGCTTGACCTCGTGCAGGCTGCCGTCTTTCTTGCCTTTGCCGCGCGGGGTGCGGATGGCGTCGTAAACGAAGGCTTCGCTCATGGTGTCTCCTGGGGGATTGGCCCGGATGGTCCGGACGATCGGATCAGTATAGACTTTTGCCAAGCAAACGCTTTGTATAAATCAATCCACGCAGTCCGAAAGGTGACAGTCATGATCGAACGCAGCCTCTTCAACGCCGACCACGAAGCGTTTCGCGACAGCTTCCGCCGTTTTGTGGAGAAGGAGATCACCCCGTTCCACGACAGCTGGGAGGAGCAGGGCTACGTGGACCGCGCCGTCTGGCGCGCCGCCGGCGAAAACGGTTTCCTGTGCATGACCATGCCAGAGGAATACGGCGGCGCCGGGGCCGACAAGCTGTATTCGGTGGCGCAGATGGAAGAGATCTCGCACGCCGGGGTCAGCGGCATCGGCTTTGGCCTGCACAGCGAGATCGTGGCGCCGTACATCCTGCACTACGGCACCGAAGCCCAGAAGCAGAAGTACCTGCCGCTGCTGGCCACCGGCGAGATGGTGGGCGCGATCGCCATGAGCGAACCCGCCGCGGGCAGCGACCTGCAGGGCGTCAAGTCCACGGCGATCAAGAGCGCCGACGGCTCGCACTACGTGCTCAACGGCAGCAAGACCTTCATCACCAACGGCTGGCACGCCGACCTGGTGATCGTCGTGGCCAAGACCGACCCGGCCGCTGGCGCCAAAGGCACCAGCCTGTTTCTGGTCGAACGTGGCATGGAAGGCTTCAGCAAGGGCAAGCGCCTGAAGAAGCTGGGCATGAAAGCGCAGGACACCTCCGAGCTGTTCTTCGACAACGTGAAGGTGCCGGCGGAGAACCTCCTGGGTGGCGCGGCGTTCGAGGGCAAGGGGTTCATCTGCCTGATGGAGCAGCTGCCCTGGGAGCGGTTGCAGATCGCCATCAGCGCCGTGGCCGCGGCGCAGGCCGCCATCGACTGGACGGTGCAGTACGTGAAAGACCGCAAGGTATTCGGCCAGGCAGTGGGCAGCTACCAGAACACCCGTTACACGTTGGCCGAGCTGCAGACCGAGGTGCAGGTGGCGCGCGTCTTCGTCGACAAGTGCTGTGAACTGGTCAATGTCGACAAGCTCGACACCGCGACCGCCAGCATGGCCAAGTACTGGTGCAGCGATCTGCAATGCAAGGTGATGGACGGGTGCGTGCAGCTGCACGGCGGATACGGCTACATGTGGGAATACCCCATCACCCGCGCTTACGCCGACGCCCGCGTGCAGCGCATCTACGGCGGCACCAACGAGATCATGAAAGAAGTGATCTCGCGCTCGATGGGGCTGGGCGGGCGCTGAACGCCAGCCGATTCAGAGGGCGATGTCGGCCGCCAGGCGCAGGCCCGGTGGTGCTTCGTGGTCGGCCACCACCCAGGCGCGGGTGGTGTGGTCGGCCGCGTCCTCCAGCAGCTCGCGCACGCAGCGCACCGACGGGCCGTCCAGCGCCGCGAAGGGCTGGTCCAGCAGGGTGACCGGCGCCTGCGCCGCAAACGACAGGCTGAGCCAGACCTTGCGCTGGCTGCCGGTCGAGAGCATGTACAGGGGCTTGTGCAGGTGCGGCGCCAGCGAAAACGCATCAATCAGTTCGTCCAGCAGGTCTGGCGCATGGCCGGGGTGCCGGGCCGCCTGCCGCACCAGCAGCTCCCGCACCACCACCTCGTCGTGTGCGGTGCTGCGCGGGTCGAACCAGCACACCTGCTGTGTCCAGGCCGCGTCGCCGGGGGTGATGTCCAGACCGGTACAGCGCAGGCTGCCGGCCTGTGGCGTCCATTCGCCGGCCAGCAGCCGCAGCAGTGTGGTCTTGCCACAGCCTTCGTCGCCGTGCACCGCTGTCAGGCCGGGCGTGATGTCGAAGCTCAGCTCGCGCAGCAGGGGCTGGCCAGGCCAGCCGAAGCTCAGGCCCCGGGCCTGCAGCAGGGGCGTCAAGGGTCGCGTCATGCTCAGTAGTCCACCGCGAATCGTGTGCCCTGGTGGTTGAACACCGCCCGGTGCGGGCCGATGCGTTCGACCCGCAGACCTGGCTGCACGGCCTGGCCTTCGACAAACATGCGGCCGTCGATCATGAGCGTGCGCAGGGTCGGGTTGTCGGAATAGGTGTGGCCGGTGATGTTGAGGCCCGGCAGGCGGGCACGGACCTCGGCCGGCAGTTCGGTGGCTGCGGGCAGCGGTGTTTCAGCGGCAGCGCTGGTGGCGGGGGGCATCGGCCCGCTGGGCGCCGCGGTTGTTGTGGCGGGCGCAGGCTCGGGCCGGAGCGCAGCGGCGGCCGCAGGGGTTGGCTGGGGAGCGATCGCCACGGGAGCGGGCGGCTTGGGCGCCTCGGCGGCGGCCAGCGGCGGGTTGAACAGTGCGGCGCCGGTCGGCTGGGGCACCAGCACCGGCGGCGTGGCGGCTTGCGGCGCGCGCGCGGGGGCGGGCGGGCGGGGCCAGAAGGTCCAGGCCAGTGAGCCCGCCGCGACCAGCATCGCCATGAAGGCCAATGCCCACGGCCACCGGGACGGCCCTGGGCCGCTGGGCTGCGCTGCGGGTGTGCCGAGGGCAGGGCCGAACAGGTCGGGCGTGCGGTCGCGACTGCGCTCGTGTTCGGCCTGCCGGAGGGCATCAAGGATCAGGGACATGGTGGGTTCAGCGTGCGGAGGTTTGCAACCGAGGTTCGTCGACGCCGGTCAGTCGGTTGACGAGCAAGAAGGTGGACGGCACGGCCTTGCCACCACCGTTGAGACCGTGTTGGCCCTGGAAAGCACGCAGCCGTGCCGTGAAGTCGCGGGCTTCGGTGGCCAGCAGTACGCCGCCAACCTGCAGTGTCTGCATTTGGCGGTCCAGCCATCGGCCGGCCGGGTCTTGCAGCGTGGCGGTGAAAACCCGCTGGGTCTGGCCAGGCGGGAGGCGCCAGAGGGTGACGTAGCCTCCGTTCCAGTGTGCTGGCAGATCCGCGAGGGGCTGACGCCAGCGCGTTTCGCCCGACCGAAGCAGCAGCAGCGGACCGTCGATCGCCTCGGCTTCCACCCACCGGCTCACGCCCTTGTCCTGCAGCAGCAAGAGGCCCGGACGGTCCAGCTGTTGCAGTCCAGCCAGCGTCAGCCCAGTGGAGCGGAAGCACTGCACCTGGACCGCCAAAGCGGCCTCGCAGAGGTTTTTGGACGGCAGGTTCAGGCCCCAGCGTTGCGCAAGTGCCTGCAACGCGGCGCTCTGGTCATCGCGCAGGTCTGTCAGTGGCGGTGCTGTGTCGTGGCGTGCACTGGGCTTGTGTGATATCGCCGCCTGCACGCCGGGCGGAACAACGGTAGGCATGGCTGGCGTCTCGGACTTCAATGGCTGACTCGGCGGTCCGCCAGGCGGCTGCAGGATCCAGGCTGCGACCCCTGCCACAGACGCGGCTAGCAGACCCGTCCCCCAGGTGCGTACCGAAGGCCATTTTCGCGCCGGTGCCCGCCCCAGCACTTCAGTGGCCGCCAGGTCCACCAGCGACGGGTCCACCTGGCGCTGGCGTCGGGCGTAGGCGCCCAGCAGCGCGCGGTCGCACAGCAGGTTGATGCGGCGCGGCACGCCGCGGGCCAGCTGGTGGATGCGACGCAGCGCCCGGTCGGTGAAGGGGTTGGGCCCCTTGAGACCGGCCACGGTGAGGCGGTGCTGCACGTACTGCTGTGTGTCCGGCAGGTCCAGTGCCTGCAGGTGGTAGCGGGCGATGACCCGCTGGGCCAGCTGCTCCAGCGCCGGCTGTTCGAGCATCTCGCGCAGCTCGGGCTGGCCGATCAGGATGATCTGCAGCAGCTTGTGTTCGTGGGTTTCCAGGTTGGTCAGCAGGCGCAGCTGTTCCAGCACATCGGCGGTCAGGTTCTGGGCCTCGTCGATGATCAGCACGCAGCGCTGTCCGGCGGCGTGAGCCTGCAGCAGGAAGGCGTTGAGCGGCGCGATGAGCGCCTTGATGCTGGTCGCCCCATCGGGCAGCGGGATGCGGAATTCCTCGCAGATGCTGTGCAGCAGTTCGACCGCGTCGAGCTTGGGGTTGAAGATGTAGGCCAGCTGCACCTGTTCGGGTGTCTGTTCCAGCAGACAGCGGCAGACGGTCGTTTTGCCACTGCCGATGTCGCCCGTCAGGAGCACGAAGCCCCCCCCGGCCTGCATGCCATAGACCAGGTGTGCCAGGGCCTCGCGGTGGCGCTGGCTCATGTAGAGGTAACGCGGGTCCGGGGCGATGGAAAAGGGCGCCTGGGTCAGCCCGAAGTAGTCGCTGTACATCGGAGGGTCAATACGCGATGCTGAAACGCAGGCTGCCTTGGCGGATGACCGCCTGGCGCAGGCCGATGCGTTCGAGCGTGAGGCCGGGCGCGATCTCCTGGCCTTCTTGCACCACCGCGCCGTTGACGATGAGCATGCGGTGGGCCGGGTTGGCCGAGTAGCTGGCGCCGTTCACGTTCAACTGTGGCAGCTGGGCGCGCTGTTCGGGCGACAGGTCGGCGAAGCGGCGCACGCCCGCATCGCTGGCTTCGGCGTTCTGGGCCTTGGGGGGCGCGGGCAAGGGGCTGCTGACCGTGGTGGTGGTGCGGTTGGGCGTCTCCGGGGCCGTGGCGAGCACCGGCGCTTCGGGCCGCAGGATGGGGGCCACCAGCGTGGGGGCGGCGCTCGCGTCCGGCTGCGGCGTGGCCGGTGCCGACGCTTGCGCGGTGGCCGGGGTTACGGGGGTTGCCGTGGGCGCGGGCTCAGGTGCGGGGGAGGCTGCCACGGGGGCCGCGGCGGGCACAAGGGCAGGCAACTGGGCAGGCGCCTGGGTGGGCGGGGGCGCCTCTGCCCGGTTGAACCACCACAGCACGGCCGCCAGCAAGAGCAGGCCACTGAGGGCCAGCGCCGCCTGCAGCGGCCGGCGGCCATCGGCAGACACGGGCGCCGTGGCGGGGCTGGGGGCGGCGGTCTGGCTGTGCAGGCCAGGCACCGCACCACGCTCGCGCTCGGCGTCGGCCCGTTTGAGTGCGTCGAGGATGTAGGACATGTCGCCTCAGGGAGTGATCAGGCGCGGCTCGGCCACGCCGCTCAGGCGGTTGACCTGCATGAAGGTCATGGGCGTGGCCTTGCCGCCGCCGTCGATGCCCTGACCGGTCTGAAAAGCTTGCAGCCGTGCTGCGTAGTCCTGCGCCGTGGCTGGCAACTGGCCCGCTGCCTGCAAGCCCTGCAAGCGCTGGTCCAGCCACTGCACGGCAGGGCCGCTGCCCACATTGCCGATGCGTCCCGTGGTGCCTGGCGGGGTGCGCCAGAGCGTGGCGTAGTCGCCGCGCCAGACGCTGGCCAGCGTGTCCAGGCCCAGGCGCCAGCGCTGATCACCCACCTGCAGCGTGACGCTGTCGGCCGCCAGGGCGGTGACCAGGGCGCGCGCCGGTCCGTCGGCCAGTTGCAGGGTCAGGATGCCAGGGCGGTCGAGCTGGCGCAGTCCGTGCAGGCTCATGCGCGCGGTGCGAAAGCACTGCAGCCCCACGGCCTGTGCCGATGCGCAGGGATCGTCGCCCGCCAGCGGCTGGTTCCACAGCGGGCCGAGTTCGCGCAAGGCGGTGTTTTCGCTGGTCAGCAGTGCCGCACGGTCGGGCATCGGGCTCAGCGGGGCGATGGCGTCGGCCGGCGCCGTGGCGCTGGCCGGTGCGGTGGGCGTGGCCGATGGCGGGTCACTGGTGGACACCGTCGCCGCCGCCGTGGCGGTGGGGCTGCTGGCTGCGGCCACCGGTGCGGATGGCGTCACCTGTGCTGCGGCGTGCGCGGCGGCCGGCTCCCGATCGGGCAGCAGGCCGGTCAACAGCCCGGGCCATTGCCACAGCGCGAACACCGCCGACCCCAGCACCGCAGCGCCGCCCAGCGCACCCAGGCCCAGCGCTGCCCAGGGCCGGGGAGTGCGGGAGGTTGCGGGTGCGACCGGCAAGGCCTCGGGCAGATCGAACACTTCCTGCGCGGCCCGGTCCACGATGGCCGGGTCCACCTCGCGCCGGTCGCTGGCGTAGGCGCCCAGCAGTGCGCGGTCGCACAGCAGGTTGATGCGGCGCGGCACGCCACGCGTGAGCGCGTGCACGCGGGCGACGGCGGCGTCGCTGAAGGGCAGGGGGCCGGAGAGGCCGGCGACCTCCATGCGGTGGCGCACGTACTGGCGCGTTTCGGCCTCGCTCAGCGCCCCCAGGTGGAAGCGCGCGATGACCCGCTGGGCCAGCTGCTCCAGCTCGGGCTGGGCCAGCAGGCCGCGCAGTTCGGGCTGCCCGATCAGCACGATTTGCAGCAATTTGCGTTCGTGCGTTTCCAGGTTGGTCAGCAGGCGCAGCTGTTCCAGCACGTGCGGCGAGAGGTTCTGCGCCTCATCGATGATGAGCAGGTTGTGCTGACCCTGGGCATGGCTGGCCAGCAGGTATTCGTTGAGCGGGTCGAGGTGGTCCTTGATGGTGGCCGGGCCGCCGCCGTCGGGCCGCACCTCGATCTGGAACTCGTGGCAGATGGTCTTGAGCAGGTCGCTGACCGTCAGCTTGGGGTTGAAGATGTACGCGACGCGGCAGTTTTCGGGCACCTGCTCCAGGAAGGCGCGGCACACCGTGGTCTTGCCAGCGCCGATTTCGCCGGTGAGCAGCACGAAGCCACCGCCGCCCTGCACGCCGTACAGCAGGTGCGCCAGGGCCTCCCGGTGCCGCTCGCTCATGAAGAGGTAGTGCGGGTCGGGCGCGATGGAGAAGGGCGCTTGGCGAAGACCGAAGAAGCCGGCGTACATCCCCTGAGGATAACGGCTCGTGATGGCCCCGCCTCAGGGCAGGGCCGGGCCGGCGCCGGGAAGGTCAGGCCGCCAGGGCCATGGCCGGTTTGCTGGCCGCTGGCCTGGCGGCGGACGTGGCCACCGTGCATTCGATGTCGCCCGAGAGCTGGCCGCCTTCCTCGATCACGACCTTGCCGTAGCGGATCTTGCCGGTTACCCGGCCGGTGGCGTAGATAACCAGTTTCTGTCGCACCGTGAGGTTGCCTTCGAAGTTGCCGTGGATTTCGGCGATGTCGATCTCGGCCGTGCCCTTGAAAGCGCCTTGTTCGGCGATCTGGATCACGCGCGAGTCCATGGTCGCCTCCACCAGGCCCTCGACGAACAGGGTGTCGCAGTCGGTGATCTCCACGCCCTTGAGCTTGATGTTCGGGCCGACGGTCAGCTTGCTGCCGCCTTCGGGCACCACATGGCTGGGGGCGGGCTGTGTGCTGCCGCTGCCGGACGTTGCCGCGGGTGCCGGTTCTGCCGTGGCGACAGGATTGGAGGATGCGACAGCGCCGGCGGGGGCGCCATAGCGCGGCGTGCCGGGGCTGCTGTTCAAGGGTTTGTTGATCTCGTTCTCGCGTTTGCCGAAATGCAGTGCCATGGGTCAGCTCCTTCTGAAAGTAGAGCGCCCATGCTAGGTGCCACGGGGCTTACATTCTGGTTGGGGCCGTAAGAGCCGTAACGGGATGCACCGTACGTCTGGTTGCCGGTCTTGCAACCGGATGGGTCAGCAGGGCTCGACAGGGCCGTCACGCTGTGTTGGCCGTTGCTACGGGACGGTGACCATCCCGCGGTGTCTTTCTCGTAAAGTGCGCCGCATGAGCAAGCACTGGGTCCTGCCCCCTCCGTCCGCCGCCGGGCTGGCCCTGCCGCTGCCGCAAGTCAGCGCGCTGCTGGCGCGTCTGGGCCAGGCCAGTGCGCACGCTGTGGCCGAAGACCTGTTGCGGCTGGTGGGGGCCCAGGTGCCGCTGGCGCAGTGCGCGATCTTCGCGTTCGAGGCCGGGCGCAAACCGTCCGTCGTGGCCGTGGGCGACCGTTCGCGCACCCAGGAGTTGCCCCACATCGCCGAAGCCTATGTGAGCCGTTTCCACCGGCTCGACGGGCTCGCCGCCGTGATGCAGGCGGAATGGGCCGCCGCGCTGAAGGCCGGCCCGGAGGTGCCGCGCATCGTGCTGCACCGGCAGACCGGCGCCGACATTGCCCACGATGCGTACCGCCAGACCTGTTACGAACGGCCGCAGGTGGCCGAGCGGCTGGCGGTGCTGGCGCTGTACGAAGGGCGGCGCTGGCTGTCGGTCCATCTGTACCGCGGCACCGAACACGGCCCCTTCGACGAGGCGGCCATCGAAGTGGTCGAGGCCTTCGCACCCCTGATCGTGCAGGCTGTTCGCCTGCACCACACCGGCCTGGCGGTGCACCAGGACCTGGGCGGGCTGCTGCTGGCGCGTGCGGTGCGGCGCTGGCCGCAGCTGACCCAGCGCGACCAGGACGTGCTGGTCGCACTGTTGGACGGGCTGGACACGGGCGCGTTGGCCAAGCGCCTCGGGCTCACGGTGGCCAGCGCCCAGACCTACTGCCAGCGGGTCTACCGCAAGCTGGGCGTGGCCGGTCAACGCGAACTGGTCGGCGCGCTGCTGGCCACGACCTGCTGAGGGCTTACCCGGTTTGTCCTGAAAACAGGACATTGGCCGCCTTGGCGCTGCCTACACTGGCCGGCTCAGCACAGGAAACAGCCCATGCACCAGCCCCACGCCGAGCCCAGGAGCTCGATTTACTACGACTACCAGGTGTTCGATGCCTGGTTGCCCTCGCAACATGCCACCAGCCAGCAGTCCCCGGTGGTCATCGCTGGCGCAGGCCCCATCGGTCTGGTGACAGCGCTGGCGCTGGCCCAGCAGGGCGTGCGTTGCGTGGTGCTCGAGGCGGAGCTCCAGGTGTCCGAAGGCAGCCGGGCCATCGTGTTCACCCGCCGGTCCATGGAGATCCTGCAGCAGGTGGGCGTGGCGCTGCGGGTGACGGACAACGGCCTGCCCTGGCGCTTTGGCAACTCCATCTACCGCGGTCAGCGCGTGTTCCGCATGGAGAACCCGCACGACCCCGACGACCGCTTCTTCCCACTCATCAACCTGCAACAGCAGTTCCTGGAGCAGTACTTGGTGGAGGCCTGTGCAGAGCAGCCGTTGGTGGAGCTGCGCTGGGGCAACAAGCTGCTGTCGTTCAAGCAGGACGGGCAGGGGGCCACGCTGCAGGTGGACACCGAAGAAGGGCTGTACACGCTGCGGACCGACTGGCTGGTGGCCGCCGACGGCGCACGTTCGGCCGTGCGCGGGCTGATGGACCTCAAGCTCGAAGGCGCCTCCTACGAGGGCCGGTTCGTCATCGCCGACATCCGCGTCGACCTGCCGCTGCCCACCGAGCGCCTGGCCTTCTTCGACCCCGACTGGAACCCGGGCAACACCATCCTCATGCACCGCGAGCCGCACGGCATCTGGCGGCTGGACTACCAGCTGCCGCCGGGCGAAACGCCCGAGGACGCGCTGCGGCCCGAGTCGCTCAAAGCCCGCATCGACGCGCAGCTGGCCATGATCGGCCACGCCGGCGTGCCGTGGGAAATGGACTGGAGTTCTGTCTATTCAGCCCGCGCGCTCACGCTGCCCGACTACGTGCACGGCCGCGTGCTGTTCGTGGGCGACGCAGCGCACCTGCTGCCCATCTTCGGCGTGCGCGGGGCCAACACCGGTTTCCAGGACGCGCAGGCCCTGGCCTGGCGGCTGGCGCTGGTGGCCAAGGGCGTGGCGCCCGCATCGCTGCTGCACACCTACAGCACCGAGCGCGTGGGCGCGGCTCGCGAAATCATCGACGAGGCCGGCAAGAGCACGCGCTTCATGGCGCCGCCCACGCGCGGCTTCCGGCTGCTGCGCGACGCGGTGCTGTCGCTCTCGCTGAGCCAGCCCTTTGTGGGGCCGCTGTACCACTGGCGCACTTCGCGGCCGCACGAGTACGCCGCCTCGCCGCTGAACGCGGTGGACGACGACAACACCGTTTTCGAGGCCGGACCGGGTCACGGTGCACCGCCGCGCAACGTGCGATTGGGGGACGACGTTTACCTGCTGGACCACCTCGACCACCGCTTCACGCTGTTGGTCGCCACCGACCACGCCCTCTCGCCCGAGTTGCTGGCGGTGATCGGCGACGCCCGCACCCGCGGCCTGCCGCTGCAGGTCATCGCCGTCGGCGCCAGCCAGCCGGTGCCCGGTGCCGACCAGATCCTGCCCGACGCCGATGGCCATTTGCGCCAGCGCCACGGACTGTTGGAGGGCGGGGCCTACCTGCTGCGGCCCGACCAGCACGTCTGCGCCCGCTGGACGGCGCTGGACGCCCCCCGCCTGCGAGCGGCCCTTTACACCGCAGCCGGCCTGAACACGGGAGCCTGACATGAGCCACATCGCCACGACAAACGCCCTGACGGTCCCCGGCCTGGAACAGGTCTACGACCAGCTGGCCACCGCCATCGACGTGGTCGGCGTCGACAAAGCCGAGTTGTTCCTCGTCAAGCTGGCGCTGCTGAACGCCAACGCCCTGGCCGACCCGGTCGTGTTCCAGGCCCACATCGAGGCGGCGCAGAAAGACCTCTGAGCCGAGCAGCCTTACACACCCGCGGGACAGGGGGCAAACCGTACACTTGCGGGTTCCCCCCGATTGCCTCCCAGAACGGCCCCATGAACGCGCCCATCGACGTCTCCTTTTTCGCGCGCAACGCCAAGCCGCTGACCAGTTACCGCCCGTACTGGGCCAAGCGCTTCGGTGTCGCACCCTTCCTGCCCATGAGCCGGGCAGAGATGGAGCAGCTCGGCTGGGATTCGTGCGACATCATCCTGGTGACGGGCGACGCCTATGTGGACCACCCCAGCTTCGGCATGGCCGTGATCGGCCGGGTGCTGGAGGCGCAGGGCTTTCGTGTCGGCATCATTGCCCAGCCCGACTGGCAGAGCGCCGAGCCCTTCAAGGCGCTGGGCAAGCCCAACCTGTTCTGGGGCGTGACCGCCGGCAACATGGATTCCATGATCAACCGGTACACCGCCGACCGGAAGATCCGCAGCGACGACGCCTATACGCCGGGTGACGTGGGCGGCAAGCGCCCCGACCGCGCCGCCATCGTCTACAGCCAGCGCTGCCGCGAGGCCTACAAGGACGTGCCCATCGTGTTGGGCGGTATCGAAGGTTCGCTGCGCCGCATCGCCCACTACGACTACTGGAGCGACAAGGTGCGCCGCAGCATCGTGGTGGACGCCAAGTGCGACCTGCTGCTCTACGGCAACGCCGAGCGCGCCTTGGTGGAGGTGGCGCACCGCATCGCCGCGCGCGAACCCATTGAACAGATCACCGACGTGCGCGGCACCGCCTTTGTGCGCCGCCCCGGCGACCCGACGGCCGAGGGCTGGATCGAGCTGGATTCGACCGAGGTCGACCAGCCCGGCCACGTCGAAGACCACATCAACCCCTACCTGACCACCAGCGAGCAGGCCCAGGCCCAGGGCCAGAGCTGTTCCAAGGAAGATGGCGCTGCTCCGGCGGCCGACCCGATGGTGAAGACCATCACCATCCACCGCCCGCAGGGCCCGGGCGGCGTGGCCAAGCTGCCGCGCGAGCGCACCGTCATCCGTCTGCCCAGCTACGAGCAGGTCAAGAGCGACGCCGTGCTCTATGCCCACGCCAACCGCGTGCTGCACCTGGAAACCAACCCCGGCAACGCCCGCGCGCTGGTGCAGGCGCACGGCGAAGGCGCGACCGCGCGCGACGTGTGGATCAACCCGCCGCCCATCCCGCTGACCACGGCCGAGATGGACTACGCGTTCGACTTGCCCTATGCCCGCAGCCCGCACCCGGCCTACGCCGACGAACACGGCAAACACGACGGCGCGACCAAGATCCCGGCCTGGGAAATGATCCGGTTCAGCGTGAACATCATGCGCGGCTGCTTCGGTGGCTGCACCTTCTGTTCCATCACCGAACACGAAGGCCGCATCATCCAGAGCCGCTCGGAAGAATCGATCATCAAGGAGGTTGAAGACATCCGCGACAAGGTCGACGGCTTCACCGGCGTCATCTCCGACCTGGGCGGCCCCACCGCCAACATGTACCGCCTGGGCTGCCGCAGCCCGGCCATCGAAGCCGCCTGCCGCAAGCCCAGCTGCGTCTACCCCGGCATCTGCCAGAACCTCACCACCAACCACGACCCGCTGATCAAGATCTACCGCCGCGCGCGCGCGCTCAAGGGCATCAAAAAGATTCTGATCGGCTCCGGCCTGCGCTACGACCTGGCGGTCAAGAGCCCGGAGTACGTCAAGGAACTGGTGCAGCACCACGTGGGCGGGTATCTCAAGATCGCGCCCGAGCACACCGAAGGCGGGCCGCTGTCCAAGATGATGAAGCCCGGCATCGGCAGCTACGACAAGTTCAAGCAGATGTTCGAGAAGTACAGCGAAGAGGCGGGCAAGAAGCAGTTCCTCATCCCGTACTTCATCGCCGCCCACCCCGGCACCAGCGACGAGGACATGATGAACCTCGCCATCTGGCTCAAGAAAAACGGCTTCCGCGCCGACCAGGTGCAGACCTTCTACCCCAGCCCCATGGCCACCGCCACGGCCATGTACCACAGCAACCTCAACCCGCTCAAAGGCATCCACCGCGACGAGCGGGCCGAGCGGGTGGACATCGTGCGCGGCGACAAACGCCGCCGCCTGCACAAAGCCTTTCTGCGCTACCACGACCCCAACAACTGGCCGCTGCTGCGCGACGCGCTCAAGGCCATGGGCCGCGCCGACCTGATCGGTAACGGCAAGCACCACCTGATCCCCACCTTCCAGCCGGTCACCGACGGCAGTTACCAGAGCGCACGCCGCAAGAACAGCACCCCGGTGGGCGTCAAGCCCAGCGAACGCGCGGCGGCGGTGGTGAAGCCAGGTGGGGCGGGGAAGGGCGCTGCTTCAGGCGCGGGCGGCAAGGCGCCGGTCAAGGGAAGCATGCTGACGCAGCACACTGGCTTGCCGCCGCGGGCTGGGGTGAAGGGAAAGGGGCGGTAGAGCGTCAACGTTTGAGCTAAGCGGGCCTGGTGGCTTGCCTTTGGCGCTCCGCTTGAGCGAAGGGTTAGGCATCGCCTTTCTCCAAGCTTCCAAAGCGACCAAGCAACGCAGTCAGTTCCATGCGAACGTCGTTCTCCTTCGCGGTGCCCGTGTCTCTAGCGTATTCGAGGTTCTCGTTCATTGCGTCAAGTTCGTAGTAGAGATCTTGACTAAGGCCGACGCCTTGACACGTGTGCATAGCCACAAGAATGGCATCCTTGGTTTCGTAGGTGCCTGAGAGAAGGTGCTCGCTTATGCGCTGAAGGACTGATTTGCCTGCTAGGAGCTTGTCTCGAGGGCCGCCAATCGCTTTAAGAGCCGCTTCGAGAGACGCAGCGTCCTTAGACAAGGCAACGTCCACCAGTTCTCCAAGAGCATCTTGTTCAACTTCGATGATCCTAAATGCCCACTCGCGTGCTTCTTCGGGTCGCGCTACTCCGCGATGAAGTGCGACAAGAAAGTATTCGGCAATTTGAGAACGGTGTGCTGACATTGCTGTTCGCGATGCCTAACTTTGATTTAAACGGCAAAACGCCGGATACCCATAACCGCTGCCGTGAAACAAAGTAGGGCTCCTCTGAAAAAATTTCCGCTGAATCAAGTACTTGCAGCATGCTACTGCATGCGTGAACAGGTTTAACAGAATCGACAAACCTGGCAACCGTGTGTACCGGCGAGGGGTTTGCCGCCGGCCCTTCACTGGCGCCGGGCACCTTGTCCACAATGTGCTGATGCTGATCTCTTCCGTGCCGCGTCGTTGGTTCGCCCAGATTGCCTTGGCCATGGCGGGCCTGTGTACAACGGGATCTGCCAAGGCTGCCACGGCCGACGCCGCTTCCTGCCCACCCCAGGCCACAGCCCCCACGCGTGAACTGCTCCTCAATGCGCAGCAGCAGACCGCTGACCGGGGCTTGCTCTGGCGCGTCAGCCGCGGCGGGCGCGACTCCTTCCTGTACGGGACCATGCACGCTGGCCGGGCGGAGTGGCTGGCGTTGGGGCCGCGGACCGAGGCTTCGCTGGCGCGCACCGGGGTGCTGGCGCTGGAGGTCAATGTGATGGACCCGGCCGTGCAGGCCGCGCTGCGCGACGTGACGCAGGGGCCGCCGCGGCGCCTGCCGGCGGAGCTGATGCAGTCCTTGCGCGCCGCCTGGGCGGCCGAATGTCTGCCGGCCGACGACCTGCAGGCGGGGCCGACCGAGTTCCATGTGGCGCAGCTGGCGATGGCGCAGGCGCAGCGGCAGGGGTTGTTTCCACTGTACGGGGCCGAGTCCGCGCTGCTGATGCGCAGCCTGCGCACCGAACGCCCGGTGGTGGGGCTGGAGACCGTGCAGACGCAACTCGACTCCCTGCTGGCGCGCAGCGACGAGGAGGCCGAGGCCATGGTGCGCGATGCGCTGGCCGACTGGCGCGACCCCCGGGCGCCGCAAATGCTGGAGCGTCTCACCCGGGCCTGGGTGCGAGGTGATCTGAAAGATCTGGAGGGCTATGCCGACTGGTGCGACTGCCTGAACACGCCGACGGAACGGGAGGCCTTCGCCCGGCTGGTGGACGGTCGCAACCCGGGCATGGCGGACGCCATCGAGCGGGCGCACGCGGGGGTGAGCGTGTTCGCCGCGGTGGGGGCGCTGCACCTGATCGGGCCGCAGGGGCTGCCCGCTTTGTTGCAGGCCCGCGGGTTCACGGTTACGCGCCTGTTCTGAGGCGCGCCGTCATTCCCAGGGTTCGGGCGGTGGCGGTGGCGGTTCGGGGTTGAACACCGGCCACAGCACCCACACCGCCAGCGCCGCGACGTTCACCAGCACGGTGAGCCAGAACATGGCCTGGAAGCTGCGTTTGATGGTCTTGTGCCGCAGCACCTGCTGGGCCAGCCAGGCAGCCGGCCAGCCACCGACCAGGGCCAGCGCGTGCAGCACGTCTTCGCGGATGCGGATGGCTTCTGCTTCGGCCGCGGTCTTGTCCTTCCAGTAGGCGAAGAAAGTACCGATGTTGAGCAACGCCAGACCGGGCAGCACCACCCAGGGCATGCGCCGCGTCCAGATGCCGGCCAGCAGCAGGATGAGCCACAGGCCCACCAGCCCGGCGGCGACGCCGAGCTGCCACTTTTCGCGCCGGGCCGCGCGTTCCTGCGCATAGCGCGAGCGGGCCACCGCGGCGGACGATGCGGTCGGCTGCGATTCCTGCGTGGCCTGGCTCTTGCGCTGGCGGATGTCGGCGCGTTCGCGTCGCAGCGCTTCGCGGGAGGTTTTGGGCACGACCGGTCCTTCGACTGGCGTGACGCCCATGGCCCGCGGGCCTTTGCCGCCGACGTGGATTTCCTCGAACTCGACCGCCGCTTGCAGCGTCGGCGGGTTCAGGCCCTCCCAGTCGCGGATGTGGAAAAAAACGTCTTCAAGTGACTGGGTGCTGCGGATGAAGCCGAAGCCTTTGGCCGCGTCCCAAGCCACCACCTTTCCCTGCTTGTGCATCGTGCTGTTTGGTGTCGCTGTGCAAAGGCGTCAGTGTGCCAGCCTCCGCAGGCCCTGGTTTGGAACCGGGTCGGTTTTTCGGGCTGGGCGCACCTCGGTCGTGACATCGGTCGCGCTCGCCGGCGCGCAGTCTGACCTTCCCCGCCCGGGGCAAGAACCGTTGGCCGGTGGCGGCGGGAGAACCTTTCCCCAGGTGGATGGCAAAATGTCTTGAAATGGCGCAAAATGCGCCAAAAAGGAGCCTTCCATGCCCGCATCCCCGAGCCCGTTTGCTTCCGTGAAATTGCCCGCTGCCCTGGTGCAACAGGCCCGCGAGGCCGCGCAGCCGCAGCGCCGCTCGGTTGCCGGGCAGATCGAATACTGGGCCACGCTGGGCCGCATCGCCGACGAAACAGGGCTGACGGTGCAGGAGGCACGCGAGGCGATCGCCCGTTACGACGCCCACCAGATGAGCGGCGCGCGGGACGAATCGCTGGACGCGATCGAGGCGCGGTTTGCCGACGCCGAAACCACTGGCCGGCTGGTGCAGGCGGTCCGCAGCACGGTCGCCGCCAACCGCCAGAAGGCCGACGCCGCGCTGCCCCGCGCCGCCTGACCGGCCGACCCTGGCCACCCGGTTTGGCTGTCCCGGTTTTCTATCTGCTGGCCGGCCCCAACGGCGCCGGCAAATCCACGCTCTACCGCTCGGCCGTGGCCGAGGGGCTCATTCCTGCGGGCGCTGAGTTCATCAACGCCGACCTGCACGAGGTCGCACAACTCCAGCACATCACCGACCCGATCGAGCGTTCGCGGCAGGCACGCCTTTGGGCCGACGCGCGCCGGGCGCAGTGTCTGACCGAAGGCCGGTCGTTCGCCAGCGAGACCGTGTTCTCGCACACCTCCAAGCTCGATCTCATGACCGCCGCCCAGCGGGCCGGTTTTGCGGTGGTGCTGCTGGTGGTGTGTGTCGACGATCCGCAGCAGCTGCTCGCGCGGGTGGCGCAGCGGGTGCAGGAAGGCGGGCACCCGGTGCCGCCAGAGCGCGTCCTGGCGCGTTACCCGCGCACGGTCCGGCATCTGGGCGTGGCGGTGCGCCGGGCCGATCTGGCTTTGTTGTACGACACCTCGGTGCCGCCGGGCGAGCCGTTCCAGCCGCCGCGGATGGTGGCGCGGTTGCGCGCGGGAGCGATCGGCTGGCAGATCGAGCCGCTGCCGGGCTGGGCGCGTGAGGTGTTGACGCCGACGCCGCAGCGCTGAACGGTCCGGTCAGTCGGCGTAGTCCAGCGGCAAGGCGGTGGTGTTCTTGAGTTCTTCCATCGCAAAGCTGCTGCTGACATCCGACAGGTCGACCGACCGGATCAGCCGCTGATAGACCCGATCGTAGGCCGCGATGTCCGGCACCACGAGCTTCATCAGGTAATCCACATCGCCGCTCATGCGGTAGAGCTCGACGATTTCGGGAATGTCTCGCACGGCTTCGTGAAAGCGATCGAACCAGGCTTGGTTGTGCTGGCTGGTGCGCACCGAGACAAAGACGGTCACGCCCAGATTGATCTTGGCGGCGTCGACCAGGGCGACCTGGCGCGTGACGAAGCCCTGTTCGCGCAGGCGTTGCATGCGGCGCCAGCAGGGGGTGGACGACAGGTGCACCGCGGCCGCGAGCTCGGCCAGCGGGGTTTCGGCGTTGCGCTGCAGGATCTCTAGAATCTGCCGGTCCGTGGCATCCAGTTTTCTTTTCATGGTGAGTTTTAGCAAATCAATGCTCAATATTGCCTTTCATGGGGCAGAAAAGGCAAGCCATTTTTCCGGAGGCGATGGGAAACTTCCCGCATTGCTTCACCACGGAAACACCATGAAGACCATTGGCCTGATCGGCGGCATGAGTTGGGAATCGACCACCCTGTATTACCAGATCATCAACCGCGAGGTGGCGCGGCGCCGGGGCGGCCTGAGCAGCGCGCGCATGAACCTGGTCAGCCTGGACTTTCAGGACATTGCCGAGCGCCAGCGCGCCGGCGACTGGGACGGCATGGCGGGCATCCTGTGTAGCGCGGCCCGGCACCTATCAGACACCGGCGCCGAGTGCCTGTTGATCGGCACCAACACCATGCACCAGCTCGCACCACAGGTGCAGGCCGCGACCGATATACCGCTGATCCACATCGCCGACGTGACCGCCGACGCCATCCTCTCGCAGGGCCTGGACACGGTGGGCCTGATGGGCACGCGCTTCACGATGGAGCGGGCGTTCTACGTCGATCGGCTGGCGCAGCGCGGTATCCGCTGCGTGCTGCCCGACGAAGTGCAGCGACTGGAGATCCACCGCATCATTTTCGAGGAGCTGTGTCGCGGCGAGCTGCACGACATTTCGCGCCAGTGGTTCACCGACTGCATCACCGACCTGCAGTCGCGCGGCGCGCAGGGCGTGGTGCTGGGCTGCACCGAGCTGCCGCTGCTCATCCGCCCCGAAGACAGTCCGCTCCCGACCTTCGACACCACGGCCCTGCACGCGCTGGCGGCGGTGGAGTTTTCGCTGGCGAACTGAAAGGGCTATCGATGTGCCAGCTTCTGGGCATGAACAGCAACGCCGCGGCCTCGATCCGGTTCTCGTTCACCGGCTTCGCGCAGCGCGGCGGCTGCACGGCGGACCACATCGACGGCTGGGGCATTGCGTTCTACGAACCTTCGGGCGCCCGTTCTTTTCTCGACGACCGCCCGGCCAGCAAGTCGCAACTGGCCGCGTTCGTGCGCGACTATCCGATCCGCTCGCACAACGTGATTTCGCACATACGCAAGGCGACGCAAGGCAGCGTCGGCCTGGCGAACACGCACCCGTTCAGCCGCGAGTGGCTGGGGCGGCACTGGTTCTTCGCGCACAACGGCGACCTGCAGAACTTCCACCCGCCGCTGGACGGCAGTTACCTGCCGGTGGGCAGCACCGACAGCGAAAAAGCGTTCTGCTATCTGATGCAGCGGCTGCGCACCACGTTCGCCGGCTGGCAGCGACCACCGACCTGGGATGCGATGGCGCCGGTGCTCGCGGCCTGCAACGCCGAGATCGCGCGCCATGGCAACTTCAACTGCCTGCTGACCAATGGCGAGGCGCTGTTCGTGCATTGCTCCAGCCAGCTCGCCACCTTGCAGCGCTCGCACCCGTTTCCGCACGCCCGGCTGGTCGACTGCGACCTGAGCATGGACCTGGGCGAACTCAACGGGCACGACGACCGCATGGTGATCGTCGCCACCGAGCCGCTGACGCTGGACGAAACCTGGGAGACGCTCAGCACGGGCGACACCCGGGTGTACGTGGGCGGTCGACCGGTGTGGGCGCACCACTGCGCGCGAACGCGCCGATTCCCGGTGCCGGGCGAAGTGGCTGCGCGGGTGTCGGAAACCGCCTGAGGCAGCCGGGTCAGCTGCCGAGCGTGTGCAGCGGGATGTCGCGTGCGGTGGCGAGCGCGTCGAGCTGCTTGCGCGTCTGTCCGGCGAGGAAGGCGGCAACCGCCTGGTGCGTCGCGGGCTGGAACATGCTGCCCATGCCGCTCATGGCCACGCCAGCGGCGGCGCACAACGACGCCGCGAAGTGCGGCTCCAGCGCCGCCACTGCCACGCGACCGTCCTTGCATGGATAGACGCGGTAGCCCGCGTGCGCGCCGCCCACCGCGCCCTTGGGTTGCGTCAGGCCCCAGGTGCGGGGCAGGGCGAGCCAGGCGGCGGCGTCGCTCAGGGCCACCTCCTGGAAACTGCCCTTGCCGCTGGTCCTTTGCGCCAACACGGCCTGCAGCGCCGCCTCGCTGGCCATGAGCGCGCCGCTCATGTCGGCGAACAGGGTGGCGGGCAGATCGAGCCCGGTCACCAGACCGGCGTCGGCCAGGTAGGTGAGGTCGTGGCCCGGTTCCTCGGCACGCGGCCCGGGCGCGCCGACGATGGCCACCACCGAGAGCTGTGGATGGGCCTTGTGCAGCGCCTTCCAGCCCAGGCCGAGCTTGGCCAGGGCGGACGGGCGGAAGGAGGTGAGCAGCACGTCGGTGCGGGCGAGCTCCTTGTGCAGCTTCTGCTGGCCCCGCTCGGTTTTGAGATCGAGGGTGACGATCTTGATGCCGTCGTGCAGCGTGGCGTAGGCGGTGGGGTTGTACTGCCCCATCGGGTCGCCACTGGTGCCGGTGGGTGCACCCTTTGGGCCGGGCGGCTCGGCCTTGAGACAGGTGGCTCCCATGGCCTTGAGGCGCATCAGCGCGGCCGGGCCGGGCAGGTTCAGCGCCAGGCTGAGCACGCGCACACCGCGCAGGGGTTTGAGGGGTTTGGCCGCGTTGGGGGTTGTGTGGGCTGTTGGTGTGGGGCTCATGGCGGGTTCCGGTCACGTTGGAGGGGTGCCCTGCAATTTACCCGCATGGCGGGGCCCACAAACGCCCACGGGCGACAGCGTCGCCCGTGGGGTGTGACAGCGAAGCGTGGATCAGGCGAAGGAATCGCCCATCAGCGTGTTGAACCAGGTGTTCATCTGTTGGAAGTTCTTGCTGCTGATGGTGGCGGATTCGACCGGCTTGGCACCGGTGGTCACGCCGCCGTTGTTGGCCACCACGAACTTCGCGTTCACCGCGTCGTACTGGTAGACCGCGGTGAGCCACGACGCTGTGCTGGCCGTGATGGGCGAGTAGCAGGCCGAGTTGGCGACCGGGGCCGGGTCGGGTTGCTGACCGCTCAAGGCACGCACGATGGCGTCGGCGCAGATCTTGGCTTCCTGGTTGGCCACGTGGCCGGCCTTGGGCAAGCCGCACTGCGAGGCGTCACCGATGACGTGCACGCCGGTCGCACCCGCAGCGGTGCTCTCGAAGCTGAGCACGTTCACCACCGCCCACTTGCCGTTGGCGCTGTTGGCCAGGCCGGCCTGCGTCAGCCAGCCGGTGGCGCCGCTGCCGGTGGCGCGGTGCGGCGGGATCGGATTGACCACCTGCGGGTTGACGGTGTGGAGCACGCCCATGCGGTCGGTGTAGCTCACGACTTTGGTGGCCGGGTCGATGGTGATACCGGTCACGCCGGGCTGGTAGTCGATCACACCGGCGTGGATGACCGAGAAGGCCTGGGTGAAAGTGTGCGCTTCGGCCTGGATGGCCGAATAGGGGTTGGCTGCGTCGGTGGGCGTGTTCTCGTCGAGCACGACTACCTTGCTGCCCGCCCCCTTGGTGGTCTTGAGGAAGTCGGCCACCAGGCAGGCGCGCTCGTACGGGCCGGGCGGGCAGCGGTACGGAGCCTTGGGAATGGTCATCACGAAAGTGCCGCCGCTGGGCATGGCGGCCAGCTGGTCGCGCAGCAGTTGCGTCTGCGGGCCGGCGCGCCAGGCATGGGGCGTGCGGGTCTCGTAGTCGGTCTGCGTCAGGCCGTAGGCGTCTTCAAACTCCACACCCGGGGCCAGCACCAGGCGGTCGTACGGCAGGGAAACACCGTCGGACAGCATGAGCGTCTTGTTGGCCTTGTCGATGCCGGTGACCGAGGCACGCACGATGTTGACGCCGTACTTGGTGGTGAGGTTGCCGTGGGTGTAGCCCAGGCTGGTCACGGTGCGGCTGCCGTTGAGCACGAGGTTGCTCATGATGTTGGAAACGTACGTGGTGGCGGGCTCGACCAGCGTGATCGTCAGGCCGCTGCCGCCCCACAGGCGGAGGTACTTGGCGGCGGTGACGCCGGCCATGCCGCCGCCGACCACCACCATGCGGCCGGTCAGGCCGGTGGCTGCGGGGCTGATGGCGGTGCTGCTGCCGGAATCGCCTTCGTCTTCGTCTTCGTCGTCGTCGCTCCAGCCCAGGGCGGGCACCAAGGCGGTGATGGCGCTGGCGCCGGCCAGCATCAGCCAGCGGCGGCGGGCCAGGATGTTGTGTGCTTGTGTCATATCGGGTCTCCTGGCTCAGGGCTGGTTGAGGTACTTCACGATGGCGTCGAGCTGGGCGGGCGTGTAACCCTGGGCGTGCGCAGCCATGATGTCGCCGCTGGCGGTCTTGCCCAGGTATTCGCGCACCTCGCCGGCTTCGCCGCCGCGGATGTTGTCGAAACCCCCGCGGCCCAGGGTGCCGTGGCACTGGAAGCAGTTGGACGCGAGCAGGCGGCCGGCGGTGTTGGCCGGTTGCGCAACCGGTGCGGTGGAGCCTGTGCCACTGTCGTCGTAGCCCATGTGTTCGTTGGACTCGTCGTCCTCGTGGTCTTCGAAGTGTTGGCGGGCTTCGTCTTCGGTGCGGGTGTAGTCGCCACCGGGCAGGCGCTGCTTCACAGCCTCGTCGGTGGTGCTGCTGTCGTCCAGGCGGATTCTGGTCTTGAGACTGGCGACTTCGCGGGTCCAGGCGGTGATCTGGATGCCGTTGTTCGGATCACCGTCGCTGTCGAGCGTCTGCAGTGTGCGCAGGATGCGGGTGACCCGCGGGTCGCTGGCGTTGGCGGCGTTGGGCACGATCTGCAGCGGTGTGACCTTGTTGCCAGTGACCGTGACGCTGCCCAGCACCATGTTGCCGATGGAGAAGGTGACGGTCTCACCCGGGGTGTAGGGGAAGTTGCCGTTGCGGTCGGTCAGGCCGCTGCGGCTGGCCGACTGGAAGGTCAGACCCGCCACCGGCGAGTCGATGAAGGTTGCCACTTTCGTGCTGGAGCTGGCGGTGCCGCCGCCACCACCACCGCACGCGGTCAGCGTGGCGGCCGCGGCCAGTGCCGTGGCCAATAGGGCAGGGTGCCATGGGCGTGCGGGGGCCGTTGGCCCTGCAAACGGGTTGCGGGGTTTCATGCGTTTCTCCTGAGGTTTTGCGCCTTCAAGGCGCGGGGTGCCCGAGGTGGGCGTGTGTTCAGTCGTCGATTTCGACCTTCGTGGCCAGCAGGTCTCCGTTGCTGTCCAGTTCGGCTTTGACCTCCACAGACAGGCCGTCTTGCCAGACCGCGGTGCCGAGATCGAAGGCGGTGGCGTTGGCGCCAGAGCCGTCGATGTAGCGAACGGTGTAGCCGCGAATCACGAAGGTCTTGGCAACCGTGTCCAAGCCGGACACCGTGCCGTGGAACTCGAATTCCTGCGACTCGATGTCGTCTTCCGTCTCGATCTCGATGTCGGTGGCGATCACGGCACCGCCGCTGATGGAGCCTTTGACCTCGACCCGCACACCCAGGGCCAGCCCGGTCGGGGGTGTGATGCGGCTGGCGTCCACCGGTATGCCATTGACACTGAAAGATGTGCTGGAGGCGAATGAGGTGATGGCCCCTTCGATCTCGGCCTCGTCCTCGTCATCCAGGTCGGTGCTGTAGTCCTCCACCTTCACTTCGGTGGCCAGCCAGGCGCCGCCAGAGGGCGTGGTCTGCAACGCCACGCGCACCAGTTGTCCGTTCTGCAGACCGACGGGCTTGCTGGCGGTGGCGTGGTTGATCGTTGCCGTGCCCAGCTGGAAGGTGGTGCTGTTCAGGTTGGCGACGATGCCACTGAGGCGGTAGCGGTCCGGTGCTGACGATTCGACCTCCACGCGCGATGCCTGCAGGCTGTTGTCGGCCGGGTTGAGAAAGCCGTAGACCTCCGCGTATTGACCGGCGAGCGAGCCGTCCAGCTTGCCGTTGGGGAACACGGTGGTGGCCAGCACGCGCACCGTCTGGCCGAGCAGGGTGAAGGTGCCAGTGTTGACGTCGACGGTGTCGATTCGCCCTTTCCATTCGCTGCCGCAGGCGATGCTCGTCGCCGTGGCGGTGGCGAGCGCTCCGGCGGTGACCGGGGCTGTGATGGCCGAGCCCTGGATGCGCACCACCATCCCCAGTTGCAGGGCGGACGCGGTGCTGCTGACGCCACCGATCGTCACGCTGGCGGTGCTGTCGTCGTACCGGATACCGTTGACGATCACCGAGCCCAGACCCGTGATGGTGCCGCTGGTGAACGAGCCGGTGCCGCCACTGCTGACGCCCGCCACGTCGGTGCCTCCGCCACAGGCGGGCAGCAAGGCGGTGCCCAGCAGCGCCAGCAGGGCCTGGCGTCGGGTCGGTGTCGCGCGTTGGGTGTGGGTGTGTTTGGGCATGTCAACGATCCTCTGTGGGGGCGGTCTCGGGTGTTTCGGGTGTGGGAGGCATGGGCTGCGACCATGAATACAGCCCCAGGCGCAGGGCCTGGTCTTGGGGGCGACCCGCCATGGCGTCGGCCTTCATCAGCGCTTCGAGCTGAGGCACCACATCGGTCATCAGGGTGCGCCACTGGTTGCTGATGATCTGGCGCGCCTGCTGCAGTGACTGGACCGACAGCTCGTCGGCGTACAGCGCCTGTTCAAAGTGTTCGCTGCCATGGCCCATCACGTTGGTGACGGCGGCACGCAGGTGGTCACCCACGTTGTCACCCAGGAAACCCATCATCTGCGCCCACTGGTCACGGGGCACAAAGGCCTCGGCCGCCAGCCGGACGGTGTCGCTTGCCTCGTCCCATACCACCAGTTTGAGTTGCATCAGCGCTTCGAGCAGCGATCGTGCGTGCACGTCGCGGGTGACCGACTGGGCCAGCGTTTCAAAGCTCGGCGCAGGGCCGACGCGTGGCAAGGTCATCGGCCCGTTGGCACCCTTGTATTCGGGAAGGGACAGCCAGTGGGTGAACACCTCCGATACAGAGCTGCGCGAGGTGGGGCGGGCCGGTTCGTTCAGGGCTTCAATGCGGGCGACCTCGCGCCGCGTCAGACCGGTGAGGGTGCTGATGCGGCTGGTCATGCGCTGTGGGTTGGCTCCGTCGCTGCTGCGCCGGGCTGCTTCCACGAAGGCGCGCCGCAAGTGCTCTTCGGCCGCCTGGATCGGCACGCCCTTGCCGACGCACAGCTGCGCCAGCGGCAGGAAAAGGCTGTCGAGCGCCTGCAGCAGGCTGTGCAGATCGCCGGACAGTTCGCCAGCTTCGGGGGGGGCAGAGGTGTTCGGTTCCATGAGCGGTGTGGAGTAATTAAAGTATGTGCAACTTACACAGATATTAAATGAGGTGTACCGATTTGTAAGGAATGTGTGGACCGCAACACCCCCAAAGCAAAAGGGCGCCCGAAGGCGCCCTTTGAAGGAAGCTGATGCGGCGGGCGCGTCAACGCCCGAAATCCAGCGGTAGTCCGACGTAGTTCTCCGCCAGCGAGCGCGACAACGCTTCGGAATGCACCAGGTAGTCCAGCTCGGCTTCTTGTACCTTCTGACCGAAGCCAGCGGTGTCCGGAAAGCGGTGCATCAGCGACGTCAGCCACCACGAAAAGCGCTCGGCGCGCCAGACGCGGGCCAGGGCCTTCTGTGAATAGTCGTCAATACCGGCGCTGGTCTTCTCCAGGTAGTACTCGATCAATGCGCTGGAGAGGTACTTCACGTCGCTGGCCGCCAGGTTCAGTCCCTTGGCGCCGGTGGGCGGCACGATGTGGGCCGCGTCGCCGGCGAGGAACATGCGGCCAAAGCGCATCGGCTCGGCCACAAAGCTGCGCAACGGGGCGATGCTCTTTTCGATGCTGGGACCGGTGATCATGCGCTCTGCCATTTCGGGGTCCAGGCGGCGGCGCAGTTCGTCCCAGAAGCGGTCGTCGCTCCAGGCCTCGACCTTGTCGTCGATCGGGCACTGCACGTAGTAACGGCTGCGGGTGAGGCTGCGCATGGAACACAGGCCAAAGCCACGGTCGCTGTTGGCGTAGACGATGGCGTGGGTCGACACCGGCGGCACATCGGCGAGCACGCCGAGCCAGCCAAACGGGTAGACCTTCTCGTATTCGGTGATGGAGCGTTCTGGCACGCTGGCGCGGCATACGCCGTGGAAACCGTCGCAGCCCGCGATGAAGTCGCAGTGAACCTCGTGTGTCTGGCCGTCTTTCTCGTATCGCACCACAGGATGGTCGGTGTCAAAGTCGTTCACCGTCACGTTCGCCGCGCTGTAGACGGTGGGCAGGCCGGCAGCGCTGCGGGCGTCCATCAGGTCGCGCGTCACTTCGGTCTGGCCGTAGGCGGTCACCACCTTGCCCCCGGTCAGGCCATGCACATCGATCGGGTGGCGGGTGTTGGCAAACACCAGTTCAATACTGTGGTGCACCGTGCCTTCGGTCTTGACTCGCTCGCCCACGCCAGCCTCGGTCAGCAGGTCCACTGTGATCTGCTCCAGGATCCCAGCGCGGATGCGGCTGAGCACGTAGTCACCACTCTGGCGTTCGATGATGATGTTGTCGATACCGGCCTTGTCCAGCAACTGACCGAGCAGCAGGCCGGAAGGGCCTGCGCCGATGATGGCGACCTGGGTGCGCATGGGGTGTGTCTCCTGTGGTTTGACCTGATCGGTACTGTAGGCAGCGTCCTATGCCCGCTCAACCACCGTTGTCGCTCCCTGCGCGCAGAGCGGCATCCTTGTGCGATCATCGCGCACTATGAACAACGAGCCCCGTCAGATCGCCAAGAGCGACTTCATCGAAGGTATGGCCAAGGGCATGGCGGTGCTGGAGAGCTTCGACACAGAGCGCCAGCGCCTGAACGCCACCCAGGCCGCCGAACGCGCGGGCCTGACGCGGGCCGCCGCCCGTCGCCACCTGCTCACGCTGGCCTACCTGGGCTACCTCGACACCGACGGCACGCACTACTGGCTCTCGGCCAAGGTGCTGCGCTTCTCGGGCAGCTACCTGGCATCGGCGCGGTTGCCGCGGCTGCTGCAGCCCACCCTCAACCGGCTTGCCGCGCAAACGCGCGAATCGTTTTCGGCCGTGGTACTCGACGGTGACGAGGTGGTGATCGTGGCGCGCAGCGCGTCGGTGGGCGGGCAGCGGCTGATGGCCTACGGCCTGCACCTGGGCGCCCGCCTGCCGGTGCACGCCACATCCACCGGCCGCGTGCTGCTGGCGGCCCTGCCGCGCGCCGAATTCAGCGCCTGGCTCAAGGGCCGCGAGCTGCCACGCTTGACACCGAAGACCACGGTCGACCAGAAAGCGCTGCGCGCGATCGTGGCACAGGTCAGGACCGACGACTTTGCGGTAGCGAGCGAAGAGCACGAGCTGGGTGTGCACGCGCTGGCGGTGCCGCTCAGAAACATGCAAGGCCGCACGGTGGCGGCCTTGAATGTGGTGGCTTCACCGGACCGGCTGGAGCCGGAGGTGATGCGCAAAGACCTGCTGCCCTTGCTGATGGATGCGGCGCGCGAGCTGCGGCCGCTGCTCTGAGACTTTATTTGGTCGCGGCTGGTACTTCCGGCAGACGGCCTGCCACGGGCATGCCATCCTTCTCGTCCGTGCGGTCAAAGATGCGCGTCTGCCCAAAGATGAGCTGGACCCAGGTGGGGTAGGTGTAGGCCGTGCCTTTGTTGTGATCAATGATGGCGCCAATGCCACCGCCCAGGATGATGTTGCCGAACATGCCGCTGTTGGCGCGAGAAATGGCGCGACCCTTGGCATCGGCCTGATTGCTGGAGACACAGGTGATGTCCATGTCTTTGGACGAGCGGCGAACCTGTGCGGTGTCACCTGACTTCACGGTGATGGAACCGTAATCGTTGCCGAGTTTGCATTCGGCTCCACTGATCACTTTTCCGTCCGAGGTCAGGGTTTCAATCTTCATCGGGTGGGTGCTGTCGTTCATGACAGACGCACAACCGGAGAGGGCGGTCACGGCCGCGATAGCGAAAAGCAGTTTCAAAAAAGACTCCCTTGAAAACGCCGCGGTCATTGCGGCGTCGGGAGTGTATCTTGTTGTTACATCTGCGTTTGTGATCTATACACCAAGGTACTGGGCGAGGAGTTCCGGCTGCGACAGCAGCTCGTCCGACGTGCCCTCAAACACCACCTCACCCTTGACGAGGATGACGTTGCGGTCGGCGATCTGGGTGACCTGTTTCCAGGCTTTGTCGACGATCACGCTGCTGATCCCGCTTTCGCGGATCAGCCGGCAGATGCGCCAGATCTCGCGCGCGATCAGCGGCGCAAGCCCCTCCGTGGCTTCGTCGAGGATGAGCACGTCGGGGTTGGTCATCAGCGCGCGGCCGATGGTGAGCATCTGCTGTTCGCCACCGCTGAGCTGTTGCCCGCCATGGTTCAGGCGTTCGGCCAGTCGGGGGAAGGTCTCGAGCACGCGATCGTAGGTCCAGTCGCGCTGGCCTTTGGTGCCCGCGCGGGCCGACATCTGCAGGTTCTCTTTGACGCTCAGGTTGCCGAAGATGCCACGGCCCTCGGGCACGTAGGCGATGCCCATGCGCGCAATCTCGAAGGTGGGTGCCCCGGTCATGGGCTGGCCCTTGATCAGCACGCCGCCGCCGCTGGGCTTGACGATGCCCATCAGCGATTTGAGCAGCGTCGTCTTGCCCATGCCGTTGCGGCCCATGAGGCCAATGGTCTGGCCGGGCTGGACCGTGAAGTCCACGCCGCGCAGGATGTGGCTCTGGCCGTAATGGGTGTGCAGGCCGGAGGCCTGAATCAGCGGGGTGCTCATGTTCAATGCTCCTCGCCCAGGTACGCGGCCTGAACCACCGGATCGGCGCGCACCGCGGCCGGGGTGCCGCTGGCGATGACCTGGCCGTTGACCATCACGGTCAGCTGGTCGGCCAGCGCGAACACGGCGTCCATGTCGTGCTCCACCAGCATCATGGCGTGGTCCTTCTTGATCTTGAGCAGCAGTTCGACCATGCGTTCGGCCTCGGCCTGGCCCATGCCGGCCAGCGGTTCGTCCAGCAGCAGCACGGTGGGCTCGGTGGCCAGGGTCATGGCGATTTCGAGCTGGCGCTGTTCGCCATGGCTGATGGTGGCGGCCACGGTCTGGCTGCGGTGGGTGAGGCCGGCCAGTTCGATGGCGCGCTCGCAGCGCTGGTTCACCGCCGACAGGCCGGAGGCCGATTGCAGCCAGCGCAGCGGGTTCCAGGGAGCGTGCCGCTCGCGCGACTGCGCGGCCAGGCGCACGTTGTCCCACACGGTGAAGGACAGGAAGATGTTGGTCTTCTGGTAGCTGCGGCCCAGGCCCAGGCGTGAAATGGACTCGGGCGTATGCCCGGCGGTCTCCACCCCGCCCAGTGTGATGCTGCCGCTGGTGGGCGGCAGGTCGCCCGAGAGCAGGTTGGTCAGCGTGGACTTGCCCGCGCCGTTGGGGCCGATCACGGCGTGGATGCGGTCGCGGAACAGGTCCACCGACACATCGTTCACGGCGGCCAGGCCGCCAAAGCGTTTGGTCAGGTGCTGGGCGGACAGGATGGGTTGGCTCATTTGGGCTCACCCCCCTGGCGGCGGTTGAGGAATTTCTCGCCCAGGCCCAGCAGTCCGCGCGGCGCGACGATAACCACCAGCACGATGAAACTGCCCATCCACAGCTGCCAGTGTTTGCCGGTGTCGAAGTCGCCGATGGCGGGCAGGTCCTTGAAGACGTGCATCACGTATTCGAAGGTGAACGCGCCGATGATGGCGCCCGCGAAGTTGCCCATGCCGCCCAGGATGACCATCATGATCGCGTGCGCACTCATGTGGAAACCCATCAGCTCGGGGTTGACGAAGCCGGTCTGCGCCGCCCACAGGTAGCCGGCCACGCCAGCCAGCGCGCCCGCCAGCGTGAAGGCGGCCAGCTTGTAGCCGAAGCTGCCGTAGCCCACGGCACGCAGGCGGTGTTCGTTGACGCGGATGCCGGCCAGCACGCGGCCAAAGGGCGAGAACAGCACGCGGCGCAGGAACAGGTAGACACCGACCATCACCGCCAGGGTGAAGTAGAAGAAGTGGGCCTTGTTTTCCAGGTCGATGCCCAGCGCGGTGGCGTCTGGCCGGAAGTTCACGTAGATGCCGTCCGACCCGCCCAGGGCCTTGTTGTCGAAGAACAGGAAGAACACCATCTGCGCGAACGCCATGGTGACCATGATGAAGTAGATGCCGTGTGTGCGGACCACGAAGAAGCCGATGACCAGCGCGGCCAGGCCGGCGCCGGCCGCGGCCAGCGGCAGGCTCCACCAGAGGCTGATGGGCGTGTCCGCCGGGGTGAGGAAGGCCAGCGCGTAACCGGCCAGGCCGAAGTAGGCCGCGTGGCCCAGCGACACGAGACCGGTCACGCCCTGCAGCAGGTCCAGGCTCATGGCGAAGATCGCCAGGATCATCATCTGCGTGAGCATCTGCAGGTAGAAGTCGGACGCCTCCAGCGGGATCAGCGGGAAGGCGGCGAGGGCGATGGCGCCCACAGCCAGAACGACCTGCATGGAGCGTGGCAGTTTTTCGAGGGTGGCTTTGGGGGAACTCATGGGTGTGCCCGCGGGGTCATTGTTTGAACAGCCCTTCGGGCTTGTAGAGCAGCACGCCGGCCATGAGCATGTACACGGCCATACCGGCGATCTGCGGCACCAGCACCTTGCCGAAGGTGTCCACCAGCCCGACCAGCATGGCCGCCACCAGGGCGCCGCGCACCGAGCCGATGCCGCCGATCACGACCACCACGAAGCACATGATCAGCACCGAACTGCCCATGCCGGGGTACACGCTGGAAATGGGCGAGGCGATCATGCCCGCGATCGCGGCCAGCGCCACGCCCAGCGCGAACACCACGCCGTGGATCAGGCGGATGTTGATGCCCAGGGCCTCGGTCATTTCGCGGTTGAAGGCACCGGCGCGGATCTTCATGCCCAGGCGGGTCTTGCTGATCAGCGCATACAGGCCCAGCGCCAGCGCCACGCACACGGCCGAGATCACCAGCCGGTAGACCGGGTAGGACAGGTTCTCGGTCAGCTGGATCGACCAGTTCACCACCTCGGGGACCTGCACCGCGTGCACGTCGTCGCCCCAGAGGATGGAGCGCAGTTCTTCAAAGATGTAAATCAGGCCGAAGGTCAGCAGCACCTGATCGAGGTGGTCGCGGTGGTAGAAATGCCTGAACAGCAGCCATTCGAGGAACCAGCCCAGCGCCACCGCCAGCACGGTGCCGACCACGATGGCGAGCACCAGGCTGTCGAATTGCGCGGTCAGGAACCAGGCGAGATAGGCGCCCAGCATGTAGAAGCTGCCGTGCGCGAGGTTGACCACGCCCATGATGCCGAAGATCAGCGTCAGGCCGGCGGCCAGCATGAACAGCAGCAACCCGTATTGCAGGCTGTTGAGCAGCTGGATCAGGAAGTTGGCGAAATCCATGGGCACAGGGCGTGAGTGACCCGGACGGGCGCCTGATGTTCAGGCACCCGTCGGGAAGGGATCGGACGGAGCGGAGGGCGGATCAGCCCAGGCGGCAGCCGGTGCCCGGGTCGGCCACGGCCTTTTGCGCAATGCCGATGACCTTGTTCTCTTTGTTTTCCACCTTGCGCAGGTACATGTCTTGCACCGGGTTGTGGGCCTTGCTCATGGTCCACTTGCCGCGCGGGCTGTCGATGGTGGCGCCTTCCATCGCGGCGTAGAGATCCTTTTTATTGGACAGGTCGCCCTTGACGGCGTTGGCGGCTTTGACCAGCAGCAGGCCGGTGTCGTAACCCTGCACGGCGTACACGTCGGGCTGCAGCTTGAAGGTCTTGGCGTAGTCCAGGCGGAATTTCTTGTTGCGCGGCGTGTCCAGCGAGTCGCTGTAGTGCATGGTGGTCAGCACACCGTTGGCCGCGTCGCCGGCGGCTTCCAGCACGCCTTCGGTCAGGAAGCCCGAGCCATAAAGCTGGATGGTCTTGGACAGGCCGGCGGCGTGGAAGTCGCGCAGGAACTTGGCGGCACCACCGCCAGCGAAGAAGCAGGCCACCGCATCGGGTTTGAGGGCAGCGATTTCGGTCAGCAGCGCCTGGAACTCCACGTTCGGGAACGGCAGGCCGAGTTTCTTGACGATGGTGCCGCCGGCGGCGGTGTAGCTCTGCTCGAAGCCTTCGAAGGCCTCGTCGCCCGCCGCGTAGTTCCATGTGATCCACACGGCCTTCTTGTGGCCGCGGTCGACCATGGCCTTGCCCAGCGCCAGGGTGGGCTGGGAGTTGCTGAACGAGGTGCGGAACACGTTGGGCGCGCACTGGGCGCGGGTGGCGATGTGCACGCCCGCGTTGGGGATCAGGTTGAGCACACCGGATTCGCGCGCCACCTTGTGGATGCCCATCTGCACGCCCGAGTGCACGGTGCCGACCAGCACGTCCACCTTGTCGCGCTGGACCAGGCGGTTGGCGTTCTCGATGCCCTTGGCCGGGTTGGACTCGTCGTCCACCTTGAAGAACTCCACCTCGCGGCCGCCGAGCTTCCCGCCTTGCTCGTTGAGCGCCATGCGGAAGCCGTTCTCGATGGCCACCCCCAGCTGCGCGAAAGTGCCGGTGTAGGGCAACATGAAGCCTACGCGCACCTTGTCGGACTGGGCGCGCACGATCTGCGGCAGCAGCAGGCCGGACGATGCGGCACCGATGATGGCGGCGCTGCGGGTGAGGACAAGGCGGCGAGAGGTCATGAAAGGTCTCCGGTGAAATGTTGTGCAGGCACTGTAGGCAGCAGCACCCGGCTTGGCGATACTGGCTTACCCGTACTTTAGGTATGAACTATCAAGCTATGAACAACTTTCGTTGTTCCTTAGCAAAATAGTGCTGACGCATGCAGTATGTTGCATGTTGCGCTGCTGAAGCACCGGGGGAAACCCTTGAAGATGCGAACAACTGAAGACGCGTTTGAGGCGTGATGGCGTCTGTGGGAGTGTGGTCGTTCAGTCACGTGGACGCGAGTGCAGCTTGTAGCCTGTACCAGTCGCGCACGAAGGTTCTCACCAGCATCGGGAGCAATTCCTCGCGCTGGCCACTGCTTCACTGCCGGTGACCTGCAAGACCCAGGCGATGATCAGTTGTTCTTCGCTGGCCGCCATGCCGCTTGCTGCCTCGTGGCTTGACCCTGTCGCAGGATTCCGAACCGTTCAGTTGCAGAGAGAGCCGGCCTGATGAACGCCCTGAATGGGCAGGAGCATGTCGTGAAGAAAAGCAAATGCACCGGGTAGCAAATCGCTTTTGCCCTCAAACAAGCAGAGCTGGGTAACCGTGGCGAGGAAGTCTGTCGCAAGCTGGGTATAGCAAGGCGACTTTCTACGCCTGGAAGAAGCGTTATGGCGGCGTCGGTCCAACCGAGCTTCGCCGCATGCGCCAGATGGAGGGAAAAAACCGCAAGCTCAAGCGGATCGTGGCCGATCTGAGCCTGTACCAGGCCATACAGCAGGCGGTCGTCGCAAAAAATGCTCTGAGGACCTCCCGCGAGTTGGTGTCCGATCTCATGCAACGCTTCGGGTGTAGCAAGCGTCTGGCTTTGCGCACCATACGAATGTCGGCATACATCTATCTGTATGTCCCCTAACGCAACGACGAGAGCGTACTGAAGGCGTGCATCAAAGAGATCACCGACACGCCCCGCAGTGTGCGCCAGCCACACTTCCGACTGAATCAGGAGTTAGGTGGGGACGTCAAAACATGCGTCAGATGCGAAGACTCTGCGGGGACAGTGCTTCAGACACGTGAAAGCACGTGTGCGTGTGGATTCTGTAAGCGCGGGGAGACTGGAGGGACACAAACGACCATTTTTTGTTTGCCTGGATCACCTCTTTCAGTGTGTGGTGACACACCAAGAGTAGATGTACAACAAAGATTGGCCTGCCCGGAGGGACTCGAACCCCCGACCTGCTGCTTAGAAGGCAGCTGCTCTATCCGGTTGAGCTACGGGCAGATGGGCAGGCGGGCTGTCAAGGACCTGCGGCACATAGACAAAAGGCCCACGAGGTGGGCCTTTTGTTGAGGGGTGGTCGGAGCGGCGGGATTCGAACTCGCGACCCTCTGCTCCCAAAGCAGATGCGCTACCAGGCTGCGCTACGCTCCGACGAAGCTGCGATTGTACCCTGTGAAATGACGTATCCCGCCGCCAGGCCAATCAAGTTGATCCAACGTGCTTGTTGAATGGCAGAGCTCATCGACCGTTGGAGATGCTTCGGCCTGGCAACGCCCTTGGATACTTCGCGCGACGTACCATTCGAGACATCAGCCAGAGCTGCTTCCACCATGTTCAAGCGTTTGCGCCATTTCTTTCCGCGCCGGCCCCCGGGCCCCGGGCCCGCCGATCCCGTGGCGCGTTGGGCCACCGGCCTGTTTTTGCAGCACCGCGTTCTGGGTCCGCACCAGTTCGACGTGTCAGGGCGCCTGCACGAGCGGCTGTTCCGTGCCGAATGTCTGGCCTCTTCGCGCTCCTACATCAACGGCCTGGAGCTGCGTGCCCGGGTCGACCTGGGTTTGCCACCGAGCGGGCATGTGATCGTGATGTCCCGCGTGGTCAGGACCGCGCTGGAGGCACAGGCCGACAAGATCTACCAGCGGTCGGTGGATGCGGTGCAGACCTCAGCCCATCACCTCCCTGAGGAGGTGCGCTGGCTGTCGATGTTCCGGTCGGCCCAATGGAAAGGCGTGGATGAGCGCTTCTGGTCGCGCTACGCCGTGCTCACCGATGCGCCTGAATTGGCCCAGCGCTGGCTGGACAGCGAGGCCCTGGACTACCTGATGGCGGGCACCAGCGACGCGGCCGCCCAGGTGCCGGTGCTGGTGATGCTGATGCGCGGGCGTTGTTACCTTCGCTTGCAGGTCAACCCGCATGCCCAAGGGGCCGACGCGCTGCTGGCTCTTGAACTGCTGACTCACCTGAGCGAGCGGGCCTTGAAACTGGCCGCTCGCTCCGGTGTGCTCGACGGCTCGCTCAACACCCCCGGGTGATGGGCATTTCCACTTCGCCCTTGAGGGCGACGTGTTTGGCCAGTTCCAGCTTGGCAATGGCTACGCGGTGCACCTCGTCAGGGCCGTCGGCCAGGCGCAGGGTGCGCTGGTTGGCGTAGCTGTAGGCCAGCGGGAAGTCGTCGCTGACGCCGCCACCGCCGTGGGCCTGGATGGCCATGTCGATGATGTCGCAGGCCATGTTGGGCGCCACCACCTTGATCATGGCGATCTCGGCCTTGGCCACTTTATTGCCCACGGTGTCCATCATGTAAGCGGCCTTGAGCGTGAGCAGGCGCGCCATCTCGATCCTGCAGCGTGCATCGGCAATGCGCTCATGCCAGACCGACTGTGACGAAACGGGTTTGCCAAACGCCACGCGGCTGTTCAGGCGCTTGCACATCAGTTCCAGCGCGCGTTCGGCCGCGCCGATGGAGCGCATGCAGTGGTGGATGCGGCCCGGGCCGAGGCGGCCCTGGGCGATCTCGAAACCGCGGCCTTCGCCCAGCAGCAGGTTGCCGACCGGGACGCGGACGTTCTGCAGGAGCACTTCCATGTGGCCGTGCGGCGCGTCGTCGTAGCCGAACACGGAGAGCGGGCGCACCACCGTCACGCCGGGCGTGTCGGCGGGCACCACGATCATGCTCTGCTGTGAATGGCGCGGCGCTTCGGGGTCGGTCTTGCCCATGACGATGTAGACCTTGCAACGCGGGTCCCCCGCGCCGGACGACCACCACTTGCGGCCGTTGAGCACATAGTGGTCGCCGTCGCGTTCGATACGGCACTGGATGTTGGTCGCATCCGAAGAGGCCACCTCGGGTTCGGTCATCAGGAAGGCCGAGCGGATTTCGCCCCTGAGCAGCGGTTCCAGCCACTCGTCCTTGATGGCTTCGCTGGCGTAGCGCTCCAGCGTTTCCATGTTGCCGGTGTCGGGCGCGGAGCAGTTGAAGACCTCGGCTGCGAACGGCACGCGGCCCATGATTTCGCACATTGGCGCGTACTCAAGGTTGGACAGGCCTTCTGGCGCGCGCGGGCTGCGCGGCAGGAACAGGTTCCACAGCCCGGCGGCGCGGGCCTTGGGCTTGAGTTCTTCAATGATGGTGGTCGGTATCCAGGCGTTGCCTTTGGCCCGGTTGGCCGCGATCTCGGCAAAGAAACGACCTTCGTTGGGGTAGATGTGCTCGTCCATGAACGCCAGCAGCCGCTGGCGCATGTCCTTGACCTTGTCGGTGTAGTCGAAATGCATGGTGTTCCTTGGGTGGTGGGTCTGGACGGCGGATGGAAAGGGTTCAGGCCTGCTGCGCGAAGCGCCAGGCCATCTCGGCCAGCGGGCGTGCGCCGGCCGCGGATGACACCGCCTGCGCGCTGGAGGCGGTGCCTGTTTCGACCCGCTTGGCAATGCCTTGCAGAATGGCGGACAGGCGGAACAGGTTGTAGGCGAGGTAGAAGTTCCAGTCGGCCTTGAGTTGTTCGGGCGTGGCAAAGCCGGTGCGCTCGCAGTAGCGGGCGATGTAGTCTGCCTCGGTGGGGATGCCCAGTGACTGGACGTCCAGACCGCCGATGCCGCGGAAAGCGCCGGGTGGGATGTGCCAGGCCATGCAGTGGTAACTGAAGTCGGCCAGCGGGTGGCCCAGGGTGGAGAGTTCCCAGTCGAGGATGGCCAGCACGCGCGGCTCGGTCTGGTGGAACATCAGGTTGTCCAACCGGTAGTCGCCATGCACGATGGAGACCAGCGACTCGTCGCGGGCCATGGCCGGGATGTTCTGCGGCAACCACTCCATCAACCGGTCCATCTCGGGGATGGGCTGGGTGATGGACGCCACGTACTGCTTGCTCCAGCGACCAATCTGGCGCTCGAAGTAGTTGCCCGGCTTGCCGTAGTCGGCCAGGCCTATCTCATTGGGGCGCACCGTGTGCAGCGCGGCCATCACGCGGTTCATCTCGTCGTAGATCGCGCCACGCTGCTCGCGGCTGAGGTCGGGCAGTGACTGGTCCCACATCACCCGGCCTTCCACGCACTCCATCACATAGAAGGCGCGTCCGATCACCGACTCGTCTTCGCACAGCGCGTGCATTTGCGCCACCGGCACGCCGGTGCCGTGCAGCGCGCCCATGACACGGAATTCGCGCTCGATCGCGTGCGCCGACGGCAGCAACTTGGCCACCGGGCCGGGCTTGGCACGCATCACGTACTCTCGGGTCGGCGTGATGAGCTTGTAGGTGGGGTTGGACTGGCCACCCTTGAACATCTCCACCGACAGCGGGCCAGTGAAGCCCGCCATGTGCTGTTCAAGCCAGCGCTGGAGGGCAGGGATGTCGACGGCGTGTTGCGCCGCCACCGGTCTCGTGCCGGTGAAGTTCTGTTGATCTGTCATGCGGTCACGAGGGTTGAGGGACGGCGGATGGCCGTCAGGTTTCGGCTTCGGCGATGCGCATCAGCATGTCGCGGTTGCGCACCACCAGGCCGCCCTGTTCGATGCGGATCGCGTCTTCGCGCTCCATGGACTTGAGTTCCTGGTTCACCCGCTGGCGCGAGGCGCCCAGCAGCTGCGCCAGTTCTTCCTGCGCCAGCTGCAGGCCGATGCGCATTTCGTTGCCGTCCGACAGACAGGGCACGCCGTAACTGCGCACCAGGTGCAGCAGCTGCTTGGCCAGGCGCGCGCGCAGGGGCAGGGTGTTGAGGTCTTCCACCAGCCCGAAAAGGGTGCGGATGCGCCGCGCCTGCAACCGCATCAGCGCTTCGTACAGCTCCACGTGCACGCTGAGGATCTTCTGGAAATCGTTGCGGGCCACGCACAGCAGCGTGGTCGGCCCGTGCGCATAGGCATCGTGCGTGCGCCGGTCGCCATCGAAGAAGGCCACATCGCCGAACCACACGCCCGGCTCCACATAGGTCAGCGTGATCTGCTTGCCCGACAGCGAAGTCGAGCTCACCCGCACGGCGCCGCGCGCCACGGCCGTCCACTCGGTGGGCGGCTCGCCGCGGGCGACGATCAGGTCGCCGTCCTTGAATCGCTTGACGTAGGCGCATCGCAGGATGTCGTGACGCAGAGAGGGGGAAAGACTGGAGAACCAGCGACCACTGTTGATCGCCTCGCGTTCTTCCATTGTCAGAATCGGTTCGTCCATCGCATGTCTTTTGAGTGACTGAAAGCAACCCCATTGTCACCACTGGGACCATGGGGCTGCATCAGGGATAGTGCGGGGAACTGTCCCGCAGGTGTCGCGCCGGTGCTGGAAAAATCGCAGCACAGCAGCTGCCGCGCGTCAGCGGTACAGCGGGGTTCGCTTGTCGAGGAAGGCGGCGATGCCTTCGCCCGCGTTGGCGTGGTGCAGGTTGCGCACGAAGTGGTCACGCTCGGCCGCCAGCAGGGCGTGCAGGCTGGCGCCAGGGGCTTCGTTGGCCAGGTCCTTGATGCTCGCCAGTGCGTTGGGCGCGCGCGCGTTCAGGCGCGCGGCCAGCGCCAGTGCATCGGTCAGTGCGTCGCCGGGCTGGCTGACCGCGTTGATCACACCCAGGGCTTGAAGCCGTTGGGCGTCGATGCGGTCGCCGCACATCAGCAATTGCAGCGCGGTGGCGCGGGGCAGGGCGCGCATCAGGCTCCAGGTGGCGCCGCCGTCGGGCGAGAGGGCGACGTTGCTGTACGCCATCACAAATACGCTGTTCTGCGCGGCCACGGTCAGGTCGCAGGCCAGCGCCAGCGAAAAGCCGGCACCGGCGCAGGACCCTTCCACTGCAGCGATTACCGGCTTGGGGAAGGCGTGGATGGTCTCGATCCAGTTGTGCAGGTTCTCGATGGAGTCGGCCTGCACCTGGGGCGGCTGCTGGCGGTTGGCCTGCAGCCGCTGCAGGTTGCCACCGGCACAGAAATGGCTGCCTTCACCGGTGATGACGACGCTGCGGACCTCCGGGCTGCTCTCGGCCACGTTCAGTGCTTCCACGCCTGCGGCATAGATCTCGGGGCCGAGGGCGTTGCGGTGCTCGGGGTTGCTGATGGTCAGCACCATGGTCTGGCCATGGCTGTGGCTCTTGAGGCTGGCGGTCATGGTTCAGGCCTCTTCGTGCATCAGGCTCAGGCCCAGCGCACCGCGGCGGCGCAGCCAGGGCGAGGGGCGGTAGCGCGGGTCGGCGTACACCGTGCCCATGTTGAACAGGATCTCCAGCACGTTGGTCGGGCCGATGCGATCGCCCATGGCCAGCGGGCCCATGGGGTAGCCCAGGCCCAGCGTGACGGCCACTTCCAGGTCCTTGGGCGTGCAGATGCCCTGCTGGCACATGTCGGCCGCAATGTTGACGATGGTGGCCACCACGCGCTGCGTGACGAAACCGCCGCTGTCCCTGATCACGCTGACGGCCTTGCCGTCTCTGGCGAACAGGGCGTGGGCGGCGTCGCGCATGTCGGGGCGTGTGGCCGGGTTGGTGGCCAGCACGCGGCGCTTGGTACCCGCGTCGTCCAGCATCATGTCGATGCCTATGGTGCGGGTCGGGTCCAGGCGTTCCACCGCGGCCAGCGTGGTCACGTCCAGGCCCAGCGGGGCGACCAGGATCAGTGCAGCGGCCGACGGTGCTTGGGCCGTTTCGATGCTGGCGCCCAGGTTCTTGAGCAGCTGGTACAGCTCGGCCCGGCGCGCCGCTTTGGGCGACACCCAGACCGGCGGCAGCTGCGCCACATCGGGCACGGGCGGCTCCGGCGGCACCACCGCAGCCCCGTTGTCGTAGGCATAAAAGCCTTCGCCCACCTTCTTGCCCACCACGCCACCGGCCAGGCGCTGCGCGGTGATGACGCTGGGGCGGTACCGAGGCTCGTCGTAGTACTGTCGGTAGATGGATTCCATCACCGGGTGCGACACATCCAGGGCGGTCAGGTCCATCAGCTCGAACGGGCCGAGCTTGAAGCCCATCTGGTCGCGCAGTATGCGGTCGATGGTTGCAAAGTCGGCCACACGCTCGCCCGCCACGCGCAGCGCTTCGGTGCCGTAGCCGCGCCCCGCGTGGTTGACGATAAAGCCGGGCGTGTCTTGTGCCGATACGGGGGTGTGACCGAACTGGCGGGTGTAGTCCGTCAGCTGCTGGCACACCGCTGCGCTGGTCTTGAGGCCAGCGATCACCTCCACCACCCGCATCAGGGGAACCGGATTGAAGAAATGGTAGCCCGCCAGACGCTGGGGATGTTTCAGCGCTGCCGCAATGGCGGTGACCGAGAGCGACGAGGTGTTGGTCGCCAGCACTGCGTGCTCTTTCACGATGGCTTCCAGATCGGTGAACAGCCGCTGCTTGACGTCCAGTTTCTCCACGATGGCTTCCACCACCATGTCGCAGTCGGCCAGATCGCTCAAGCCCGAAGCGGGCGACAACTGGGCGAGGTACTTTTCCTGCTGGGCGGCTTCCAGCCTGCCCTTGGCCACCAGCTTGCTCCAGGTTTCGGCCAAAGCCGCACGGGCTGCGTCGGCCGCGCCCGGTTGCAGATCGAACAGGCGCACGCGGCTGCCCGCCTGTGCGGCCATTTGGGCAATGCCGCGCCCCATTGCTCCGGTACCGACCACACCCACGGTTTGAAAAATGGACTGCATATGAAAGTGTTATTTGAAAAGGAGGGCCTGCAAGCTATGACAAAATGTTCTAACGAAGGAAAGAAGGGACTCTGACGTGCGCCAAATCTGGGTTGGCTGTATTTTGCTATCAACCGCCGTGAGCGGTCATGCGGCCACGCTTGGGCGTCACAGTGGGGCTGCGGTGATCGGTCGCCCTTTGGATGTGCGCGTTCAGGCTTTGCTGGGCCCCGATGAAGACCTGAATGCGCTGTGTGTGCAGTCTGATGTGTTCTATGGCGACACACAGGTGTCACCAGGCTCGGTGCGCACGGTCGCACAAAAAACGGCACCTGACGCGGAGGCCTCTTTGCGCATCCAGTCGTCCGTGCCGGTGGATGAGCCCGTCGTCACCGTCTATGTGCGTGCTGGCTGTAACGCGCCATTTTCGCGGCGTTATGTGCTGCTGGCCGATCCGCTGACGGAACCTCAATCTCCCGCTCCGGCAGTCCTGGCTGCCGCGCCGGTGGTGTCCCCTGCCGCAACGGTGCCCCCGCGGGTGTTGCCGTCGGCCAGTGCCATGGCCAATCCCGCTGGCAGTGGTGCTGCGGTGGCTGCGCCGACCGGTGTCGCAGCCCCGGCAGCCAGCCCGGGTGGCGCTGCTGCAGCGGCGGTACCCGCCAAGGTGGTCAAACCGGCGGCTGCCCCGCTGGAAAAGGCCAAACCGGTCATCAGCAAGCCGGCCAAACCGGCCAGCGTCGTGCGCAAGCCGGCGGAGCCGCCCATACCGCGGCTGGAGTTGGATCCGGTCGATGTGAACCTGACGCTGGACCGCGATCCCGTGCTCAAGATGTCGCTGTCCATGCTCAGCGAGCCCACCGCGTCAGACGAAGAGCGCGCAGCCGCGGCCCGCCTGTGGAAGGCCATCAACGCCTCGCCCGAAGACATCCTGCGCGACAACCAGAAGCTCGAAGTGCTGGAGGCAGAAGCCAAAGGCTTGCGTGAACAGGAGACCCGCAACAAAGCGACCATCGAGGCCATGGAGAGCCAGCTGGAGCAATCCCGCTACATGACCTGGCTGGTTTACGCGTTGGGTGCATCGCTGCTCGCAGCGGTGCTGGCCCTGTTGTATTTCTGGCGCAAGCGCGGCGCGGCGTCCAGCGGCGACGACAGTGCGGCCCGCGCTTGGTGGGCGGCTGCCGCGGCCGAAAAGGAAATGGAGTCGGGCCTGCCCATGCCCAACGGCAAAGCCGGTGCACAGGCCCTGGACCTTGACCTGGATCTGGACCTGGGGCAGGGACGTCATTCCTCTCTGGACAGCCTGCGTTCTCTGCACGACAGCGACCTGGAAGCAGACAGTGCTCCAGCGATGTTGGCCACCGACAAGCGTGAGTTTGCTGCCAGTCAGATCGGCGTGTCGCGTTCGGTCGCGACAGAAGAGCTGTTTGACGTCCAGCAGCAAGCCGACTTTTTCATCTCGCTGGGCGAAAACGAGCAAGCTATCCAGGTGCTCAGGAACCACTTGGCCGACAGCCAGGAACCGAGCGCGCTGGCCTACCTCGATCTGTTCAAGCTCTACCACAAGCTGGGTCGTCGCGACGATTACAACCGTCTGCGGGAAGACTTCAACCGTCTCTTCAATGCCGGTGCTCCGCCGTTTGAACAGTACTCGGACGAAAGCCGCGGTCTGGAAACCTACGAAGCGGCGTTCAGTCGCATCCAGGCACTTTGGCCGCAACCCAAGGTGCTCGATGTGATCGAGCGTTCGATTTTCCGCGATCAGGGCGACGCGGAAGCCGAGGTGTTCGATCTGGAGGCGTACCGCGAGCTGCTGTTGCTCCACGCGATTGCCAAGGACATGATCAAACGCGAGATCGCGGAAAGCCGTCCACCGGAAGACTTCCAGCACACCGCCATCAAGCCACTGAAGGCAGCAGGCAACAAGGCGTTGGCTTCGGCGGTGGCGGCCAGCGCGGCGGCAGGGCGGGAAACCCAGCCCATGGACGTAGTTCCGCATGCTTCGCCGCGGCTGGGCCTGGATGTTGACCTGGACGAGCTGTCGGAAATCTCGGCTTTTGAGGCCTCGTTGCCCGAGGTGCCTTCGCCGGTGCAGCCGTCCGCCAAGCCAGCACCAGCACCGGGCGCCTCGCCAGACCTCGACATGGGCAACCTGATCGATTTCGAAATGCTCGATTTCCTGCCACCCGATGACGACGAGTCTTCGGGGAAGAAGCGCTGATTTCGCGAGCCCGACATGAAAAAAGCGCCGGCAGGTCCGGCGCTTTTTTCTTGTGCAACGCGCTCTTTTGCCCGTTTCAGCGGCGGACTTGCAGCGCGCCGGGGTTGACGATGTTGGTCGGTGTGCCTTTGATGAAGTTGACGACGTTGTCGAACGCCGAAGCGAACAGCGTCTCGTAGTTCTCCTGCTCCACATAGCCGATGTGGGGTGTGCAGATGCAGTTTTCCAACCGCAACAAGGCGTGACCCTGCAAGATGGGTTCGGACTCGAACACGTCGATGGCCGCCATGCCCGGGCGGCCGCGGTTCAGCGCGGTCAGCAAGGCCTCGGGTTCGAGCAGTTCGGCGCGCGAGGTATTCACCAGCAGCGCAGTCGGCTTCATGCGCGCCAGATCGTCCAGCGTGACGCAGCCGGTGCTGGTTTCGCCCAGCCGCAAATGCAGGGACAAAACGTCCGATTGCTCAAACAGCTGCACGCGGCTGTCGGCCACGGCGTAGCCATCGGCGCGTGCGCGCGCCTGCGCGTCCTCGCTGCCCCAGACCAAGACATTCATGCCGAAAGCACGCCCGTAACCGGCCACGAGTTTGCCGATACGGCCGTAGCTCCAGATACCCAGGGTCTTGCCGTGCAGCACCAAGCCCAACCCGAAGTTCACAGGCATGGAGGCGGCCTTGAGGCCAGACTGCTGCCACGCACCGTGCTTGAGGTTGGCCACATACTGCGGGATGCGGCGCATCGACGCCATGATCAGCGACCAGGTCAGCTCGGCGGTGGACACGGGCGAACTGCTGCCTTCACAGACAGCGATTCCGCGTTCGGTACAAGCCTGTACGTCGATATGTGCGCCGATGCGGCCGGTCTGCGCAATCAGTTTGAGTCGCGGGAGCTTCTCCACCAATTGCCTGTGGATCGGCGTGCGTTCCCGGATGAGGACCAGCACGTCCGCGTCGCGCAGCCTCACGGACAACTGACCCACACCCTTGACGGTGTTGGTGAAGACCTTGGCAGGGTAAGGCTCCAGCTTCTCGGCGCAGCGCAACTTGCGGACGGCGTCCTGATAGTCATCAAGGATCACGATGTTCATGGGCAGTATTGTGCCCGCAAGACCATGCGCGGCCGGGCCGCAGAACGTGGCCCGATGGGGGTGGCTGACGGGCCGGGCTTCACGTCACTCGCACGTGTCGCCCTAGCAGGTCAGTGGTGGGCCGCGCCCAGGCCGGGCTCCATGGCTGCAAGGCGCTCCAGTTCGGCGCACACGTCGGCCATGCGACCTGACAGGACCACCCGAGAGTCGGAGCGCATGCCGTCGCCCTGAGCGTTCGCTGCGTGTACAACCCGCACAGTTGCCGTTCGGTGGGCGCAAGGCATCGCCTTGGGAGCCACCGCGCGGCTGGCAGCGGAAACGGCTGGTGCCTCAGGTGCAACGGCCGGATAGCCCAGCCAGCCAGCCCGTGCAAAGCGCTGTGCAACGGCTGTGAGCGGGTGGCCAGCAGACGCTGTTGGCGGCTGGGGCAGCCAGCTGTCGATGAGTTGCAGCGGCGCGCTCCAGGTGTTGCGGTGGATACGGATTCCCATGTGAAACTCCAGGAAAGGGGTTGGACACAGGCAGGATTGAGATGAAAGTCACCAGCGCAGGGATGTGACAGCCCGACGTCCAAACGCCAGCTGCCAACCGCCCGCCACCCGCACCGGTGACGCCGACCCGAAACCGGGTCAGATCTGGAAACTGTTGCGGATGAGGCCCACCGCCAAGCCTTCTATTTCGAAGGGCTCACCTGGCGAGACCAGGATAGTCTTGTAGTCCGGATTCTCGGCGTGCAACTCGATCTGGTCCTGGCGGCGCATGAAGCGTTTGACGGTCACATCGTCGCCCAGGCGGGCCACCACGATCTGACCGTTCTTGGCCTCTTTGGTGGACTGAACGGCCAGCAGGTCGCCGTCCATGATGCCGACGTCGCGCATGGACATACCGCGCACGCGCAGCAGGTAGTCGGGTGTGCGCTGGAACAGGCTGCGCTCGACGTGGTATGTCTGGTCCACGTGCTCCTGTGCCAAGATCGGCGAACCGGCGGCCACGCGGCCGATCAGCGGCAGCACCAGTTGCGCCAGGCCCGGAATGGGCAGGCCCATCTGGCGGCCCCGACCGGCGTTGATGGACTGCAGGTCTTCGCTGCGCAGGCGGATGCCACGCGAAGTGCCACTGACCAGCTCGATCACGCCCTTGCGCGCCAGCGCCTGTAGGTGTTCTTCTGCCGCGTTGGCCGACTTGAAGCCCAGTTCGCTGGCGATCTCAGCCCGGGTGGGGGGCGCACCGGTGCGGGCAATGGCGCTCTGGATGAGTTCCAGAATCTGCTGTTGGCGGGCTGTGAGCTTGGGTGAGTCGAGCATGGTGGAGCCTCGTGGACAATCGGCGGGTCAGCGGTTCGCTTGCGCGGACCAGCTGGATATCTGATCAACTGTTTTCTTATCCAGTGGCTGTATTTTTGACCAGTTTTGGAGGCTTGGCAAGTGGCTGATGCAAAAACACCGCTGCGGCGGGTGATCCTGGGCACGGGCGGCACGATTGCAGGGCGTGCCCGCCGCGCTGGCGACAACGTGGGCTATGTGGCGGGGGAGGTCAGCGCGCAGGACCTGATCGGGGCAGTGCCTGCGCTGGCCGATCTGGCGCTCGACGTGGAGCAGCTGGCCCAGATCGACAGCAAGGACATGGGCTTTGCCGTCTGGCAGCGCCTGGCCGAACGCGTGGCCCACCACCTGGCCCGCGATGACGTTGACGGTGTGGTCATCACCCACGGCACCGATACGCTCGAGGAAACCGCGTTCTTCTTGCAAACGGTCTTGCGCCCCCACAAGCCGGTGGTGTTGACCTGTGCCATGCGGCCTGCATCCGCGCTGGTGCCCGACGGCCCGCAGAACCTGCTGGACGCTGTGACGGTGGCTGGCGATGCACAAGCCAGGGGTGTGTTGGCCGTGTGCGCGGGCAGTGTGCACGCTGCTGAGCATGTGACCAAAGTGCACACCTACCGGGTGGATGCCTTTGATTCTGGTGACGCCGGACCCATGGCCGTGGTGGAAGAGGGGAAGGTGCGCTGGTTTTGCGCTCCACAGGTGCCGTCGCATGCGGGACCCTTTGATGCGCAACGACTGATGAGCGTCCAGCAGGCGGTGGCCATGCCGCGTGTGCACTGGTTGACCAGCCATGCGGATGCCGACGGGACGCAGGTGCTGGCCTTGCTCGCCTATGGCGAAGCACATCCAGAGCTCATGCCACGCGGGCTGGTGGTCGCCGGAACGGGTAACGGCACGCTGCACCATGCGCTGGAGGCCGCGTTGCAGGAGGCTCAGAAGCGTGGTCTCGTGGTGCGGCGCGGCAGCCGTTGTGCGCGCGGGCGCGTGATTCCCGGTGTGGCTGGCGCGTCGGCCGACACGCAGGGGCTGTCACCCGCCAAAGCGCGCATCGCGCTGGCGCTGGAACTGATGGGGAGATGAGGCGCGTTCCAAAGGGAACCTTCAAAACGCAAAAAGCCCGGCACTGCCGGGCTTTTTTGTGGGTGCAATGCCGGGTTACTTGGACAGGGCGTCAAAGGCGCGGGTCGTGATGTCGTCCACCGAGCCCATGCCGCTGATGGCACGGTACTTGGGTGCTGCGGCTGCGTCCTGCTTGGCCCAGTTGCTGTAATAGTCCACCAGTGGGCGCGTCTGGGCGCTGTACACCTCCAGGCGCTTCTTGACGGTTTCTTCTTTGTCGTCGTCGCGCTGGATCAGCGGCTCGCCGGTCACGTCGTCGTGGCCTGCCACCTTGGGGGGGTTGAACTTGACGTGGTAGGTGCGGCCCGAGGCCGGGTGCGAGCGGCGACCGCTCATGCGTTCGATGATGGCGTCGAACGGCACATCGATTTCCAGGACGTAGTCCAGCTTCACCCCGGCGGCCTTCATGGCATCGGCCTGCGGAATGGT
>CALRYD010000024.1:0-64934 GCA_943372305.1 Hydrogenophaga intermedia | reverse complement strand
CCCGAAAAGCGGGGGTGATTCAGGGTAAACTCTATGGGTTGTCAGCAAGGCTCACATCAGCCCTCGTGAGCCAGACAAGCGGACCAGCCGACGTGGTGAAATTGGTAGACACGCTATCTTGAGGGGGTAGTGGCGAAAGCTGTGCGAGTTCGAGTCTCGCCGTCGGCACCAATCTTTGGAAAAACATGGCGCCCATGCCATGTCAGTGGAATCACCAAGATGAGTCTCGAGCAATACCTTCCCGTCCTTCTGTTCATCTTGGTCGGTATTGCCATCGGGGTCATTCCTCAGGTGCTCGGCTACGTCCTCGGCCCCAACCGGCCGGATGCCGAGAAAAACTCTCCTTACGAATGCGGCTTCGAGGCGTTTGAAGACGCCCGCATGAAGTTCGATGTGCGCTACTACCTGGTGGCCATCCTCTTCATCCTGTTCGATCTTGAGATCGCTTTCCTGATCCCCTGGGCGGTTGCCCTCACCGACATCGGTTCCACAGGCTTCTGGGTCGGTGTGATCTTCCTGTTCGATCTGCTCGCGGGCTTCATCTACGCGTGGAAAAAGGGTGCCCTCGACTGGGAATGACCGACTCGCGCGGTCACGGTTTCTGAATTCTGTTTTGCGTGCGCGCCCCCACCGGGTTGCATGGAGCTGCACATGATTGAAGGCGTTTTCAAAGAAGGCTTTGTCACCACGAGCTACGACTCGGTGGTGAACTGGGCCAAGACGGGCTCGCTCTGGCCGATGACGTTCGGTCTGGCCTGTTGCGCAGTTGAAATGATGCATGCCGCCACGGCGCGCTACGACCTGGGGCGCTTTGGCGCCGAGGTGTTCCGCGCCAGTCCGCGTCAGTCCGACTTGATGATCGTGGCCGGTACCCTCTGCAACAAGATGGCCCCCGCCCTTCGCAAGGTGTACGACCAGATGGCCGAGCCACGCTGGGTGTTGTCCATGGGGTCCTGTGCCAATGGCGGTGGTTATTACCACTACAGCTATTCGGTGGTCCGCGGTTGCGACCGCATCGTGCCAGTGGACGTCTACGTGCCCGGCTGCCCGCCGACGGCCGAAGCGCTCATCTACGGGATCATCCAGCTGCAGCAGAAGATCCGCCGCACCAACACCATTGCCCGCGCCTGAAGGGCGGTAGGTCTGAGTCAGAGAGACGGCCCATGAGCGACACCACTTACACCACGCCCCCTGAGACCATTGCCGCTGTCGTGACGCAGCTGCTGGGTGAGCGTGTCCGTTCGATCACCGTCAGCCGCGGTGAGGTCACCCTGGTGGTGGCTGCAGCCGACTATCTGGCGGTGATGCAGACGCTGCGCGATGCGCCTCAGACGCGCTTCGAGCAGCTCGTCGACCTCTGCGGCATGGACTACTCCACCTACGGCGATGGTCGCTGGGAGGGTGCCCGTTTTGGCGTGGTGGTGCATCTGCTGTCGGTGTCTTTGAACCAGCGTTTGCGCGTGCGCGTGTTCTGCCCGGAAGACGATTTCCCGGTGGTGGCTTCGGTCAATGAGGTCTGGAATTCGGCCAGCTGGTACGAGCGCGAGGCGTTCGATCTGTACGGCATCGTGTTCGAAGGCCACAACGACCTGCGCCGCATCCTCACCGACTACGGTTTCATCGGTCACCCGTTCCGCAAGGACTTCCCGCTCTCTGGACATGTGGAAATGCGCTACGACGCAGAGCGCCAGCGCGTGGTCTATGAGCCCGTGACGATCGAGCCGCGCGAGATCACGCCACGTGTGATCCGTGAAGACAACTACGGAGGCCTGCACTGAAGGCGTCAGCCCGAGGCGGAGATCCCACATGGCAGAAATCAAGAACTACACCCTGAACTTCGGTCCGCAGCACCCGGCCGCGCACGGCGTGCTACGTCTCGTGCTCGAGCTCGATGGCGAAGTCGTGCAACGCGCCGACCCGCACATCGGTCTGCTGCACCGCGCCACCGAAAAGCTGGCCGAGCACAAGACCTTCATCCAGTCGCTGCCCTACATGGACCGGCTGGACTACGTGTCGATGATGTGCAACGAGCACGCCTACTGCCTGGCCATCGAGAAGCTCCTGGGCATCGAGGTGCCGATCCGCGCGCAATACATCCGCGTGATGTTCAGCGAGATCACCCGCATGCTCAACCACCTGATGTGGCTGGGCTCGCACGGCAACGACTGCGGCAGCTCGACCATCCTGATCTACGCATTCCGCGAACGCGAAGACCTGTTCGACATGTACGAGGCTGTGTCGGGTGCGCGCATGCACGCGGCCTACTTCCGTCCGGGCGGTGTGTACCGCGATCTGCCGGACACCATGCCGCAGTACACCGTCAGCAAGATCCGCAACGCCAAGGCGATGGCGGAGATGAACACGAACCGCCAGGGTTCGCTGCTCGATTTCATCGACGACTTCACGCAACGTTTCCCGACCTACCTGGCCGAGTACCACACGCTGCTGACCGACAACCGCATCTGGAAGCAGCGCACGGTGGGCATCGGTGTCGTCACGCCCGAGCGCGCGCTGAACCTGGGCATGACAGGCCCCATGCTGCGCGGCTCCGGTATCGCTTGGGATCTGCGCAAGAAGCAGCCGTACGACGTGTACGACCAGATGGACTTCGACATCCCGGTCGGCAAGACCGGCGACACCTACGACCGCTACCTCGTCCGCATGGAAGAGATGAAGCAGTCCAACCGCATCATCAAGCAGTGCGTGGACTGGCTGCGGGTCAATCCCGGTCCGGTGATCACGGACAACCACAAGGTGGCGCCGCCTTCTCGCGAAGCGATGAAGTCGAGCATGGAAGAGCTGATCCACCATTTCAAGCTCTTCACCGAAGGTTTCCACGTGCCCGAAGGCGAGGCTTACGCCGCCGTCGAGCACCCCAAGGGCGAGTTCGGCATCTACCTGGTCAGCGACGGCGCCAACAAGCCGTACCGCCTGAAGATCCGCGCCCCGGGCTTTGCCCACCTGGCCACACTGGACGAGATGGCTCGCGGCCACATGCTGGCCGATGCGGTTGCCATCATCGGCACCATGGACATCGTTTTCGGAGAAATCGACCGATGAGTCACGCTTCGCAAACCTCTGGGCCGGTGCAGGCCCTGGCGCTGTCGGACGCGACGCGCGCGCGCTTCGCGCGTGAAGTGGCCAAGTACCCGGCCGAGCAGGCGCAGTCGGCCGTGATGGCCTGCCTGTCCATCGTGCAGCAGGAAAACGGCCACGTCAGTGTCGAGGCCGAGCAGGCCATCGCCGAGTACCTGGGCATGCCGGTGATGGCCGTCCACGAAGTGACGACTTTCTACAACATGTACAACCAGCGGCCGGTGGGCAAGTTCAAGCTCAACGTCTGCACCAACCTGCCGTGCCAGCTGCGCGACGGTTACACGGCTCTGCACCATCTGGAGCAGAAGCTCGGCGTTTCCATGGGTGAGACCACGGCCGACGGCCTGTTCACGCTGCAGCAGAGCGAGTGCCTGGGCGCCTGTGCCGACTCGCCGGTGATGCTGGTCAACGACCGCCACATGTGCAGTTTCATGAGCAACGACAAGCTGGACCAGCTGATCGACGGCCTGCGGGCCTCGGAGGGCAAGGCATGAACGCTCAGCAAGTGCTTTCGCAGTTCGCCGCCACGGGCGTGCAGACCTGCTTCCACGACCGCCACATCAGCCCCCAGATCTACAAGGATCTGAACGGTTCCAACTGGTCCATCAAGGACTACGAGGCGCGTGGCGGCTACCAGGCGCTGCGCAAGATCCTGGGCATGGACGGTTCCGCACCGAATCCCGAGACCGGCGTGGCCGGCATGACCCAGGACCAGGTGATCGCCACCGTCAAGGAATCGGCCCTGCGCGGTCGTGGCGGCGCCGGTTTCCCGTCCGGCCTGAAGTGGAGTTTCATGCCGCGCCAGTTCCCGGGGCAGAAGTACCTGGTCTGCAACTCGGACGAGGGCGAGCCGGGCACCTGCAAGGACCGCGACATCCTGATGTACAACCCGCACATCGTTATCGAAGGCATGGCGATCGCGGCGTACGCCATGGGCATCACCGTGGGCTACAACTACATCCACGGCGAGATCTTCGAGGTGTACGAACGCTTCGAGGCAGCCCTGGAGGAAGCCCGCGCCGCCGGTTACCTGGGGAACAGCATCATGGGCTCGAACTTCTCGTTCCAGCTCCATGCTTTCCATGGTTTCGGCGCCTACATCTGCGGCGAAGAAACCGCCTTGCTCGAGTCGCTGGAAGGCAAGAAGGGTCAGCCACGCTTCAAGCCGCCGTTTCCGGCCAGCTATGGCCTGTACGGCAAGCCGACCACGATCAACAACACCGAAACTTTTGCGGCGGTGCCCTGGATCATCCGCAACGGTGGTCAGGCCTACCTGGAGTGCGGCAAGCCCAACAATGGTGGCACCAAGATCTTCTCGGTCAGCGGTGACGTGAACCTGCCGGGTAACTACGAAATCCCGATGGGCACGCCGTTCTCCAAGCTGCTGGAGCTCGCCGGTGGGGTGCGCACCGGCCGCCAGCTCAAGGCGGTGATCCCCGGTGGCTCGTCTTCGCCCGTGCTGCCCGCGTCCGTCATCATGGACTGCACGATGGACTACGACTCCATCAGCAAGGCCGGTTCGATGCTGGGCTCCGGTGCTGTGATCGTCATGGACGACACCCGCTGCATGGTCGAGTCGCTCAAGCGCCTGTCCTACTTCTACATGCACGAGTCCTGCGGCCAGTGCACACCCTGCCGCGAAGGCACGGGTTGGCTCTGGCGCCTGGTCGACAAGATCCAGCGCGGCGAAGCCAGGCCGGCCGACATGGACCTGCTGGACAACGTGGCCGAGAACATCATGGGCCGCACCATCTGCGCCCTGGGCGATGCCGCGGCCATGCCCGTGCGCGCCATGCTCAAACATTTCCGTCACGAGTTCGCGGCCATGATCAAGGCCGACACCGCGACCTCTGCCTGATCCGGATCACACCATGGTTGAAATCGAACTCGACGGCCAGAAGGTCGAAGTGCCCCCGGGCAGCATGATCATGCATGCGGCCGAGAAGGCGGGCACCTACATCCCGCACTTCTGCTATCACAAGAAGCTTTCCATCGCCGCCAGTTGCCGCATGTGCCTGGTCGAGGTGGAGAAGGCACCCAAGCCCATGCCCGCCTGCGCCACGCCGGTGACCATGGGCATGATCGTGCGCACCAAGTCCGACAAAGCCATCAAGGCCCAAAAGTCGGTCATGGAGTTCCTGCTGATCAACCACCCGCTGGACTGCCCCATCTGCGACCAGGGCGGCGAGTGCCAGCTGCAGGATCTGGCCGTGGGCTACGGTGGTGGCGCCTCGCGCTATGAAGAAGAAAAGCGCGTGGTCTTCCACAAGAACGTGGGTCCGCTGATCTCAATGGAGGAGATGAGCCGCTGCATCCACTGCACCCGCTGCGTGCGCTTCGGTCAGGAGATCGCCGGCGTGATGGAGCTGGGCATGTCCCACCGCGGCGAACACGCCGAGATCGAGACCTTTGTCGGACAGTCGGTGGACTCCGAGTTGTCGGGCAACATGATCGACGTCTGCCCGGTGGGCGCGCTGACCAGCAAGCCCTTCCGCTACAGCGCCCGCACCTGGGAACTCTCGCGCCGCAAGAGCGTGAGCCCGCACGATTCGACCGGTGCCAACCTGATCGTCCAGGTGAAGAACCACCAGGTCATGCGCGTCGTGCCGCTGGAGAACGACGCCGTCAATGAATGCTGGATCGCCGACCGCGACCGCTTCTCGTACGAAGCCCTCAACGGTGAAGACCGCCTGACCCAGCCCATGCTCAAGCAGGGCGGCGAATGGAAGACCGTCGACTGGCAAACCGCGCTGGAATACGTGGCCAACGGCCTCAAGCAGGTCAAGGCCGATCACGGCGCCAAGGCCATCGGCTTGCTGGCCAGCCCGCACAGCACGGTGGAAGAACTGGCCCTGGCCGGCGCGCTGGTGCGCGGCCTGGGCAGCCAGAACATCGACGCCCGCCTGCGCCAGGCCGACTTCGGCAACGCCGCTCCAGCTGGCGCAGCCCGTTGGCTGGGCCTGCCCGTGGCGCAACTGTCGTCGCTGCAGCGCGTGCTGGTGGTGGGTTCCAACCTGCGCAAGGACCACCCGCTGTTCGCCCAGCGCATCCGCCAGGCGGCCCGCAAGGGTGGGCAGGTGAACGTGCTCAACGCTGCGTCGCAAGACTGGGCGATGAGCGTGAAGAACGAAGTGCTGGCCGACAGCACGCACTGGGTGGCCGCGCTCGCTGGCATCGCCAACGCCGTGGGCGCCGAAACCGGCGTGCTCGCGCCGGTGGCCGCCGACGTGTCCGACGCTGCGCGTGCCATCGCCAAATCCCTGCTGGGGGGCGAGCACAAAGCCATTCTGCTGGGCAACGCGGCCGCACACCACGCCCAGGCCTCCAGCCTGCTGTCGCTGGCGAACTGGATCGGGCAACAGACCGGTGCCACCGTGGGTTACCTGACCGAAGCGGCCAACACCGTCGGTGCGCAACTGGTCAACGCCCTGCCGGGCCAGGATGGCCTGAACGCCGGCCAGATGCTGGGTGGAGCCCTCAAGGCCGCCATCTTGCTCAACACCGAACCCGCGTTCGACAGCGCTGCTGGCGCCGCCGGTCTGCAAGGTGCCGGCATGGTGGTCACGCTCAGCCCGTTCAAGACCAACCTGGACATCAGCGACGTGCTGCTGCCCATCGCACCCTTCACCGAAACCTCGGGCTCCTTCGTCAACGCCGAGGGCCGCCTTCAAAGCTTCCACGCCGTGGTGCGCCCGCTGGGTGACACGCGTCCGGCCTGGAAGGTGCTGCGCGTGCTGGGCAACCTGCTGGGTCTGCCGGGCTTTGATGCCGACTCTTCGCAGTCGGTGCTGGCCGCTGCGCTGCCCGGTGTGGCCAGTGGTGACGTGGTGGATGCCGCGCGCCTGTCCAACGCGGGTGCTGCGTTCATCGACATGAACCTGATATCCGGTCAGCCCTGCGTGGCCTCCATCTACCAACTCGACCCGCTGGTGCGGCGCGCCGGTTCTCTGCAGTTGACCGCCGACGGCCGCGCTGCCCAAGGAGCACACGCATGATCGACGCGATGTACAACGCCGGTCTGGGCCTGTTGTCGGCATCGTGGTGGACCACGGCCGCCTGGCCCGTGATCTGGAACCTGCTCAAAATCGTGGCGGTGCTCGCCCCTCTGATGGGCGCCGTGGCCTACCTCACGCTGTGGGAACGCAAGCTGCTGGGTTTCATGCAGGTGCGACTCGGTCCCAACCGCGTGGGTCCTTTTGGCCTGCTGCAGCCGATCGCCGATGCGGTCAAGTTGCTGACCAAGGAAATCATCAGCCCCAGCGCCGCGGCGCCGGGGCTGTTCCGCCTCGGTCCCATCATGGCCATCATGCCGGCGTTGGCCGCGTGGGTCGTGGTGCCGTTCGGTCCTGAAGCCGTCATCGCCAACGTCAATGCCGGCCTGCTGGTCATCCTCGCGATCACTTCGATCGAGGTGTATGGCGTGATCATTGCAGGCTGGGCATCCAACTCCAAATACGCCTTCCTGGGCGCGCTTCGCGCGTCCGCCCAGATGGTGAGCTATGAAATCGCGATCGGTTTCTGTTTCCTGGTGGTCGTCATGACCGCTGGCAGCTTGAACCTGGGCGACATCGTGGCCTCGCAGTCGCGCGGCATGGGGGCGGACGTGGGCCTCGGATTCCTGTCGTGGAACTGGCTGCCGCTGCTGCCCATCTTCATGGTCTACCTCATCTCGGGCGTGGCCGAAACCAACCGCCACCCGTTCGACGTCGTCGAAGGTGAAGCCGAAATTGTGGCCGGTCACATGGTCGAGTACTCAGGCATGGGTTTCGCCATCTTCTTCCTGGCCGAATACGCCAGCATGTGGCTGGTGTCCATTCTGGCGGTGCTGATGTTCATGGGTGGTTGGCTGCCCCCGATCGACAGCGCGCTGTTCAACTGGATCCCGGGCTGGATCTGGCTGGGTCTCAAGACCTTCGTCGTCGTGTCCATGTTCATCTGGATCCGAGCCACTTTCCCCCGTTTCCGTTACGACCAGATCATGCGTCTGGGCTGGAAGATCTTCATCCCCGTGACCCTGGTCTGGCTGCTCCTTGTGGGCGGTCTGATGCAGACACCTTGGAACATCTGGAAATAAGCAGGGCGAACGATCATGTCCACCACCGCTGCCTCCACGGCGTCTCCCAACGTCGTCGCGCCGTTCTCGATCGGCGACTTCTTCAAAAGCTTTCTGCTGGTTGAGCTGTTCAAGGGCATGGCCCTGACCGGCCGCTACGCCTTCCGCCGCAAGGTGACGGTGCAGTTCCCTGAAGAAAAGACACCGCTGTCGCCACGGTTCCGTGGCCTGCACGCACAACGCCGTTATGACAACGGGGAAGAGCGCTGCATCGCCTGCAAGCTGTGCGAAGCCGTCTGCCCGGCCATGGCCATCACCATCGAAGCCGCACAGCGTGAAGACGGCAGCCGCCGCACCACCCGCTACGACATTGATCTTACCAAGTGCATCTTCTGCGGCTTCTGTGAAGAAGCCTGCCCGGTCGATGCCATCGTGGAAACGCAGATTCTGGAATACCACGGCGAAAAGCGCGGCGACCTCTACTTCACCAAAGAGATGCTGCTGGCTGTGGGGGATCGCTACGAGCCCGAGATCGCGGCGGCCAAGGCGGCCGACGCCAAGTACCGCTGAGCGCCCCGCGAAAGACAAGAACCATGGACTACCAGACCGGCTTTTTCTACCTCTTCTCGGCGGTGCTGCTGTTCGCAGCCTACCGGGTAGTCACTGCGCGCAACCCGGTGCACGCGGTGCTGTACCTCATGCTGTCGTTTTCGCAGGCAGCGGCCCTGTGGCTGATGCTCAAGGCCGAGTTCCTGGGTCTGACCCTGGTGCTGGTGTACCTCGGTGCGGTGATGGTGCTCTTCCTCTTCGTGGTGATGATGCTGGACATCAAACTCGACGGGGATCGCTGGGGCTTCTGGCAGAACTTCCCGCTGGCCGCAGGGCTGGGGGGCATCGTGGCGGCCCAGATCGTTGCGGTGCTCTGGGTTGGCTTTCCCGAAATCAGCGTGCAGACGCCGGCGGCCGCTGCAGCCGTGGCCGCTGACACGGCCAATACCCGCAGCCTGGGCAAGCTGCTGTACACCGAATACGTCTACGCGGTGGAAGTGGCCGCTGTCATCCTGCTGGTGGCCATGGTGACCGCCATCGCACTGACCCTGCGCCAGCGCAAGGACAGCAAGGCGATTGACGCCTCGCTGCAGGTGCGCGTGCGCGCCGCGGATCGACTCGTGGTCGTGCCGCTGGCCGCAACCCAACAACAAGCACCCGCAGCCGTGGCGACCGAGGAGGGCAAGGCATGAGCCTCACATTGGGACATTTCCTGTCGGTCGGCGCGGTGCTGTTCGCACTGTCGGTGGTTGGCATCTTCTTGAACCGCAAGAACCTCATCGTGTTGCTCATGGCCATCGAGCTGATGCTGCTGGCCGTCAACATGAACTTTGTGGCCTTCTCCCATTACCTGGGTGACCTGCACGGCCAGGTGTTCGTGTTCTTCATCCTCACCGTGGCGGCCGCAGAGTCGGCCATCGGCCTGGCCATCCTGGTGCTGATGTTCCGCAACAAGGCATCGATCAGCGTCGAAGAACTCAACACCCTCAAGGGCTGATAACCACACCCGACGAGGCAAGAACACCATGAGCTCCACACTATCCGCAAGCACCCTGCTGGCAGTTCCGCTGGCCCCTCTGGTGGGCTCAGCACTGGCCGGCCTGATGGGCACCGCCTTTGGCGGCAACGTCATCGGACGCCGCGCCTCGCACAGCCTGACCATTCTGGGCGTTCTGATCGCCTTCATCCTCTCGGCCATGACGCTCAAAAGCGTGGCTCTGGATGGCGCCCGCTTCAACGAGACCATCTATGAGTGGATGCAGGTCGGCGGACTGAAGATGGAGATCGGCTTCATGGTCGATGGCCTGACCGCCATGATGATGGTGGTGGTCACGTTCGTGTCGCTCATGGTCCACCTCTACACCATCGGCTACATGGAAGAGGATGCAGGCTACAACCGCTTCTTCGCCTACATCTCGCTGTTCACCTTTTCCATGCTGATGCTCGTGATGAGCAACAACCTGCTGCAGCTGTTCTTCGGCTGGGAAGCGGTGGGTCTGGTGTCTTATCTGCTGATCGGCTTCTGGTTCAACAAGCCGACCGCCATCTTCGCCAACATGAAGGCGTTCCTGGTCAACCGCGTGGGCGACTTCGGGTTCATCCTGGGCATCGGCCTGATCGTGGCGCACACCGGCACGATGAATTACACCGAGATCTTCGCCAAGGCGGGTGATCTGGGACAGCTGGGCTTCCCCGGTACCGACTGGATGCTGATCACCGTGATCTGCATCTGCCTGTTCATCGGCGCCATGGGCAAATCGGCGCAGTTCCCGCTGCACGTGTGGTTGCCCGATTCGATGGAAGGCCCGACCCCGATTTCTGCGCTGATCCACGCCGCCACCATGGTGACGGCCGGCATCTTCATGGTCAGCCGCATGTCGCCGCTGTTCGAGCTCTCGGACACCGCGCTGAACTTCATCCTGGTGATCGGTGCCATCACCGCGCTGTTCATGGGCTTTCTGGGCATCATCCAGAACGACATCAAGCGCGTGGTCGCCTATTCCACCCTGTCGCAGCTGGGCTACATGACGGTGGCGCTCGGCGCATCGGCCTACTCGGTGGCGGTTTTCCACCTGATGACGCACGCCTTCTTCAAGGCCCTGCTGTTCCTTGCGGCCGGCTCGGTGATCATGGGTCTGCACCACAACCAGGACATCCGCTGGATGGGCAATGTGCGCAAGTACATGCCCATCACCTGGATCACCTCGCTGCTGGGCACCCTGGCGCTGATCGGCACACCGCTGTTCGCCGGCTTCTATTCCAAGGACGCGATCATCGAGGCGGTGCATTTCAGCAACCTGCCCGCTGCCGGTTTTGCCCACTTTGCGGTGTTGGCCGGTGTGTTCGTGACGTCCTTCTACTCTTTCCGCCTGTACTTCCTGGTGTTCCATGGCGCCGAGCGCTATGACCAGAACCCGGATGCTCACCACGGCCATGACGACGACCACCACGCGCACGACGATCACGGCCATGGTCACCACGGTGGTGGCAAGCCCCACGAGTCGCCTTGGGTGGTGACCGTGCCGCTGCTGCTGCTGGCCATCCCGTCGGTGGTCATCGGCTACCTGACCATCCAGCCCATGCTGTTCGGTGACTTCCTCAAGGACGCGATCTACATCAACAGCGCAGCACACCCGGCGGTCGCGAAGTTCGGCGAGATCTTCCACGGTCCCCTGGCCATGGCACTGCACGCCTTCTCCACCGCTCCATTCTGGCTGGCGCTGGCCGGTGCCGTCAGCGCCTGGTACATGTACCTGATCAACCCGGCTGTCCCGGCGGCCTTCGCCCGTGCGCTCAAGCCGCTGATCACCGTGCTGGAAAACAAGTACTACCTCGACTGGTTCAACGAAAACGTGCTGTCCCGTGGCGCCCGTGCGCTGGGCACCGGTCTGTGGAAGGGCGGCGACCAGGGGGTGATCGAGGGGGGCGTGGTCAACGCCAGCTGGAAGCTGGTGGGAGCGGTGTCGGCCGTGGTGCGCCGTGCGCAGAGCGGCTTCCTGTACCACTACGCGCTGGTGATGATCGTGGGCGTGTTGCTGTTCATGACGTACTTCGTCTGGCTCGCCAAATAAGGAGAAGAACAAGATGGGTTTGCTGAGCCTTGCGATCTGGATGCCAATTGCTTTTGGCATCGTGCTGCTGGCCTTGGGCCGCGATGAACACGCTGGCGCGGTGCGCTGGATCGCCCTGGTGGGCGCCGTTGTGTCGCTGGCGGTGACCGTTCCGTTGTACGCCCAGTTTGAACTGGGCACCGCTGCGATGCAGTTCGTCGAGAAGTCGCTCTGGATCGAGCGCTTCAACATCCACTACCACCTGGGTGTGGACGGCATTTCACTGTGGTTGGTGCCGCTGACCGCTTTCATCACCGTGATCGTCGTCATCGCTGGCTGGGAAGTCATTACCGAGCGCGTGAACCAGTACATGGGTGCGTTCCTGATCCTGTCGGGTCTGATGATCGGCGTGTTCACGTCGCTGGACGCGATGCTGTTCTATGTCTTCTTCGAAGCGACCCTGATCCCGATGTACCTGATCATCGGCATCTGGGGTGGTCCGAACAAGATCTACGCGGCGTTCAAGTTCTTCCTGTACACGCTGATGGGTTCGCTGCTGATGCTGGTGGCCCTGATTTACCTGTACGTGCAGTCCGGCGGCAGCTTCGATCTGGCCACCTGGCACAAGCTGCCGCTGCCTGGCACCACCCAGACCCTGCTGTTCTTCGCTTTCTTCGCCGCCTTCGCCGTGAAGGTGCCGATGTGGCCGGTGCACACCTGGCTGCCCGACGTGCACGTCGAGGCGCCCACCGGTGGTTCTGCTGTGCTGGCCGCCATCATGCTCAAGCTGGGCGCCTACGGTTTCCTGCGTTTCTCGCTGCCCATCCTGCCCGATGCCTCGCGTGAATGGGCCTGGCTGATCATCGGCCTGTCGCTGGTCGCGGTGATCTACGTCGGTCTGGTGGCCATGGTCCAGAAGGACATGAAGAAGCTGGTGGCCTATTCGTCGGTGGCCCACATGGGCTTCGTCACTCTGGGCTTCTTTGTCTTCAGCGACCTGGGTGTGTCGGGCGCCATCGTGCAGATGATTGCCCACGGCTTTGTTTCTGCCGCGATGTTCCTGTCCATCGGCGTGCTGTACGACCGCGTGCACTCGCGCAACATCGCCGACTACGGCGGCGTGGTCAACACCATGCCCAAGTTCGCGGCCTTCGCCCTGCTGTTCACCATGGCCAACTGCGGCCTGCCAGGGACCGCTGGATTCGTGGGCGAATGGATGGTGATCCTGGCCGCCGTCGAGGCCAATTTCTGGATCGGCCTGCTCGCCGCGACGGCCCTGATTTTTGGCGCTGCGTATTCGCTGTGGATGTTCAAGCGTGTCTACCTGGGCGAGCCGGGCAACCAGCACGTCAAGGAGCTGACCGACATCGGCGCGCGTGAATTCCTGGTCATGGCCTTGCTGGCCGCCGCGGTGCTCTACATGGGTGTCTACCCCAAGCCATTCACCGACGTGATGGACGCGTCCGTGGCCGAGCTGCTGCGCCATGTGGCCGTGTCCAAACTGAACTGAGCCCCGACCTAGAGATAAGCGAGTTTTCACATGAACGACAACCTTGGCTGGGTCGTGGCCTACCCCGAAATCCTCTTGTTGGTCATGACCTGCGTGATCGCGCTGGTCGACCTGTTCGTCAAGAGCCCTCTGCGCGGTGCCACACACATCCTGACGCTGCTGACCCTGGCGGCCCTGGCCCTGCTGACGGGCATTTACGCCAGTTCTGGCGAGGTGGCGGTGGGCTTCAGCGGCATGGTCATCAGCGACCCCATGGGCAACTGGCTCAAGTGCTTTGCCGCATTGGCGTTGATGGCAACCCTGGTCTACGGCCGGGCCTATGCCGCTTCGCGTGACATGCTCAACGGTGGCGAACTGTTCACCCTGTCGCTGTACGCGCTGCTGGGCATGTACATCATGATCTCCGGCCACAACCTGCTGGTGATTTACCTGGGTCTGGAACTGCTCACGCTCTCCAGCTACGCACTGGTTGCACTGCGCCGCGATGACGGACAGGCCACCGAAGCCGCCATGAAGTACTTCGTGCTGGGGGCGCTGGCATCCGGCTTCCTGCTCTACGGCATGTCCCTGATCTACGGTGCCACTGGCACCCTGGACCTGGCCGAGGTCGTGCGGGCCATCGCCGGGGGCGAAGAGACGCTGGTCGGCTCGCCGCGTGTGCTGATGCTGGGTCTGGTGTTCCTGGTCGCTGGCCTGGCGTTCAAGCTGGGTGTGGTGCCGTTCCACATGTGGGTGCCCGACGTGTACCACGGCGCGCCGACCGCGATCACCCTGATGATCGGCGGTGCGCCCAAGCTGGCGGCTTTTGCCATCGTCATCCGTTTGCTGGTGCAAGGTCTGCTGCCCATGGTGGTCGACTGGCAGCAGATGCTGGCCGTGCTGGCCGTCATGTCGCTGCTGATCGGCAACCTGGCCGCCATTGCACAGACCAGCCTCAAGCGCATGCTGGCGTTCTCGACCATTGCCCAGATGGGCTTCATGCTGCTGGGTTTGCTGGCCGGCGTGGCGAATGGTCAGGGGGGCAACATGGCCAACGCGTACGGTTCGTCCATGTTCTACGTGGTCAGCTATGTGCTCACGACACTGGGCACCTTCGGCGTCATCCTGCTGCTTTCGCGCCAGGGTTTCGAGTCCGACAACATCAGCGACCTGGCTGGCCTGAACCAGCGCAGCCCGCTGTACGCCGGTGTCATGGCGATCTGCATGTTCTCTCTGGCGGGCATTCCGCCGCTGGTGGGCTTCTACGCCAAGCTGTCGGTGCTCCAGGCGCTGCTGGCTTCCCCGCAGCCGTTCTACATCGGCTTGGCCGTGTTCGCGGTCCTCATGTCGCTGATCGGCGCTTTCTATTACCTGCGCCTGGTCAAGGTGATGTACTTTGATGCGCCCACGCAGACCGCCGCCATCGAAGCCGGTGCCGACGTGCGAACCGTGCTGTCTCTCAACGGTGCTCTGGTGCTGGTGCTGGGTATCCTGCCCGGTGGGCTGATGGCCCTGTGTGCCCAGGCGATCGCTGCGCTGGGCGTCTGATTTCGCACTTGCCGCCGCTGTTGCCGGGAACCTCGGCGCCTGCGGTGGCTCACACACCCGCCATGTCCCATACCCTGTCTGTCTGGCTGGTCATCGCAGCCGCCATCGTCGGTGCGAACCTGCCCTTTATCAACGCCCGTTGGCTGGCGGTGATTCCGCGCCAGGGTCGCAAGACCCTCTGGATGCACGCCGCCGAGTTGCTATTGTTGTACTTTCTGGTCGGCGGCCTGGGCCTGGCGCTGGAACAGTCGGGTGGTCAAATCTATCCGCAAGGCTGGGAGTTCTACGCCACCACGGGCGCGCTCTTCCTCACGCTCGCCTTTCCGGGCTTTGTGTACCGCTACCTGTTCCACCGCCGCGGGTGAACACGACCGGGCGATGTGCGGCACCGCCCACCATCGGCTGGCCTTGACATGATGGACGACCAACACCTGCGCGAGACACCGGTGGCGAGGACCGAACTGCTCCGAGGGCATTTCCTGCACGTCGTGCGCGATGCGGTCCGCCTGCCCTCAGGCAACCAGGCGACGCGCGAATACGTCTTGCACCCGGGTGCGGTCATGGTCATCGGTCTGCTGGACGATGGACGCGTGGTGATGGAGCGCCAGTTCCGCCATCCCATGCAGGCGGTGATGATCGAGTTTCCAGCCGGCAAGCTCGACGCAGGCGAAGCCAGCCTGGCGTGTGCGCAGCGAGAACTGATCGAGGAAACCGGCTACCGCGCGCGCGAGTGGGCCTTTGCCGGGCGTCTCGCACCGACCATTGCCTACTCCGACGAGATCATCGACATCTGGTTTGCCCGTGGTCTCACGCTCGGCGATCGCCACCTGGACGACGAAGAGTTTCTCGACGTGTTCACCGCCAATCCGGAAGACCTGATGCGGTGGTGCCGCAGTGGCGACGTGATCGATGGCAAAACCCTGGTGGGCGCCATGTGGCTGAGCCATGTGCTCAGCGGTGCTTGGACGCTGGACTGGTCGGGCACTGTGCCTGCGAACGCTGCCAGATAATCGGATCCATGAAAGTCCTCAACCTGCAATGCGCGCACCAGCACGGATTTGAAGGCTGGTTTGCCTCGGAGGATGACTTCGCCCATCAGCTCTCGCATGGTCTGGTGAGTTGCCCGATGTGTGGTGACGCTCAGATCCAGAAGATGCTCTCTGCACCGCGCCTGAACCTGCGCACCGGACGGGAAGACAAGGTCCGTGCCGCAACACCCGTGGACGCTGCTGGCAGCGTGGAACTGGGCCTTCCCGCTGCCGGCACGCAGTTGCAAGCCCAACTGCTCAAGGCCATGCGCCAAGTGCTGGCGCAGACCGAGGACGTGGGCGAGCGTTTTGCCGATCAGGCGCGGGCCATGCACCATGGGGAGATCGACCAACGCAACATCCGCGGCCGGACCACACCTGAGGTGGCGATGGAGTTGATCGAGGAGGGCATCGACGTGCTGCCCCTACCCGCCATGCCTGCACTCAAGGAAACACTGCAGTAGCCATCGCGCAGGGCACCCGCGGAACCGGCTTCGCCGGGCCGCAGGGTGCGCACCCTTGAGGGGGTGACGCCGAAGGCGGCGCGGGGGTGGTCAGGGATACAGGCCGCGCAGGTCGCGTGCGTGCAGGATGCGCTTGCACGCCACGATGAAGGTGGCGGTGCGCAGGCTGACTTTGTTGTCCTGCGCCACCTGCCAGACGGCGGCGAAGGCGCCCTTCATGATCTTGACCAGGCGCTCGTTGATCTCGTCCTCGCTCCAGAAGAAGCTGGAGAAGTCCTGCACCCACTCGAAGTAGCTCACCGTCACGCCGCCGGCGTTGGCGATCACGTCGGGCAGCACCAGGATGCCGCGGTCGTGCAGGATGTCGTCGGCCTGCGGGGTGGTCGGGCCGTTGGCGCCTTCGATGATCATCTTGGCCTGGATGCGGCCGGCGTTGGCTTCGGTGATCTGTTGCTCCAGCGCGGCCGGGATCAGGATGTCGCAGGGCACGCCCCAGAAGGCGTCGTTGTCCATCACTTCGGCTCCCGCAAAACCGGCCACCGTGCCGGCACGGGCCACATGGGCGAGCAGGGCAGGCACGTCCAGACCACTCTCGCGGACGATGGTGCCGCCGTGGTCCTGCACCGCCACGATCTTGGCACCGGCGTCGGCGAACAACTTGCCGGCGACGCCGCCGACGTTGCCGAAGCCTTGCACCGCCACGCGGGCCTGGCTGATGTCCATGCCGATGTGTTTGGCGGCTTCGGTGCCGACCGTGAAGACGCCGCGGCCGGTGGCTTCGCGGCGGCCGAGCGAGCCGCCCAGATCCACCGGTTTGCCGGTGACCACACCGGTGGCGGTCGAGCCCTCGTTCATCGAGTAGGTGTCCATCATCCAGGCCATCACCTGCTCGTTGGTGTTGACGTCGGGGGCGGGGATGTCCTTGGTCGGGCCGATGATGATGCCGATCTCGCTGGTGTAGCGGCGGGTGATGCGTTCGAGCTCACCGATGGACAGCTGGCGCGGATCGACGCGGATGCCGCCCTTGGCGCCGCCGTAGGGCACGTTGACCGCGGCGTTCTTGATCGACATCCAGGCCGACAGCGCCATGACCTCGGACAGGGTCACGTTCTGGTGGAAACGCACGCCGCCTTTGCCGGGACCGCGGCTGGTGTTGTGCTGCACGCGGTAGCCTTCGAAGTGGGCCACGGTGCCGTCGTCCAGGTGGATCGGCACGTCGACGATCAGTGTGCGCTTGGGGCGCTTGAGGGTGTCGACCCAGCGTGCGAGGTTGCCCAGGTAGGGGGTGACGCGGTCCACCTGCTGCAGGTAGATGCCCCAGGGACCGAGGTTGTTGGGGTCGAGGTAGGAGGGTAAGGCGTTGGTGAAGGCGGCGGGGCTGTTGGCCGCGGCGCCTGCCGGGTGCGGTGCTTGTGACATGTGCGAGGGCTCCTTGTGGGTTGTCTCATCGAGGCCGGGTGGCATCGATGGGCGCGACTTTACGGAGGCCCCCCGGCACTGTCCAAGGCCGAGTTGCCATCTGGTTATGCGTTCGTCGCATAACCGTCGGTTCAGGCGTTGAACTGCAACGCAGCCAGCCGTGCGTACACACCGCCTTGGGCCACCAGCTGGGCATGCGTGCCTTGCTCCACCAGCCGGCCGTGGTCCAGCACCACGATGAGGTCGGCCTGCTGGACGGTGGCCAGTCGGTGGGCAATGACCAGCGTGGTGCGGTCCTTCATGGCCGATTCCAGCGCGGCCTGCACCATGCGTTCGCTCTGTGCGTCCAGCGCGCTGGTGGCCTCGTCCAGCAACAGCAGCGGCGGGTTCTTGAGCATCGCGCGCGCGATGGCGATGCGCTGGCGCTGGCCGCCCGAGAGCCGCACGCCCCGCTCGCCGAGGTAGGTGTGGTAGCCCTCGGGAAGCTGGTCGATGAATTCGTCGGCAAAGGCCGCCCGTGCCGCGGCGCGCACTTCGTCGTCGCTGGCGTCTGGGCGGCCGTAGCGGATGTTCTCGAGGGCGTTGGTGGAGAAGATGACCGGGTCCTGCGGCACGGTGCCGATGCGTGCGCGCAAGGCGTGCAGGTCCATGTGCTGGATGGGCACGCCGTCGAGCACGATCTGTCCCGCCGCCGGGTCGTACCAGCGCAGCAGCAGGGCGAACACCGTGCTCTTGCCCGCACCACTGGGGCCGACCAGGGCCACGGTCTGCCCCGGTTGCACGGTCAGGGCAAAGTCCTGGAGGGCCGGCTGCGCGGGGCGCGACGGGTAGTGGAATCGCACCGCATCAAAAGACAGCGCGCTGCCGCCGACGGGCCAGGGCGCCTGCACCGGCCGAGCCGGGGACTGCACCGGTGATTGCAGGTGCAGCAGTTCCATCAGCCGCTCGCTGGCACCCGCGGCGCGCAGCAGGTCGCCGTACACCTCGCCCAGCACGGCCACCGCGCTGGCCAGGATGATGATGTAAACGACGGTCTGCCCCAGGTGGCCGGCGCTGATCTCGCCCGCCAGCACGGCCTGCGTGCCCTGGTACAGACCCCACAGCAGCAGGGCCGCGGTGCTGATGATGATGAAGGCCACCAGGCCGGCGCGTGCCCGGCTGCGTTTGACGGCGGTACCGAACGCCTGCTCGGTCGAGTCGGCAAAGCGCCGGGCTTCGCGGTCTTCGGCGGTGTAGCTCTGCACGATGGGGATGGCGTTGAGCACCTCTGCAGCGATGGCACTGGTGTCGGCCACGCGGTCCTGGCTGGCGCGCGAGAGCTTGCGCACGCGCCGGCCAAACCACATGCTGGGCAGCACCACCAGCACGATGATCAGCGACACCTGCAGCATCACGTAGGGGTTGGTCCACACCAGCATGATCAGGGCGCCGATGCCCATCACGGCGTTGCGTAGGCCCATGGACAGCGACGAGCCCACCACGGTCTGCACCAGGGTGGTGTCGGTGGTCAGGCGCGAGAGAACTTCGCCGGTCTGTGTGGTTTCGAAAAACTGGGGGCTCTGGCGCAGCACGTGGCTGTAGACCGCGTCGCGCAGGTCGGCCGTGATGCGCTCCCCCAGCCAGCTCACCAGATAAAAGCGCGCGGCCGAGAACGCGCCCAGCGCCACGGCCACGCCAAACAGCGACAGGAAGTGGCCGCGCAGTGCGAGGGTTTGCGCGCTGCGATCGGCTGGCACCAGGCCGCTGTCGATCAGGTCGCGCAGCGCCACCGGGAACAGCAGCGTCGCGGCCGCGGCCAGCACCAGGAACAGGATGGCCAGCGCGATCTGCAGTCGGTAGGGGCGCAGAAACGGGAGCAGACCCGTGAGCGAGCCGGGGCTCGTGGCTTTGGGGCGTTCGGTGGCGGTGCGGGCGTTCATGGCCGCGAGTGTGCCGGTTTCGGCCCCGTCCCGTCGGGCAGGGCGCTCAGGCGGCGGTCGCGGCGGCGGCCACCAGGCGCCCGTGGGCTTGCTGGAGCTGTGCGATCAGTTCGTCCACCTCGGCCATGAACTGTTCCCGTGTGGCCTGCGGGCTGCGCGTGACCAGAGCGGCCGAGCGTTCGGCCAATGCGCTTTCACCGGCCTGGCGCGCCCAGCGGCGCACCTCGCAGTAGGCCAACAGCGCCAGGCGGCTCATGTCCTGATGGCGCCGGGCGTGTTGCAGATCGCCCAGCAGATCTTCCAGGCTGAGCTGAAGGGGCACAGGAGGGGTGTTCATGTTGCGGTGCAGCATAGCGCAATCGGTTGCGCCGTGCACGTGCATTTTTAGAGAACCCTGCCGGGATGCCGATGGACGGTGACCCGTGGCGGGTGTTCAGGGCACCCGCGCGAGTTCCTGCGGCGCGACCCAGCCCTCGAACAGGTGCAGCAAGCGGCGCATGCGCTCGTCGGCGATGGCCTGGCAGTGCTGCAGCGAGATCAGGCGGTAGGCATCGCTGCGCAGCATCCACAGGTCGCGGTGGTGGCGGGCGGTGCCCAGCTTGCGCTTGAGTTGCTCGGCGTTCAGGCCCTGGCAGTCGTCGACGGCCGCGAGCAACGCGCTGCGGGCGGTGTGCAGGTCGGACAGGCGCTGGGCGGGGCGCTGGCGGCGCAGGGATCGCAGCAGTCGGGAGATGCAGGGCGGCATGGGGCGGCTCGGGTGGGCAACGGGTGGCGTCGCTTGGGTGGGGTGCGGGGCCTGCCGGGGGTGCGAGGCAGGGCCGACCATTGAGCGGTCATTGTGGTGCGTTGGCGGCGCCCTTTGCAGGTGTTGCACCCCAGAGCGGTGGTGACATGTGTCACGTTGCCGTGGTCCGGGTGTGCTGCCGGCGAGAACAGCGGCACTGGCCGGCGCCGGCGCGCACGGGGGCCGGTGCGCCTCAGAGCCTCAGGCGATCGGCGTAGCCGGTCATTTCCAGGTAGCCGCGGCCCACGCGCTTGCCTTGGGCGTCGAGCAGGTCCGACAGGCCTTCCCAGTACACGGTGCCGGTGCTCTGGCGGCTGTCGAGTTCCTGCGCGTCGATCACCGCGCGCACGGTGTGCCGACCGGCGGGGGTGAGCACGCTCCACTCCACCGGGTAGCGTGCCCGGGTGTGCGGGCTGGTCCAGAAGCGGCGCGGTTCGAACACCACGGTGTCGGATCCGAAGTGAAGCGCGTCGGTGCGCTGCGCATCGGCGGTCTGGCGCCAGGAACCGCCGGCCCACAGGGCGCTGCCGTCGGCGCGGCGCAGCCGGAAGGCGGTCAGGCTGCTGCCGTCGTCCAGGTTCATGCCGATCCAGTCCCAGCCCACCGCGTCGGGGTGCAGCAGGGCCTGGCTCCATTCGTGGTCCAGCCAGGCCCGGCCGTTGACGGTGAAGGTCTGGCCACGCAGGCGCAGCCGGCCCTGTACCGCGAGTTGCGGGTGGCTGACGTAAAAGCTCGACTGTGCCGGCTGCGGCCCCTTGCGCGAAAAACCGGCCTCTCCCTGCAGCAGGATGGCCTGGTCCGCGCGGGCGCGCAGCTCGATGGTCAGCCCCTCGCCGTGCACTCGGGTCGCGTAGCCGCCGTCGGGCAGGCGCTGCAGGAACCAGTCGCGCAGCACGACGTGCAGGTCCTGCTCGCTGGCCCACACGCCACCTTCGCGCTGCACCGGTGGCTGGCCGTTCCAACGCGCGATGCGCTGGTCGTGGTGCAGCTGGCCGCCCTGCACGTCGGTGATGGCGGCGTGTGCGAACAGCAGCTGCCGCGCCGCCAGGCGCCCCGGCAGGCTTTTCGCCGAGTCCACCCGGCTGCGGAAGAAGGTGACCTGAAAGCCGAAGGCCCGTCCCGCCGCGTCCTGCGCATGGCCGGTGAGGTACCACCACTCGGTGCGGGTGGCGTTGTGCGTGCCGTGATCGCGTGGGAAGCGCAGGGGGCGCGGCTGCAGCACCGGCGAGGCGTCCAGGTCGACCGCGGCGTGCGCTGCCCAGGGCAGGGCCAGGCCAGCGGCCAGCCACTGGCGGCGGGTAAAGCCTGGCAGGTGCATCACCAATCCTCCTTGACGGCTTGCACCGCGTCGCGGCCGGCGGCGGCGCGCCCGGCCAGCCAGGCTGTCACCGTGCCGGCGGCCACCACGGCGGCGCACAGCGCCAGCAGGCGCCCCCAGGGCAGGGCCATGTCCATGGTCCAGTGGAAGCTCTGCGGGTTGACCACGTGCACCAGCACAACGCTCACCGCCAGGCCCAGCGCCAGGCCGGCGAGCGCTCCCAGGGATGTCCAGGCCAGGCCTTCGAGCGCCACCACGCCCAGGATCTGCCGGCGCGTGAGGCCCAGGTGCGCCAGCAGGCCAAACTCCTTGCGCCGCGCCAGCACTTGGGCACTGAAGCTGGCCGCCACGCCGAACAGGCCGATGCCGATGGCCACCGCCTGCAACCAGTAGGTGACCGCGAAGCTGCGGTCGAAGATGCGCAGCGAAGTGGCGCGGATTTCGCCGGCCGAGGCGAAGTCGATCAGCCCATCGGCGCCTTGCTGGCGTGCCAGTTCGCGGATGGCTTCGCGCACCGTGTCTTCGTCTGCGCCATCGGTCAGGTGCAGGGCCAGGTCGCTGACGCGCGGATCGCCGCCCAGCCGCAGGTAGTCGGTCCGGTCCATGACCACGCTGCCGTGCTGACGGGCGTAGTCGCGCCAGACGCCGGCGACAAAGAAGCGGGTGCCCTCGGCGGCTTCAAAGGCTGTCGCGAGCACGGGCAGGTCGGCGCCCGGCCGCGCGCCGTGCAGGTCCACCACCGCTTCGCTCACGTACACCGGCACCACGGTTTCGCCTGCGCGGGCGGGCGGCAGCGGCACGGGTTCGTCCACCAGCGGCAGCACCTGGCCGGGGCGCTCGGCGCTGGTGGCCAGCGGGCGCACCAGCAGCGTGACCGGTGGCAGGGATGCGTTCAGTTGCAGCGGGGTGGCGCGCAGCGGTTCGGCGCGCGCCACGCCGGGCACCTGCGCGACGGCGGCCACCAACGCGTCGGGCAGCGTGTTGCCTTCGCCCAGGCCGGTGCCGCCGGCGCGCAGGTACAGCTGGGCGGGCAGCACGCCGTCCAGCCACTGGGTGACCGAATCGCGGAAGCTCGCGACCATCACCGTCAGTGCCACCGACAGCGCCAGGCTGGCCACCACGCCGCTGGTGGCCACGGCGGCGGTGTCGCGCTGGCGGCGAGAACGCTCCACCGCCAGCAGCGGCAGGGCATGGCGCGCCACACGCGGGGCGATTCGGTCCAGCAACGCGCCCACGGCCAATGGCAGGGCTGCGATGCCCCCCACCAGCAGCAGGCCGACCGAGGCGTAGGCCGCCAGCGGGATGCCCGCCACCGGTGGCGCCCAGGCCAGCGCCGCGGCCAGCGCCACCAGGCCCAGCGCCAGCGCGTGCGAGCGTGGGCCGTCGCGCTCGCCCGAGCCCAGTCCCTTGAGCGCCTGTGCGGGCGCCAGGCGGGCGCTGGCGCGCGCCGGCCACCAGCCGCCGGCCACGGCGGCCACCACCCCCAGCGCACCGTAGAGCCCGGCGGCCCAGGGGCTCCAGTGCAGTGTGGGCGCCGCCCCGGCGAAGTAGCCACCGCCCAGGTCGCCGCCCAGCACGCGCAGCGCCAGCGCGGCAAGGCCGGTGCCCAGGGCCACGCCGAGGACGCTGCCCAGCACCCCCAGCAGCGCCGACTCGGCCAGCACCAGGCGCATGCGCTCGCACGCCGACAGGCCCAGCACCCCCAGCAGAGCGAACTGCTGCTGGCGCCGCGCGACCGAGAGCGACAGCACCGAGAACACCAGGAAGCCACCGGTGAACAGGGCCACCAGGGCCAGCACGGTGAGGTTGACCCGGTAGGCGCGCGAGAGCAGGCTGGCGCGTTCGCCGGCCTGTTCGGGGCGTTGTGCCAGCACCGTGGCCGGCAGCGTCAGGCGGTCCAGAACTTCGTCGGCCAGCGCACCCGGTGCCAGGCGCAGGTCGATGCGGCTGAGCGCACCGGGTCGCTGCAGCAGCGCCTGCGCGGCGGCTACGTCCATCACCAGCAAGGGGGTACCCGGCGCGTTCACCGTGCCGGCCACGCGCAGCGTGTGCCATTGCAGGGCGCTTTGCACCTGCACTTGCGGCGCATCGCCCAGCGTCGCGCGGGCCGCGGGGTTGAGGAACACCGCGTCGGGGGCGAACAGGTCGGTGCGGTCGGCGCCCGAGGCCAACCGTGGCAGCAGGGCGGGCGAGACGCCGGCCACGGCCAGGGCGTCCACGCCGAGCACTCTCACGCTCACGCGCTGGCCCTGCGCGGTCTGGGCGCTGGTGGGCAGCTCCAGCACCGGGCTGGCCAGCGCCACGCCGGGCTGCGCGGCCACGCGCTCGTGCAAGGTGTCGTCCAGCAGGCCCTGGCGGGCGCGCAGGCTCAGGTCGGGCTGGCCGTTGACGGTGCTGACCGCGCTGGAGAATTCGGCCAGGGCCGACGCGTTGATGAGTTGCACCGCCAGCGCCAGCGCCACGCCCAGCAGCACGGCCCCCACCGCCGCCGCGCTGCGCCAGGGGTGGTGGCGCAGTTCCTGCCAGGAAAAGGTGGTGAGCAGCGCGCGCATGGGCGGCAGCATAGGGCAAGGCTCAAGGCAACGCTGAAACAAGTCCTTCGCGGCGCGCTCATCCCGCTCTCGGGCGGTCTGCTGTGTTGCAAAGCCTCGCCGGGCCGCCCGGCCCGTCTGCGTTGTGCGCCTTGCAGCCCATCCCGACAGCGGGCGAGCGCATCCACGGAGACTTGTTCAGCGTTGCCTTCAGACGACCCACGGGCCATGGGCATGTCGCACCCGACCGGGTGTGTGCGGCAGCGCACTGGCCCGAAGCTTGCGTGCGCCTATCATGGGTTTTTCAGTTCGCTGGAATCTCTGCTCCTGCGGCGCTGACAGCACCATGGGTTGTTCCCGTTTTTCAAAGTGATCCCATGGTCCGCATCCACCTCGCCATCGACCTGCAGTACCAGGTGCACACCCCGCCAGGGGCCGACTTCATCTTCAACCTGCAGTGCGCACAGACGCGCCAGCAGCAGGTGGTCTGGGAGGAGTTGCTGGTCAGCCAGCCTGTGCCCCAGACCAGCCACACCGACCCCGCCACACTCACCCGCACTCTGCGACTGAGCGCCGTGCCCGGCCCGCTGCTGGTGCGTTACCGCGCCACGCTGGACATCACCCACCACAGCGAAGCGCCCGCGATGGTCATGGAAACGCCGGTGGCCCAGCTGCCGCCCGAGGCCCTGATCTACCTGTACCCCAGCCGCTACTGCCAGTCCGACTGCCTGACCGCACAGGCCATGGCGTTGTTCGGTACCCTGCCGCAGGGCCATGCGCGCGTGATCGCGGTGCGCGACTGGGTGCGCAGCCAGGTGCGTTTCCAGTCCAACAGCAGCAATTCCATGACCTCGGCGCTGGACACCCTGCACAACCACGCGGGCGTGTGCCGCGATTTCGCCCACCTCATGATCGCCCTGTGCCGCGCGCTCAACATCCCGGCGCGCTTCACCACCGGCATCGACTTTGGCGCCGACCCTGCTCTGGGTCCCACCGACTTCCATGCCTATGTGGAGGTGTACCTCAGCCACCGCTGGTACCTGTTCGACCCCTCAGGGACCGCCATTCCCATGGGTTTCGTGCGCATCGGCACCGGACGCGACGCGGCCGACGCGTCGTTTGCCACCATCTTTGGCCAGGTCACGGCGCAGGCGCCACGCATCGACATTTCGGCCCAGAGCGACCGCGCTGCCGGCTGGTTGTACCCGGTGCACCGTGACGACGCGCTGTCCACCGATGCGGCCGCGCCCTGGAACCTGGTCAACGCGCGCTGACCCGTCTCGTCCGGAGCGTGCCGGGGTGACCGGCGTCTGTGGTCCAATAACAGGTTTTCAACCCACCCCTCAGAGACAGACTGCCATGGGCAACAAACTCTTCACCGAAGCCGACCGCCGCGCCACCCCCCGTCCCACCGCCGCCAACGGCGCCGTCCTGCCCACGCCCGGTCGCGGCCAGCGCGTGAGCCTGGAGCGTGGTGTCGCCACCCGCACCAAGAAGAACCCCGGCAAGCGCTCCAAGAAGGGCGGCTGATCGCCAGCCAGGATTCAACGGCTCACTGGGCTGTTGAGTCCCCCAACAAAAAAGGCCCCTCGCGGGGCCTTTTTTGTTGGGGGTGCCGCAGGGGCCGGATCAGTTCAGCGCTACCAGAGGTGGCAGAGGCGCCGACAGCATGTAGATGCCCGATTCGCTGATGCTGCGCCTGAAGGTCCATTGCTGTTCGTCGCCAGTGACCTCTGGTGCCTCGCAGTCGACCGCGCCGTTGCGGTTCACGTGACAGATCTGCACGCCGCTGACGTCGCTCATCCGGCTCTTGCTCAGGCGGAACACGGCGGAGGCTGGCTTGCTCGCGAAGTTGTGGGTGTATTCGAACCCGTTCACGGCGGTGTCGGGCAGTGCGCCCACCGGCACGTTGGTCAACATCGTGCTGGTCCACGACAGCAGGTAGTTCGGTGTCTCTTCTGTGCCGTTGTTCATGATGCGGCTCACACCATTGATGCAGCCCACCGAGCCCGCCGCAAAGGTGCTGCCCATCTCCACACCCATGGTGTCGGACGTTGGTCCAGGCGTGTAGCCGGAGGTCATCACAACGCGCAGGTCTTCCATTGGCAGGGACAAGCCTTGCGTGCCGATGTCGTACGGGTAACCCGAGAAGGAGGTCAACATTCGCATGGGGACTTCGACGCTGTTGATGTTCAATGTCCGGTCGAAGACGAGATCGAGGCGTTCAGCACCCGCCGCGACGGTGATCGGCGCCGCCACGACGCCGCAGACGTTGGGTCCCGCCGCCGGTTGAACCGGCGCGCTGACGACTGGGGCTTCGTCACCGCCGCCACCGCAAGCGGTGAGCAGGCTCAGCATCAGGGTGCTCAGCGACAGGGCCAGACGAGATGTGATGGGGCTGCGGTTCATGGCGATTTCCTTTTCCCGAGGGGGCCGTTGTGGTTTCTGTGCGACTCGCGGAGCGGGCCTGTGCCACTTGTTTCGAACCGATCGCGCGCTTCTTGAGGGGTTTTTGCAGAGATTTCGCAGCTTGTTTTTGGGCTAATACGGCAGGCCTACAATGGCGCCTTCCACCGGGGGTGCGCTGTGGTCCAAAGGGTCACAGCGCTGAGAAATACCCCTCTCACCTGATCTGGGTCGTGCCAGCGTAGGGAGCGTGTTGAAGCGGTTTGCCGTGTCTGGTGACCGTTTTTTTCAACCGCTGGCCTCGCGGCTTTTTTGGTATGAAAAGGCGGTTTCACATGCAGCGGCGGTTTCTGTTTCCGGTTCTTCTGTCTTTCGCCGGTCTGGCTCTGGTTCCAGCGACCTGGGCCAAGTCCCCTGTCACCTTGCGGGTCCTCACCCACGGCTCGTTCGACCTGCCCAAGGAGCAGCTCGCGCAGTTTGAAAAAGACGCCGGCGTGAAGCTTCAGATCGTCAAGGCCGGTGACGCGGGCGAGATGACCAACAAGCTCATCCTGACCCGCCAGCGCCCCATTGCCGACGTGGTGTACGGCATCGACAACACCTTGCTGCCGCGCGCTCTGGGTGCCGGCGTGATCGAGCCTTACTCGGGACCGGCTGCGCAGCGCCCGTCGGCCGCCACGCTGGACGTCGGCGCGGTGCCGGTGGACTACGGTTTCGTCACGCTCAACATCGACAAGGCCTGGTTCGCCAAGAGCGGGCTGGCCCTGCCCACCAGCCTGGACGACCTGACCAAGCCCGCCTACGCCAAATTGCTGGTGGTGCAGAACCCGGCCACCTCCAGCCCCGGCATGGCGTTCCTGCAGGCCACCATCGGCGGACTTGGCGAAGAAAAGGCCTTCGACTGGTGGAAGGCCATGCGCGCCAACGGCGTGAAAGTGGTCAAGGGCTGGACCGAGGCGTACTACACCGAGTTCACCCGCAACGGCGGCACGCGCCCCATCGTGGTCAGCTATGCCACCAGCCCGGCCGCCGAGGTGTTCTACAGCAAGGACAAGGTCACCGAATCGCCGACGGCCAACCTGTTTCTCAAGGGCGGGGTGTTCCGCCAGGTCGAGGGTGTGGCCCTGGTCAAGGGCGGCCGCCCGGCGGCGCGCGAGGCCGCTGGCCAGTTCATCGAGTTCCTGCGCTCGCCGGCGGTGCAGCAGGCGTTGCAGACCACGATGTGGATGTATCCGGCCGAGATTGGCGCCGCACGGGTCGACGTGATCAAGCGCCATGCCAGCGAACCCTCAGCCTACGACAACCCGGCCAGTGCCGAGGCAGCCCGGCAGTCCAAGGCCTGGCTGCAGCGCTGGACCAAAGTGGTCCTGAAGTAAGCAGCGCTGCGCCGTTGCCGTGAAAAGCCGCTGGCTGCTGCCCGCGCTGCCGCTGGTTTTCCTGGCGCTGGTGCTGGTCGCGCCGGTGCTGCGCCTGCTGGCCGAAGGGCTGTCGCCCAGTGCGGCAGTGGACGCCGAGCCCCTGCGCTGGCTCGATGTCTGGCAGGACGACTACCTGCGCTGGCGCGTGCTGTGGTCGTTCGCGCAGGCGGCCATCACCTGCGCGCTGGCCCTGTTGCTGGGCCTGCCGGTGGCCTGGGTGCTGGCCCGGCTGGAGTTTCCGGGCCGCTCCCTGGCCTTGCGCCTGCTGATGCTGCCCTTCGTCGTGCCCACGCTGGTGGCCGCGCTGGGCGTGCTGGCGCTCTGGGGCCCGCGCGGCTTGCTGGGCGCGCCGCTGGCCGCCGCGGGTGTGGACCTGAGCGAGACGCCGTGGCTGCTGCTCTACGGCAACCTGTTTTTCAATCTGTGTGTGGTGGTGCGCGCCGGTGTGGACGCGCTGGAGCAGGTGAGCGCGCCGCGCGTGGCCGCCGCTCGCACGCTGGGCGCTACGCCCTGGCGCGCGTTCTGGCGGGTCGAATGGCCGGCCATCGCGCCCTGGCTGGCCTCGGCGCTGTGCCTGGTGTTCCTGTACTGCTTCGCCGGATTTGGGCTCGCGCTCATTCTGGGCGGGCCGGACTACGCCACCGTGGAGGTGGAGATCTACACCCTGGTCGCGCACGAACTGGAACTGGGCCAGGCCAGTGTGCTGGCGGTGTGGATGCTGGTGCTGACCGGGGCCGTGGCACTGGCTTATGCCGCCCTGGAAAAACGCCTGGCCGCACCCGGGCGCGTGGTGCCGGTGGCGCGCCAGCGTCCACAGGGCACCGCGCAATGGGCCGCGCTGCTGGGGGCTGCCACCGTGCTGTTCGTGGTCTGCGCCGCGCCGCTGCTCGCCATCGTGTGGCGGGCGCTGCTAGCCCTGTTGTTGGGGCAGGGCGCGGCCGTGCTCACCGATGCCGAAACTTTGGATGCGCTGTGGAACACGGTGCGCTTTTCCGCCATGGCCCTCGCGCTGGCCACCGCGCTGGGCCTGGTGCACGCGCTGGGCGTGCGCGCGCTCGATGCCGCCGCGCAGGCGCACCACACCGGCCCGGGGCCGGGTGCACTGGCGCTGGTCTGGCGCGCCGCGGCATTTCTGCCCTTTGTCGTGTCGTCGGTCACGGTGGCCTTCGGCCTGCTGCTGCTCTACCCCGACGCCAGCGCCAGCCTGGTGCTGCTCATCGCCGCCTACGTGCTGCTGGCCTACCCGTTCGTGGCCAAGTCCCTCACCGCCGCGCTGGATGGTTTGCCCGCCAGTCACGCGCAGGCCGCGGCATCGCTGGGGGCCACCCCATGGCGCGTGTTCTGGCGCGTCACGCTGCCGCTGGTGGCGCCGGCCCTGCGCCGCGGCATGGCGTTCGCAGCCGCCACCGCGCTGGGCGAGTTCGCGGTCACGCTGTTCCTTGCGCGGCCCGAATGGACCACGCTCACCACCCTGATCTACCAGCACCTGGGCCGCCCTGGCCAGGCCAACCTGGACGCCGCGCTGGTGCTGGCCGGCCTGCTCATGCTGCTGGCGCTGGGCGCGTTCGCCTTCATCGAAGGCCGCCACCGCGACAATGACCGCCATGCTTGAACTGCGCGACATCGCCAAACAATGGGACCACCGGCCGCTGCTGGCCGGCGTGAGCCTGCGGGTGGCCGCGGGCGAAACTGTGGCCCTGCTCGGCGCCTCGGGCAGCGGCAAGAGCACCCTGCTCAAGATCGCCGCCGGGCTGGAAGCGCCCGAGCGCGGCAGCGTGTGGTTCGACGGCGCGGACATCACCGCGCTGCCGCCCGAGCGGCGGCGCTTCGCGCTCATGTTCCAGGACTTCGCACTCTTCCCGCACCTGAACGTGCAGGACAACGTGGCCTTCGGTCTGGTGGAACAGGGCGTGCGCAAGACCGAGGCGCGCGAGCGTGCCCGCCAGATGCTGCAGCGCTTTGGCCTGGGGGACCGTGCCACGGCCCGCGTGTGGACGCTCTCGGGCGGCGAGCAGCAGCGCGTGGCGCTGGCGCGCGCCCTCATCACCCAGCCGCGGGCGTTGCTGCTGGACGAACCGTTCTCCGCGCTCGACGCCGACCTGCGCGACCAGCTGCGCGCCGAGTTCCGCGAGCGCATCACCGAAGCCGGCATGACCGCCATCCTCGTCACCCACGACGAGCAGGAAGCCCGCGCCATGGCCCAGCACGCCTGGGCCCTGCAGGGCGGGCAGTTGCAGCAGCGCTGGTAGGCCTGCCAGCCGCCATCGCAGGGTGCTCCGCCCGGTGGGCGAGAATGCCCGTATGGACGCCTACATCCTCATTGGCAACGCCAACACCCGCAAGACCTCGGTCACCCGCAGCCTCACGGGCTGCTTCAACCGCAGCGTGCGCGACATCCAGCTGCAGTCCGGCAAACCCGTGCGCTTCTACGCCCGCGTCGGCGCGCTGCAGAACACCCGGACCACGCTGGACGAATTCGTGCAGGAAGTGAACCGCTCGCGTTGCGACGCGGTGCTGTTCAGCCTGCTGCCCAACGCCGTGCAAACCGACCTGATGGACTACCCCGACGCCCAGGCCTATGTGGCCGGTCTGCGCGAGCGTGGCTGGCGCATCAAAGGCGTGGCCGTGCTGGGGCAAGACGGTGGCGGCGTGCGCGCGCCCAACCTGCGCCAGTACATCCAGGCCGGCACCGCGCCGGTCAACGCCACGGCGCGCGAAGTGCGCGCGCAGTTCGGCTGGCTCTGAGCGACCGATCTTCTGACCCGCGCCGCGCGGGCAGAATGGCCGGGCACCGCAGCGGGCGGTGCGTTTTCACCTGAACGGGAGCACACACATGGGCTGGTTTTCCAAAAGCACCGACGGTTTCTTTCTCAGCACCACCACGCCGCCGGACATTCCGCGCAGCCAGTACCTGGGCGTGGTCAACGGTGAAGCCATCATCGGCGCCAACATCTTCCGCGACATGTTCTCTTCCGTGCGCGACGTGGTCGGTGGCCGTGCCGGCGGCTACGAACGGGCGTTGTCCGGTGCTCGTGATGCGGCGCTGGAAGGCCTGACCGAGGCCGCGAAAGAGCTGGGCGCCAACGGCGTGATCGGCATCGACTTCGACTACGAAGTGCTCGGCGAAACCAACGGGATGATGATGGTCGCCGTCAGCGGGACGGCGGTGAAGCTGGGGTGAGCAAGCGAGGCCTTGCAGCCTTCACTGGCATCTGGATACTCTTCAAGCTGGTATTGAGTGCCGTCTTGTTGGTGGGTGTTGGGACCTTGTTCTGGTTGGGCTTGCGCCACGGCTTTCCCGCCTGGGTGTTCGGCCTCATGGGAGGCTTGGTGTTTTTCGCCGCGTTGCCCTGGGTCAACTTTCAGCGACCCAGCCGTGCGTTAGGTCTTGTCGTCGTGCTGTTCGGGTTGATGACGCTGCTGCTGGCGGTGAGACAGATGCTGCAACCAGAGGACTTTCCGCAAGATTGCTCGTCCCGTCGACGTGCGGTTCTGTGTCATGTCGAGAATGGGCTCTTTGAGGTGGGGGGCGCCGTGCTGGCAGCGTTGCCCTACGCGCTGGCGGGATTGGCGCTGTTGCTGATCGGGGTGCGACTGGTATGGAGGCTGCGTCGCCAGCCGGGCGGTCACGCCTGGTGATCGCCTTGGCAGGTTAACCCCCGCGCAGCGCCCGCAGAACCTTCTGCCCCCCGCGCCCCGTCGCCTCCTGCCCCAGCCGCTGCTGCTCGATGCGGATCGCTGCACGGCTGCGTTCACCCAGGGCGCCGTCGATGGTGCCGATGTCGTGGCCGCGCAGCACCAGCAGGCCTTGCAGTTCGCGGCGCTCGGCGCGTGAGAGGCCAGGGTCGTCGGTGGGCCAGGGGGTGGTGAAGGGGCCTCCGCCGCGCAGCCGGTCGGCCAGGTGGGCGATGGCCAGGCCGTAGCTTTCGGCGGCGTTGTAGCTGAAGAGGGCATCGAAGTTACGCATCACCAGGAAGGCCGGTCCTTGCGGGCCGGACGGCGTCATCAGGCCCGCGTTGCCTAGCTGGGCTGGCAGTGGTGAGCCATCGACCCGGCGCAGCCCGCGCGCGATCCATTCGCTCATGGGGCGCTTGCTGCGGCGGCCTTCGCCTGCGGTGCTGAAGCCAGCAGGGAGCTTGACCTCAAAACCCCAGGGCTGACCGCTCTGCCAGCCGGCTTTGTCCAGAAAGTTGGCGGTCGAGGCCAGCGCGTCGGCGGTGTTGTCCATCAGGTCGCGCTTGCCGTCTCCGTCAAAGTCCACCGCCAGCCGTTCAAACGTGGTGGGCATGAACTGCGTGTGGCCGAAGGCACCGGCCCAGCTGCCCACCAGCCGCTCGGGCGCGATGTGGCCGGCCTGCAGGATGCGCAGGGTTGCATACAGCTCGCCGCGGAAGAAGGCCTGCCGCCGGCCGTTGCACGACAGCGTGCCCAGCGCCTGCACCAGCGGGTAGTTGCCGAAGTTGCGGCCGAAATTGCTTTCCACGCCCCAAACCGCGACCACGGTGGCCGGGTCCACGCCATAGCGTTCGGCCACCTTCGCCAGCACCTCGGCGTGTTGCGCCAGCTGGGCCCGCCCGTCGGCCACGCGTTCGTCATCCACCAGCGCGGCCAGGTAGTCCCAGATCGGCATGCGGAACTCGGGCTGGAAGTCCAGCTTTTCGACCACGCTCATGTCGGGTACCAGGCCCTGGGTGAAGCGGGTGAAGGCGTCGTCTTGTACCCGTGCGGCACGCGCGTCACCGCGCAGGCTCTCGATGCAGCGGGTGAAGTCGGGGTTGGCCGACTGGGCAAAGGCCGACGGAGCGAGTGCGACGGCGATGAGCAAGGCATGTTTCATGAAAGACATGCCTGCAAGCGTAACGCTTCCGGAGCACGTGCCCCCAAATCCAGGGGCCCCGTGGACCGGGCTTTGCCCGGCCACAGGGGCCGTCCCCCCGCGCAGCAGGGGGGAAGCCGCGTCAGCGGCGCAGGGGGGGCGCTTCCTATACAGCCCAGGTGCTGCCGTGCTCCGGCACCATCGCGCGCCAGCGCAGTTCGGTCTCGATGCGGTGGCGCAGCGCATCGGACGCGCCCATTTCGCCGTGGGTGACGAACACGCGGTGCGGCGGCTGGGGCAGGGCGCGCAGCCAGTCCATGAGCTGGCTTGCGTCGGCGTGGGCCGAGGCCGACCGCATCTGCACCACCTCGGCGCGCACCGCCACGTCCTGCCCGTGGATGCGGACACTCTTGGCGCCGTCGCCCAGCAAGGCACCGCGCGTGCCCGGCGCCTGGTAGCCGGTGAGCACCACCATGTTGCGGTGGTGGCCGAGGTACTGCACCAGGTGGTGCAGCACACGCCCGCCGGTGGCCATGCCGGCGGCGGCCAGCACGATCTTGGGGCCGTGCTGGGCCGCGATGGCTTTGGACTCGTCGGTCGAGCGGGTCATCTTGGCCACGTGCTCCATCTCGCGGCACTGGGTGGCGCTGAGGCGGTGTTCGCCCAGGTGGCGGTCGTACAGGTCGGTGGTGTGGATGGCCATGGGGCTGTCCAGGTACACCGGCAGGCTGTGCGGCAACACGCCGTTGGCCTTGAGCAGCACGATGGCGTGCAGGATCTCCTGCGCGCGCCCCACCGCGAACACCGGCAGCACAGCGGTGCCGCCGCGCGCGGCCACGCGCTGCAGGGCCGGGCCGAGCTCGGCCAGCGTGTCTTCTTCGGGGTGTTCGCGGTCGCCGTAGGTGGACTCGATCACCACCGCATCGGCGGCCAGGGGCTTGTCGGGCGGCAGCATCAGCATGTCGTCGGGACGGCCCAGGTCGCCCGAGAACAGGATGCGTTTGCCGCCCACTTCCAGCAGCAGGCTGGCCGCACCCAGGATGTGGCCGGCGCTGGTGAACGTCGCCTTCCAGCCGTGCAACGGCTCGAACACCTGGCGCAGCGGCACGGTGCGCAGCAGTTTGAGGCTGTCCAGCGCGTCACCTTCGGTGTAGAGCGGCAGCGCCGGCGCGTGTTTGCTGAAGCCTTTGCGGTTGGCGAAGTTGGCGTCTTCTTCCTGGATGTGGCCGCTGTCGGGCAGCAGGATCTGCACCAAGTCGCGCGTGCCCGGTGTGCACCAGACCTTGCCGTGAAAGCCTTCCTTGGCCAGCAGCGGCAGGTAGCCGCTGTGGTCCAGGTGGGCGTGTGTCAGCAGCACGGCGCCGATGTGGTTGGGCAGCACCGGCAGCGGGTCGCGGTTGCGCAGGCGCAGCTGCTTGTAGCCCTGGAACAGGCCGCAGTCGACCAGCAGGCTCTGGCCGTTGAACTCGACGAGGTACTTGGACCCGGTGACGGTGCCCGCGGCACCCAGAAAGCGCAGATGGACGTTCATGCGACCCATCGTACGCCCCGCACCGGTGTCTGGTCATGACGCAGCGCAGAAGTTCGGCGCGGGCGCTCAGCGCGGGCGAGCCGCTCAGAGCGCCGCGTTGAGCAGCAGCATGAAGACAAAACCCGCCATGAGCGTGACCGAGGCCAGGCCCTCGAAGCCGTTGCGGTGCGTCTCGGGGATGATCTCGTGGCTGATGACGAACAGCATCGCGCCGGCCGCGACGGCCAGGCCGACGGGGTAGAAGGCCGGCAGGCTGCCCAGCACGGCCAGGCCGACGATGGCGCCGAACGGTTCGGCCAGGCCCGAGAGCGCGGCCACCGCCCAGGCGCGGCCGGCGCTCTGGCCCAGGGTGCGCAGCGCCATCGCGACGATCAGGCCTTCGGGCATGTTCTGCAGGCCGATGGCCAGCGCCACCGAGGCACCGGCGTTCACCGCCTCGCCGCCGCCCACCCCCAGCGCGCCGCCGGCGTAGGCCGCGCCCACCGCCAGGCCCTCGGGCACGTTGTGGATCAGGATGGCCAGCACCATCAGCCAGGCGCGCTGGCCGGCGGTGTGCGTGTCGGCCTGGGGCATGGCGTGGCCGGTGGCGGCGGGCGGCAGCACCGCGTGTTCGTGCGGGGTGAAGCGGTCGATGGCGATCATCAGCGCCATGCCCAGGGCCAGACCGACCGAGGTCAGCGCTGCCGCGCCCAGCGTGGTGCCACCGGTGGCGGTCATGAGTGCACGGCCGGCGTCCAGCGAAGGCAGCAGCAGCGCGAAGATCGCCGCGGCCAGCATGACGCCAGCGGCGAAGGCCATGAAGGCCGATTCCTGCCGCTTGCTCACCCGTTCGACCAGGAAGACGGGCAGGGCGCCCACCGCGGTCGCCAGCGCCGCGATCAGCGAGGCCTGCACGCCGGCCGTCATGCCGCTGCTGGCGCCGGTGGCGTCCCACCACACCCGGGTCGGGCCCCAGAAGGTGCTTGCCGCGGCGAGGCCGGCCATCAGCAACATGCCTACACCCAGCGCGAGCAGGGCGTTGCGCAACGCGTGCGGCGGCACCGGCAGCTCCAGCTGTTGCATCTGGACCCAGACGGGGTGGACTTGGCGGATGAGGGCGGTCATGGGGGGGCTCCTGCGGGCAATCGGGAATGGTCGAGAGTTTGTCAAAAACTATCGATAGCCGCCATTTGATTGCCTTGATCTGGGCCATAGCCGGGGCCGGATCGGGTTGATTGCGCTGTTCTTAGCTGTTTTCCTTATAAACAACTGAGAACGTATTCGTTCCAGTTTTTTAGATCGGCTTTCATGATCCGCTGCGTTGCCACCTCAAGTCAAAGCAAAACCATGAACACCCGTCGCTCCTTCACCGCCGCTGTCATCGCATCCACCCTGGCCGCCACCACCGGCCTGGCCTTCGCCCAGTCCGCGCCCGTGACCCTGCTCAATGTGTCGTACGACCCGACGCGCGAGCTGTACGTCGAATTCAACGCCGCCTTCGCCAAGGCCTGGAAGGCCAAAACCGGTCAGGACGTGACCGTCAAACAAAGCCACGGCGGCTCGGGCAAGCAGGCCCGTTCCATCATCGACGGCCTGGACGCCGACGTCGCCACCCTGGCCCTGGCCGGCGACACCGACGCGCTCCACGCCAACGGCGGCTGGATCGCCAAGGACTGGCAGAAGCGCCTGCCGCACAACAGCACGCCGTACGCGTCCACCATCATCCTGGTCGTGCGCCAGGGCAACCCCAAGGGCATCAAGGACTGGGACGACCTGGTCCGACCGGACGTCAAGGTCATCACCCCCAACCCCAAGACCTCGGGCGGCGCCCGCTGGAACTACCTCGCCGCCTGGGAATTTGCCAAGCGCAAGTACGGCGGCGACGCCAAGGCCAAGGAGTTTGTCGCCAAGCTGTACGGCAATGTGCCGGTGCTCGACACCGGCGCCCGTGGCTCCACCATCAGCTTCGGCCAGCGCAACCAGGGCGACGTGCTGATCGCCTGGGAGAACGAGGCCTACCTGCTGGAAAAGGAGTTCAACACCAAGTTCGACGTGGTCTACCCGTCGCTGTCCATCCTGGCCGAACCGGCGGTGACCGTGGTCGACAAGAACGTGGACAAGAAGGGCACCCGTGCCGTGGCCACCGCCTACCTGGAGTACCTGTACTCCGAAGAAGGGCAGGACATCATCGGCAAGCACTTCTACCGCCCGGTCGCCTCGGCCAAGGCCCAGGCCAAGTACAGCAAGCAGTTCCCCAAGCTCAACCTGTTCAAGATCGACGACGCCTTCGGCGGCTGGGACAAGGCGGCCAAGGTCCACTTCGCCGACGGTGCCTCGTTCGACCAGATCTACGTGCGCAAATGACAGGCCCGTCCCGCATCCTCATCGTGCCGGGGTGGCGCAATTCCGAACCGGCCCATTGGCAGAGCCTGTGGGAGGCGCGGCTGCCGGGTGCGCACCGGGTGGCGCAAGGTGACTGGATGTTCCCGCGCCGGCAGGACTGGGTGGACCGGCTGGCCGGCGCCATCCTGTGCGCCCCGGACGAACGGGTGGTGATCGTGGCCCACAGCCTGGGCTGCATCACCACGGCACATTTGCCGCCCGAGGCAGCGGCACGGGTGAGCGCAGCGCTGCTGGTGGCCCCGGCCGACCCGGAGCGTCGGGCCCAGCTGGCCGACTTCGCCCCCGTGCCTTACCAGCGCCTGCCGTACCGCAGCACCGTGGTCGCCAGCAGCAACGACCCGTATTGCCCGGTGCGCCTGGCGGGGGCTTATGCCCGCGCCTGGGGCAGCGATTTTGTGCGGCTGGAGAACGCGGGCCACATCAACGTCGCAGCCGGTTTCGGTGAGTGGCCATTGGGGCTGCAGCTGCTGTCGGCGTTGGGCGTCGAAGTAGCGGCGGCCGATCTCCTGCGGCGTGCGGCCTGATGCTTCATTCGTCCAGAGCATAAGAAAACAAAAACAAAGTCGTTTGTGATGGAAGAGGGCTTGCCTACCATTCCATGCATTCCTTCTATCGGAGTTCCATTTCCATGAAAAACACCCTCAAGCTCGCCTTTGGCGCCATCGCCCTCGCCGCTGCAACCGTCGCCTCGGCCCAGACCACCTTGCTCAACGTGTCCTACGACGTGTCGCGCGAGTTCTACAAGGACCTGAACGCCGCTTTTGTCGCCAGCCACAAGAAGAGCACCGGCAAGGACATCAAGGTCGACCAGTCGCACGCCGGCTCCAGCGCCCAGGCGCGCGCCGTGGCCGACGGCCTGGAGGCCGACGTGGTGACCATGAACACCACCACCGACGTGGACTTCCTGGCCGAGCGTGGCGTGGTCGCCAAGGACTGGCGCCAGAAGTTTCCGAACAACGCCGCACCCACCAGCTCGACCATGCTGTTCCTGGTGCGCCAGGGCAACCCCAAGGGCATCAAGGACTGGGACGACCTGATCAAGCCCGGCGTGCAGGTGGTGGTGGTCAACCCCAAGACCGGTGGCAACGGCCGCATGGCCTACCTGGCCGCATGGGGGCAGGTGCGCGCCAAGGGCGGCACCGACGCCCAGGCCGCCGACTTCGTGAGCAAGCTCTACAAGAACGTGCCGGTGCTCGCCCGTGGTGGCCGTGACGCGACCGGCATCTTCCTGCAGCGCAACATCGGCGACGTGCTGGTGACCTTCGAATCGGAAGTCGTGTCGGTGGACAACGAGTTCGGCAAGGGCCGTGTCGACGCCATCCATCCCAGCGCCTCCATCGTGGCCGAAAACCCGGTCGCCGTGGTCGAACGCACCGTGGCCAAGAAGGGCACGGCCGCCGACGCCAAGGCCTACCTGGACTTCCTGTACTCGCCCGAAGGCCAGGAAATCGCGGCCCAGCACAACATCCGCCCGCGCAACGAGGCGATCCTGAAGAAGTACGCCAGCGCGTTCAAGCCCATCAAGCTGTTCACCGTCGACCAGTACTTCGGTTCGCTGGGTGAAGCGCAGAAGGTGCACTTCAACGACGGCGGTCAGTTCGACAAGCTGTATGTCAACAAGTAACACCCCCCTGCGCAGGGCAGTGAACACCCCCCTGCGCCGCTGACGCGGCTTCCCCCCGCTCTGGCGCGCCTGCGGCGCTGGGCAGGGGGACGGTGCGAGTGGGCCGGCGAAGCCGGTTCCACCGCACCCCTGGACACAGTCACCTCGTTCCTCGCGGCGGCCTGCTGCTCACATTCCTTTCTTGTCATGACCACTGCCACGCTGTCCCCTGGGACGGCTCCTTCTTCCGGTCCTCGCCGCAGCGCGCGCGTGCTGCCGGGCTTCAACCTCACGCTGGGGTACACGGTGCTGTACCTGAGCCTGATCGTGCTGATCCCGCTGTCGGCGCTATTGCTCAAGACTTTCACCCTGACCTGGCCGCAGTTCTGGGAGGCGGTCACTTCGCCGCGCGTGCTGGCTTCGTACCGGCTGACGTTTGGCGCCTCGTTCATCGCGGCCCTGGTCAACGTGGTGTTCGGTCTGCTGGTGGCGTGGGTGCTGGTGCGCTACCCGTTCCCGGGCAAAAAGTTCGTCGATGCGCTGGTGGACCTGCCGTTCGCGCTGCCCACGGCCGTGGCCGGCATTTCGCTCACCGCGCTGCTGGCGGGCAATGGCTGGGTCGGGCAGTTCTTCGAACCCTACGGCATCCAGCTCGCGTTCAACCCCAACGGCGTGGTGATCGCGCTGATCTTCATCGGCCTGCCGTTTGTGGTGCGCACGGTGCAGCCGGTGCTGGAAGACGCCGAAAAAGAACTGGAAGAGGCGGCGACCTGCCTGGGCGCCACGCGCTGGCAGACCTTCAGCCGCGTCATCTTCCCCAGCATCGCCCCCGCGCTGCTGACCGGCTTTGCCATGGCCTTTGCGCGCGCCGTGGGTGAGTACGGCTCGGTCATCTTCATCGCCGGCAACATGCCCATGGTCTCCGAGATCACGCCGCTGATCATCATCGGCAAGCTCGAACAGTACGACTACGCCGGCGCCACCGCGGTGGCCACCGTGATGCTGGTCATCTCCTTCATCCTGCTGCTCATCATCAACGGCCTGCAAGGCTGGCAGCGCAAGCGTTCGGCAGGGAATTCGCAATGAGCCAGAACACCGTTCGATCCGCCCAGCGCGGCACCACCGAAGCCCCCTGGATCCGCTGGACGCTCACCGGCATCGCGCTGGTGTTCATGTTCCTGTTCCTCGTGCTGCCGCTCGCGGCGGTGTTCACCGAGGCCCTGCGCAAGGGCTGGGACGCCTACTGGGAAGCGCTCAAGGAACCCGACGCCTGGTCGGCCATCCGCCTGACGCTGATCACCGCCGCCGTGGCCGTGCCGCTGAACCTGGTGTTCGGTGTGGCCGCGGCCTGGTGCATCGCCAAGTACGAGTTCAAGGGCAAGTCCTTCCTGACCACGCTGATCGACCTGCCGTTCTCGGTCTCGCCCGTGGTGGCCGGCCTGATCTATGTGCTGGTGTTCGGCGCGCAAGGCTGGCTGGGGCCCTGGCTGATGGAAAACGACATCAAGATCGTGTTCGCCGTGCCCGGCATCATCCTTGCCACCGTCTTCGTCACCTTCCCCTTCATCGCCCGCGAGCTGATCCCGCTGATGCAGTCCCAGGGCAACGAGGAGGAGCAGGCCGCCATCGTGCTCGGCGCCACCGGCTGGCAGACCTTCTGGCGCGTGACCCTGCCCAACATCAAGTGGGGCCTGATCTACGGCGTGATCCTGTGCAACGCGCGCGCCATGGGCGAGTTCGGCGCGGTCAGCGTGGTCTCGGGTCACATCCGCGGCCAGACCAACACCATGCCACTGCACGTGGAGGTGCTCTACAACGAATACCAGTCGGTGGCGGCCTTCGCCGTCGCTTCGCTGCTGGCCCTGCTGGCCCTGGTGACCCTGGCCATCAAGAGCGTGGTCGAGTGGCGGCACGAGCGCGAGATGAAAGCCATCGCCGAACTGCCACCCGAGCGTCCCGCGCCCAACCCTGTGGCCGTGCCCGCCGCCTGACCCCAACAAAGACCCGAACATGAGCATCCAGATCCGCGACGTCAACAAGCACTTCGGCAACTTCCACGCGCTGAAGAACGTCAACCTCGACATCGATTCCGGCGAACTGCTGGCCCTGCTGGGCCCCTCGGGCTGCGGCAAGACCACGCTGCTGCGCATCATCGCCGGCCTGGAAACGCCGGACGCCGGCACCATCCACTTCAGCGGCGAAGACACCACCGACGTGCACGTGCGCGAGCGCAACGTGGGCTTCGTGTTCCAGCACTACGCGCTGTTCCGGCACATGACGGTGTTCGAGAACGTGGCCTTCGGCCTGCGCGTCAAGCCGCGCGGCCAGCGCCCCAGCGAGGCGCAGATCAAGCAGAAGGTGACCGACCTGCTCAAGCTGGTGCAGCTGGACTGGATCGCCGACCGTTATCCCTCGCAGCTCTCGGGCGGCCAGCGCCAGCGCATCGCCCTGGCGCGCGCGCTCGCGGTTGAGCCCAAGGTGCTGCTGCTCGACGAACCCTTCGGCGCACTCGACGCCAAGGTGCGCAAGGAACTGCGCCGCTGGCTGCGCCGCCTGCACGACGAGCTGCACGTCACCAGCATCTTCGTCACGCACGACCAGGAAGAAGCGTTGGAAGTGGCCGACCGCGTGGTGCTGATGAACCAGGGCGTGGTCGAACAGGTGGGCTCGCCGCAAGACGTGTGGGACCACCCCGCCAGCCCGTTCGTCTACGGCTTCCTGGGCGACGTGAACCTGTTCCACGGCCGCGCCCACGAAGGCCTGCTGCACCTGGACGGCGTGGCCATCGACACACCCGAACACGCCAGCGCGCAGAACGCACAGGCCTTTGCCTACGTGCGCCCGCACGACCTGGACGTGCACCGCTACCAGCCGGGTGCCGAAGTGGACGCCGCGGGCCGCCCGCAGGGCATCGTGGCCCGGCTGGACCGCGCCATTGTCGTCGGCCCCATCGCCCGCCTGGAACTCATGCCGGTGGACGCGGCGCCGCGCAACGGCCACGATCCGCTGATCGAGGCGCAGATCCCGGCGCAGCAGTACCGCGAACTGGGCTTCAAGGAAGGCGAGACCCTGGTGGTATCGCCGCGCAAGGCGCGCGTGTTCCTGCAGGATTCCCGCGCGTGAAGCCGGCCGCGGCGGTGGCCAGCAGCCCGTCCGCGAACTGACGGGCCGCCGGCGTGAGCCCGGCCATGCCCGGGCTCACCAGCGACACGCGCAGCTGTGGCAACGTCTCGCGCAGCGGCAGCGCGACGATGGTCTGGGCCACCTGCGGGTCGTCCAGCACCACGGTGGACATGAGCACCACGGCATCGGTGCTGCGCACCAGCGACAGGGCGATGTAGAGCGACTGCACCATCATGACCTGGCGCGGCGGCTCCGCGCCCAGGGCCAGCATCGCGTCGCCGATCACGCGTGGCCCATACCCCGGTAGCAGCCACAGGCAGTCTTTGAGATCGCGCAGGGAGCGCGCGCCCGCCAGCGGATGCCCCTGGCGGGCCATGACCTGCAGCGGCGCCCGGAACAGCACCTGGCGGTCGAGCGTGTCGGTCACCGGCTCGTCCAGTTCGCTGATCACGGCAAAGTCGTACTGCCCCACCTTCCAGAGATCCTGCGGGTCGCTCAGCGACAGTTCGTGGACGTCCAGGCGCACGCCGGGCCGGGTGCGCCGAAAGGCTTCCAGCGCCGGGGCCAGCACGCGGGCCGCCGCCCCGGAGCTGAAGGCCAGCCGCAGCGCGCCGCGGCTGCCGTCGCGCAGCTGCTCCAGCTCGTCCTGCGCCTGGCGCCATTCTTCAAGCAGGCGCAGCGCGCGCCGGTGCAGCGCTTCGCCCAGTGCGGTCAGCTCCACGCCGCTGGTCTGGCGCAGCAGCAGCGCGGCGCCCGCCTGGCGTTCGAGCTCGCGCACGACATAGGTCACGGCCGGCTGGGTCAGGCCCAGGCGGCGCGCGGCGGCGCGGATGCTGCCGCAGTCCGCGACGACACAGAACACTTCGAGCTGGCCGGGGTTGAGCTTCATGGGAAAGGGGTGACAGGGTGAAAGAAATTCCTTGTCTTTATGCCATGACTTTTGTCTTTTCTTTATCGCATGCGGCTCCTACATTCAGCGCCAATCACAGCCCCGACCACAGCCCCAACCCGAAGGAGACAAACATGAAAACTGTGAAAACTGCCCGCCCGATCAACCGCCGCCACCTGATGGCCCTGGCCGCAGCCCTGCTCGTGGGCCAGGGCATCGCCACCCCCGCGCAGGCACAGGCGCAGACCACACCCGTGCGCATCCTCGTGGGCTTTCCGGCGGGCGGGGGCGTCGACACGGCGGCGCGCCACGTCGCCGACGCGCTGGCGCCGCTGCTGGGGCAGACCTTTGTGGTGGACAACCGCAGCGGCGCCGGTGGCCAGCTGGCCGCGGTGGCGCTGAAACAGGCCACTCCCAACGGCCAGACCCTGTTCATGTCCAACGACCACACGGTGGTCATCGTGCCGCAGACCCTGAAGTCGCCCGGCTTCAACCCCGCGGTCGACTTCGTGCCCGTGGCGCGCGTCACCCAGATCGCCTTCGGACTGGCGGTCCACCCCTCCACCCAGGCGCAGCGCCTGGCCGACCACGGCAAGTGGATGCGTGAGCAGGCCGACCGGGGCTCCATTGGTGTGCCGGCCCCGGCCAGCGTGCCCGAGTTCACCGCGGCCCTGCTGGGCCAGCACCTGGAGGCCAAGACCCAGGCCGTGCCCTACCGCGGCGGCGCGCCCATGGTGGCCGATCTTGTGGGGGGACAGATTCCCGCTGGCATCACGTCGCTGAGCGAGCTGCTGCCGCACCAGAAAGCGGGCAAGCTGCGCGTGATCGCCGTCTCGGGCGCTCAGCGCTCGCCCCTGCTGCCCGATGTACCCACCTTCGCCGAGCAGGGTGTCAAGGGCGTGGACCAGTCGAACTTCCTGGCGCTGTACGCCCCCGCGGGCACGCCGCCCGCCGTGGTGAAGCGCTACCAGGACGCCCTGCGTGACGCGCTGGCCCAGCCCGCGCTGCGCGAGAAGCTTGAAGGCATGGGCATGCAGGTGGACTTTGCCCCGGGTGAGGTGGTCTCCCGCCAGATGGCGCAGATGACCGAGAGCTGGGGCCAGCTGATCCGTGCCAGTGGCTTCAAACCGCAATGACACAGCAGGCAACAACCGGCCTGCACGCCCAGGCTCCGACGCCCGCGCACTGCTTTCCGGCCGACTACGCCCAGGGGCGGGCACGTTTTCTGGACGCCGCAACGGCCGCCGGAGCCGTGCTGTCCCAGCACGAACTGCCGGGCCATCGCGGCCGTCAGGGTGAGGCGCTGGCGCTCGACGCCGCACTGCTGCCCGCGCGCCCCGATGCCGATGGCCGGGCACCGATGCTCATCGTCTCCAGTGGCGTGCACGGTGTGGAGGGCCTGTGTGGTTCGGGCTGCCAGCAGCACCTGCTGCTCGACCACGAACTGCTCGCGCTGGCGCGCAGCCGGGGCGTGGACCTGCTGTTCCTGCACGCGATCAACCCCTACGGCTTTTCGCACCTGCGCCGCGGCAACGAGGACAACATCGACCTCAACCGCAACTGCATCGACTTCACGACCGGCGCGCCCGTCGCCAACCCCGGCTATGCCGAGCTGCACGGCTGGCTGGTGCCGCCCACCTGGCCACCGGAAGAAACGGTCCAACAGCAACTCGACCAGGCCCAACAGCGCCTGGGCGTGGCGGCCTACCGCCGAGCGGTCACCGCCGGCCAGAACAGCCACCCGGATGGCCTGTTTTACAGCGGCGAGGGCCCGAGCTGGAGCAACCGCACCGTGCGCGCATTGCTGCGCACACACGGTGCGCAGCGGCGCCACATCGGCTGGGTGGACCTGCACACCGGTTTGGGGCCGCGCGGCCATGGTGAAAAGATCCACGCCGGGCGCACCACCCAGGCCGACCTGTTGCGCGGTCGCCGCCTGTGGGGCGCCGACGTGGTGGCCGCCTGGGAGGGCCAGTCGGCCTCGGAACAGGTACGAGGGCCGGTGGTCGGTTGTGTGTACGACGAATGCCCGCAGGCCGAGGTGGCGGCCATCGCGCTGGAGTTCGGCACCGTGCCCTACGACCAGTTCCTCGATGCCCTGCGGGCCGACCAGTGGCTGCACCAGAACCCCGACGCGCCCGCCGCGCTGGCCACGTCGATCCGCCAGCGCATGCGGGACGCCTTCTATGTGGACGCCGACGACTGGCGCGGCATGGTCGCCGCCCAGGCGCGGGTGGCGGTGCTGCAGGCCTGCCTGGGGCTGGGTGGCTGACTGGGGTCAGCCCTGAAGCAGCCAGCGGCGGGGCCGCGCCGGATGGCGGCCCGCCCGATCAGACCAGCTGCGCGCTCAGCGTCTGCACCTGCAGGCGCAGGTCGGCGTTTTCGGCTTCGAGCTGGGCCACGCGCTGGCGCAGCGCGCTCACTTCATCGCTGGCGGGCGCGTCGGCGGCGGCTTCGCGCGGTTCGCTGGCGTCGGCCTCGTCGCGCGGCTTGCGGCGCGATTCGCGCACGCGCTTGGCCGCCTGTTTCAGCTCGTCCTTGCCGGCCAGGGCAGCGGCGCGCTGCTCTTCTTCGGGCAGCGTGGCCACCACGGCAGCAGCGTTGAGCGAGATGTCGCCCGAACGAACCGCGGCCACCACCTCGGGCGCGGCCTGTTTCTGGATCTTTTCGATCATGCCCACCTGGCTGGCGCTCAGGCGCGCGGCGCGGGCAATGTCTTCGCGGCTTTGCAGCGGCTTGGGTTGCAGCACCGCGGCCAGCGCGGCGGCGGGGGCTTCGCCTTCCCACGGCGCGTCGCCTGTGGGCGCTTCGGGCACCGGCTCGGCGGCCTTGTCGGCGTGGGCCTTGGCGCGCCGCTCGGCCACGATCTCGCGCTTGCGCAGCGCCAGCACGCCGCGCTGGAAGTCCGACAGGCTGCGCCGGCCCAGGTGCTGGTCGATCATCCACAGGTGCACGTCTTCCATGCTCTGGAAGCGCGGGTTCTGCACCGTCTGGAAGGGCAGGCCGTGCTTCGTGCAGATGCCGTAGCGGTTGTGGCCGTCCACCAGCACGTCGCCCCACAGCACCAGCGCGTCGCGGCAGCCTTCGGCCAGCAGGCTGCGTTCCAGCGCGTCGTGCTCGTCGGGCGTCAGGGGTTCGATGTAGGCCTTGAGTTCTTCCAGGACGACGATGTTCACGGTGCGCGCTCCCTCGGGCAAAAGGGCGCGATTGTAGAGAAGGCCGCGCGCCGTCAGAAACCCACGGCCTGGCCGTCGCGCCGCGGGTCGCTGGCGGCCACATAGCCATCGCTGCCCGGGTCGCCCAGGCGCCAGATGAACTGGCCTGCACCGAAGTCCTGGTAGTGGTCGTCGATGCTGCGCGTCTGGTGGCCCAGGGCCTGCAGCCCCTGCACGGTGGCCGGGTCCATGGCCGATTCGACGTTGATGTGCAGCCCCGCGTCAAACCGCCAGCGCGGCGCGTCGCACGCCGCCTGCAGGCCCTGGCCGTGGTCCAGCAGGCGCACCAGGGTTTGCACATGGCCTTGCGGCTGCATGTTGGCGCCCATCACGCCGTAGCTCATCACCGGTTGCCCGTCTTTCGTGAGGAAGGCCGGGATGATGGTGTGGAACGGCCGCTTGCCCGGCGCCACCAGGTTGGCCGTGTTGCGGCCCGGGCCGGTGCCCAGGTTGAAGCCGTGGCCCCGGTTCTGCAGGCTGATGCCGAACTGCGGCTCCACCGCGCCCGAGCCAAAGCCCATGTAGTTGCTCTGGATGAAGCTGACCATCATCCCGCGCTCGTCCGCCGCGGTCAGGTACACCGTGCCGCCCTTGGCCGGGTTGCCGGCGCCAAAGTCCTGCGCCTTGTGCATGTCGATCAGCGCCGCGCGCTGCTTCAGGTAGGCCGGGTCCAGCATCTGCTCGGGGCTCAGGTCCATGGCGCCCGGCTCGGCCACGTAGCGGTACACGTCGGCAAAGGCCAGCTTCATCGCCTCGATCTGCAGGTGCTGCGCGGCCACGCTGTCCACCTTCAGCGCGGCCAGGTCGAAGTGACCCAGGATGCCCAGCGCGATCAGCGCCGCGATGCCCTGGCCATTGGGCGGTATCTCGTGCAGCGTGTAGCCGCGGTAGTCCTGGCCGATCGGCGTCACCCACTCGGGCCGGTAAGCGGCCAGGTCCGCCTCGGTCAGCGCGCCGCCGTGTTGTGCTGCAAAGCGCGCCAGAGCCTGCGCGATGGCACCGCGGTAGAAGGCTTCGCCCTTCGATTCAGCGATGGCGCGCAGGCCCTTGGCGGCTGATGGAAAGCGGAACAGCTCGCCCACCTGCGGCGCGCGGCCCCAGGGCAAAAACGCGTCGGCAAAACCGGGCTGGCCTTGCAGCTCGGGCGTGGCGGCGGCCCACTTCTGCTGCACCACCACCGGCACCGCATAGCCGCGTTCGGCCAGTTCGATGGCGGGTTGCATCAGGTCGGCAAACGGCAGGCGGCCAAAGCGCTCGCTCAGCGCCACCCAGCCCGCGACCGCGCCCGGCACCGTCACCGAGTCGAGCCCGCGCTTGGGCGGTGTCAGCGCGTCGGCGCCGTACTTGCCGTGGAAGTAGCCGGGCGTCCAGGCCTGCGGCGCCGTGCCGCTGGCGTTCAGGCCGTGCAGCTGCTGCCCGTCCCAGAGGATGCAGAACGCGTCCGAGCCCAGGCCGTTGCTCACCGGCTCGGTGATGGTCAGCGCCGCCGCCGCGGCAATCGCCGCGTCCACCGCGTTGCCGCCAGCCAGCAGCATGCGCAGCCCGGCCTGCGCGGCCAGCGGGTGCGAAGTGCTGACCACGTTGCGCGCGAACAGCGGCAGGCGGGTGCTGGCGTAGGGGTTGGGGGTGTGCAGGTTCATGGCGGGGCTCCGGCAGACAGAGCGGACATTGTGTGGGCCGTGGGAGCCGCCGCTGTGTCGCAGGGGATCAGCCTAGCGTTGGGCAAACACACGGACACTGCGCAGAGTGCTGCCTGTCTGGCTTGATTCATTCGTGCATGAAGTAGTGGAACGGAGTTGCTCGCAGGTTGCTACTCATATCCGGGCGAAGTCGCTGTTGCCAGCGTATGTGCTGTGTCGATTCGGCATGCGCTGCGCCCGTGTTTACCTCAGGCATCATTGGCTCAGTCCGAATCATTTACCAGTAGAAAACAAGCCTTCGTTTTTTTGAAAGTGCCAATGCACGCAATGGACTCCTTAAACCAAACAATACGAACTGCGGCGCAGAGGTTGAGCACTTCGCCAAAGTTCGAGTCTGCTGCGTTGGTCACCGACGACCCTGTGCTTGCAGCGCAAGTTTCTAGTGTTTTCAAGCGTTCAGGGCATTACTTCAGTGTGATGGACAGCCCACGTATGGGAAGGGCGGACGCGGGGAATGAGGTCATTCGGCGTCGCAACGCCTTGGCGAAGAGTGCTGCCAATCATGTCTTCTTGGGCGCACTCTCAGATGAAGCACTTACGGCGATAACGCATGGTGGGGGGAGCTTTCAGGAAGTCACTGGCGTCGACGCAGTCGCTGAGGTGCTTCGTGGAAAGCTATCTCGGCCGAAGAAAAAGCTGCACTGGGGGAAGACAAATCTTGGTATTGGTTTGTACATGGCGAGATCGCAGGGCAGTGAACTGATTTGTGACATGGCCGATTCACCAGCAACTGACTTGGTGAAAAAAGGTCGACACCTACTGGTCGCATGCGAGCGCGGCGATGCCATATCTGAGGTCATTGCGAGCAACCTAGCCTTTGCTTTTAACGCATCGTTCGCAACCTTTCCAGAACTACCCGAGGACGACCGCGATCGATGGATTGAGGACTTGTACCTACTCGGCGAAAGCGCGGATCGCGGAACGGGCTTGGCAGAAATGGCAAAACGCGCGCGAATTCATTTGGGATCGCTTCAGGTTGATCAATACACGACTGTTCTGTGGATCACCTCTGGATTTCCATGGGGAATCGCGACGCCGAACACTCCTTCGACGCATCTTCGACGCTATCCTGACTTTGGGCGAATCGTCGTCGAGGGAATTTGGTCATCCGATCCCCGCAAGCGCGGCAGCCGTACCGCGCTGTTGGTAGATCCTGGAACAGTCTCCGGATCAGAAATGCAGCTCATCAACCGAGCGCTCTTGGTAAATGGCACTCTCACGCATGTTTTGAGGGGCGAGGGGGCAACGGTCCACACCGTAGATTCAGTTGTGAGCCTCTTGCCCAACGACATCATTGTGCTGTCGTCTCACGCGGGAGACGCCCCCGGTGAACGTGTGACCTACAAATTTGACGACCTTGAAGGTAAGTCGCGGCAGCTCGTGGTGGATGAAGCGGTTGGTTTCGGTTTTGATCCGTCGTCGAGCAAGGTTCGTGTGACTTCGTACCACCGCTTTCATTCTCTGGATGAAGTGAGTTGGGCGGACAAAGCGAGAAAAGCTGCGTTGCCTGTTGGCTCAGCGATGCTAGCGTGGGAGGCGTTGCTTCGAGAGAAGAATAAACGCAGCGCCATAGTTCGCCGGGAAGATATACCCAGAGTCGCCGGTTCTATGGGTGTCCAGATGAGCGACGGAGTTTGGTTCTTTGTGACGCAAGGATTCGCACCTATGGCGGCACCACTTCTAGTCAACAACTCCTGTTGGTCGTGGCATGAACTCAGCGAACGCGCAATGTACGCGGGAGCGCGCGGCTACATGGGGAGTTTGGTGCCGATCATGGGGCCAGAGGCACAGGGAATCTGCGAAGGCGTTTTTGAGAAGTACTTGGGTTTGCCATTGCCCATTGCTCTTTGGGCTGCGCAGCGCGAAACGTATGGTGATGATCGGCAAACATACGTCTTGGTCGGCCTTCCCTGTGTATCGATCCCTCCGAACCATATAGATCCGACGTCATTCATGACAAGCTCCATAAACGACGGCATAAAACACTGGTCGGAAGTGGCTAGAAAAACGAACAACCCAGAATTGAAAGATACAGCGACCCGCAACAGTGAGTTCCTCTCAGAGCACTTGGACACATTCCAACGCAGCTTGGTGCGCCGTCCGATTCCGAAGAGCAGGCAGACAATCGCCTTCAGTGAACACAATAAGAGCGCCTAGGTAGGCCGGCTCTAGTTCCGACCACGGAACGAGCGCATTGCATCCGAACGGGCTGTGTGTCTCGCCAGACGACGGAGCCATCAACCCCCTGGCACTTCCCAGACCCGATCACCACCCACTGCATAGAACCGCCGGCCGGGCGCCGCCGTCAGGGCATGCCCTCCAGTGAACGCACCAAACGCCGGCAGCAGGGCCTGCCCCGGCTCGCTGACGAAGCACGGCAGGCGTAGCGCGTCGCGCGCGCGGCCGCTCAGGTGGACCACCGGGTGCAGGTGGCCGGCGAGGATGAAGTGGGTCGGGTGGCGACTACCGTGCGGTCGCGGGTGGTGGCAGCAGGCGAAGGGTCCGAGCAGCCAGGGCTCGTCCACGACCTCGATGCCGGCCTCGGGTGGCGGGTCGCCGGCGCGGTCGTCGTGGTTGCCGCGCACCAGGGTCATCGCCACGTGGGCATGCCGCTGGCGCCAGGCGAGCAGAGCGTTGAGCACGGCCGGGGTGCGGCCGCTGGCGGCGTGCAAGAAGTCGCCCAGGCACACCAGACGCTGTGGCCGGTGTTCAGCGATCAGCGCGTCCAGCCGGGCGAGGTTGTCTTGCGTGGTGCCGCCGGGCACCGGCTGGCCCAGGGCGCGGTAGCTGGCGGCTTTGCCCAGGTGCAGGTCGGCGATGAACAGGGCCTGCCCGGCGGGCCACCAGATGGCGTGCGCGGGCAGCAGGTGCAGCAGCTCACCGCCCCAGTGGACGGTGGCGTGCACGTCATGCATAGGCGTAGCTGCCACCCTTCTTGAGTGCGGCTTGATAGGCCGGGCGGGCGTGGATCTTCTTGAGCCAGGCCATGGTGGCGGGGCGCGAGGGGCCGAGGCCGGCGCGTGAGACTGCCGCTTCAAGCGGGAAGCTCATCATGATGTCGGCGGCGGTCATGGCCTTGCCGGCGAACCAGGGGCGCGAGGCCAGCACCTGTTCCACATAGTCCAGGTGCACGTCCACCATGGGCTGCACCTTCTTGACCGCGATGCCGCCGATCAGGGGCACCTTGCTCATGGCCAGCATCAGCAGCAGGTTGGGCATGACCGAGCCTTCGGCGTAGTGCATGAACTGGCGGTACTGCAGCAGGCCTTCGCCCTGGTTGGCCGGGCCCAGCTTGCCGGTCTTGTCGACCAGGTATTCGCAGATGGCACCGGTCTCGACCAGTTTGAGCGGGCCGTCTTCGAGCACCGGCGACTTGCCCAGCGGGTGCACTTTTTTCAGCTCGGGCGGCGCCAGCATGGTCGCCTTGTCGCGCTCGTAGAAGCGGATCTCGTAGGGCAGTTCCAGCTCTTCGAGCAGCCACAGCAGTCGCTGCGAGCGGGAGTTGTTCAGGTGGTGGACGATGAGGCTCATGGTGAGAAGGGTCCTGAGGGGAGAGCGCTGAGGGAAGGGGTCTGTGCAGGGGCGCGTGGACCCGCATTGTGCGGGCTGGCGAACACCCCTGCAGCCGCCTCAGCCCCCGCTGCGCAGCAGCATGGCCGGGCTCAGGCGCATCTGCGACAGCAGGTAGCGCGCGCCCAGCGCCATGCTCAGGCCGCTGACGCCCAGCGCGGTGACGCCGCCGCTCCAGTACAGGCCGGCCGGGCTCATGTCCAGCCGCCACAGCAGCAGGCCGGTGGCCAGGGCGCTGCCGGCCAGCAGGGCAAAGCCGGCGGTGACGCTGGCGAGCAGCACGTATTCCCACACCAGCACGCCGCGCAGCAGCGAATGGCGCGCGCCCAGCGCGTGCATCACCGTCGCGTCGTACAGCTGGCGGCTGCGGCTGGCAGCGACCACGCTGGCCAGCACCAGCAGGCTGGCCGCCAGGCACACGCCGGCCACCACGCTCAGGCCGCCGCTGGCGCGGCCCATCAGCGCGCGGGTTTCGCGCAGCATGGACTCGGTGCGCGCGGTGGCGATGTTGGGTGCGGCGGCGGCCAGCCGGTCCTGCGCGTCCAGCGTCTGCTCGGCCGGCATCCAGGCCGCGCCAACGTGGCGGGTGATGAAGGGGTCGAGCACACCGTCGCTGAAGATGGCTTCGAGCCACAGGCGCGACTGCATGCGCCGCTGGCTGTAGATGGCGGCCAGCTGCGCTTCCACCGGCTGGCCCAGGATCTCGAAGCGCAGGCGGTCGCCGACCTTCAGGCCCAGTTCGTCGGCCTCGCGGTCTTCCATGGCCACCAGCGGTTCGCCGCGGTGATCGGTGGGCCACCAGGCACCGCGGTCGATCACCACGTCGTCGAAGTTGCCGCTGCGGTCGCTGAGCTTGTGCTCGTCGCGCGATTCGCGGTCGCGCTCGGTGTCACCGCTTTCCCGCAGCGCGTTGCCGTTGACGGCCACCAGGCGGCCCAGCACCAGTGGCGCGGTCTTCACGTCCTGCAGGCCGGGCGAGGCCTGCAGCGTCTCGCGCAGCAGCGGGATCTGATCGGTCTGCACGTCATAGAACACCAGGGCCGGCGCCTGCGCGGGCACGGTGTCGTTCACCGTGCGCAGCAGCGTCATCACCACCAGGGTGCAGGCCACCAGCAGGGTGAGCGCCGAGCCGAGGGAGAGCAGCGCGGTGCGCAGCGGCGATTGCGGCTGCTGCAGCCCCGCCAGCGCCAGTTGCAGCGGCAGCGGCAGCGCCGGGTGGTGCTGCAGCCGCGCGGCCACGCGCCGCAGGCCGCGCGTGGCGCCGTCGAGCACCCCCAGCACGACGGCGGTGGCGGCCACAAAGGCCAGGCCAAAGCGCGGGTCGGGCAGGGTGGCCACCAGCAGCGCCAGCGTCAGCGCCGCGGCGCCCAGGGTGGCCCGGCGCGCCCAGCGCGGCACGGTCAGCACCGTGCCTTCGGTGCCGCGGAACAGCACGGCCGGCGAGACCGACAGCGCCCGCCCCAGCGCCGGCAGCGAAAACGCCAGCGCGGTCAGCACACCAAACAGCAGCGCCACCAGCGCGGGCTGCCACAGCCCGCCGAGCAGAAATGCCACCGGCAGCTTGTCGGCCGCCAGTTGCGCACCGGCCAGCGCCAGCCCCATGCCCAGCGCTACGCCCACCGCGCTGGCCAGCAGCGCCAGCAGCCCGATCTGCAGCAGCACGAAGGCCGCCAGCCGCCCGTCGCGCAGGCCCAGCGCGCGCAGCGTGGCCAGGCTGGCCAGCTTGCCCTGCAGGTAAGCCTGCACGCTGTTGAACACGCCCAGGCCGCCGATGAACAGCGCCGAGAAGCCGATCAGCAGCAGGCCCGAGCCGATCTGGCCCAGCACCTCGGCCATGCGGTCGCTGCGCTCGTCGAAGCTGCGCACCTCGGCGTCCAGCGCGGGAAAGGCCGCGAGGAACGCGTCGCGCCAGGCGGGCGCGGCTTCGCTGGTGCGCACGCGGTACTGGTATTCGACCCGGCTGAGCGGCTGCACCAGGCCGGTGGCCATGAGCGCGCCCTCGGCCACCAGCACCGGCGCGGCGCCCCAGTCGGCCCGCAGGCTGCGGTCGGGCTGGCGCACGATGAGCGCGCGCACGGTCAGCGGCAGGTCGCCGATGGTCACGGTGTCGCCCGTCTTCAAGCCCAGGCGGGTGGCGAGCGATGCGTCGATGGCGGCGCCCCATTGCCCTTCGCGTTGGGTCAAGGCTTCAGCCAGCGTGCCGGCCGGCTGCAGCGCCACCGTGCCGTACAGCGGGTAGGCGTTGTCGGCGCTGAGCAGTTCGATGAGTTGCGCGCGGCCGGCCTCGGTGCGCAGCATGGTGCGCAGCTCGATCACGCGCGAGACCGTGCCGCGCGCCTGCATCCAGGCCAGTGCGTCGGCCGGCAGCGGCGTGGGCGATTCCACCTCCACATCGCCACCGAACAGCAGGCGCGCGTCGTGGCGCAGCGCGTCGGCCACCTGGCGGTACAGGCCACCGCCCGCGGCCACCAGCGACACGCCCAGCACCAGGCAGGCGACGAAGATCCACAGGCGCCGGCCGCTTGCGCGCAGGTCGCGCCAGGCGAGGTCAAGCAGGAAGGGCATCGGTGGCCTCCGGCTGGCGCGTCATGGGCGTTTCATGCAGCTGGCCGTCGTGCAGGCGCAGCACGCGGTCGCAGCGGGCGGCAAAGTCCAGGTCGTGCGTGACCAGCACCAGCGTCGTGCCCAGTTCGCGGTTGAGGCTGAACAGCAGCTCGCGCACCGACTCGGCGGTCTGGTCGTCGAGGTTGCCGGTGGGCTCGTCGGCCAGCAGCAGCTGCGGGCGGTGCACCAGGGCGCGGGCAATGGCCACGCGCTGCTGTTCACCGCCCGAGAGTTGCGATGGCCGGTGGTGCAGACGGTCGCCCAGGCCGACGCGGCGCAGCATGTCGGCCGCGGCCTCGCGCGCGCCGCTGGCGCCGGCCATCTGCAGCGGCAGGGCTGCGTTGTCCAGCGCGCTCAGGCTGGGCAGCAGGTGGAAGCTCTGGAACACGATGCCGATGCGCTCGCGCCGCAGGTCGGCCAGGCCGTCGCTGTCCAGGCTGGCCAGGTCGGTGCCGGCGATGCGGATGCGACCAGCCGCCGGGCGCTCCAGCCCACTGAGCAGCAACAGCAGCGAGGTCTTGCCCGAGCCAGATGGCCCGGCGATGGCCACGCGGGTGCCGGCGGCGATGCGCAGCTGCACGTCGCGCAGCACCGTCACTTGACGGGGGCCGAGGGCGTAGTGCATGGACAGGCCGTCGGCCTCGATCAGGAGCGGTGTGGTGTCGGTCATGGTGGGGTGTGAGGCCCGGTGGGCGATCAAGTTCCCGGGCGCGCGCCGGGCCGGTCAGCGCGGGCGCCGGGGGCGGCGATCCCGTCGGCCTGACGTGGCTGCCTTGTCTGGCGCCCCCTCGCGGCCGAAGGCCAGCGAGGCGCCCACGGCGTCGGCATCGGTGCCGGTGCCGCCGCCAGCGGCCTTTTCCAGCTGCGCCAGCATGCGGGCGATGCGGTCGGCCACGCTTTCGTTGCTGAGCTTTTCGCGCAGGCGTTCGATCATCAGCGGGAAGGCAAACGGGGTCGCGCGTTCCAGCGGCTTGAGCACCAGGGTCTGGCGCGCCATGCGGTGCAGGGCCTGGCGCAGGCGGCCGATTTCCAGCTCTTGCGCCAGCAGCTCGGCTTCGGCCTGCTGCAGCAGGCGGTTCCCGGGGTCGTATTTGCGAAACACCTCCCAGAACAGGCTGCTGGAGGCCTGCAGCTGGCGGCTGCTGCGCTTCTCGCCCGGGTGGCTCTGAAAGATCAAGCCCGAGACGCGCGCGATCTCGCGAAAGCGCCGCTGCGCGAGTTCGCTGGCGTTCAGGCTGTGCAGGATCTGATGCAGCAGCGTGGCTTCGTCGGTCTGCTCTTCCAGCAGCTCCGGCAAGAGCGCTGGCCAGTGAATGTCGGTCGCGCTCAACAGTTCAAAGCCGTAGTCGTTGACAGCGATGGAAAACGTGTTGGGTGCCCGCTGTGCCACGCGCCAGGCCAGCAGGTTGGCCAGGCCCAGGTGCGCATGGCGCCCCGCGAAGGGGTAGAGGAAGAGGTGCGTGCCCTCACGCGACTGCATCACTTCGGCCAGCAGGGTGTCGGGCGAGGGCAGGGCGGACCACTGGGCCTGCAGTTCCAGCAGCGGGCGCGCGGCCTGCAGTTCGGGGTCATTGAAATCACCGGCCTGCACGCGCGCCAGCTGCGCCACCACCGCGTCGGCCAGCGTGGTCGAGAGCGGCATCTTGCCGCCGTTCCAGCGCGGCACGGCAGGTTTGCGGCCGGTGGCTCGTTTCACCCAGGCCGTCATGTCGTGGATGCGCACCAGCTCCAGCAGGCGCCCGCCGAAGGTGAAGCAGTCGCCGGGTTTCAGGCGCGCGGCAAAGCTCTCTTCCACGTTGCCGATCTTGCCGCCGCCCACGTACTGCACGGCCATGCTGGCGTCGCTGACGATGGTGCCGATGTTCATGCGGTGGCGGCGGGCCAGCCGCGCGTCGGGCACGCGCCAGACGCCGTGTTCGTCGGCCACCACGCGGTGGTAGTCCGGGTAGGCGGCGAGCGAGGCGCCGCCCTGCGACACGAAGTCCAGGCACCAGCGCCAGTGGTCCTCGGGCAGGTCGGCGTAGGCGGCGGTGCTGCGGATTTCCGCCAGCAGCGCGTCGGGCCTGAAGCCGCCGCCCAGCGCGACGGTGACCAGGTGCTGCACCAGCACGTCCAGCGGCTGCCGCGGCGTGTCGCGCGCTTCGATCTGTCCTGCTTTGACGGCCGCTCGCGCGGCGGCGCCTTCCACCAGTTCCAGGCTGTGCGTGGGCACGATGCTCACGCGCGAGGGCCGGCCCGGCGCGTGGCCCGAGCGGCCCGCGCGCTGCAACAGCCGCGCGATGCCCTTGGGCGAACCGATCTGCAGCACGCGCTCCACCGGCAGGAAGTCCACGCCCAGGTCCAGGCTGCTGGTGCAGACCACGGCGCGCAGCTCGCCGGCCTTGAGCCCGGCCTCCACCCACTCGCGCACCGCACGGTCGAGCGAGCCGTGGTGCAGCGCGATCAGGCCCGCCCACTCGGGTTTGGCGTCCAGCAGCGCCTGGTACCAGATCTCAGCCTGCGAACGGGTGTTGGTGAACACCAGCGTGCTGCCACTGCTGGCGATTTCGTGCACCACCGACGGCAGCATGACCAGGCCCAGGTGGCCGCCCCAGGGGAAGCGGTCCACCCGCGGCGGCAGCAGCGTGTCCACGGTGAGCTGCTTGGGCGTCTGCCCGCGCACCATGCGGCCTTGGTCGGCTGCTTTTGGGCCGAGCAGGCTGCGCATCGCTTCATCCAGATTGCCCAGCGTGGCCGACATGCCCCAGACCATCAGGCCCGGGTTCCAGCGCCGCAGCCGCGCGATCGCCAGCTGCGCCTGCACGCCGCGCTTGTTGCCCATGAGTTCGTGCCATTCGTCCACCACCACCAGGGCAGTGCGGCCCAGCTGGTCCTGTGCGTCGGCACGTGCGATCAGCAGGCTCAGGCTTTCGGGCGTGGTCACCAGCACGGTGGGCAGGCGTTCGGCCTGCTTCGCGCGTTCGCTGCTCGATGTGTCGCCGCTGCGCGCACCGGCGGTCCACGCGGGCGCCAGGTCGGGCAGGGGCTCCTTGAGCGCCCGCAGGGTGTCGGCGGCCAGCGCGCGCATGGGGGTGAGCCAGACCACCGTCAGCGGCGGCGTGCGCTTGGCCTGGGCATCGGCCAGCGCCTGCAGCGCGCCCAGCCACACCGCGTAGGTCTTGCCCGCGCCGGTGGTCGCGTGCAGCAGGCCGCTTTCGCCACGCGCCATGGCGTCCCAGACTTCGCGCTGGAAGTCGAACGGCGCCCAGCCGCGCGTGGCCATCCAGGCGGCGGCGTCGGGCCTGGATGTGTTGAGGGCCTTCACGAGCCGCCCTTGGGCAGCAGTGCCGCCAGCGTCTGCAGCGTGTCGGCCTCGTCCACCGGCTTGTCTTCGCGCCAGCGCAGCATGCGCGGAAAGCGCACCGCAATGCCGCTCTTGTGGCGCGGGCTGTGGGCGATGCCCTCGAAGCCGAGTTCAAACACCAGCGTCGGCCGCACGCTGCGCACCGGACCGAAGCTTTCGATGGTGGTGGCGCGGATGATGGCGTCTACCTTCGCCATTTCGGCGTCCGTCAGACCTGAATAGGCCTTGGCGAAGGGCACCAGGGCGCGGCCCTCTGTGCCGGGCGGTGCGTTCCACACGGCGAAGGTGTAGTCGCTGTACACGCTGGCGCGGCGGCCATGGCCGCGCTGGGCGTAGATCAGCACCGCGTCCACGCTCATCGGGTCGATCTTCCACTTCCACCAGGTGCCCGCGGCCTTGGTGCGGCCCACGCCATAGGCGCTGCCGCGCTGCTTGAGCATGAAGCCTTCGGTGCCGCGTGTGCGGGCTTCTTCGCGCAGTGTGGACAGCTCGGACCAGGTGGCGCCGGTCAGCAGCGGGCTGGCGATCAGCAGCGGGTGGTTGAGGTCCTGCACCAGCGCGTCCATTGCCGCGCGGCGCGTGACCAGTTGCTGTTCGCGCAGGTCTTGGCCATGCTGTTCGAGCAGGTCGTAGGCGAGCAGGGCCACCGGCAGTTCGCGCAGGATCTTGGGGCCCAGCGTCTTGCGGCCGATTCGCTTCTGCAGGTCGGCGAAGGGTTGCGGCTGGCCATTCCGCCAGACCACGATCTCGCCATCGAGCACCGTGCCGTCGGGCAGGGTTTCGCCCAGTGCGGCCAGTTCGGGAAAGCGCTCGGTCACCAGCTCTTCGCCGCGCGACCACAGCCAGACCTGGCCCGCCCGCTTCACGAGTTGGGCGCGGATGCCGTCCCACTTCCATTCCACCTGCCAGTCAGCTGGCGGGCCCAGCAGTGCGTCGAAGCGGTCCAGTGGTTCGTTGAACGGGTGCGCCAGGAAGAAGGGGTAGGGCTGGCCGCTGGTTTGCTGGTTCTGTTCGCCGGGGCTTTCCGTTGCCACCAGTGCGGCGTAGTCGGCGGCCGTGGGCTGCGCGCCGATGTGGGTGTAGCCCATCAACCGCTGCGCCACGCGTTTGGCGTCCACACCCGCCACCGCCGCGAGCGCCTGCGTCACCTGCAGTTTGGACACCCCGACGCGAAAGCCGCCGGTGATGAGCTTGAAGTAGACGAAGCGCTGGTCGTCGGCCACCGCGTCCCACTGCGCACGCAGGCGTTCGGCCAGCACCTCGGGTGGCAGGCCGCGCAGGGGCAGCAGGTGCTGCGTCAGCCACTCGGCCAGACCGCGCTCCACCGGCGCGCTGGCCGGTGGCAGCAGCAGCGACACGGTTTCGGCCAGGTCGCCCACGGTCTGGTAGCTCTCTTCGAACAGCCATTCAGGCAAGTCCGCAGTGGCCTGCGCCAGCTCGCGCAGCGCGCGTGTGGGCACGGTCTGGCGCGGCTTGCCACCGGCCAGGAAGTACACCGCCCAGGCTGCGTCTTCGGCCGGCGCTTCGCTGAAGTAGCGCTGCAGCGCGGCCTGTTTTTCGCGCGTGGCGGTGCTCGCGTCCAGCTCGCGGTAGAGAGCAGCGAAACGCTTCATGTGGCCGGTTCCTCGGGCTTCGCTTCGGCGGCCTTGTCCGCCACATCCTCGTCGCCGTACTCGGTTTCAAACGCCTGCGCGTCCAGCCCCTGTTCGGTCAGCCAGCGCACCAGCACCGGCACGCTGCCGTGCGTCACGCGGATGTGCTCTGCGCCCGTCGCTTTGATCGCGCTCATCAGCCCCGGCCAGTCGGCGTGGTCGGACATGACGAAGCCGCGGTCCACCCCGCGCCGCCGCCGCGTGCCGCGCACCAGCATCCAGCCGCTGGCGAAGGCATTCACCGCATCGGCGCCAAAGCGCTTCATCCACGGCGTGCCTTGGGCCGAGGGCGGGGCCACCACCAGCGCGCGCTGCAGCGCGGTCTTGTCGAGTTCGGTCACGCGGTGCGTGGGCGGCAACTCAACGCCCGCCGCACGGTACACCGCGTTCAGCGGCTCCACCGCGCCGTGCACGACGATGGGGCCGATGCTCTCGTCCACTCCATGCAGCAGCCGCTGCGCCTTGCCGAAGGCGTAGCACAGCAGCACCGAGGCGCGGCCCTCGTCCGCGTTGCGCCGCCACCAGGCGTTGATCTCGTCGAACAGAACCGCCTGCGTGGGCCAGCGGTAGATGGGCAGGCCGAAGGTGCTTTCGGTGATGAAGGTGTCGCAGCGCACCGGCTCGAACGGCGTGCAGGTGCCGTCGGCCTCGGTCTTGTAGTCGCCCGAGGCGACCCACACCCTGCCGCCATGCTCCAGCCGCACCTGCGCCGATCCCAGCACGTGCCCGGCCGGGTGCAACGACAGCCTCACACCGTGGTGTTCGATGACCTCGCCGTAGTCCAGCGTCTGCAGCGCAATATCCGCCCCCAGGCGCTGGCGCAGCGTGCCCGCGCTGAGCGTGTGGGCGAGGTAATGCGCGTGGCCCCAGCGTGCGTGGTCCGAATGGCCGTGCGTGATCACGGCCCGCTCCACCGGCCGCCAGGGGTCGATGAAGAAGTCCCCCGCCGGGCAGTACAGGCCTTCGGGGCGGGCAACGATGAGGTCCGGATCGGTGGTGGCCATGTTGGCCGCCAGTGTGCCGCAGGGGCTTCGATGGCAGGCTCACGCTTTTGCAAAGCCGCCCGCGGCGGCCGACTTTGGACAGGCGACACTCTGTCCGACGGGTCGGCTGTGGTGCAGGCCTGGTCCACAACCATTGAGCAAGGAGTCGTATGTCGGGCGGTGACTGGAAAGAGATGTTCAACGCCGGCTGCGAGGGCAACCTGGCGCTGGTGGAGTACCACGTGAAGTCGGGCGTCGATGTGAACTACGCGCACCCGGAGTTCCTGTCGACTCCGCTGGTCGCGGCCATTCTCGCCCGGCAGGAAGCGGTGGCCTTGTACCTGCTCGACCACGGCGCCAACCCCGCTCTGGCGTCGGAGTTCGATGCCGCGACGCCGTTGCAGGCCGCGCGGCATGTGGGGTTGCTGGCGGTGGAAGAGAAGCTGGTCGCGATGGGGGTGCCCCGCCCGCCGGCAGCGCCGGGCAAGCCGCCGTCCCGCCCGCGTGTGCTCACCGCGACGACCGTGTTCCTGGCGCTGCTGGTGGGCCTGGTGTTGGTGGGGTGGTTCATGGCTCGCGGGCAGTGAACCGGGTTGACCGTTGCGCGGTCGCCCGGCACAGTGTCGACCGTGTTCATTCAAGGAGGCCACGATGTCCGCCAGTCCCCATGCCATCAGCTGGTTCGAAATTCCCGTCACCGACTTCGCCCGCGCCAAGGCGTTTTACGAGGCCTTGCTCGGTCGCCCCGTTGAAGTCATGACCATGGGGCCGTCCACCATGGGCTTCCTGTCCACCAGCCCGGACGCGGTGGGCGGCGCCATCGTGCACGGCGATGGCACCGCGCCGTCGCAGAGCGGCACGCTGGTCTACCTCAACGGCGGTGACGACCTGGCGGTGGTGCTGGCACGGGTGCAGCCCGCCGGCGGCACGGTGGCCGTGCCCAAGACCGAGATCGGCAACGGCTTCGGCTTCTTCGCCCACTTCATCGACACCGAGGGCAACAGGGTCGGGCTGCACTCGATGGGCTGAAGTTCAGCCTTTGATGTCAGCCCTTTAGCGTCACCCGTGCGGGCGACAGCATCTCCGCCGTCAGCCCGCAGTCGCCGATATGCGCCGGCAGCGGCAGGCCGCTCGCCAGCGCCGCGCAGGCCTCGCCCATGGCGGCGCTGGTCTGGATGCCGTAGCCGCCCTGGGCGGCGCACCAGAAGAAACCCGGCGCTGTCGCGTCAAACCCGCCCACCAGCTCGCCATCGGCCACGAAAGACCGCAGGCCGGCCCAGGTGTGGGTGGGGCGCGGGCTGAGCGTGGTCCAGGTCTCCAGCGCGTGCAGGCCAAGCGCGATGTCCAGCTCCTCGGGCTGCACGTCCTGCGGGTGGGTAGGGTCCTGGTTCACCGGCGAGGCGAGCAGGGCGCCCGCGTCGGGCTTCATGTAAAAGCTCTCATCGGCCGCCAGCAGCAGCGGCCAGCGCGCCGTGTCCATGCCCGCCGGGGGCGCGAAGGTGAAGGCGCTGCGGCGCTTGGGCACCAGGTCGATAGGCGCCACACCCGCCAGCTGCGCCACCGCGTCGCACCAGGCGCCCGCGGCGTTGACCAGCACCGGCGCGGCGTATTCGGCGCCCGTGGCGGTGCGCACGTGCCACAGGTCGCCACGGCGTTCGATGGCCACCACCTCCGCATCGCACACCAGCGTGCCGCCCGCGTGCCGGAAGCCGCGCAGGTAGCCCTGGTGGATGGCGTGCACGTCCATGTCGAAGCTGTCGGGCTCGTGGATGGCAGCGGTCACCTTCTCGGGCCGCAGCGCCGGCACCATCGCCAGGGCCTCGCCGGCCGTCATGCGCTCACCGCGTCCGCTGGTCTGCTGCAACGTGGCCCAGGCTTCGTCCAGGTGGTGCATTTGGTCCGGCCCGGCCACCGTCAGCAGCCCGCGCGGCGTGAGCAGCGGTGCCTGTGCAAAGCCCTGCGGCGGGTTCTTGAAGAAGGGTTCGCTAGCGCGCGAGAGTGCCCGCACCTGCGGCGGCCCATAGCTAGCGATGAACTGCGCCGCCGAGCGCCCGGTGCTGTGGTAACCCGGCTGGCTCTCGCGTTCGAGCATCACGCAGCGGCCGTGCGGCGCCAGAAAGTGGCCGATGGAAGCGCCCGCGATGCCGGCGCCGAGGATGAGGAAGTCGGTCTGTTGCATGGGGTCATTGTGACGGGCGGATTCCGTCCTGTCAGCGTGGCTTGCCAAATTTTGCCAAGCTGCCTACAGTGGAGCACATGAGCACCATGAACATTTCCCTGCCCGAGAGCCTCAAGGCTTTTGTGGATGAACAGGTGGGCAAGCGCGGCTACGGCACCAGCAGCGAATACCTGCGCGAACTCATCCGCCGCGACCAGGACCGCGTTCAACTGCGCGGTTTGCTGCTGGCGGGCGCCGCGTCCGAACCCACGGCGCCGGCCGACACCGCCTACTTCGAGGCTTTGCGCGCCCAGGTGCGCCAGCCCCGCCGCGCAACGAAGAGCAAGGCGTGAAGAGCCGGCCGGTGGTGCCCCGGGCGCTAGCCCGGGCCGATGTGGACGAGGCCATCGCCTGGTACCTCCAAGAGAGTGGTGAGACGGTGGCGCTCGGCTTTGTGGACGCGCTGCAGCAGGCCTTCACCCACATTGGCCGCCACCCAGCCACTGGCTCACCGCGCTACGCCCACGCGCTCAACCTGCCCGGCCTGCGCCACTGGGGCCTGAACAAGTACCCCTGGTTGGTTTTCTACGTCGAGCGCCCGGACCACATCGACGTCTGGCGCGTGCTGCACGCCGAGCGGGACATCCCGGCCTGGATGCACAAACCCGACGCGCTTTGAACCCTCACCGTATTGCGCCATGAACCACCCGAAGCGCTTCCTCTTCCTCGTCGCCTCCACCCGCGAGCCCGGCCACATGGGCAACACCGAATGGCTGGCCCGCCAGTCCGCGGCCAGCCTGCCCGCCGACACCGCCCAGACCTGGGTGCACCTGGCCCGCGCCGGCATCCCCGAATTCATCGATCAGCGCCACACCGTGGGCAGCTACCCCATGCCCGCAGACGGCAGCGTGATGCGCCAGCTGCTGGACCAGACCCTGGCCTGCACCGACCTCGTCTTCGTCGCGCCGGTCTACTGGTTCAGCTTCCCGTCCACGCTCAAGGCTTACCTGGACCACTGGAGCGCCTGGCTGCGCGTGCCGGGGCTGGAGTTCAAGGCGCAGATGGCCCAGAAGCGTTTGTGGCTCATCACCACCAACGGCGACCGAGCGAAGGCCCAGCCCATGATCGACTCCACCGCGATGTGCGCCAAGTTCCTGGACATGCCGCTGGCGGGAGTGTTGTGGGGCAAGGGTGGGGGGCCGGAGGTGGTGAAGGGGGATGCGGAGGCGGTGGATGCCGCTCATGCTTTATTCATGAAACAACATTGAGGCGAAGTTCCTATGAACGGCACAGATTGGGCCAGTCGCGGCAAGACGGTCGCTCAACTCATTAAAGAGCTGCGTACCTTCGAGAATCAAGATATGGAGGTTCGGATCTCTGTGGACCATGGCGACACCTCCTGGTCAATTTCCTTGGTCGCCAAGGTGGAAGGGCGCTATGCAGTTTTGAAGAACTGCGAGGAACATCCCGTTCCGATCAGGCACCGTCAGTGATCATGTTTGGGGGCCCTGCCATGCACCTTAAGGCGCTTGTTCAGACATGCAAAGGGGCGACGGTCACCCGTCGCCCCTTTGCATGTCTGAACCCTTCAGCGATAAAAATCAGCTGAAGAAATCCTTCGCCTTCTCAAACCACCCCTTGTCGTTCGGGCTGTGCTTGTGGCCGCCTTTCTTGAACGACTCGTCCAATTCCTTGAGCAGTTTGCGCTGGTGTTCGGTCAGCTTCACCGGCGTCTCCACCGCCACGTGACAGTACAGGTCGCCGGGGTAGCTGCTGCGCACGCCCTTGACGCCCTTGCCGCGCAGGCGGAAGGTTTTGCCGCTCTGCGTGCCTTCGGGCAGGTCGATGGTGGCCTTGCCTTGCAGCGTGGGCACGTCGATCTCGCCGCCGAGCGCGGCGGTGGTCATGCTCACCGGCACCTGGCAGTGCAGGTCGTCGCCCTCGCGTTCAAAGATGTCGTGCTTGCGCAGCCGGATCTCGATGTACAGATCGCCGGCCGGGCCGCCGTTCTGGCCCGGTTCGCCGTTGCCGCTGGAGCGGATGCGCTGGCCGTCGTCGATGCCGGCGGGGATCTTGATCTCCAGCGTCTTCTGCTTCTTGATCTTGCCCTGGCCGCTGCAGGCGGTGCAGGGCTCGGGGATGATCTTGCCGGTGCCGTGGCAGTGCGGGCAGGTCTGTTGCACGCTGAAGAAGCCCTGGCGCATCTGCACCTGGCCCTGGCCGTGGCAGGTGGTGCAGGTCTTGACGCTGGTGCCCGGTTTGGCGCCGGTGCCCTTGCAGGTGTCGCAGTCGTCCCAGCTGGGGATGCGGATCTGCGACTCCTTGCCGTGGGCCGCCTCTTCGAGGCTGATTTCCATGGCGTAGGACAGGTCGGCCCCGCGGTACACCTGCCGGCCGCCACCGCCGCGGCGCTGGCCACCGAAGATGTCGCCAAAGATGTCGCCGAAGGCGTCGCCGAAGCCGGCGAAGCCTTCCGCACCGCCCGCGCCGCCGGGGCCGCGCATGTTCGGGTCCACGCCGGCGTGGCCGTACTGGTCGTACGCCGCTTTCTTCTGCGGGTCCGACAGCATCTCGTAGGCTTCCTTGGCCTCCTTGAACTTCTCTTCGGCGGCTTTGGCGCTGTCACCCTGGTTGCGGTCCGGGTGGTGCTTCATCGCCAGCTTGCGATACGCCTTCTTGATTTCCTCGTCCGAAGCGTTCTTGGGCACGCCCAGCACTTCGTAAAAATCGCGTTTGGCCATGGTGGTTAGGGATTGCTGTTGAACAGAAACGCCGCGTCAGGTTGCCCCGACGCGGCGATGGGTTGAGCGCAGGGGGCGCAGCGATCAGCCCTTCTTCACTTCCTTGACTTCGGCATCGACGATGTCGTCGTCCTTGGCGTTGGACGAGGCACCGGCGCTGGCAGGCTGCTCGCCACCACCGGCTTGCGTAGCGGCGGCCTCGGCCTGCGAGGCGGCGTACACCTTCTCGCCCAGTTTCTGGCTGACGGTCATCAGGGCTTCGGTCTTGGCTTCAATGGCGGCCTTGTCGTCGCCCTTGATGGCTTCTTCCACGTCCTTGATCGCGGCTTCGATGGCTTCCTTCTCGGACGCTTCGAGCTTGTCGCCGTGCTCGCCCAGGCTCTTCTTGACGCTGTGGGCGGAAGCTTCGGCCTGGTTGCGGGCCTGCACCAGCTCGACCTTCTTGTGGTCTTCGGCGGCGTTCAGCTCGGCGTCCTTGACCATCTGCTGGATCTCGGCTTCGGACAGGCCGGAGTTCGCCTTGATGGTGATCTTGTTTTCCTTGCCGGTGCC
>CALRYD010000023.1:0-65727 GCA_943372305.1 Hydrogenophaga intermedia | reverse complement strand
TCCAGCGTGCAGATGGAGTGGGTGATCTGCTCCAGCGCGTCCTCGATGGGGTGCGCGAAGGTGTACATGGGGTAGATGCACCAGGCGTCGCCCGTGTTGTGGTGCGTGGCGCGGCGGATGCGGTAGATGGCCGGGTCGCGCAGGTTGATGTTGGGCGATGCCATGTCGATCTTGGCGCGCAGCACGGCGGCGCCGTCGGCCAGCTGTCCGTCGCGCATTTCGCGGAAGCGGGCCAGGTTTTCGTCGGGCGTGCGGGCGCGGAAGGGGCTGTCCACGCCGGGTTTGCCGAAGTCGCCGCGGTTGACGCGCATTTCTTCGGGCGTCTGCTCGTCCACGTAGGCAAAGCCGGCGGTGATCAGGTGTTCGGCCGCGCGGTACATGAAGTCGAAGTAGTTCGACGCGTAGTACAGGTGGTCTTCTGTCTTGCCGTTGAAGCTGCTCTGCCAGTTGAAGCCCAGCCACTGCACCGCGTCGAGGATGGAGTCCACATACTCCTTTTCTTCCTTCTCGGGGTTGGTGTCGTCAAAGCGCATGTGGCAGACGCCGCCGTAGTCGCGCGCCAGGCCGAAGTTCAGGCAGATGCTCTTGGCGTGGCCCACGTGCAGGTAGCCGTTGGGTTCGGGCGGGAAGCGGGTGCGGATCTTGGCCGGGTCGGGCTGGCCTGCGTCGTGGAAGGCCGCATCGCCCGGGCCGCCGCCCCACTGGCGCTGGGCGTAGGTGCCTTGCTCCAGGTCTTTTTCGATGATCTGGCGCAGGAAGTTGGAGACCTTGTGTTCCTCGCCGTCTGCAGCGGCGGGAGCGTTGTTTTTGGGGGCGTTGGAGGGGGTGTTGGAGCTCATCCGGCCATTCTAGGGCGGCGCCTGTGGGGCCCCGGGCTTGGCTTACGATTCGCCACCGCTTTGAAGAACGCACCGGAGGGAGGACACATGTTGGTGGGCATTGACCTGGGCACGACCCATTCGCTGATCGCGCATTGCGGACCGGAGGGGCCGGCGCTGATCCCGAACGCATTGGGCGAGGCGCTCACGCCGTCGGTGGTGGCGGTGGACGAGCAGGGTGGCGTGCTGGTGGGCCAGGCGGCCAAGGACCGGCTGATCACGCACCCCACAGCCTCGGTGGCCACCTTCAAGCGCTGGATGGGCAGCGCCCGCCAGACCCCGCTGGGCACCGGCCAGTACCGGCCCGAACAGCTCTCGGCCCTGGTGCTGCGTTCGCTGCTGGACGACGCCCGCGCCCACCTGGGCACCGACGTGACCGAAGCGGTCATCAGCGTGCCGGCCTATTTTTCAGACGCGCAGCGTAAGGCCACGCGCCAGGCCGGCGAGATGGCCGGGGTCAAGGTGGAGCTGCTGGTGAACGAGCCCACCGCCGCGGCCCTGGCCTACGGCCTGCAGCAGCTGGACCGCGAAAGCCGCTTTCTGGTGTTCGACCTCGGCGGTGGCACGCTGGACGTGTCCATCCTGGAAATGTTCGAAGGGGTGGTGGAGGTGCGCGCCAGCGCGGGCGACAACTGGCTGGGCGGCGAGGACTTCCTGGAGGTGCTGCTCAAAGACTTCGAGTCGCGCTGCCTGCCGCCCCAGGGCCTGAAGGCGCTGGACGCCGGCCTGCAGGCGCAGCTGCGCCGCCGGCTGGAGCAGGCCAAGAAGCAGCTGTCGACCGACGACCGCGTGGCGCTGGAGAACCTGTGCCCGGCGCAGACCGCGCCCTGGCAGATGACGCCCGAGCGCTTTGCCCAGCTGTGCGAGCCGCTGCTGCAGCGCATGCGCATGCCGCTGGAGCGCGCGATCCGCGACGCCAACCTCAAGCCTTCGCAGATCGACGAGGTGATCCTGGTGGGCGGCGCCAGCCGCATGCCCATGGTGGCGCAGCTGGTGGCCCGCATGATGGGCCGCCTGCCGCTGCGCCATGTGAACCCGGACCACGCCATCGCCCTGGGCGCGGCGGCGGCGGCCGGCATGAAGGCCAACGACCAGCGCCTGCGCGAAGTGGTGCTGACCGATGTGTGCCCCTACTCGCTGGGCACCGATGTGGGCCGCCAGCTCGGCGGCGGCAAGGTGGACACGGGCTACTTCCACCCCATCATCCCGCGCAACTGCACCGTGCCGGTGAGCCGCGAAGAGTCGTTCTACCCCCTGTCGGAGAAGCAGACGCAGGTGGTGATCGGCGTGTACCAGGGCGAGAGCCCGTGGGTGCGCAACAACATCCAGCTCGGTGAACTGGCCGTGCCCCTGGGGCCGACCGGGCAGGCCGAACGCGGCGTGCGCGTGCGCTTCACCTACGACGTCAACGGCATCCTGCAGGTGGAGGCCTGGCCGCTGGCCGGCGGCGAGCGGCACGAGTTGCTGCTGCAGCAGGGCGAGGCCACCCTGTCGGTGGACGAACTGCGCGCGCGCATCGCGGCGCTCGATGCGCTGAAAGTGCACCCGCGCGACCAGCAGGAAAACGTGGCCCTGCTGGCGCGGGCCGAGCGGGTGTACGAGGAATACATCCACGACCGGCCCGACGTACAGCAGTGGATCGTGTTGTTCCGCCAGGCGCTGGAGACGCAGGACCTGCGCGTGGTCAAGGAACACCGCGAAGCCCTGCGCGAGCGGCTGGACGGCGTGGAGAGCACGCGATGAGCTGGGCCTTTGAACACCTGGGCCTGCGGCCCGACGCGGGCGAGCGCGACGTCAAACGCGCCTACGCAAGGCTGCTGAAAGAGACCCGGCCGGCGGAAGATCCCGAAGGCTTCCAGCAACTGCGCGAGGCCTACGAAGCCGCGCTGGCCCAGGCCGCCCGGCGCGAGCAGGCGCTGGCTGAGGAGGGCGAGGCATCCGCCGAGCCGGCAACGGAAGCTGCCCTGGCGCCGCAAGCGGACGACCCGCAGCCCTGGACGCCGTCGATGGCCACAGCCCCGGTGGCCGCGGTGACCGAGCCGGTGCCACCGCAGCCCGCCGAGCCCGAACCCGAAGGCGAGCGCGTGACCATGACGCCGGTGCAGATCGCGCGCATGCTGCTGGAACAGGCCGCCACCCTGCCCACCCCCGAGGCGGTGCGCCAGTGGCTGGCCGACCAGCCCTTCCTCTGGCAGCTGGACCTCAAGCACGCGGTGGCCGACGTGCTGCCCTGGGTGCTGAACGAATTTGAAGAGCCCCTGTTCGCCGACAGCCTGGATGCCCTCTGGGCCTTTTTCGACCTGGACCAGGTGACCGACGGCGCCCACGTGGACCGCACCTACGCCTACCAGCACAAGCGGCACGAACTGAGCCTGCGCTGGCTGCTGGTGGATGCGAACCGGCCAGAGGTGACCCGCCCCGACCAGCAGCAGCGGTTGCGCACAGTCTGGGCGCCTGGCTTCATGGGCATCAGCTACGCGTCGGCCAAGCTGGCGCGCCACCTGGCCTGGGCCAGCCAGCCGGCGGCCCTGTGGCTGAACGTGCTGCGCGCCCTGTGGTGGGGGCAAACGGAGCACATGGCCCGCCTGCTGGCCTGGCTGAGCAACGAATGGCAGTACGCGCTGGTGCCTCCGCTGGACCGCGGGCAGCTGCGCTTCTGGCTGCGGGCCCACGACCACACCACCTTCAGCCGCGAGCGGCTGGCGGTGGTGTTTGCCCAGTACGCAGCGGTGGTGCTGGCACTGCTGACGCCGCTGCTGGGGCTGCAGGTGCTGATCGATGGCTGGGCCTCGTTCGACTGGGTACTGACGGGCTTTGTGGCGGTGTGGGGGCTGATGGTGCCGCTGTACCGCGGGCTCTGGATGCCCCTGGTGCACTGGCAGGCCCTGCCCGAGGCGGCGGTGGAGCGGCACGCCTGGTGGCACTTGCTGTGTGTGCCCCTGTTCATGCTGGCGGGCGCCCTGGTGCGCGAGGCGCTGGACCAGCCCGGCACGGCATTGGTGATCTGGATGTGGGGCGGCTGGCTGGTGTACTACCGCTTCCGGGGCCGGCAAGGTCTGAGCTGGACACTGGGCGGCACCTGGTGGCGATGGCTCCTGCTGCTGTTCGCGTTCAAGGCCTTGGTGGCCCTGTTCGGGATCTTGCTCATGGCCGGGTACTGGGTACCGGCGGCCGTGTTGGCCCTGTGGGGCTGGGAGCTGCACAAGTCCCGCCCGCTGGCGCTGGAGCGGCCAGCGCAGGCGGGCTGAGAGCCTTCAGCTGCGGGCCACCCATTCGGCGTTGGCCTGCGCGATGGCGCGAAAGCCCGCGCTGATGCGCTCGTCCGCCGCGGCGGCCTGCCAGAAGCGCTGGGCCAGTGTGCGCGCTTGCGGCCACACCGCCAGGGTGTGCACCGTGGGGCGCGGGGGCTGGGCGGCCAGGTCGCGCGGCACCACTTCGCCGGCCACGGGGGCGTAGAGCATGGGCAGCATGTCGTAGGCCGGGGCCAGGCGCCAGCGGTGGTCTTGCAGCAGCAAGGACAGGTTGCCGTGGTGGCGGTCGGTGTTGGCGATCAGGGCGCCAAAGGCGTCGAGTAGGGTGATGGCCTGCACGTCGTCGGCGGTCAGACGTTCGGGGCCGGCGCGGTCGGAGCGTTGGGCGGTGTCCACCCAGTTGGTGCCCTGGCCGATGTACTGTCGGTCGTACACCTCCAGCGAGACCATGCCGACGCGGCCGCCCTGCGGCGTGCGGTCGAAGCGTCGGCTTTCCAGAAAAACGCGGCCCGCGGCCTGCTCGATGACGGTGTGCGCCGCGCGCACGCCGGCGGCGGCCAGGGTTTGAAGGGCCAGGCCTTCGCACACCAGCAGGTCGCGCCAGCGCTGGCTGGCGGCGCTGTCGTCAGCCGGGGAAAACTTCACCAGCACGGCGTGGCCGTCGCGCACGGCGCTGAACTTGGGTTGCTCGCCCCCGGCGCTCGACCCCACGGCGGTCTGGTCCAGCGCCTGCAGGGCCAGGGCGGGGTACTGGGTGGCGGGGTCGGTCACCAACGGGGCGGCGCTGCGCTGTGGCGCGGGCAGGGTGTGGAAGCGGTCGAACGCCGCTGCGCCCACGATCAGGTTGCCGGGCTGGTCTTCGCCCGCGTTCACCAGCGCCTTGAGGATGTGGTCGTCGCTCCAGTAGCTCAGGTTGGCGGGCAGCTGCAGCGCGGGGTGGCCTTGCACGAAGCCGCAGCCCAGAAAGCCCTGGGGCCGCATGTCGTACAAAAACCAGGGCAGGCTGTCGTGCCGGGCGCTCTGGCCGTGTTCGCGGTCGGCTTCTTCCATCCAGAAGCCGTCACCGGCCAGCGGGTAGAGCGTGCCGAAGAACTGCACCGCGCCGCCCGGCTGCACGGCGTGGATGGGCACCTGCCGGCCCACCCCGGGCACCTCGCGCGGCAGCAGGTAGCACCGGGCGCGGGCCGAGCCGACGGCGACCACCGTGCCGTCGGCCAGCAGGGGCGCGAGCAGGCGCGAGGCGCTGGGCTGGCTGATGCCCAGCCGGGCCTGCAGCTGCGGGCTGGTGGCGGTGCCGCCCAGCTGGCGCATGGCGGTCAGCAGATCGGGTGCGGTGGAGGGGTTCATTGAATGGATTATTGAATAGATTTATATGGTCTAGGTGGTTGTTATTGAAAGAAAAAGACCGGCTTGGTGCATGCATTCACCGGCCGGTCACAGGGCCAGTCCCTTCCGGCCGGGGGGCCGGCGGACCCCAACCGCGCCACCCGTGACGGCCCTCACACGGGGGAGCGACACCGACGAGGGGCGCCACAAAGGCCCCCAGCGGCAAGTGGTTTCCGCTATCTTTGCCGCACCCCACAAGGGGGGAGGAACCGACACCCAACAGCCCACAAGAACAGGCGGACCCGATGCACAACGACAGCCCCGACACCATTGCCATGGAAGAAACCGAGTGGCAGCAGACCCAGGTGGACGACGTGTTCCTGCCCACCGTGCGGGTGCAGCTGTGCTGGAAGGACCTGGAGGCCGCCGTGGAACGCGGGGCCGTGGTGCCGCAACAGGCGCACGTGCTGTGGGCGGCCTGGGCGTCGCCCACCAGCGGCCTGCGGGTGATGGTCAATGGACTGGCGCCGGCCTTTGAGTCCACCATGGTCTATGACGGCGACGACGACTTGCCCGAGCCCGCGGCGCCGGGGCTGCTGCAGCGCCACGGCCTGATGCTGGGGCTGGTGGCCGGAGTGGTGCTGGGCGCCGGTGGCACCTGGCTGGCCTTGGGGGGCTGACGGCCGCGCCGCGGGCACCCCGCACAGCTTTGCAAACAACAACCGCTCCCTCAGGAGCGGTTTTGGTTTGGGGGCTGCGTCAGGCGGCGCGGTCCGGGTCGGACCCGGGCGCCCAGCCGGTTTCGGGGGCGTGGCGGTGCTGGCGATGCAGGTCGGCCTGCATCTGCTTCTCAAACTGTTCGCGCGCTTCGCGCACGCGTTGGACGAAGTCGTCTTCGTCGTGCCGGCTGGCGCGCGCGCTGGTGATGAAGTGGCTGGTGTAGCGGCGGAACTCGTCGGCCAGTTCGCGCGCGTGGAAGCGGTCGAAGCCCAGCGTCTCCAGCGTGGCCCGGGCGCTGCGCAGCGAACTTTCAAACAGCTCTCGCTGCACGTGGTGCACGCCGGCGTCTTCCAGCTCCATGGCGTGCACCGCGTCGCGGGCGCGGGCCAGGATGGGCAAGTGCGGGTGCGAGGTACGCAGCTCGTGCACCAGGCGGTTGGCCTGGGTCACGTCGTCCACCGCCACCACCACGGCGCGGGCCTGGTCCAGCCCGGCGGCGTGCAGCAGGTCGGGCTGGGTGGCGTCGCCAAAGTACACCTTGAAGCCAAAGCGCCGGGCCGAGTCCACGGTGTCGGCGTCGTGGTCGATCACCGTGGGGCGGATGCCCGCACTCAGCAGCACGCGCGCCACGATCTGCCCGTAGCGGCCAAAGCCCACCAGCAGCACCGGGGCGTGCTCGTTGTCCACCGCGTCGGCTGGGCGGGTCTCGGTGTCGGGGCAGCCCCAGCGGTCGTACGCCAGCAGCAGCAGCGGGGTGCTGACCATGGACAGCGCGGCAATCAGCGTGAGCAGGTCGGCGTGTGCCGCGGGCATGACCTGCGAGGCCTTGGCCGCCGCCAGCACCACAAACGCGAACTCGCCCACCTGCGACAGCAGCACCGCCAGCAGCTTGCGCTGGCTGCCGCGCAGACCGGCCACCGGCCCCAGCAGCCACAGGCCCAGCGCCTTGAGCGCGACCACCAGCACCAAGCCCAGCAACACCTGCAGCGGCATGCTCAGCAGCAGGCCGAGGTCCATGCTCATGCCCACGGCGATGAAGAACAGGCCCAGCAGCAGGCCCTTGAAGGGCAGGATGTCGTTTTCCAGCGCGTGGCGGTATTCGGAACTGGCCAGCAGCACACCGGCCAGGAACGCGCCCAGACCCATGGACAGGCCCACGCTTTCCATGAGCGCGGCCACCCCCAGCACCAGCAGCAGCGCGAAGCCGGTGAACAGCTCGCGCACCGGCAGGCGGGCAATGAAGCGCATGGCCGGGTAGGCCACGTAGCGCCCGGCCACCACCACGGCCAGCACCGCGCCCACCTGCAGCAGCGGGCTGCTGTGCCCGTGCCCGGCGCTCACGCTGGGCGCGTTCTGCGTGCCCAGCGCGGCGGCCAGCGCCAGCAGCGGGATGGCCGCGATGTCCTGGAACAGCAGCATGGAAAAGCCGTTGCGGCCCACGGGCACGTCCATCAAATGCCGTTCCTGCAGGATGCCGACCACGATGGCGGTGGACGACAGTGCCAGCGCCAGCGCACCCACCAGCGAGGCCTGCCACGACCAGCCCAGCAACAGGCCCACCGGCATGAGCAGGGCGGCGCACAGACCCATCTGCAGCGCGCCACCGCCGAACACGGCCGCGCGCATGGCCCACAGGCGCTGCGGTTCGAGTTCGAGCCCGATGACGAACAGCATCAGCACCACGCCGAGTTCGGACGCGTGCAGGATGGCGGCCGGGTCGCTGACCAGCGCAAAGCCCACCGGACCGATGACCACCCCGGCCGTGAGATATCCCAGCACCGAACCCAGGCCCAGGCGCACCGCCAGCGGCACAAACACGAGCGCGGCGAGCAGGAAGAGGATGCCCTGGATCATGCGGTGGCTCCTGTGAGGCTCAGGCCTGCCTGGTGGTGGGCGAGCGACTGCGCGAGCGCGTCGCAACTGGCCTGGCGGTCGTCTTCGGTGATGGTGTGGCCGGCGTGGACCAGGTAGGGCGGCAGCCAGTGCATGCCGCAGTAGCGCGCGGTCTGCTCGATGGGGGCAACGAAGTCGGCGAACCGGCGGCCGTGTTCGGCGCCGGGCGCGTAGGCGGTGGCGGCAGCGCCCACGCTGGCCACCCACCATGCGGTCTTGCCCTGCAGCGCCTGACCGCCCTCGCCGTAGGCCCAGCCGTGGCTGAGCACGCGGTCGAACCAGTGCTTCATGAGCGCGGGCACGCTGTACCAGTAGACCGGCGCGAGCCAGACCACCAGCTGCGCGGAGTTCAGGGCCTGCTGCTCGGCGGTGACGTCGATGTCGAAGTCCGGGTACAGGTCGTAGAGCGCGCGCACCTCGGTGTGGGGGGCGGCGTCGAACACGGCCTTGAGGCGCTGCGTGACCAGCGAGCGGCGCGGGTAGGGGTGGGCGTGGATGACCAGGGTGTGCGGCATGGGCTGAAGGGCGAGGCGGCAGGGGTGGGCGCCACGATAGCACCCGCTGCGCGCCGCGGCTTCACTGCCCGAAGCGCGGGCCGTTGTGCAGGAAAGCTTCTTCGGCCGGCGTGCTGGTGCGGCCCAGCGCGGCGTTGCGGTGCGGAAAGCGGCCGAACCGTTCAATGATGTCGCAGTGCTGGTGCGCGGCTTTGAGGTTGCCCTTCAGGCGGTCGGCCAGCCCGGGCGGTGCGTGTGCGATGAGGTCGGTGAAGCGCAACACGCACTCGTTCTGCAGGGCCAGGCTCTCGGCGTGCATGAGCGGCATGTAGAGGAAAACGCGGCCGATGGTGGGCAGGTCGGCGTCTTGCGACAGGGCCAGGGTCCGCAGCACCAGCTTCTGGGCCAGGCCGTCACCGGCAAACGCATGCGCCTGGCCGCGGTGCACGTTGCGGCTGAACTGGTCGAGCACGATGACCAGCGCCAGGCGGGCGTGGAGCGGGGCTTCCCAGTCGAAAAGCTGGCCGGCGAGCGCGGCCTGCAGCAGGGTGCCGAAGCGGGTGCCGATGTCGGCGTCCAGTTCGGCGCCACCGCCGAACCACAGCGCGCTGCGGTCGTCGGCAGGCCAGTCGGCGACCAGAGGGTCGCCAAGCCAGTAAGTGAGCACCGCCTCGGGCGTGGGCAGTTCAGGGCGTGGGGGCATGGGGCGCATTTTGGCGGCGTTACGTCTGGCAACGGCTTTGACCGTGCGTGTGGAACGGGTTACAGCGGCTTCTTCTGTAATGGCCCCACGGCAGCCACTGGGGTTGCCGGCAACCGGAGACACCACCATGGATACCGCGACTTTCAACACCGCAGGGCAGACCCGCTCGACTTGGGCCCGGGCCCTGGGACTGGCTTCTGCGGCCGCGACGGCCTGGGCGTTGAGCGCAAGCCCGGCGCAGGCCCGTGGCGGCCACGACGACGTGTACTGGTCCATCGGCGTGCATTCGCCGGGGGTGGTGGTGGGCGTGTCCAACGCGCCGCCGCCGCGGCCGGTGGTGGTCTACCCGCAGCCGGTGGTGGTGCATCAGCCGGCCCCGGTGGTGGTGTACGGCCATCCATACCCGTATGCGCGCCCAGTGGTGGTGCATCCGCGCCCGGTGGTCTACCACGGCTGGGGCCATGGCCCGCGCTGGGACGACCGGCACGATCGCCGCCACTGGAAGCACCGCCACCACGACCGATACGACCGCCACGGCCGCGGTGACGACCGCTGGGACGACGACGACCGCGGTCGTGGTCACGGTCGCTACAAGGACCGCGACTGACGGTCGCCGCCGCCGTCCCCGTCGCCGTCAATGGGCGGCGAAACCGCGCGCGATGCGGGCTGCCAGCCGGGCGGCCACGCGCGCGGTGCGGCCGCCTTCGTCAAGCGCGGGGTTGAGTTCGGCCAGGTCGGCCGCCAGCACGCGGCCGCTGGCCATGACCTGGTCCACCAGCGCTTCCACATGGGCCAGCGGCAGGCCCAGCGGTGCCGGGGCCGACACGCCGGGCGCCAGCGGCGCGGGCAGCACATCCAGGCAGACCGTGAGGTATACCCCATCGCAGCGCGCCAGGTCGTCGGCCAGCGCGGCCTGCGCCTGCGCCAGCTGCTCGGCGGACTGGAGCTGCTCGTCCAGCCGGTGGCGAACGCCCAGCGCGGCGGCACGGTCGAACAGCGCCTGCGTGTTGGCAAAGCGGCTGATGCCCAGCACGTGGTAGTCGAACGGCCGGCCTTGCGCCTGGCACCAGTCGGCGATCTGGCGGAACGGCGTGCCCGAGTTGCCTTGCGCGGCCATGCGCAGGTCGAAATGGGCGTCGAGGTTCACGGTCAGCAGGCGCTGCAGGCCGGGGTGCGCGCGGGCGATGCCCTGGAAGGTGCCCCAGGCGACCTCGTGGCCGCCGCCCATCACCAGGGGTCGGCTGCCTTGCGCCACCACCTCGGCCAGCCGGGCGGCCAGGGCCTGCTGCGCGTCTTCGAGCGTGTGGCTGCGGCCGTCCACATCGCCCGCGTCCCACAGCGCCGGCTCGCCCAGCACCGGCAGGCTGGCCAGCGCGGCGCGCAGGGCACGCGGCCCTTCGGCGGCGCCGGGCCGGCCGCCGTTGCGGCGCACGCCTTCGTCAACGGCAAAGCCGATCAGCGCCACACCGCCTTGCGACGTGGCTTCGAAGGGGCGCACACGCTGGTGCCAGCGGGTGCTGTCGCCGGTTTCTTCGGTGTCGATGCGCCCTTGCCAGACGAAGGGGGTGGGGTCGGGTGTGTTCATTGGAGTACCTTCGCCCTCCGGGCTGCGGTGCGAGCTGGCTTGGGAGCGGCCCGGCGCGGCGCTCATGCGCGCTCCAGGCCCGCCGCCACCACGCGGCGGCAGGGGTTGTGGCCGAACCAGTAGGCCAGTTCGTTGGGGTGGTCGAGGTCCCAGGCGACGAAGTCGGCGCGTTGTCCGGCGGCGAGTTGCCCGCGGTCGTGCAGGCCCAGCGCGCGGGCCGCGTGCACGGTGATGCCGCGCACCGCTTCGAGTGGCGTGAGGCGGAAGAAGCTGCAGGCCATGTGTGCCGAGAGCAGCAGCGACAGGCCGGGCGAGGTGCCGGGGTTGTGGTCGGTGGACACGGCCATGGGCACGCCGGCTTCGCGCAGCGCCGCGATGGGCGGCAGCTGGGTTTCGCGCAGCATGTAGAAGGCGCCGGGCAGCAGCACGGCGACGGTGCAGGCCTCTTTCATGGCTGCGATACCGCTCTCGCTGAGGTGTTCGAGGTGGTCGCACGAGAGCGCGCCGAACGAGGCCGCCAGCGCGGCGCCGCCCTGGTCGGACAGCTGTTCGGCGTGCAGCTTGACCGGCAGGCCCAGCGCCTGGGCGGCCTCGAACACGCGGCGCGTCTGGGCGGGGCTGAATCCGATGTGTTCGCAGAAGGCGTCGACCGCATCGACCAGGCCCTGGGCGTGCAGGGCCGGCAACCACTCGCAGACGGCGCCGATGTAGTCGTCGGGCCGGCCTTCGAACTCCGGTGGCAGGGCGTGCGCGCCCAGAAAGGTGGTGCGAACGTCGAGGCGCCGGTCGCGGCCGAGCGCGCGGGCCACGCGCAGGCAGCGCGCTTCGGTCTCCAGCGACAGGCCGTAGCCCGACTTGATTTCCAGCGTGGTCACGCCTTCGGCCATCAGCGCGTCCAGGCGCCGGGCGGCGCTGTCGAACAGCTGGTCTTCGCTGGCCGCGCGCGTGGCCGCGACGGTGGAGCGGATGCCGCCGCCCGCGCGGGCGATGGCCTCGTAGCTGGCGCCATTCAGCCGCATCTCAGCCTCGGCCGCGCGGTGGCCGCCGTAGACCAGGTGGGTGTGGCAGTCGATCAGGCCGGGAGTGACCAGCCGGCCGCCGAGGTCGTGGTCCTGTGCCGCACGGCCCGCGTCGGGCAGGGCGGACAGCGGGCCGGCCCAGGCGATGCGGTCGCCGTCGGTGAGCAGGGCGCCGTCGTCGACCAGGCCCCAGCCGTCACCGGTGAGCGTGGCCAGGCGGGCGTTGCGCCAGAGTTGCGGTGCGTTCATGCAGCGCTTTCCTCGTGATCGAGCCCGTGGCTGAACCACCAGCCGGGGAGGGCGGTAGGGGCGTCGGGTTCGAAGGTCCAGGGCGTGCCGACTGTGGGGTCGGCGGTGAGCAGGGTCTGGGCGGGCAGTGTGCGCACGTCGTTGCCGGCGCGCCAGGTGCCACTGACACGGGTGAACAGGCCGGCAAGCCCGCCATGGGGTGGCCGCCAGGCGCCATCGACCGGCCGCAGCGCGCTGTGCCCGCCGCGGCTCATCAGGTTGAGGTCGCGCACCGGGCCGCCCAGCCGGCGGCAGCCGGGCGCCGCAGCGCCGTCGAACACCAGCGGCGCGTCGCCGGGCCGCTGCTCGATCTGGCGGCCGGCGAAGTCCAGCACCACACCATCGCCTTCGAGCACCACGAAATGGCGGGCCACACCGGGGAAGGCCGAGAACGGGCCGTCGCTGGCGATGTCCGCGACGCTGAGGCGGCAGCGCCAGTCCTGCGGGGAAGGCCAGGCCAACAGCTCGCGCGTGAGGCCACCGCCGTTGCGCCAGGGCACGGGGGTGACGTCGCTGGTGCAGACCTGCCGCATGGCGCCTCAGTGGGTCCAGAGGCTGGCGAGCGCGTCGCCGTTGCCGTCGGTGGCGTGGCCCTGCAGCACCAGGGTTCGCGCGGCCTCGATGTCGGGCGCGAAGAGGCGGTCGCGGTCGTAGAACGGCACGCGGGCGCGCAGCGTGGCGTGCGTGGCCTGCAGGCGCGGCGAGGTGGTCAGCGGGCGGTGGAAGTCCACGCCCTGCGCGGCGGCCAGCCACTCGATGCCGAGGATGGTGGCGGTGTTGTCGGCCATCTCGGCCAGGCGGCGCCCGGCGTAGGTGGCCATGCTCACGTGGTCCTCCTGGTTGGCGCTGGTGGGCAGGCTGTCGACGCTGGCCGGGTGGGCGTGCGACTTGTTCTCCGAGGCCAGCGCCGCGGCGGTGACGTGGGCGATCATGAAGCCGCTGTTGAGGCCCGGGTTGTCGACCAGGAAGGGCGGCAGGCCCGAGAGCGTGCTGTCGATCAGCAGCGCGATGCGGCGCTCGGAGATGGCGCCGATCTCGCTGATGGCCAGCGCCAGCGTGTCGGCCGCGAAGGCGACCGGCTCGGCGTGGAAGTTGCCGCCCGAGAGCACCTCGTTGGTGTCGGTGAACACCAGCGGGTTGTCGGTCACGGCGTTGGCCTCGATCAGCAGCGTGCGCGCGGCGTTGGCGATGAGGTCGCGGCAGGCGCCCATGACCTGCGGCTGGCAGCGCAGGCTGTAGGGATCCTGCACGCGCTCGTCGCCTTCCATGTGCGAGAGGCGGATCTGGCTGCCCGCCAGCAGGGCGCGCGTCACGGCGGCCTGGGCGATCTGGCCGGGCTGGCCGCGTGCGGCGTGGATGCGCGGGTCGAACGGCGCATCGCTGCCCTTGGCCGCATCGACGCAGAGCGCGCCGATGGCGGTGCCGGCTTCGAGCAGGCGTTCGGCCATGAACAGGCCGTGCAAGGCCAGCGCGGTCGAGACCTGGGTGCCGTTGATGAGCGCCAGGCCTTCCTTGGCGGCGAGCGTGAGCGGCGCGATGCCGGCTTCTTTCAGCGCCTCGGCGGCCGGGCGCGTTTCGCCGTTCACGCGCACCGGGCCTTCGCCCATCAGCGCCAGCGTCATGTGCGACAGCGGCGCGAGGTCGCCCGAAGCGCCGACCGAGCCTTTGACCGGGATCACCGGCATCACGCCCGCGTTGAGCAATGCCAGCAGCGTGTCGATGACCACCGGGCGCACGCCCGAGTAGCCACGCGACAGGCTGGCCGCCTTCATCAGCATCACGAGGCGCACGGTGGCGTCGCTCATGGGCTCGCCGGTGCCGACCGAGTGCGACAGGATCAGGTTGCGTTGCAGCTGTTCCAGCTGCTCGTCGGGGATGCGGGTCTTGGCCAGCTTGCCGAAGCCGGTGTTGATGCCGTAGGCCGCGTCGCCCTTGGCAACGATGGCGTGGATGGCGGCAGCCGAGGCGTCGATGCCCGCTTGCGCGTCGGCGCTGAGCTGAACGCGAACGGGCTGTTGCCATACGGCGCGCAGGTCGGCCAGGGTCATCTGGCCGGGGTGGAGAGTCAGAGAGTTCATAGAGAGGAGCGTAGGCGTGAAGTGTCTTCGGACCCGTGACGCCGAAGGCGGCGCGTTGGGTATCAGTTAACCGATCATCGGCAGATTGAGCCCTTGTTTTTTGGCTGTGGCAATCGCCAGCTCGTAGCCTGCGTCTGCGTGGCGCATCACGCCCGAGCCGCAGTCGTTCACCAGCACACGCGCCAGCCGCTCGGCCGCGGCGTCGGTGCCGTCGGCCACGATCACCATGCCCGAGTGTTGCGAGTAGCCCATGCCCACACCGCCACCGTGGTGCAGGCTGACCCAGCTGGCGCCGCCCGCGGTGTTGAGCAGGGCGTTGAGCAGCGGCCAGTCGCTCACGGCGTCGGTGCCGTCCTTCATGGCCTCGGTTTCGCGGTTGGGGCTGGCGACCGAGCCGGTGTCCAGGTGGTCGCGGCCGATCACGATGGGCGCCTTGAGCTCGCCGTTGCGAACCATCTCGTTGAAGGCCAGGCCGGCCATGTGGCGCTCGCCCAGGCCCAGCCAGCAGATGCGCGCGGGCAGGCCCTGGAAGGCGATGCGCTCGCGCGCCATGTCCAGCCAGCGGTGCGTGTGGTGGTTGTTCGGGAACAGTTCCTTGATCTTGGCGTCGGTCTTGTAGATGTCTTCCGGATCGCCCGAGAGCGCAACCCAGCGGAACGGGCCCTTGCCTTCGCAGAACATGGGGCGGATGTAGGCCGGCACAAAGCCGGGAAAGTCGAACGCGTTCTTCACGCCCTGGTCGAACGCGACCTGGCGGATGTTGTTGCCGTAGTCCACCGTGGGGATGCCCATGGCCTGGAAGTCCAGCATGGCCTGCACGTGCACCGCGCAGCCCTGGGCGGCGGCGTCCTTGAGCGCGGCGTGTTGCGCCGGGTTCTTTTGTGCGGCTTTCCACTGCGCCACCGTCCAGCCCACCGGCAGGTAGCCGTTGATCAGGTCGTGCGCCGAGGTCTGGTCGGTCACCAGGTCGGGCTTGATGCCACCGGCCTTCGCGCGTTTCACCAGCTCGGGCAACACCTCGGCTGCGTTGCCCAGCAGGGCGATGGAGACGGCTTCTTTCTTCGCGGTGTGCTCCTGGATGAGTTCGAGCGCGTGGTCGATGCTGCGCGCCTGCTTGTCCACATAGCGGGTGCGCAGGCGGAAGTCGATGCTGCTCTGCTGGCACTCGATGTTGAGCGAGCAGGCGCCGGCCAGCGTGGCGGCCAGCGGCTGCGCGCCGCCCATGCCGCCCAGGCCAGCGGTGAGGATCCATTTGCCCGAGAGATCGTTGTTGTAGTGCTGTTTGCCGGCCTCGACGAAGGTTTCAAATGTTCCCTGGACGATGCCCTGGCTGCCGATGTAGATCCAGCTGCCGGCGGTCATCTGGCCGTACATGAACAGGCCCTTGCGGTCCAGCTCGTTGAAGTGTTCCCAGTTGGCCCATTTGGGAACGAGATTGGAATTGGCCAGCAGCACGCGCGGCGCGTTGCTGTGGGTTTTGAACACGCCGACCGGCCTGCCCGACTGCACCAGCAGGGTCTCGTCCTCGTTCAGGTCTTTGAGCGAGGCCAGGATCTGGTCGAAGCAGGCCCAGTCGCGCGCGGCGCGGCCGATGCCGCCGTAGACGACCAGGTGCTGCGGGTTCTCGGCCACCTCGGGGTCGAGGTTGTTCTGGATCATGCGGAACGCGGCTTCGGCGATCCAGTTCTTGCAGGTCAGCGTGCTGCCGCGCGGGGCGCGGACCACGCGGGTCGGGTCGAGGCGGGGATCGGTCTGGGTGTTCATGGGTGTCTCCTTCTGTCCGGACAGGTGGCAGTTCGGATGGTTTGAAATGTATATACAAATTGTGCCGAAGTAAACTGAACTGTCAAGTCAACAACCCTGCGACGATGAGCACTAACCCGATCCCACCGGCCTACCAGCGCGTCAAGCAGCATGTGCTGGAACGCATCCAGAACGGGCTGTGGAAGGAGGGCGACGCCATCCCGGGCGAGGAAGCACTGGCGCGCGAATTCGGCGTTTCGCGCATGACAGTCAACCGTGCGATCCGCGAGCTGAGCGACGAACAGATCGTCGAACGGGTGCAGGGCTCGGGCACCTACGTGGCGCAGCAGAAGTACCAGGCCACGCTGGTGGACATCCGCAACATCGCCGAGGAGATCGCGGCCCGCGGTCATCGGCACCGCAGCGAGCTGCACCGGCTGGAGCGGGTGAAGGCGGGTGAGGTGCTGGGGCGCGCGTTCGGCGTGGCACCCGGTCACACGCTGTTCCATTCGGTGGTGGTGCACTTCGAAAACGACCAGCCGATCCAGGTGGAGGACCGGCACGTGAACCCCGAGGTGGCGCCCGACTACCTGACGCAGGATTTCACGTCGCAGACGCCGAACGCCTACCTGATGCGGGTGGCGCCGCTGCAGGGCGTGAGTTTCGTGATCGAGGCGGTGCTGCCGCCGGCCGCGGTGGCCGAGATGCTGGCGATGACGGGTGGAGAGCCGTGTCTGGTGCTGCGGCGGCAGACGCGGTCGATGGGCCAGGTCGCTTCCGTGGCGGCCATGTGGCACCCGGCTTCGCGTTACCAGTTCACCGGAAGTTTCTGAGCCGGGCCTACATCGCCTTGAAACGCCCCGCGTAAAGGCGGCTGACGGGCAGCCGTTCCTTGAGCCCAGCGACTTCGAGGCTGAGCTTGCCCGCCTCGTCGCGGTGCACGCTGCGGATCGCGGTCGCGCGCACCACGGTGCCGCGGTGCACCTGCCAGAACACGCTGGCGTCCAGCTGCGGCAGCAGGTCCTTGAGCGGGGTGCGGATGAGCAGCTCGGCCTCTGCGGTCAGCACCCGCACGTATTTGTCGGCCGCCTCGAACACCAGCACCTCGTCCACCGGCACCAGGCGGATCGTGTTGCCGACGCCGGCCTGGATCACCTTCAGCGCGGGGGCTGAGGGGGTAGCCAGCAGGGCGCGCAGGCGCTCGAAGGTGGGGTCTTCGATGGCGCCCGCCGGGGCGGATGATGCCTGTTCGCCCAGCCGCTGCTGCACCCGCTGCACCGTGCGCGCCAGCCGCTCGGGCAGCACGGGTTTGAGCAGGTAGTCGACCGCCTGCGCTTCGAACGCCTGCAGCGCGTACTGGTCGTAGGCGGTGACGAAGACGATCGCCGGGAAGGGCGTGCCATCGGGCCACTCCTCGGCCAGCTCGGCGGCGGCTTCCAGCCCGCTCTGGCCGGGCATGCGGATGTCCAGAAACAGCACCTGCGGGCGCAGCGCCAGCGCCTGCTGCACCGCGGCCGCGCCATGGCCCACGGTGGCGACGATCTGCAGCTGCGGCCAGGCACGGGCCAGCTCGGCCTGCAGCGCGGCGGCCAGCAGGGGTTCGTCTTCGGCGATGAGGGCGGTGGCTTGCATGGGCGCGTTAGGGTGGTTGTCAGGCGACGTGCAGCGGCAGGCTGAGGGTGATCAAGGTGCCCTGGCGGGGCGCGCTGGACCAGTCCAGCCGGCCCTGCGCGCCGAAGGCGGTGGCCAGGCGTTCGCGCACCTGCGTGAGGCCAAAGCCCGCGTGCGGCGCGCCGTTGAAGCCGACGCCGCTGTCGTGCACGGTGATGCGCAGCGTGTCGCCTTCGGTGCGCGCGCTGACCACGATCTCGCCGCCTTCGACGCTGGGCTCCAGCCCGTGGCGGATGGCGTTTTCCACCAGGGGCTGCAGCAGCAGCGGCGGCACCGGGTGGGCGGTCAGCGCCTCGGGCAGGTCCAGCGTGTAGCGCAGGCGCGGGCCCATGCGCACGCTCATGAGACCCAGGTAGTCGCGCAGGCGCTGGAACTCCAGCGCCAGGGTGTGGCTGCCGCTGCTGCGCGAGGCGGCGAGTGTGGCGCGCAGGTAGTCACCCAGCTGGTCGAGCATGGCGGTGGCGCGTGCCGGGTCGGTGCCGATGAGCGCGCGCAGGTTGGCCAGGGTGTTGAACAGCATGTGCGGTTCGAGCTGGCTTTCGAGCAGCTTCAGGCGGGTTTCGGTCGCCAGGCGCTCGAGGGCGTGGGCCTTTTCGCGGTGGTAGAAAAAGAACAGGAAGCCCGCGCTGATGCCGACCGACCAGAGCAGGAAGCCCCAGAAGCGCTGCGGCGAGAGCAGGAGCAGCTGCCAGGTGGAGCGGCCGGTGTAAGCGTCGCCCAGGGCGGTGCCGGCGGCGTAGCCCAGCACGATGGCCAGCAGCAGGTGCAGCACCGAGCGCGCGTTGAAGGCCCAGTAGTGCGGGGGATCGGCGCGCAGCCAGCGCCGCAGTGCGATGCGCAGCGGGTCGCACAGGAACCAGATGCTGGTGCTGATGCCGTAGCTGTAGACCAGCGAGGCGGCCAGCGGGTGCTGTTCAGGGCTGAAGAAGCGCTGGAGCAGGGCGATGACGGCGGCCACGCCCCAGACGATGAGCGCACGCCGCTGCACGCCGGCCCGGCTGTCGGCGGGCAGCCAGCGCAGCCACCAGGGGCCGGGGTCAGGGGTCATGACGGGCGACATGAAGAGGGGTGGAGGCGCTCACGCGGGTGGCACCGGGTGCGGGCATGTTCATTCTGGCATGGGCCTTGACCGTCCCCCGCTGGTGCATCAGCGGTCCTGCAGGCGCTGGCGTTCCTGCTCCAGCAGGCGTTCGCGCAGCCCGTCGCCAAAGGGACGCAGCCAGACCACAGCCCCGTGGGCCAGTAGCCCGATGACCCAGCCGCCGGTAGGCAGCCCCAGCCAGCCACTGCGGGAGCCTGCCAGCCACAGGCCCGCGTTGACCAGCACGAAGACCGTGGCATGGGCCAGCAAGCCCATGCGCAGGGCCACGTTGCGGCGGGCCAGGCGTTCGAGTTCGGGCGGGAGCGGTGGGATGGTGGTGTTCATGGTGATCTCCGAACAGATAAAAGGGGTCAGATAAAAGGGGTCAGATTCCAATTTCAGAGGTTCAGTCGGCGGCTTCAGAGCAGGCCCAGCCACTGGCCCCAGACCAGCTGACCGAGCGTGCGCTGTGGCAGCAGCGTGAAGACGCCCGCGCCCACACAGGCCACGAGGTAGAGGCCGAGCATGGTCTTGCGGTGGCCGGCCACATCGCCCTGGAACAGGCGGCGGAAGGCCAGGAACAGGCTGCCTAGTGTGTAAGGCACGAACAGGTGGATGGGCGAGAAGCCGAACAGGCCGGGCAGGGCCGGGTCGTGGATGAACAGGGCCGACAGGGCCGTCAGCAGCATGAGCGTGACCCAGGCGTAACCCGCGGCACGGTGCAGGCGGGGGCGCTGGGCGGTGGCCATGCGCTGGCTGTGGCCACGCCGCGCCCAGAGCGCGACCGGGCCGACCAGCAGCGCAGCGAGGGCAGCGGTCAGGTGCACGGCGATCATGGGGGTCATCTGCATGGCGGGCTCCGTGGGGGCGGTTCGGTGGGCTGGGGGCGACTGTGCCCAGGGCCTTGCCGCCGTACCAGCCGTCTGCGACCGAACGCACCGCAGCGCACGCGAAACGACGCCGGGTGGGCGTGAAACGCTAGCCATCGAGCCGCCCGGGTGCGCCCTGGGCGTGCCACGCGGCGGGATGTCGCTTCCTACAATCACAGGCAGTTCAGAGCGCCACGGGCGCCATCAACAGGGAAGGGCGGTGGTTCATGCGACAGGGAATGTCTGGAAGAAGAAAGTGGCTCGGCGCAGGCGGTCTGGTGGTGCTGGCCACCGCTCTCGCGGGCTGCGCTGGCCTGGGCAGCGGCCCGCGCACGGTGGAGGTGTCCGAGGCGCGGCTGCTGGCGCTGATGAGCCGGTCCTTCCCGCGCAGCCAGCGGTATCTGGACCTGTTCGACGTGACGCTGAACGCACCGCGCGTGCGCCTGATCCCGGCGCAGAACCGCATTGGTACCGAACTGGCGTATTCGCTGGGCAGTTCGGTGTTGAGCGAACGGCAGATGAAGGGCACGCTGGGCCTGAGCTACGGGCTGCGCTTCGAGCCCTCGGACGCCACCGTGCGGCTGGCCGGTGTGAAGGTGGAGCGGTTCGACCTGGACGGCCTGCCCAGGGCCTACGCGTCGCGGGCCGGTCAGCTGGGCGCGCTGCTGGCGCAAAACCTGTTCCAGGACCTGGTGGTGCACCGGCTGGACGCAGCGGAGGTGCGACGGCTGGAGGGGCGGGGCCTCAGGCCCGGCGCGCTCAGCGTGGTGCCCGGTGGCCTTCGGCTGCAGCTCGACCCGGTGGACGCTCCGGTACCCCAGGCCCAGCAGGTACGATAGCCGGCTGCAAAACAGGCCGGCCGTTGGCCTGTTGTCATTCTTGAGAACCGCTGCGGGCGGCTTGCGACGACTATGGATCTGATGCTGTTGATCAAGGCCGCCATCATGGGCGTGGTGGAGGGCCTGACCGAATTTCTGCCGATTTCGTCCACCGGGCACCTGATCCTGGCGGGCAGCCTGCTGGGTTTTGTCGATGCCAAGGCCAAGGTGTTCGAGATCGCGATCCAGACCGGCGCGATCCTGGCGGTGATCATCGTGTACTGGCAGCGTCTGCGCGACACGCTTGTGGGCTTGCCGACCCAGCGCCAGGCGCAGCGGTTTGCGCTGAACGTGCTGATCGCCTTCATCCCGGCGGTGGTGCTGGGCCTGCTGTTTGGCAAGGCCATCAAGGCGAACCTGTTCACGCCCACCGTGGTGGCCACCACTTTCATCATCGGCGGCTTCATCATCCTGTGGGCCGAGCGCCGCGCCGAGCAGACCACGCGCATCGAGTCGGTGGACGACATGACGCCCTGGGATGCGCTCAAGCTCGGCCTGGTGCAGTGCCTGGCCCTGGTGCCCGGCACCAGCCGCAGCGGTGCCACCATCATTGGCGGCATGTTGCTGGGCCTCTCGCGCAAGACCGCGACCGACTTCAGCTTCTACCTGGCCATTCCGACGCTGATCGGTGCTGGCGTCTACAGCCTGTACAAGGAACGCGCGCTGCTGTCGGTGGAGGATGTGCCGATGTTCGCCGTGGGACTGCTGTTCGCGTTCCTGAGCGCCTGGCTGTGCATCCGCTGGTTGCTGCGCTATGTGGCCACCCACAGCTTCGTGCCGTTCGCCTGGTACCGCATCGGCTTTGGCGCCCTGATCCTGCTGACCGCCCACATGGGCTGGGTGAACTGGGCGGAATAAGTCCCCTCAATCGGCTACGACCCGCGCCAGCGGCGGAGCGTGGGGGCGACGGCGACCGCAGTGAAGGGCCGCCCCGAGCAAGGTCAGCCCCCTCGGGGGGCAGCGACCCGCGTCAGCGGCGGAGCGTGGGGGCTCCGTTTCACAGCGCGGTCGGGTTGGGGGCTTCGTCTGGCAGCGTGAAGCAGAACGTGGCGCCCTGACCCGGGGACGACCGTGCTTCGAGCACGCCGCCATGGCGCAGGACGATGCGCCGTGCCGTGGCCAGCCCGATTCCCAGGCCGCTGAACTCGTGGGGCAGGTGCAGGCGCTGGAACGGCTGGAACAGCTTGGCCGACTGCGCCATGTCAAAGCCCGCTCCGTTGTCGCGGATGCAGAAGTGGCGCTCGCCGTCGATCGTGGTGCCGTACACCCGGATGCTCGCCGCGGAGGTCTGGGCGGTGTATTTCCAGGCGTTGTGCAGCAGGTTCTGCAGCAGGGCTTCGATCAGTCGCGGGTCGGCCATGGCCATCAGGTCGGCCTCCACGTTCCACTGCACCTCGCGCTGCGGGTCGTCCCCGGCCAGTTCTTCCAGCAGCCGGGTGGCGATGGCGCTGATGTTGACCGGGTGGCGCTGCACCTCGCCGCGGGAGTATTGCGAGAGCTGCAACAGGCCGTCGATGAGCTGGCCCATCTTGGCGCTGGCGCCCATGATGCGGCGCAGGTGCAGACCGCTGGCATCACCGAGTTCGGGGTGGTCGTCCTGCAGCGCCTGGGCAAAGCCGTTGATGATGCGCAGCGGCGAGCGCAGGTCGTGCGCCACCGCGTACGAGTAGCTTTCCAGCTCGTCGTAGGCTTCCTTGAGTTCGCGGGTGCGCTCCTGGATGCGCAGCTCCAGCGAGGCGTTCAGGCGCCGGATTTCCTGCTCGGCCAGGGTCTGCTGGGTGATGTCCTGCGAGACGCCGTAGGCGCGCGTCACATGGCCTGAGGGCGCGCGTTCAAACTCGGCGCGCACGCTGAACCAGCGGTCTTGCCCGTTCACGACGGCGCGGTAGGCCGTGTTGTATTCGCTCACGCCCTGCAGGGCGGCCACCCATTCGGCCCACAGGCGTTCCTGGTCATCGGGGTGGGTCAGGGCCAGCAGCTCGTTGCCCGAGAACTCGGCGCTGGGCAGGCCCAGGCGCACGTGCGAGCCCCCCAGGGCACGGAAGCGCCAGGTGTCCAGGTCGGCCTCCCAGCTGGCAAAGCCGGACAGGGCCTGGGCCTGCTGCATCAGCCGTTCGCTGGTGCGCAGCGCTTCTTCGGTGGCCTTGAGCGCCGACAGGTCGTGCACCACCGAGATGAAGTAGTCGGGCGCGCCCTCGGCGTTGCGGATCAGGGCCACCGACAGCTGCGCCCAGACCCAGTGGCCCTGTTTGTGGCGGTAGCGCTTTTCCAGCGAATAGGTGGTGCGTTCGCCGGCCAGGCACTGGCGCAGCAGCGCAATGTCGGGGCCGGCGTCGTCGGGGTGGGTGATGTCCTGGAAGTTCAGACGCTGCAGCTCGTCGGCGCTGTAGCCCACCAGCTGGCAGAAGGTCTGGTTCAACCGCAGCAGCTGGCCATTGACGGCCACGTGGGAGATCCCGGAGGCCGCGTGTTCGAAGGTTTCCAGAAAGCGCTGCTGGCTGGCCTGGGCCTGTTCGGTGGCTGCCTGCAGGCGCCGGTTGCGCTGCTGCATTTGCGCAATGGCGCCCACCACCACCAGCTGGGTGATCGCGTGCCACAGGTTGAGCCAGAAGGCCTCGCTCAGGTTGTCAAAAGCGAGCACGCCATAGGGGCGGAACATGAAGAAATTGACCAGCACCATGCCCAGCACTGTGCTGACCATGCCGGCGGTGAAGCCCCCGTACAGGGCCGAGAGCGCGGCCGCCAGCGACAGGGTGATGAAGCGACCGCCCGATTCGGCCGGGGCCAGCGCGATGCGCAGCCAGGCCGCGAGCAGGGTGAGCACGATCGCCACCCCCACGCGCTGCCAGAGGTGCAGGCGCCGCGGTTCCCAGGCCATCAGGCCCTGCCACAGCCGCAGATGCGATGGGTTGGGGGAGGTGGATCGGGTCATGGGGTGCCCATCGTAGCCAGAACGGCGGCGCCTGGGGTACCGGGGTTTCTTGCTGTGTGTGACTGTGCACCTGGATATCGGCTCAACGCAACAGGGCTTTGAGCGCCGAGTCGATGGCCACCGCGGTTTCGTGCGGTTTTTCCATCGGGAACAGGTGGCTGCCTTCCACCATGCGCAGTCGTTCGGGGTGGTCGCGGCCCACAAGCTTGTGGGTCATGGCCATGCCCACCTGTTTCATTTCGGCCGAATCGGTCCCACCGATGAAGCCCACCGGGCACTGCAGCGGGTGGCGGCGCAGCAGGCGGTCCAGGTTGTGCGGCAGGGTGTTGTAGATCGCGGTTTCGACGTCGCGGTCGAAGCCGAGCACGCGGCGCACGCCCTGGGGTGTCGGCTGGTCGTGCGTGCCGTGCTCGATGTAGTCGCGCAGCACCTGCGGGTCCCAGCGGGCAAAGGCCTTCTTGTGCGCGAAGTGGTCGAACGCGGCTTGCGCGTCGGGCCAGGTGTTGCGGCGCTTGCGGCTGATCTTGCCGGGCGAGATGGAGCCCACCAGCTGGGTGCGCTTGGCCAGTTCCAGCGCCCGGGCGCGCCAGCCGCCGAGCACAGGCGAGTCGATCAGCAGCACGCCCTTGACCGGCAGACCGCCCAGCACCGGGTGGCGCGCGGCGCACATGAGGCTGAGGAACCCGCCCAGCGAATGACCGACCAGCCAGGCCCCCTGGCCGTGGCGTTCGACCTCCGGTCCGGCAAAGTCGGCCAGCTGCTGCACCAGGTGCGGCCAGTTGCTGGTGACCGGGTACTTCGGATCGTGGCCGAACTGGTCGACCCCGCGCACCGTGTAACCGCGCGCCCGCAGGCTGCGGAACAGCACAGCGTAGGTGCTGACCGGAAAGCTGTTGGCGTGGGAGAAAACGATCAGGGACACGGTGGAGGAAGAAAGGGATGTTCAGTCCAGTGGCACCGTCGGGCCGGCTTTGCCGGACGACCAGTGCCGCCCCCTGGGGGGTGACGCGCGCAGCGCGGCGCGGGGGGTCAGATCAGCTTCTCTTCGGCGTTCGTGATCTTCTTGAGCGGCTGGCTGCGCGTGCTGCAGCCCATCAGCGGCACGCTGGTCGGTGCGCCGTCCCAGGTAGGGTCTTCGATGCTGTCAAACACCTCGCGCAGCTTCTGGCCCCAGGTGTTGCGCACCATGCGGAAGTAGGGGTTGTTCTCGTCGATGCAGGTGATCTTGTCGGTCTTGAGCGTGTCGGCTTCGTAGACCACCAGGTCCAGCGGCAGGCCCACCGAGAGGTTGGACTTGAGCGTGCTGTCCATGGACACCAGGGCGCACTTGGCCGCTTCGTCCAGTGGTGTGTCGGGCGTGATCACGCGGTCGAGCACCGGCTTGCCGTACTTGGATTCGCCAACCTGGAAGAACGGCGTCTCGGGCGTGGCTTCGATGAAGTTGCCGGCCGAATAGACCTGAAACAGGCGCATGCCCTCGCTGCCGATCTGGCCGCCGAAGATCATGGACACGTTGAAGTCCACGCCGGCGCGCTGCAGGGCTTCACCGTCGCGTTCGAACACGTGGCGCACGGCCGAGCCCAGCACGCGGGCGGCGTCGAACATGCTCGTGGCGTTCCAGATCGTGATGGGCTCACCGCCGTCGTGGTGGGGCAGCTGTTCGACCTGCAGGATCTCGCGCACCGACTGCGAGATGCTCAGGTTGCCTGCCGAGAGCAGGCACATGAAGCGGTCGCCAGGCTTCTCGTAGACGATCATCTTGCGGAAGGTGCTGATCTGGTCCAGACCCGCGTTGGTCCGCGAATCGGAGAGAAAGACCAGTCCGGCCTTGAGTTTGACGGCGACGCAGTAAGTCATGGGTGGATGGGGGCGTCGGGAATGCGACGGACGCACACGCCCCTGGGGAAAGTGAAAGCAACGCTCAAGTGTAGGCCAGCGCGCGCGGCGGCCGGCGCGCGGGCTCAGACCAGCTTCTTGAGCTGGTAGATCAGGTCCAGCGCCTCGCGTGGGGACAGCGCGTCGGGGTCGATGCCCGCCAGCGCGGTCACCACCGGCGGGGTTTCGGCCTCGGGGGCGGCTGGGGGCGGGGCGAACAGGTCCACCTGGCTGCGGTGCTGCTCGCTCTGGCTTTCCAGCGCGGCCAGGGCGTGGCGGGCGTGCTGCACCACGGCGCCGGGCACGCCGGCCAGGCGAGCGACCTGGATGCCGTAGCTGCGGCTGGCGGGGCCGGGTTCGATCTGGTGCAGGAAGACGATGCCGCCCTTGCCACCGCCTTCGACCGCGCTCACGTGCACGTTGACCGCGCCGTGGTGCCCGGCCGGGAACTCGGTCAGCTCAAAGTAGTGGGTGGCGAACAGGGTGAAGCAGCGCGCCTTGTCGTGCAGGTGGGCGGCGATGCCGCCGGCCAGCGCCAGGCCGTCGAAGGTGGAGGTGCCGCGGCCGATCTCGTCCATCAGCACCAGACTTTGAGGGGTCGCTGCGTTGAGGATCTGCGCAGCCTCGGTCATCTCGACCATGAAGGTGGACTGCGCGTTGGCCAGGTCGTCGGCCGCGCCGATGCGGGTGTGGATGGCGTCGATCGGGCCCAGGCGGCAGCTGGCGGCGGGCACGTAGCTGCCCATGGACGCCAGCAGCACGATGACCGCGACCTGGCGCATGTAGGTGCTTTTGCCGCCCATGTTGGGGCCGGTGATGACTTGCATGCGCTGCTTGGCACCCAGTACCGTGTCGTTGGCGATGAAGCTGCCGCCGGTGGTTTCATTGAGCCGCGCTTCGACGACGGGATGGCGGCCGCCTCGGATCTCGATGCAGGGCTCGGGCGCGAACGTCGGCTCGTTCCAGTTCAGCGTGAGCGAACGCTCGGCCAGGGCGCACAGCGCGTCCAGCGCGGCCATGGCGCGGGCCAGTTGCGTCAGCGGGGCGATCCAGGCCTGGAGCTCGTCGAGCAGCAGCTCGTAGAGGTGTTTCTCGCGCGCCAGTGCCCGGTCTTGTGCGGACAGGGCCTTGTCTTCAAACGCCTTGAGCTCGGGCGTGATGAAGCGCTCGGCGTTCTTGAGCGTCTGGCGGCGGCGGTAGTCGTCGGGCACGCGGTCCAGGCCACTGGCCGTGACCTCGATGTAGAAGCCGTGCACCTTGTTGAACTGCACGCGCAGGTTGGCGATGCCGGTGCGCGCGCGTTCGCGGGCTTCCAGGTCGATCAGGAAGCCGTCGCAGTTGGTCTGGATGGCGCGCAGCTCGTCCAGCTCGGTGTCGAATCCGTCGGCGATGACACCGCCGTCGCGCACCAAGGCCGCCGGTTCGGGCGCGATGGCCTGGGCCAGCAGCTCGGCGCAGCCGGGGGGCGGCGTCAGGTCGGCGGCGATGCGCTGCAGCAGCGCGGGCGGGGTGGCGCCGATGCTGGCGGCCAGCGCCCGGGCGAGCTGCTGGGAACGGCCCAGTGTGGCCGTCAGGCCCACCAGTTCGCGCGGGCGCACCTGGCGCAGCGCGGTGCGGGCGGTGATGCGCTCGACGTCGCTCGATCCCTTGAGTTCGGCGCGCAGGGTCTGCCACAGACCGCCGCGCAGCAGGCCGATGGCGGCCAGCCGCTCGCGGGCCTGGCTGCGCTCGCGGCGCGGCTCCAGCAGCCAGCTGCGCAGCGCGCGGCTGCCCATGCCGGTGTGGCAGGTGTCCAGCAGCGAGAACAGTGTGGGGCTGGTCTCGCCGCGCAGGGTGTGGGTGAGTTCGAGGTTGCGGCGGGTGTTCAGCGGCAGGTCGATCAGCTCGCCGCTGCGCGCCACCTGCAGGCTCTTGACGTGGGTCAGGGCGCGGCCCTGGGTGTGTTCGGCGTAGGCCAGCAGGGCGGCGGCGGCGGCGTGCGCGTCCTTGAGGTCCTGCGCGTCCCAGGCGGCCAGGCTCGCGGCCTGCAGCTGTTCGAGCAGCTTGCGTTCGCCCAGGCCGGCGTCAAAGGCCCAGGCCGGCCACACCACGGCCACGGTGCGCTGGCCGCTGGGCAAGGGCTGCGCCGTCAGCTGCTGCAAGGTCTTTTCAAACGCGGGCGTGACCTCGGCGCTGAAGAGCAGTTCGCCAGGGCCGACGCGGGCGATCCAGTCGGCCAGTTCGTCGCTGGCGCATTGGGACATGAAGACGATGCCTTGTGTGACCGACAGCCAGGCCAGGCCGGCGCCGGTGCGGGCGCCGGGGTGCACCGCCATCAGCAGCGCTTCGCTCTTGTCGGACAGCAGTTCGGTGTCGGTCAGTGTGCCGGGGGTGACCACGCGCACCACCTTGCGTTCGACCGGCCCCTTGGCGGTGGCCACGTCGCCCACCTGTTCGGCGATGGCGACCGACTCGCCGAGCTTGATCAGGCGCGCGAGGTAGTTCTCGACCGAGTGGAAGGGCACACCGGCCATGACCACCGGCTGCCCACCCGACTGGCCGCGCTGGGTGAGCGTGATGTCCAGCAACCGCGCGGCTTTTTCGGCATCGGCGTAGAACAACTCGTAGAAGTCGCCCATGCGGTAAAACAGCAGGGTGTCGGGGTACCCGGCCTTGAGGGCCAGGTACTGCTGCATCATGGGGGTGTGGTGGTCCAGCGGGGCGGTCAAGGCGGGCTCGGGCGGTCGGTCGGATACGGCCAGCAACTGTAGCAGTTCGGTCCTGTGCAGCGCTTGGGCCACAATGGGCGCCACCACCCACAGAATCGACTTCTGGCCCCATGCCTCCCGCCGTCTCCGACCCCGCCAGTCTGCCCTACGAAGCCCTGTTCCTGGCGGCACCGGTGCCCGCGTCCATCAGTCAGGTGCGCGACGGCCGGCTGCTGGCCGTGAACGAAGCCTGGCTGGCGGTGACCGGCATGACCCGCGAGGCGGTGCTGGGTCGCACCACGGTGGAGCTGGGTCACTGGCCCGACGAAGCGGCTCGCCAGGCCTACCTGGCCAGCGTGGACCAGGGGCCCAGCCACCAGAACCTGTGCCTGACCACGGGCCAGAACCACCGGGTGCGCCTGCTGACCACGCGGCTGGATCTGGCGCCCGAGCCGCTGCTGCTGGTGTTTCTGCACGAGATCTCGCGCGAGGTCGAGGCCGAACAGGCCCAGCGCAAGACCCACTTGCAACTGCAGCAGCAGGTGGAGCTGCACGCCGCGATCGAGAAACTGGCGCGCGTGGGTCACTGGACCAACGCAACCGATGACGACCGCGTGGTCTGGTCGGCTGGCCTGTACAACCTGGCGGGTCTGCCGCAGAGCGAGACGCTGTCGCGCAAGGACGGCCGCAGCGGCATCCACCCCGATGACCGGCCCGCCTGGCTGGCCGCGCGCGAGGCCATGGACGGCCGCACCGTCGAGTTCCGCTGGCGCCGCCCGGACGATGGCCGCGACCTGTGGCTGCGCTCGCGCATGGGCCGCACCCTGGTGGCGGGCAACCCGCAGACCGACTTTGGCGTGGTGCACGACATCACCGCAGAAAAAGAAGCAGCCCTTGCGCTGTCGACCCAGCTGTCGTTCATGCAGAACCTCGCCGCCCGGGTGCCCGGTGTGCTGTTCGAAGCGCGGGTGAACGCCGATGGCAGCAGTGCCTTCGGCTACATGAGCGACCGCGCACAGGACATGCTGGAGCTGGACCCGCAGCAGCTGGCGGTGGACGGCAACCTGTTTTTCCAGCGCGTGCACGAGGACGACAAGAGGAGCCTGATCGTCACCATGACGCGCTGTGCCGACCAGCTGCTGCCCTGGCGCGGCCAGTACCGTGTGGTGCTGCCGACCCGTGGCTTGCGTTGGTACACCGTCGACGCCCAGCCGCACCGCGAGGCCGATGGCTCCACGCGCTGGTACGGCTTCTGCAACGACGTGACCGCCTCGCGGCTGGCGCAGGAGGCCTTGTCGCGCCAGCACCAGATGCTCGAAGCGGTGCAGAAGGCGCAGTCGGCGTTCATCGAGCTGGACGACAAACGCACGGCCTTTGCCAGCCTGCTCGAGGCCCTGCTGTCGGTGACCGGCTGCGAGTACGGTTTCGTTGGCGAGGTGCTGTTCGACATGCGCGAGCAGCCTTACCTGAAGACGCACGCGATCACCAACATCGCTTGGGACGAACACTCCCGCCGCATGCACGACGAACAGCTGGAATCGGGCATGGTGTTCCGCAACCTGCAGACGCTGTTCGGCCACGCGCTGCGCACGGGCGAGACGGTGATTGCGAACGACCCGGCCAACGATCCGCGCGCCGGTGGGATGCCGCCGGGCCACCGGCCCATGCGCGCTTTCATGGGGGTGCCGCTGGCGGTGGGCGGGCGCCTGGTGGCCATGGTGGGCCTGGCCAACCAGCCCGGTGGCTTCAGCCCGTCGGACGAGGAGTTCCTGCAGCCGCTGCTGGGCGCGGTGCGTCAGCTGGTGATCGCCTGGCGTGGGCACAGCGAACGCAAGCGCGCGCGCATGCAGTTCCAGGCCACCAGTGCGTTGCTGGCCGAGAAAAGCGCCGCCTTGCAGCTGACCTTCGACAGCATCAGCCAGGGCCTGACACAGGTCGATGCCCAGGGTCGCGTGCGCTTCTACAACCGGCGCCTGCTGGAATTGCTGGACCTGCCGGAGGCCCTGCTGGCCTCGCACCCCATGGCCCGCGAGGTGATCGAGTTCCAGCGCCGCCGGGGAGATTTCGACGGGCACCTCGAGTCGGCCAGCCTCAGCTTGCGCGAGTACCTGACCAACCAGCCAGGCGTGCAGCCACCGGAGCGGTACATCCGGCCCACGCGCGACGGCCGGGTGATCGAGATCCACACCCGCATGCTGCCCGAAGGTGGCTTTGTGCGGACCTATTCCGACGTGACGTATTACGTGCAGGCAGAAGAGGCTCTGCGCGACGAACGTCAGCGCCTGCAGTGGGTGCTCGAAGCCACGCGCCCGGGTATCTGGGAGACCAACATCGAGACCGGCTCCATGGTCATCAACGACCGTTGGGCCGAGATGCTGGGCTACACCGTGGCCGAACTCCAGCCCGTCACCTTCGACACCTGGCGCCGTCTGGTGCATCCACAGGACCTGGAGCGGGCCGAGCGTGTGCTGCAGTGGCACTGGAGCGGCGAACTGCCGTTCTACGAATGCGACATCCGCATGCGCCACAAGGACGGCCACTGGGTCTGGATCAACGACCGCGGGCGTGTGCACCGGCGCGGGCCGGGCGGTCAAGCGCTCTACATGTCGGGCACGCACCTGGACATCCATGAACGCGTGGCCGCGCAAGAGCAGGTGCGCGCGCTCAACGCCAGCCTGGAGCGGCGCGTGGCCGAGCGCACGGCCGAGCTGGAGAGGTCGATGAAGGACATGGAGGCGATCTCGTACTCCATCGCGCACGATCTGCGCGCCCCGCTGCGGTCGGTCAACGGTTTTGCCGCGCTGATCGCCGACGAGGAAGGGGACAGGCTCAGCCCGCAGGCATTGGACATGTTCCAGCGCATCACCCGCTCGTCGCGCAACATGGGCCAGATGATCACCGACATGCTGGAGCTGCTGCGCGTGGTGCGCGTGGCGCTGGAGCCGGCACCGGTGGACATGGACGCGCTGGCGCATTCGGTGACCGACAGCCTGGCCTCGGACCTGTCGCAGGCCCAGATGACCGTGCTGCCGCTGCCGCAGGTGATGGGCGACGCCACGCTGCTGCGCCAGGTGCTGGTCAACCTGCTGGACAACGCGCTGAAGTATTCGCGCCACCGCGAACGGCCCGACCTGGTGCTGGGCCACGACGCACACAAGGGTGCGTTCTACCTGCGCGACAACGGCATGGGCTTTGACATGGCACGGGCCGAGAAACTGTTCGGCCTGTTCCAGCGACTGCACGCCGGATCGGACGTGCCCGGCACGGGTGTGGGCCTGGCCATCGTGGCGCGCATCATCGAGCGCCACGGCGGCCGTATCTGGGCCGAGTCAGCGCCCGATGTGGGCACCACCTTCTGGTGGACGTTGCCCTTGAACACCTAGCCCCCACGCTCCGCCGCTGCGCGGGTCGCTGCCCCATGAACGGAGAGGGCCCAGGTCGATGCCGGGGCCGGGCGCTGGGACTGCCTTGGGGCGGCCCGGCGGCTGTCCCGTCGCCCCGGTGTTCCTGTGATCCGCAGCGTTAGAAAGGCGCCACGTAGACCGTGGGCGGGAAGTCGTCTTGCGGCGGTTCCTGTTTTGCCGGTGCTGCGTCGGTCGCTTCAGTCGCGTCTGCCTCGGCGGCCGTGGGCAGGCCCTGGCGCAGGGCGGCCTTGTCGCCCGCGCTGGCGAATTTGCTGTACTTGCCTGTCAGACCCACCAGCTGACCGTAGATCTTGGGGTTGGCCGCCAGGCATTCCCGTTGCTCCAGGAAGTTGGCTTCACCCGTGAAGTTGCCCACCAGGCCACCGGCCTCGGTGACCAGCAGCGCGCCCGCGGCCACGTCCCAGGCGGACAGGCCGGTCTCGAAAAAACCATCGGAGAAGCCGGCCGCCACGTAGGCCAGGTCGAGCGCGGCCGAGCCCGGACGGCGCACGCCGGTGCATTTGGGCATGACATCGCCGAGCAACTGCAGGTAGGTCTGCATCGCGTCGCCGGGACGGAACGGGAAACCGGTGGACAGCAGGCAGTCGCGCAGCGCGATGCGCTTGGCCACGCGGATGCGTCGGTCGTTGAGGTAGGCGCCGCGGCCACGGGTGGCGCAGAACAGGTCGTTGCGAGTGGGGTCGTAGACCACGGCCTGCTCGACGCGGTCGTTCACCATGAGCGCGATGCTCACGCAGTAGACCGGGAAGCCGTGGATGAAGTTGGTGGTGCCGTCCAGCGGATCGATGATCCAGACGTGGTTCTTGTCGCGGCCCTTGCCTTCGCGTCGTCCGGATTCTTCGGCCCAGATGCCGTGGTCGGGGTAGGCCGTCAGCAGGGTTTCGATGATCGCTGCCTCCGCCGCATGGTCGACCTCGGTGACGAAGTCGTTGGTCTGCTTGGCCGACACGCGCACGGTTTCGACGTCGAGCGCCGCGCGGTTGATGATAGCGCCGGCGGCGCGGGCGGCCTTGATGGCCACGTTGAGCATGGGGTGGAGGTTGGACGACATGAATTGTGTTCCTGGGCTGGGCCGTGTGCGGCCATGGGCAGAGGGCAAGAGCGGAATGCCGGTGGCCTGGCGATGCGGGCGGCGACAATACCCGGCATTTTACCGGCCCCCAGCCCTTTGTCCCGCGACAGATTCCACACCATGCGCACCCGCTTCATCCTCATCGACACCAGCCACGCCGGCAACGTGGGCGGTGCCGCCCGCGCCCTGAAGGTCATGGGCTTTGACGATTTGGTGCTGGTCAACCCGCGCTGGAAGAACGTGCTGCGCAAGGAAGAGACCATCCAGCGCGCCAGCGGCGCCAACGATGTGCTGGACCGGGCCCGCGTGGTCGACACGCTGGACGAAGCGCTGGACGGTGTGAGCCACCTGTGCGCAACCGCCATGACGCCGCGCGACTTCGGGCCGCCCACGCGCGCGCCGCGCGAACACTTCAGCCGCCTGCTGGCCGATGCCGCTGCGCCCGATGCCGTGCAGCCCGAAGGCGTGGCCTTCCTGTTCGGGTCGGAGCGCTTCGGCATGAAGAACGAGGACGTGTACCGCAGCCACGCTTGCCTCTCGATCCCGACGAACCCGTTGTTCGGCTCGCTGAACCTGGCCGCTGCCGTGCAGTTGGTCGCCTACGACTGGCGCCAGGCGCTCGGTGGTTTTGCGGTCACACCGTCGGCACCCGAACGGCCCGCCGCTGACGCGAAAGCCGTGGCTGGCATGCTGGAACACCTCGAACGTGCCCTGGTGGCGGTGGACTTCCTCGATCCTGATGCGCCCAAAAAGCTGATGCCGCGCCTGAATGCGCTGTTCAACCGGGCGGTGCCGACCGAAGAGGAAATCCACATCCTGCGTGGTGTTGCCAAGGCCATGCTGCAGACCGCGGAAAAAGCCAGACGCTAGACTGGCCGACCTACAACAAGATCAGGTTCCCCATGTTCGCCCGCATCCGATCCGACATCCAGTGCATCCTCGAGCGCGACCCCGCCGCGCGCAGCACCTGGGAAGTGATCACCTGTTACTCGGGCCTGCACGCTGTCTGGCTGCACCGCCCGGCCCACTGGTGCTGGACGCACGGCTTCAAGTGGCCGGGGCGGTTCATCTCGCACATCGCACGCTTTCTCACCGGCATCGAGATCCACCCCGGTGCCAAGCTGGGCGAGCGGGTGTTCTTCGACCACGCCATGGGTGTGGTGGTGGGCGAGACCGCCGAAATCGGCGATGGCTGCACCATCTACCAGGGCGTCACGCTCGGCGGCACCTCGCTCTACAAGGGCGCCAAGCGCCACCCCACGCTCGGCAAGAACGTGGTGGTCAGCGCTGGCGCCAAGGTGCTGGGTGGCTTCGAGGTGGGTGACGGTGCCAAGATCGGCAGCAACGCGGTGGTGATCAAGCCGGTGCCCGCGGGTGCCACGGCGGTCGGCATCCCGGCCCGCATCATCCCCAGCAAGACCGGCGAGAGCGCCGACGTGACCGAGGCCTTGCCCAAGTTTCAGGCCTACGGCATCACGCAGGAAGACGATCCGCTCTCACAGGCCATGCGGGGGCTGATCGACAAGACCGGCAGCCAGGAACACCAGATCGCCCTGCTGTGGGCGGCCATCGAGAAGCTCGCCTGCGAGCAGCGCGGCGGCGACTGCGTGCCCGACGACGCCGCGCGCGAGGAGAGCTTCGAAGCCGACAAGCTTAACCAGCTGGTGGGCAAGTAGGAACACTCCCGCGCCGCCGAAGGTGGCGCGGGAGTGGGTCAATGGTGATGCCCGTGCGCGCCGTGGGCGTGGCCGTGGGCGATCTCTTCGGCTGATGCAGCCTTGACTTCCAGCACCTTGAGCTGGAACGTCAGCGTCTGACCGGCCAGCGGGTGGTTGCCGTCCAGGTGCACCGTATCGCCCTTGATCTTCATGACCGTGAACACCGCGTGCCGACCTTGTTCGTCGTGCCCTTCGAGCTGTCCGCCGACCTTCACGCCGGGCGGGAATTCGCTCTTGGGGATGGTGGTGACCAGGGTCTCGTCGCGCTCGCCGAACGCGTCGGCCGGTGCCAGCTTCACGGTGGTCTGGAAACCGGCGGTCTGGCCTTCCAGCGCCTGCTCGATGCCGGGCAGGGTGTTGCCGTAGCCGCCGTGCAGGTAACTGCGCGGGGTTTTGCCGTCTTCCAGCAGCTTGCCCTGCGCATCGTTGGCGCGGAAGGTGAGGGTGACGACGGTGTCTTTGGTGATGTTCATGGTGTCTTCGGGGATGCGGTCAGCGGGCGGGGCGGACGGCGGTCTTGGGGCGCCATGCCTTGATGACCTCGTCATGGGTTTCCAGGTACGGCCCGCCGATCAGGTCGATGCAGTAGGGCACGGCGGCGAAGATGCCGTTGACCCTGGGCGTGCCGTCGGGATTTTTCGCACCTTCGAGCGTCTCGGCGATCGCCTTGGGCTGGCCGGGCAGGTTGATGATCAGGCTGTTGTCGCGGATCACCGCCACCTGACGCGAGAGGATGGCGGTGGGCACGAAGGCCAGGCTGATCTGGCGCATCTGTTCGCCGAAACCGGGCATTTCCTTGTGGGCCACGGCCAGCGTGGCCTCGGGCGTGACGTCGCGCTTGGCAGGGCCGGTGCCGCCGGTGGTCAGCACCAGCGCACAACCGGCATCCACCAGCTGGATCAGGGTGTCGCTGATGGTGGCCTGTTCGTCCGGGATCAGCCGTTCTTCAAACGTGATGGGGTTCTTCAGCGCCTGGCCCAGCCACGCCTTGAGCGCGGGCAGGCCTTTGTCTTCGTACACGCCGCTGCTGGCGCGGTCGCTGATGGAGACGATGCCGATGCGCACCGGATCGAAGGTTTCACTCATGGTCGTCCTCCGCGTCGGCTGCGGTGTCGGGTGCGTCGTCGTCGCGCGACAGCGCGGTGCGCACGATCTGGAAAATGTCGCGGTAGGCCTTGCCGTGGCGCTGGGCTTCGCCCGGGCGCTCGGTCACGGCCTGGGCGTCCTTGCGGGCCTGGCGGATCAGGGTGCGCAGCTGTTGCACGTCGGTGTCGGGCGCGGACTGCAGCCAGGTGTTGAGAGCGTCGTCGTCGGCGATCAGGCGGTCGCGCCACAGCTCGGCCTGGTGCAGGGCCAGTGTGGCCTGGGCCGACGGCTTGCGCTGCTCTTCCAGCGCGGCTTCGATGGCGGCGATGGTCCCGTCATCGAGCTTGCGCATCAGCTTGCCGATGAACTGCATCTGGCGGCGCTTGCCCTCGAAGTTGGTGATGCGCTTGGCCTCGACCAGGGCATCGATCAGCTTGTCGCTGATGTCTTCGTGCTGCTCGCGCAGCTGTGCCATCAGGTCGCGCCGCAGGGTCAGCAGGCTCTCGCCCAGCGCCTGCAGGTGGTCGCTGTGCTTTTTCAGGTCGGTCTTGCTCATGTCGACCGAACCCTTGAGTTCTCGCTTGAGTTCCTGGTCCAGCTCGCTGCCTTCGGCAACGAAATGGCCGCGGACGTAATAGCCTTTGGTGGGTTTGCGGGACATGAAAATAGGTCACCCCTGCGCCGCCTGCTGCGTCTTCCCCTCAAGGGGGCGCCAGCTGCGGCCCGGCAGAGCCGGTTCCTGGCTGGCCTGGACGGTCGGTCCAGCGGCGTGGCGTGTAGGGGTGTTGCGGGGGATGAGGGGTGTGAATGAACCGGCCGGTATCATAGCCGCCGACATGAAAAACCCCGCATCCACCCCTGCACGTGCTCCTTCCCCCGCCCCTGCGAACGCCGACCAGCCCTTGCCCGGCTTCCAGTACGCGCGCAGCCGATTCGAAGAATTGGCCGATCTGGCCCTGGGTCATGCCCGGCAGCTGGGCGCTGTCGACGCTGGGGTCGAGGTCTCCGAAGGCGCCGGTCTGAGCGTCTCGGTGCGCAAGGGCGAGCTGGAGAACGTCGAGCGCAACCGCGACAAGTCGCTGGGCATCACCGTTTACCTGGGGCAGCGCCGCGGCAATGCATCCACCTCGGACTTTTCAACCGCGGCCATCCGCCAGACGGTGCAGGCGGCCTACGACATCGCCCGCTTCACAGCCGAGGATCCGGCCGCCGGCCTGCCCGATGCGCAGGACATCGCCGACAGCTACCCCGACCTGGACCTCTTCCACCCCTGGGCGCTCACGTCCGAGCAAGCGGTCGAACTGGCGCTGGCGTGCGAAAACGCGGCGTTTGCGACCAGCAAGAAGATCAGCAACAGCGAAGGCGCGGGTGTGTCGGCGCAGCAATCGCACTTTTTCGCGGCCCACCTGCGGGGCGGCGAACGCGGCCGACCGGGCATCTTCAGCGGTGGTTACGCCAGCTCGCGCCACAGCCTGTCGGTGGCACCCATCGCCGGCAAGGGTGCGCACATGGAACGCGACCACTGGTACAGCTCGCAGCGCTCGCCGGGCGACCTGGCCAGCCCGCAGGCGATTGGCCGCTACGCCGCCGAGCGCGCATTGGCGCGCCTGAACGGCCGCAAGATCGCCACCACCGAATGCCCGGTGTTGTTCGAGTCGCCCCTGGCCGCGGGCCTGCTGGGCGCCTACGTGCAGGCCACCAGCGGCGGTGCGCTGTACCGCAAGACCACCTTCCTGAACGACAGCCTGGGCAAGCGGGTGATGGCCAAGCACCTGGACATCGTGGAAGACCCTCACGTGGTCAACGGCAAGGGCAGCGCGCCGTTCGACGACGAAGGCGTGCGCACGCAACAGCGCAAAGTGCTCAGCGCCGGCAAGGTGCTGGGCTACTTCCTGTCCACCTACTCGGCGCGCAAGCTGGGCATGCGCACCACGGGCAACGCTGGCGGTTCGCACAACCTCACCCTGACCAGCCGCCTGACCCAGCCGGGCGACGACCTCAAAGCCATGCTGAAGAAGCTCGGTCGTGGCCTGTTCGTCACCGAGCTCATGGGCCAGGGCGTGAACTACGTGACCGGCGACTATTCGCGTGGCGCGTCGGGCTACTGGGTGGAAAACGGCGAGATCGCCTACCCGGTGCACGAGATCACCATCGCCGGCAACCTCAAGGACATGTTCTTGGGGCTAGAGGCCGTGGGCGCCGATGCCTACAACTACGGTGCCAAGACGGTGGGCTCCATCCTGGTCAACCGGATGAAAGTCGCAGGCAGCTGAGGCAGTCTCGTCCAGGGCGCCCGTGGAACCGGCTCAGCCGGGCCACAGGGCGCGTCCCCCCTCCCGCAGGAGAGGGGGGGAAGACGCCGCAGGCGGCGCAGGGGGTGTTCACTGCTTGCGCTGCACGAACAAGTTGCGGCGAGCGTCTTCGGGGTAAGCGAAGGTCACCGCGCCGCTCTTGACCTTGCCCATCACCAGCATGTTGGGTGTGACGGCGTCCTTGTCATTGACGCTGAAGGGCTTGTCGTACGTGGCGACGACGCCGTAGTACACCCGGGGAATGTTCTCCAGCGCGGCCTTGACAGCAGGCCCGGTGAATTTGCCGTCCCGGATCGAAAACATCGCATACGTCAGCAGGTAGGTCGTGTCGTAGGACTGCGCGGCCGCCATGGGCACAGCGATCTTCTGCTTGTATTTGCGGTTGTAGGCGGTCAGGAAGGCGGCACGCCGCTCGTTGCTGGGCTCGGCGATGAAAGTCTGGGCCATCAGCGCGCCGTCGGCCGCGGCCTTGGCGCCGTTGATGAAGAAGGGGAAGGACAGCGGCCAGGCGCCCACCTGCGGCACATCCCATTTGAGATCGCGCTTGCTGTTGGCGATGACGGCGCTCTCGGGGCCCACGGTGTAGCTGAACACCACGTTGGCACCGGCGTCCCGGGCTGCGGCCAGCTCCTTGCCCAGGTCCTTCACACCCAGCCCGAAGCGGGCGACGTGGACCGGCTTGAGTTGCTTGGCGGCCAGGGCTGCTTCTGCGTCCTTCAGCCCGGCCTCGCCATAACCGGTGGTGTCGGCAAATATCGCCACCTTGGTCCAGCCGCGTTTGACCAGGTCCTCGACCACAAAGGGCGCCTGGATGGCGTCGCGGGCCGAGGTGCGGAAGATGTAGCTCTGCGGTGCAGGAAACTTCGCGGTGAGCGGGGTGCCGGTCGCGCAGGGGATGATCAGCGGCAACTGACCGTTCTGGTACACGTCCAGCGATTTGGCCGCCACGCCGGTATTGCAGAAACCGATGGTGGCGATCACGCCGGCCGAAGCCAGTTCCTGTGAGCCCTTGAGGCCCACGTCCGGGTTGCCCTGGTCGTCCTTGATCACCAGTTCCAGGGGCCGCCCCAGGTAGCCGCCGACCGCGTTGATCTCGTCCACCGCCAGCTGCACGCCGTGCAGCATGGGGTTGCCGAAATCGGATGAGGGGCCGCTGAACGGCCCGATGACGCCGATGCGGACCGGCTGTGCGGTCTGGGCCTGCACCGTTGTCGCCACCAGCGTGGCGCACAGCCCGAGGGCCCAGTACAGATGAAAGCGGGAACAACGCATGCGGCCTCCAGGAAGTGCCGCGAGTGTAGGAACTGCGATGAGGCCGGTGTGACGCGGTTTACCCTGAAACCGCATCACGAATTCAGGATTTCGTCAGCCTGCGAGCGAGGCCTTCACGGCGGCCGAGACCTGGCCCATGTCGGCCTTGCCGGCCAGCTTGGCCTTGACCGCGCCCATGACCTTGCCCATGTCGCCCGGGCCCTTGGCGCCCAGCTCGGCGACGATGGCCTTGACTTCGGCTGCCACCTCGTCGGCCGACAGGCGCGCCGGCAGGTAGGCCTGCAGCACCTTCATCTCGGCGCTTTCCTTGTCGGCCAGGTCCATGCGGTCGGCCTTGGTGAAGGCTTCGATGCTGTCCTTGCGCTGCTTGATGAGCTTGTCGACGATGGCCACAACCATCGCATCGTCCAGTTCGACGCGCTCGTCCACTTCCTTCTGCTTCATCGCAGCCGTCAGCAGGCGGATAGTGCCCAGGCGCTCGCTGTCCTTGGCGCGCATCGCGGCCTTCATGTCTTCGGTGATCTGTTCTTTGAGGCTCATGGTGTTCTCTCGTGAGAGTTCTGGGAAACCGTCGATTTTCTCAGACCTGTTCGAGGGCGAGCAGCTCGTCCACCGTCTGGCGGCGGCGGATCAGGCGGTGGTTGTCGCCGTCCACCAGCACCTCGGCCGCCAGCGGGCGACTGTTGTAGTTGCTGGACATGGACGCGCCGTAGGCCCCGGCGTCGTGCAGCACCAGCAGGTCGCCCACATGTGCCTGTGGCAGTGCGCGCGTCAGCACCACGCCGCCTTCGGCCTGGGTGAAGACGTCGCCCGACTCGCAAAGCGGACCGGCCACCACGGTGTCCACCGTCGCTCGCGGCGTGGCATCGGCCGGGATCAGACTCATGCCGTGGTACGCGCCGTACATCGAAGGGCGCATCAGGTCTGAGAAACCGGCGTCGACCAGGGTGAAGCGGTTGGCCCCCATAGGCTTGGTCGCACGCACCTCGGTCACCAGCACGCCGGCCTCGGCCACCAGGAAGCGGCCGGGTTCAAGCTCCAGGTGCACGGGGTGGCCCAGGTGGGCGGCGATGCTGCGGCGGGCGTCGTCCCACAGGCTGAAGTAGTGGGCGGTGTCGATGCGCGGCTCGCCGTCGCGGTATGGAATGGACAAACCGCCGCCGGCCGAGATGGCCTGCAGGTCCGAGCCAGCGCGCTTCACGAGCTGCACCATGGCCTGGCAGACCTCCTGCAGGTGCGCGTAGTCCACGCCGGAGCCGATGTGCATGTGCAGGCCGACCAGCTGCAGGCCGTGCTGCTTCGCGGCCGCCAGCGCGTCTTCCAGCTCGGCGTGCCAGATGCCGTGCTTGCTGTGCTCGCCGCCGGTGTTGGTCTTGTTGCTGTGGCCGTGGCCGAAACCGGGGTTGATGCGCAGCCACACCGGGTGGCCGGGCGAGACCGCGCCCAGCTGGTGCAGCATGTCGATGGAGCCGGCGTTGACCGGCACGCGGTGTTCGACCACCGTGGCCAGGGTGGCGTGGTCGAACAGGTCGGCGGTGAAGACGATGCCCGAGGCGCCCTGGTCATTCACTTCAGCGGTGAAGCCAGCGGCCATCGCGCGCAGGATCTCGCCGCGCGAGACCGCATCGACCACCACGCCCTGCTCGCGCATCAGGCGCAGCAGGTGGATGTTGGAGTTGGCTTTCTGGGCAAAGCGGACGGTGTCAAAGGCGCGCAGCTCGGCAATGCGGGCGCGGATGGTGGCGGCGTCGTAGACCCACAGCGGGGTGCCGTGCTGGCGGGCGAGGGACTGGAGCAGGGTGTCGGAAAAAGGGTTCATGGACACGGATGATCCCGGTTCCGGTCATATTGAGCAATGCCAGATAATTCGGCATCAATTCACCTTTGATATGAAACTGAGCCACCGCCAGATCGACTTCTTCCGCGCCGTCATGGGCACCGGCCACGTCACCCGCGCGGCCGAGCTGCTGCACACCTCGCAGCCTACCGTCAGCCGCGAGCTGGCACGGCTGGAGCAGGTGCTGGGTTTTGCGCTGTTCGAGCGGATCAAGGGCCGGCTCAAGCCCACGGTGCGGGCGCTGGCGCTGATGGAAGAGGTGGAGCAGTCGTATGTGGGGCTGGAACGCATCGCCGCCACGGCTGTCGCGCTCAAGGGCTACGCCCACGGTCGGCTGCAGCTGGCCTGCCTGCCTGCGTTGTCGCACGCCCTGCTGCCCGACGCGATCCGGCGTTTTGCCCTGCAGCAGCCGGAGGCGGCGGTGGGGCTGACGCCGATCGAGTCGCCCCAGCTGGAGGCGGCGCTGTCGGAGCAGCGGTTCGACCTGGGCCTCTCTGAGCGTCACGAGGCGCCGGCCGCCTGCACGCTGACCACGCTGCTGGTGGCCGACGAGGTGGCGGTGCTGCCAGCCGGACACGCGCTGGCACACAAGCCGGTGCTGGTGCCGGGCGACTTCGCGGGCCAGTCCTTCATCAGCTTCGCGCCCGCCGACCCGTACCGGCAGCAGGTGGACGCCCTGTTCGCCGCGGCGGGCGTGACGCGTGACCTGCGCCTGGAGACGCCGAGCGCGGTCTCGGTCTGCGCCCTGGTGCGCCAGGGGCTGGGGCTGGGCATCGTCAACCCGCTGACGGCGCTGGAGCTGGCCGGGGAAGGTTTGGTCGTGAAGCCGCTGAGCGTGAGCATCCCGTTCCATGTGGCGCTGATCCGCCCCAGCTGGCGCACCGAACACCCGCTGCGGGCGGTACTGGAAGCGGCGCTGGCCGAGGCGGCTGGCGCCCTGAAAAACCGCCTGACCCGGGCCGCACAGGCGTAAAAAAACCCGCTGCAGCGTCCTGAGCGGGTTTTTTCCGAAGCGACTGAATAATCAGTACAGCTTCTTGGGCAGCTGCATCGAGCGCACGCGCTTGTAGTGGCGCTTGACGGCGGCGGCCTTCTTGCGCTTGCGCTCGGCGGTCGGCTTTTCGTAGAACTCGCGGGCGCGCAGGTCGGTCAGCAGACCCAGTTTTTCGATGGTGCGCTTGAAGCGACGCAGAGCGACGTCGAACGGCTCGTTGTCTTTAACACGGATGGTCGTCATTGAAGGAAAGATTCCAGAATGCACAGAAAGAGGATGAACGGGAAGATCGGGCCCAGGCATCGTTTCTGCAAAGTTCCCCCGTCTGTTAACTAGTATTGGCCGACGGGGGTCTGCCAGCAAAGCTTTGGATTATAGCCTTGTCCAACCGGTTTGCCAGCTTTTTGCCGGCTTGGAAACCGTCCAGGGGGAGACTTCAAACCGTTTTGTGTTCTGAGAGTGCTGTTGCGCACGCGTGGGCACTGGCCCAGGCCCACTGGAAGTTGTAGCCGCCCAGCCAGCCGGTCACGTCCACCACCTCGCCAATGAAGTACAGGCCGGGCTGCTTCGATTCCAGGGTCTGCGAAGAGAGATCGCGCGTGTCCACGCCACCCAACGTCACCTCGGCCTTCTTGTAGCCCTCGGTGCCGGTGGGCACCAGTTCCCAGCGCGAGAGGCGCTCGGCCAGCCGTGCCAGCGCCTTGTCGCTGCATTCGGCCACCGGGCGCTGCCATTCCTTGTCTTGCTCGACCCAGGCCTCGGCCAGGCGGCTGGGCACCCACTACGCCAGTTCGTTGACCAGGAGCTTGCGCGAGCGCTGTTTGGCGTCGGCCAGCGAGGCCGGCAAGTCCACCTCGGGCGCAAGGTTGATGCGGATCGGCGTGCCCGGTTTCCAGTAACTGGAGATCTGCAGCACCGCCGGGCCCGACAGGCCGCGGTGGGTGAACAGCAGGTCTTCGGCGAAGACGGTTTTGTTTTTCTTGTCGCCGGTCTCGATCAGCACCGGCAGGGCCAGGCCGGCGAGGCCCGCGTAAGGTGCCCAGCCCGCGCCGTCAAAGGTCAGCGGCACCAGGCCGGGGCGCGGTTCCACGGTGCGCAGGCCGAACTGTTGGGCCACCCGGAAGCCGAAGTCGGTCGCGCCGATGGCCGGGATCGACAGGCCACCGGTGGCAATGACGACCTTGCGCGCCTGCACCAGGCCCCGGTCGGTGTCCAGTTCGTAGCCGCCGTCGGCCATCACGCGCACGTCTTTCACGCCGCAGGGCTGCCAGCGTGTCACGCCGCCCGCCGCGCATTCGGCCAGCAGCATGTCGATCAGGTCGCCAGCCGAGCGGTCGCAGAAGAGCTGGCCTTTGTGCTTTTCGTGGAAGGGGATGCCGTGTTGCTGCAGCAGCGCGATGAAGTCGGCCGGCGTGTAGCGCGAGAGCGCCGATCGGCAGAAGTGGGGGTTCTCGCCGACGAAGTGCTTGTGCGGCTGGCGCACATCGATGTCGCGGTTGGTGAAGTTGGCCCGGCCACCGCCGGAGATGCGCACCTTCTCGGCCACCTTCTCGCTGTGGTCCAGCAGCAGCACCTTCAGGCCGCGCTGTCCCGCGATGCCCGCACAAAAAAGGCCGGCCGCTCCCGCGCCGACCACCACCACGTCAAAACTTTGCATGGCCCGCAGTGTAGGCGGGCCAGCCGTTGCGTCAGGCCGCGTGGCGTTGTGCCGAGGGCAGCGCCGCGGCCGCGATGCCGCGCACCACATCGCCGACCACGATCACCGACGGGCTGCCCAGGCCTTCGGCGGCCAGTGTGTCGGTGAGCGTGCCCAGGGTGCAGATCGCGTGGCGCTGCTGGGGCAGGCTGGCGTGCTGGACGATGGCCAGTGGCGTGCTGGCGGGCAGGCCGGTGAGCAGGTCGGCCTGGATTTGTGTGGCACTGGAGACGCCCATGTAGATGACGAGGGTGAGCTTGGCGTCGCGTGCGGTGGCCGCCAACTGCTGCCAGTCGGTACCGCTGTCACCGGGCTTCGCGTGGCCGGTGACGAACACGACCCCGTGCGCGTGGTCGCGGTGGGTGAGCGGCGCGCCCAGCGAGGTCAGCCCGGCCAAGCCCGCCGTGATGCCGTTGAGCACCTGCACCTCGATGCCCTGCGCGCGCAGGTGTTCGACCTCTTCACCCCCGCGGCCGAAGATGAAGGGGTCGCCGCCCTTGAGGCGCACCACCACTTCGCCTTCGCGCGCGGCCATGATCATCAGCTTCTCGATGAAGGCTTGCGGCGTGCTCTTGCATCCGCCGCGTTTGCCCACGTGCACGATGCGCGCGGTGGGCGATGCGTGGGCCAGCACGCCGTCGCTCACCAGGTCGTCCACCAGCAGCACGGTCGCGGCGGCGATGGCTTTGGCGGCTTTGAGGGTCAGCAGCTCCGGGTCGCCGGGGCCGGCGCCCACGAGGGTGACGGTGCCGGGGTGGAACTGGCTGTGAGCGTGGATGACGGTGACGGGCATGTTCATGGTGCGCTGACCGCTGTGGGGCGGTTTGTCTCTGTGGTGGCGGGGCGAGAGACTTCTTGCAGGATGTGTGCCACTTGCAGGGCGATCGGGGCGGGCACGGGCAGGCGGCCGTCGAGCACGTCGCGGATGTAGGCGGCGGTGGCGTGGGCCGAGATGTCTTTGGGCAGGTCGGGCAGGGCGGCCAGCGAGCCTTCCTGCGCGGCTTGCAGCAGGTGGCGCTGGCCGTCGCGGAAGGCGTCCATCTGCGGCGTGCGCCGGGCGTCGGCCACCGGTTCGCCTTCGGTGCCGCGCAGCAGCAGGGCGTGCGCACCGACCAGGGCAAACGTGTCGGCCATGGACACCGCGTATTCCGGGTGGGTGTAGCTGCCGACGATGAGGGCGCGGCCTTCGCAGGGGTTCATGAGCTTGACCAGGCTGTGCGCCGGGTTGCGCAGGCCGACCACGCGGCGCACGTCCAGCAGGCGTTTGAGGCCGGGGAGCAGTGCCTCGGTCGGGACGAAGGTGCATTCGCCGCCTGACAGGGCGGGCACCACTGTGGCAGCCGACTGCCCCAGTGCAGCGAACACCGCTTCGCTGGTCACACGCTTGTCTTCGGTCGCGGTGCCGTGCACCAGCACCGCCGCGCCTTCCCGCGCCAGCAGCAGTGCCAGCAAGGGCGTGAGCACCGGCAGCTTGCGCGCACCGTTGTAGCTGGGCAGCACCACGGTGGTGAGTCCGTTGTCGGGTGCGCGCTGCAGGCGGGCGTGCGTCGCGTCCAGAAAGCCGGCCATCTCGTCGGGCGTTTCGCCCTTGATGCGCATGGCCAGGCAGAAGCCGCCGATTTCCAGATCGGTCACCGCGCCGTCCAGCACCTGGCCGAACAGGTCGGTGGCCTGCTCACGCCTGAGGGAACGTGCGCCGTCCTTGCCGCGGCCGATCTCTTTGATGTACTGGCTGATGCTCATGGGCCGCCATTGTCCGCGAGGTCAGATGACTCCGGGTTATATGGTTACCAGCGCGGCCGGCACGGTTTTGACCAGGCGCCGAAGCTCGGGAATACAGGAGCCGCAGTTGGTGCCGCAGCGCAACTGGCCCTGCAGTTGCGCCAGGCGCTGGTCGTCGCTGCCGGCGCAGCGGGGCAGGGCGGTGCGGATCGCGTCCTCGCCAACGTTGAAGCAGGTGCAGACCTGGGGACTTTTCGCGACCACCGCCACCGGGGCCGAGGCGCCGGGCATCAGCAGCAGTCGGCCGTAGCGGCCGGCGGGCAATTCATCCTGCAGCAGGGTCCTGATCCAGGACTCGGCGCTGGTGTCACCGGCCAGCAGGAAGGCGTCGAGCGTAGTGGCCTCCCCCTCGCGCTGCAGCCGCGCGCTGCGGCGCTGCTGGCGGCGCTTGTCGTCGTAGCGCAGCGTGTCGGCCGTGTTCAGGCTCAGCAGGGCTTCGATGCGGTCCACCACCATCGCGTCCGGTGCCTCCCGGCAAGCGGCGCGGAACAACACCCCGGTGCGTTCGCGGCCAAAGGGCACGCAGGCCGCGAAATCGAAGGACGGCATGAGCGAGCGCAGTTCGTTCAAGGCCGTCAGCGCCGACGCCTCGGGCAGCCAGGCCACGCCCAGCAGGGTCCAGGGCAGATTGGCTTTGAGGATCTTGACGGCCGCGTGCTTGAGTTCGGGCTGCTTGGACGTCGGGCAATACGCCGAGGTCGTGAGGGCGTTGACCCCCGCGAGCGGCTCGCCCTGGCTGCTGCGGCCGCTCAGGTATTCGGGGCCCCAGTGCATGGCGATGAAGGCCTGCGTGGGCTGGATCGTGCGCGAGCCCTGCACCAGCAGCACGATGGCGCCACGCTTGCTCGTCACCTGCACCAGCTCGCCGTCTTTCAGACCGCGGCGCTCCATGTCCTGCGGGTTCATCTGCACAGCGGGTTCCGCCACATGGCCGAACAGGCGGCCCAGGGTGCCGGTGCGTGTCATGCCGTGCCAGTGGTCGCGCAGGCGGCCGGTGGTCAGTGCGAAGGGAAAGCGCGACTCGCGCTGCTCGGCCGTGGGCCGGTAGGGCAGGGCGGCGAAGCGGGCCTTGCCGTCGGCGGTGGGGAAGCGGCCGTCTTCGTAGAGACGTTGCTGGCCCGTTGCCTGGCCTTCGCGCAGGGGCCACTGTTGCGGGCCTTGTGACTCCAGCATGGCGTAACTCAGGCCGGTGATGTCGAGGTCGCGGCCACGGGTCGATTCGCGGTGCTCGTTCCAGATCTGTTCTGGGGTTTGGTAGGGGAAAAGGGCGCTCTCCGGCTGACCCGCAACCGGGGTCAGAGCCGAATTTCGATCGACATGGTTGGATGCCTCGGACTGTGTCGTCCGGAATTCGGATCTGACCCCGTTTGCTCCGCGGCTGGGCAGCAGTTTTTCCAGTCGCTGCGCCACATCCACCGCGATGCGCCAGTCGTGCCGTGCCTCACCGGCGGACGGCACGGCGGCGCGCACGCGGCTGATGCGACGTTCGCTGTTGGTGACCGTGCCGTCCTTCTCGCCCCAGGTGGTGGCGGGCAGCAGGATGTCGGCGAAGTCGCAGGTGGCGGCGGTGGCGAAGGCTTCCTGCACCACCACGAACTCGGCACGCTGCAGGGCGCGGCGCACCGTGGCTTGGTCGGGCATGGACTGCGCCGGGTTGGTGCACGCGATCCACAGGGCCTTGATCTCGCCGTCGGCCGCGGCCTGGAACATTTCCACCGCGGTTTTGCCGGGTTTCGACGGCACGTCGTTCACACCCCAGAGCGCGGCCACTTCGGCTCGGTGCGCGGGGTTGGCCAGGTCGCGGTGGGCCGAGAGCAGATTGGCCAGACCGCCGACCTCGCGCCCGCCCATGGCGTTGGGCTGGCCGGTCAGGCTGAAGGGGCCGGCGCCGGGCTTGCCGATCTGGCCGGTGGCCAGGTGCAGGTTGATCAGGGTGGCGTTCTTGGCGGTGCCACTGCTGCTCTGGTTCAGGCCCTGGCAATAGAGGCTGAGCGTGGGCTGGCGATGCGCGAACCCCTGGCCGTCGAGGCCAGCGAACCACTTGGCTGCGGTGAACAGGTCTTCCTTCGTCAGGCCGCAGGTCTGCGCCACCAGGTCGGGGGTGCAGTCGCGCACGAGTGCCTTCAGCGCATCGAAGCCGTTGGTGTGGGCCGCGATGTAGCCCTGGTCGACCCAGCCTTCCCACAGCATGGTGTGCAGCAGGCCGTGGAACAGCATCACGTCGGTTCCGGGCTGCAGCGGCAGGTAGAGGTCGGCCAGCTCGGCGGTGTCGGTGCGGCGCGGGTCGGCCACGATGACCTTCATGCCCGGGTTCTTCTGTTTCGCGACCTCGATGCGGCGGAACAGCACGGGGTGGGCGAAGGCGGCGTTGCTGCCGACGATGAACAGACACTGCGCGTGGTCCACGTCGTCGTAGCAGGCGGGCGGCGCGTCGGCACCCAGGGTGAGCTTGTAGCCGGCCACCGCGCTGCTCATGCACAGGCGCGAGTTGGTGTCGACGTTGTTGGTGCCGATCAGGCCCTTGGCCAGCTTGTTGAAGACGTAATAGTCCTCGGTCAACAGCTGGCCGCTGAGGTACAGGCCCACCGCGTCGGGGCCGTGCTCGCGCACGATGCGGCCGAACGCGCCGGCCACCTGGTCCAGGGCCGCGTCCCAGGCGATGGCCACCGGCGCCTGGCCGCGCTGAAGCCGCTGCATGGGTTGCAGCAGCCGGGTCTGGCGCGTGATCGCCGGCGAAGCCGTCAGGTGCAACGTGCTGCCCTTGGTGCAGAGCTTGCCGAGGTTGGCCGGGTGGTCCGGATCGCCGCGCACACCGGTGATCTGGCCGTCCTCGCTCTGGATGAGCACCCCGCAGCCGACGCCGCAGTAGGGGCAGGTGGAGCGGGTTTCGGTCATGGCGTTCAGGCTTTCACAGCGCGGCGGGCGGGGCCTGCGATCGGGCGCTCCAGATCGGTCGCGTGCGACGCGAGCTGCGTGGCGTCCAGGAACACCTGGCCGTTTTCCACCTTCACGCTGAACTTGGGCGTGCAACCTTCGTCGGGCGCCGACGCCTGGCCATCGCACAGACCAATGGTCCAGTTGTGCAGCGGGCAGGCCACGTTCGTCCCGAACACGATGCCTTGCGACAACGGGCCGCCCTTGTGCGGGCAGCGGTCGAGCAGGGCGAAGACCTCGTCCTGGTCGTTGCGGAAGATGGCGACGTCCAGACCCTGCTCGCGCGCGACGCGGCGCGACCCGAGCACGGGGATGTCTTCAACCTGGCAGATGGGGGTCCATTGGCTCATGTTCATGGCTCTCTCGAAATGCGGTGATCGGTGCCCGGCGGGCGCTCAGGCCCTGACGACGGCCACCGGTTCGAACTGGCGCGTGTCCACGGCCGCATCCTGGAAGTCGAACCACGGGTCGGGTTCACCGTTCAGTGCGAACAGCAGTTCTTCGTTCAAGGCCTTGCGGCCCTCGGCGTCTTCCAGGATGCGCTTCTTCACGTAGTCCAGGCCCACGCGGCTGACGTAGTGCACGGTGCGTTCCAGGTACCAGCCCTCCTTGCGGTAGAGCTGCATGAAGGCGCCGGTGTACTCCAGCACTTCTTCGGCCGTCTTGAGCTTGACGAAAAAATGCGCCACCTCGGTCTTGATGCCGCCGTTGCCGGCGATGTACATCTCCCAGCCGCTGTCCACGCCGATGATGCCGACGTCTTTGATGCCGGCTTCCGCGCAGTTGCGGGGGCAGCCCGAGACGGCGTACTTCACCTTGTGCGGCGCGTACATGCGCCAGTGGGCGCGTTCCAGCATCTTGCCCATCTGGGTGCTGTCCTGCGTGCCCATGCGGCACCACTCGCTGCCCACGCAGGTCTTCACGGTGCGCAGTGCCTTGGCGTAGGCGTGGCCGCTGGGCATGCCGATGTCTTTCCACACGGCTTGCAGGTCTTCCTTCTTCACGCCCAGCAGGTCGATGCGCTGGCCGCCGGTGACCTTGACGGTGGGGATCTGGTACTTGTCCACCGCGTCGGCGATGCGGCGCAGCTCGTCGGCCGTGGTCTCGCCGCCCCACATGCGCGGAATCACCGAATACGTGCCGTCCTTCTGGATGTTGGCATGGCTGCGTTCGTTGATGAAGCGGCTTTGCGGATCGTCCTTGGCCTCTTTGGGCCAGCTGGAGATCAGGTAGTAGTTCAGCGCGGGGCGGCAGCTGGAGCAGCCGTTGGGCGTCTTCCAGCCCATGCCCTTCTGCACCTGGGCAATGGTGAGGTACTTGTTGGCGAAGATGGCGTCGCGCACTTCCTGGTGGCTGTGCTCGGTGCAGCCGCACATGGCCTTCTTCTTGGGCGTGGCCGAGTAGTCGCCGCCAGCGGTGAACATCAGGATCTGTTCCACCAGACCGGTGCAGGAGCCGCACGACGCGCTGGCCTTGGTGTGTTTCTTGACCTCGTCCAGTGTGAACAGACCCTTGTCCTTGATCGCCTTGCAGATGGTGCCCTTGGTCACGCCGTTGCAGCCGCAGACCTCGTCGCTGTCCTTCATGGCGGCGGCCTTGTTGTGGCCCTGGTGGCCCACGTCGCCGATGTTGGATTCGCCGAACATCAGCTTGTCGCGGATGTCGCTGACGGTGCGGCCTTCGCGCAGCAGCTTGAAGTACCAGCTGCCGTCCACCGTGTCGCCGTACAGGCAGGCGCCGACCAATTTGTCGTCCTTGATCACCAGCTTCTTGTAAACGCCGCCGAAGGGGTCGCTCATCACGATCTCTTCCGTGCCTTCGCCACCCATGAACTCGCCCGCGGAGAACAGGTCGATGCCGGTGACCTTGAGCTTGGTCGACGTGAGCGAGCCGGTGTAGCGGCCGATGCCGAACTCCGCCAGGTGCGTGGCCAGCACCTTGCCCTGCTCGAACAGCGGCGCCACCAGGCCGTAGGCGATGCCGCGGTGCGCCGCGCACTCGCCCACCGCGTAGATGCGCGGGTCGGTCACGGTTTGCAAGGTGTCGCTGACCACGATGCCGCGGTTGACGTGCAGGCGCATGGACTCGGCCAGCGCGGTGTTGGGGCGGATGCCCACGGCCATCACCACCAGGTCGGCCGGGACGGAGCTGCCATCCTTGAACTTCACCGCCTGGACGCGGCCGTCCTCACCGCCCACCAGTTCCTGGGTGTTGGCGCCCATCAGGAACCGCATGCCGCGTTCTTCCAGCGACTTCTGCAGCAACTTGCCCGCCACGTCGTCCAGCTGGCGCTCCATCAGCCAGGGCGAAACGTGCACCACGGTGACCTGCATGCCGCGCTTCATCAGGCCGTTGGCGGCCTCTAGGCCGAGCAAGCCGCCACCGATGACCACGGCGTGCTGGTAGGTCGCGGCGGCGTCGATCATGGCCTGCGTGTCGGCGATGTCGCGGTAGGCCAGCACGCCCTTCAGGTCCTTGCCGGGGATGGGCAGGATGAAGGGGTTGGAGCCGGTCGCCATGATCAGGCGGTCGTATTCGGCCGATACCTGTTCGCCATTCGGGCCGACCGAATGAACGATGCGCTTGACGCGGTCCACCTCGGTCACTTTGTGGCCCGCGTGCAGCGTGACGCCATGGTCGGTGTACCAGGACCAGTCGTTGAGGATGATCTCGTCGATGGTCTGCTCGCCCGCCAGCACGGGCGAGAGCAGGATCCGGTTGTAGTTCGGGTGCGGCTCGGCGCCGAACACCGTGATGTCGTACAGGTCCGGCGCGATCTTCAGCAGTTCTTCGAGCGTGCGCACACCGGCCATGCCGTTGCCGACCATCACGAGCTTCAGGCGGGTCTTGGGGTTGACTTGCATGTCCATGGGGTTCTCCAGTTCAGGTCACTTCGCAGGCGCGAAGTGAAGCCGTCCAGCAGACACCGCGGAACCGGCTTTGCCAGGCCGCTAGTGCCGCCCCCTTGAGGGGGTGACGCGCCGCAGGGCGCGGCGCAGGGGTGGGCCAGATTCAGGCCGCCTTCTCCACATGCGCCTGGCGCGTGTAGAGGAAGTCGATGACGGCCTTGCGGTAATGCTGGTACTGCGGGTCGTCGGCCAGGGCCACGCGGTGGCGCGGACGCGGCAGGTCGACGCTGAGCACTTCGCCGATGGTGGCGGCCGGGCCGTTGGTCATCATCACGATCTTGTCGGACAGCAGCACGGCTTCGTCCACGTCGTGCGTGACCATGACCACGGTGGCGTGGGTCTTGGCGACGATCTCCAGCAGTTCGTCCTGCAGCTTGGCCCGGGTCAGGGCGTCCAGGGCGCCGAAGGGCTCGTCCATCAGCAGGACCTTGGGCTCCATCGACAGGGCGCGGGCGATGCCCACGCGCTGCTTCATGCCGCCCGAGATTTCGCCGGGGCGCTTCTGCGCCGCGGCTGTCAGGCCGACCAAGGCCAGTGCGTCATTCGTGCGCTGCTTGAGCTGGGCCTTGCTCTCGCTGCCGCCGAACACGCGCTCCACGGCCAGGTAGATGTTCTCGAAGCAGGTCAGCCAGGGCAGCAGGGAATGGTTCTGGAACACCACCGCCCGCTCGGGGCCGGGACCTTTGATCTCCTTGTCAGCGCAGAGCAGCACGCCTTCGGTGGGCGTGGTCAGGCCGGCGATCAGGTTGAGCAGCGTGGACTTGCCGCAGCCCGAGTGGCCGATCAGCGCGACGAACTCGCCCTTGGCCACGCTCAGGTGGATGTCGCGCAGCGCCGGAAAGTTGCCCTTCTTGGTCTTGAAGGTCTGCTCGACGGACTGGATGTCGATGTACTTCGTGTTCATGCCTTCACCTCTTCATAGGTAAACAGGGACGCCAGCTTGATGAGCGCGAACTCCAGCAGCAGGCCGACGATGCCGATCACGAAGATGGCGATGATGATGGACGAGACGTTGAGGTTGTTCCACTCGTCCCAGACCCAGAAGCCGATGCCCACGCCGCCGGTCAGCATCTCGGCCGCCACGATCACCAGCCAGGCGGTGCCCACCGCCAGCCGCACGCCGGTCAGCAGGTAGGGCAGCACGGCGGGGAACAGGATCTTGGTGAAGATCTTCCATTCGCTGAGGTTGAGCACGCGGGCCACGTTCATGTAGTCCTGCGGCACGCGCTGCACGCCCACCGCGGTGTTGATGACCATGGGCCAGATCGAGCAGATGAAGATGGTCCAGATCGCGGCCGGGTTGGCGCCCTTGAACACCAGCAGACCGATGGGCAGCCAGGCCAGCGGCGAGACCGGGCGCAGCAGGCTGATCAGCGGGTTGAACATGCGTGAGAGGAACACCGAGCGGCCGATGGCAAAGCCCGCCGGGATGCCGACCAGCGCGGCCAGGCCAAAGCCCACCGCCACGCGCTGGAGCGAAGACAGGATGTTCCAGCCGATGCCCTGGTCGTTCGGGCCGTTGCTGTAGAACGGGTCGGAGAACACCTGCACCGCCTGCGCCCAGGTCTCGGCGGGCTTGGGGATGCCACTCTCGCTGGTGGAAGCGATCGCCTGCCACACCAGCACCAGCAGGGCCATGCCCAGCACCGGCGGCAGCACCGCCATCCAGAAGCCGCGGAAATCGCGCGCCGGTTTCTTCTGGGCGGTTTCGGACGCGGCGGATGGGGCTTTCGAGGCGGTCATGGCTTTGGCAAGAGGCGACAGGGCGGGGCCGGCGGCTGGCGCGGCCGGCGTATCCAGCGGTGAATGAAAAACAGCGGCAACCATGGGGTTCTCCTTGCGTTGGAACGATCAGGCTTTCACTTTGAAACTGTCTGCATATTTCGCGGGGTCCTTGCCGTCCCACACCACGCCGTCCACGAACTTGCTGCTGCGCATGTCCGACGCGGGCAGCGGCGTCTTGCTGGCGGTGGCGGCCTGCTTGTAGATGTCGATGCGGTTGACCGCCTTGGCCACGGCCAGGTAGTCGGGGTGGCTCTTGAGCAGGCCCCAGCGCTTGTGCTGGGTGAGGAACCACATGCCGTCGGAAAGGTAGGGGAACGTGGCCGCGCCGTTGTCGTAGAACTTCATGAAGTTCGGGTCGTCCCAGGTCTTGCCCAGGCCGTTCTGGTAGCGGCCCAGGATGCGCTGGTTGATCGCGTCCACGCTGGTGTTGACGTAGGCGCGCTGGGCGATGGTCTCGGCCATCTTGTTCTTGTTGGACAGGCCGCTGTCGATCCACTTGCCGGCTTCCAGGATGGCGGCCGTCACGGCGCGGGCGGTGTTGGGGTACTTGTTGGCGAACTCGGCCGTGGTGCCCAGCACCTTCTCGGGGTGGTCCTTCCAGATGTCCTGGGTGGTGGTGGCGGTGATGCCGATGCCGTCCAGGATGGCGCGGTGGTTCCAGGGCTCGCCCACGCAGTAGCCGTCCATGTTGCCCACGCGCATGTTGGCCACCATCTGCGGCGGCGGCACGGTGATGACCTTGGCGTCCTGCATCGGGTTGATGCCGTGCGCCGACATCCAGTAGTACAGCCACATGGCGTGGGTGCCGGTGGGGAAGGTCTGGGCGAAGGTGTATTCGCGCTTGTCGCTGGCCATCAGCTTGGCCAGGCTGGCACCGTCCACCGCACCCTTGTCGGCCAGCTTCTTGGACAGCGTGATGGCCTGGCCGTTGCGGTTGAGGTTCATCAGGATGGCCATGTCCTTCTTCGGGCCACCGACGCCCATCTGCACGCCGTAGATCAGGCCGTACAGCACGTGGGCGAAGTCCAGCTCGCCGTTGACCAGCTTGTCGCGCACGCCGGGCCAGCTGGCCTCCTTGGTCGGGACGATCTTCACGCCGTACTTCTTGTCGATGCCCAGTTCGGCGGCCATGACCACGCTGGCGCAATCGGTCAGGGGAATGAAGCCGATCTTGACCTCGGCCTTCTCGGGCGCGTCCGAGCCGGCGGCCCAGACGCCGCTGTGGCCCAGGGTGGAGAAGAAGGTGGCGGCGGCCGCGCCCTTCTTGATGAAGTCGCGCCGGCCGGTGTCGGCGGCGGGCGTGCTCGCGGTGGCGGCGGTGGGGAGGCTGCTGCTGTTGTCCGTGGTCATGTCCAACTCCTTCAAGGTCAAAAAATCGGGGTTCCAAAAACGAAACGGCGTCCATCGCGTGACCTGCGCCGGGGCAGGTGGGCAATGGACGCCGTTGTCCGTGTCTGGGAAGACGTGTCGGGTGAGCACCGCCATTGGCACCCGCCCGTTGCGACAGCTATTGCAGGTAGCGTGCCAGGGGCCGGGCTTTCCCGTGGCGCCGTGGTAAGTGATTGATTTCAATGGAAATGCCAACAGGGAGCGGCGCGGGGTGGCATTCGCATGGTTTGCACCATATGGGTGCACCGGCCCGGATCGGGATGCAAAGGCACATTTCTTGTGCGTCGCAGCACAGTGGCCGGGAGTTCAGGTCGGCGCGCGTTCGGGCAGCACCTCGGCCATGGCCAGCACGGCCTCGGCGACCTCGATCAGGCGCCGGTTCTGGTTCATGGCCATCTGGCGCATGGTCTTGTGCGCGGCGTCTTCGCTGAGGTGGCGGTGCGCCATCAGCAGGCCTTTGGCGCGCTCGATGGTCTTGCGCTCGCTCAGGCTGGCGCGCACCGTGTCCAGTTCGTCGCCCATGCGCTGCAGGCGCTGGGCCTGGTCGCGCACCAGCTCCAGGATGGAGCGCTCCACCTGCGGGCCATAGGGCTGGCCCGGCTGCGCCAGCGTCACCGGCAATGGCGGCGCCAGGTCCTGCGCATCCTCAAAAAAGTCGGCGCTGGCAGAAGAGGGCTCTGGCGCACTGCTGGGGACGCTGGCCTGCAGCCGTTCGAAGGCCGCGAGGTCGCCCTCGGCGGCGCGCATGCGCTGGCCGCACAGGTCCAGCAGCTCCGCGGCCAACGCGTCTTCCACCGCCTTCATGGCGTCGATGCGGCGGGTGCAGGCGTCGAACCAGGTCTGGCTGGTCGCGGGGTCCAGCGGCGCGCTGGCAGGCGCCGTGCACAGGATGCGGCGCAGCCGCTCCAGGCTGGCCAGGATGTCGGGGCGCTGGGCCTGCAGCCAGACCTGCTGCAGCGAATCGCTGGCGAAGTCGGTGAACACCTGCAGGCAGCGTTCCTGCGAGTCGATCAGGTGCAGCAGGCGCTGCTGGCCGTCGGCATGGGCACGGCCGGCCGCGAACAGGGCCGATCCGGCGGCGCGCTCCTGCCCCGCGAATTCCTTGCCCTGCATGAAGTTGAACAGGGCCACCAGGTGGCGCGAGATGCCCGGGTCCCAGGCGCTGTCGGCGGCTTCGAACACCACCGCCAGCAGGGCGTTGACCAGGCGGATGTAGGCCGCCGTGGCCTGCGCGGCGTTCCAGGCCTGGGTCTGCACCCGTTCGCGCAGGCGGGGCAGGGCGGTCAGGCCCTGCAGGGCGTAGGCGATGCGGCCGAACAGGCGGGCGCGGTGACCGCTCAGGGCCGCCTCGGTGTCCAGTTGGTCGAAGCAGGCCAGCACCTCGGCCTGCAATGCCAGGCTGTGTTCCACCTGCTCGCGGCGTTCCACGGCCCAGCGCTGGCCCTGCGAGGCCAGGTACAGGTTGGACAGGCCGCGCTCGCGCTGCAGGGCGTGCACCAGGCGTGCCACGGCGTTGACCAGCTCGCTGGTCAGGGCCAGCTGGCGCAGGCCCGCGATCTCGCAGCGCTTGGCCGCCATCAGGAAACTCAGAGCCGATTTCATCCCCTGAGCGGCAGCAACATTCATGCCGTCGGGGCCTATGCGGACAGCGACCCGCGCAGCGGCGGAGCGTGGGGGCTTGATTCAGACGGCTTGCATGCCGTGCCGCTGTTTGAGGTTCGCGGTGGCCGGGCTGGCCGCGAAATCCAGAAACGCCCGCACCGCCGCGGCCTGCGGGCTGACCGACGAGCGCGCGGCCGAGAAGGTGGTGACGATCTGCACCGCCTCGGGCAGGCCGCCGATCATCTGGATGCCGGGCACGCCCATCATTTCGCTGAGCTGCTGGAAACCCAGCGCCACCTCGCCCTTGGCCACCAGCGAACCGACCGAGGTGCCCGGTGGCGGCGTGACGATGCGCGGCGCGATCTGCTGCGCGATGCCCCAGCGCTCGAACAGCGCGGCCAGTTGCACGCCGCTGGGCCCGGTGGAATAGCCCAGCGTGGGCGCGGCCAGCACGGCGGCCTTGAGCGCGGCTTCGGTGCCGATGTCGGGCACCGGAGCGCCGGCCGGCACGGCCACCGCCACAGCCGAATGCACCATGTCCACGCGCGTGTCGGCCACCACATGGCCGCTGGCGGTGAGCTTGGCGATGGCGTCGGACGCCAGGGTCACGATGTCGAAGGCCTCGCCGGCCACCACGCGCTTGGCCGCGTCCACGCCACCCACCGAGGTGACGGCGATGGCGATGTCCGGCCGCTGCTGCGCGAACGCGGCCACCATGTCGGCCAGCAGGGCCTTGGTGGCCATCGAGGAAATCAGGGTGAGTGGGGTGGCCATGTTGTTCGGGTCTTGGGTATGAGGGCTGCAGCCTATCAAAGCCGGCGCTGGCTGGCTGCGTGTGGCCGGTTCTTTCAGTTATGACCCGACGGCATGACCCGTGCCCCCGTACACTCCCGCCCCATGCTGATCCTGGGCTTCGAATCTTCCTGCGACGAAACCGGTGTGGCCCTGGTCGATGCCAGTGGCAGAGCCACGCCACGCCTGCTGGGCCACGCGCTGCACAGCCAGATCGAGATGCACCAGGCCTACGGCGGCGTGGTGCCCGAGCTGGCCAGCCGCGACCACATCCGCCGCGTGCTGCCGCTGACCGACGCCGTCTTGGCCCAGGCGGGGCTGCCGCTGTCGGCGGTCGACGTCATCGCCCACACGCGCGGTCCTGGCCTTGCCGGCGCGCTGCTGGTGGGGTCCGGCGTGGCCTGCGCGCTAGGCATGGCGCTGGGCAAGCCGGTGGTGGGTGTGCACCACCTCGAGGGACACCTGCTCTCACCCTTCCTGAGCGCCGATCCACCCGAGTTTCCGTTCGTGGCGCTGCTGGTCTCGGGCGGCCACACCCAGCTGATGCGGGTGGACGGGGTGGGGCGCTACGAGCTGCTGGGCGAGACCATCGACGACGCGGCCGGCGAGGCGTTTGACAAGTCTGCCAAGCTGCTGGGCCTGGGTTACCCGGGTGGGCCGGCCTTGTCGAAACTGGCCCAGCAAGGCAGCGCCACGGGCTACAAATTCCCGCGCCCCTTGCTGCACAGCGGTGATCTGGACTTCTCCTTTGCCGGTCTCAAGACGGCGGTGCTGACCCAGGTCAAGCGCCTGGTGCATGCCTCGCCGGACGGCCCGGCCACGGCCCACCTGGCCAACCCGCTGACCGAGCAGCAGAAAGCCGACGTGGCCGCCAGCGTGCAGGCCGCCATCGTGGATGTGCTGGTCAAGAAGTCGCTGGCCGCGCTCCAGTCCACCGGCCTGAACCGGCTGGTGGTGGCCGGTGGCGTCGGCGCCAACGCCCTGCTGCGCCAGCAACTCAACGCCGTCTGCGCCCTGAGCCGGGTGCGCGTGCACTACCCCGAGCTGCACCTGTGCACCGACAACGGCGCCATGATCGCGCTGGCCGCTGGCCTGCGGGTGCAGGCCGGCCTGGCCGATCTCTCCGCCGATGGCGGCTACCACTTCAACGTCCGCCCGCGCTGGCCGCTGGCCGACCTCGCCGCCGCCTGAAACCCTGCTTTTTGTGGGGTCTCGGGTCTGTAATTAGGAATTACACTGCGCGGCTTTTGTCACCTGTGTGACGCATCCGGCCGGGTCCCCGCGATCCGTTGCCACCCAACACGGAGTTCTGAAACGATGCATTTCCCTGCTTTGAAGGCGCGCCGTCACGCGCTGGCCGCCCTGCTGTGCGCTGTCCTGAGCGGCCCGACCTGGGCGCAGACCGCCCCCAACGCCGAGCCCATCCGCATCGGCATGATCGAGGGCCTGTCGGGCCCGTTCGCCAACACCGGCGAGGCGGTGTTCCGCAACCTGGTCTGGGCCACCGAACGGGTCAACGCCCGCGGCGGCGTCAAGCTGCCGGCTTCGCAAGGCGGCAACCGTCCGCTGGAGATCGTGCGCTTTGACAGCAAGGGCCAGACCGAAGAGGCCTTGTCGGCGCTGCGCTCCGCCATCGACAAAAACATCACCATCGTCACCCAGGGCAACTCGTCGGCCGCCGCGGCCGGCCTGATCGACGCGCTGAACAAGCACAACGAGCGTGACCCGGCGCGCCAGGTGGTGTTCCTCAACTACTCGGCGGTTGACCCGGTGCTGACCAACGCCAAGTGCAGCTACTGGCACTTCCGCTTCGACGCCCACGCCGACATGCGCATGAGCGCGCTGATGAGCGTGGTCAAGGAAGACCGGTCCCTCAAGGGCATCTACCTGATCGGGCAGGACTATTCCTTCGGCCAGGCCGTGCTGGCCGAAGCGCGCCAGCAGCTGGCCGCCCAGCGCCCGGACGTGAAGATCGTCGGCGACGAACTGCACCCCATGGCGCGCGTCAAGGACTTCGCGCCCTACGCCGCCAAAATCAAGGCCAGCGGCGCCCAGGCCGTGCTGACCGGCAACTGGGGCAACGACCTGACCCTGCTGGTCAAGGCCGCGCGCGAGGCGGGCTTTGAAGGCACCTTCTACACCTTCTACGGCAACGCCCTGGGCGCACCCGCTGCCATGGGCGACGCCGGCATCGGCAAGGTGGTGGCCGTGGCCGACTGGTTCCCCAACGTGCCGGGCAAAGCGTCCGAAGCCTTCTACCAGTCGTTCCACCAGCGCTTCCCCAACCCGGCCGACGACTACGTGCACATGCGCATGCAGCTGATGATCGAAGCGCTGGCTCAGGCCATCGAGAAGGCCGGTTCCACGAAAGCAGCCGACATCGCGGCCCAGCTGGAACAGGTCCAGGTCACGCTGGCCGGCCAGACCGCCCGCATGCGCGCTGCCGACCACCAGTTCCAGCAGCCTCTGGCGGTCGCGGTGATGGACCGCCAGGGCGCGCCGGGCGTGAAGTTCGACGTTGAAGGCTCAGGCTACGGTTTCCGCGTCATCCGCCAGCTCACGCCCCAGCAGGCCGAGCAGCCGCACACCTGTAACATGAGCCGCTGACCCCCCTGCCGCGCTGCGCGCGACCCCCTGAGGGAGCGCCAGCGGTGGCCCGACAGCGCCGGTTCCACGCTGGCCCAGGAAGGGAAGAGGGTCTTGTTCCCTAACAGGAGTTTTCTTTATGCGGCCTGTGGTCGAGAGTCTGGAAGAGTCGCGCATCCGCGAAGTGGCCAACGCCGGTATGGGGCGCGACGACGTGCTCAAGTTCTGGTTCGGTGAGAGCGACGAGGTCACGCCCGATTTCGTGCGCGAGGCGGCCGTCGCCAGCCTGCAGGCGGGTGAGACCTTTTACGCCCACAACCTCGGTCTGCCCGAGCTGCGCCACGCCATTGCCGGCTACACCCACCGCCTGCACCCGCAGCAGGCCACCGACCAATGGTTCGATCGCATCGCGGTCACGTCCGGTGGCGTCAATGGGCTCATGCTGGCCTCTCAGACGCTGGTGGAGGCGGGCGACGAGGTGGTGGTGGTCACGCCGGCCTGGCCCAACCTGGTGGCGCAGCCGCAGATCATGGGCGCGCGCGTGCACACCGTGCCGCTCACGGTGGCCGGCGACGGCGCCTGGGTGCTGGACCTGCCCGCGCTGCTGGCCGCCATCACCCCGGCCACGCGCCTGCTGATCCTGAATGCGCCGAACAACCCCACTGGCTGGACCCTCACCCGGCCGGAGCAGCAGGCCATCCTCGCGCACTGCCGCGCCACCGGCACCTGGATCCTGGCCGACGAGGTGTACGAACGCCTGTATTTCGCAGGGGATTCGGCCAATGGCGCCGCACCCAGCTTCCTCGATGTCGCCGAGCCGGACGACCGGCTGATCGTCGCGCACAGCTTCTCCAAGAGCTTCCTCATGACCGGCTGGCGCCTGGGCTGGCTGGTGTTGCCCGCGCGCCTGACCCATGCGGTGGGCAAGCTGATCGAGTTCAACACCTCCTGCGCACCCGTGTTCGTGCAGCGCGGGGCCACCGCGGCGCTGCAGCGGGGGGATGAGGTCACGCCCGCGCTGGTGCGCCACCTGCAGACCTGCCGCGACACCCTGGTGCCCCTGTTGCAGGCCGTGCCGGGCGTGACACTGGCCAGCCCCAAGGGTGGCATGTACGCCTTTTTCCGGCTCGCTGGCCACGACGACTGCCTGCAGACCGCCAAGCGCTTGGTGCGCGAGGCCGGTCTGGGCCTGGCGCCCGGCAGCGCCTTCGGACCGGAAGCCGCTGGCTGGCTGCGCTGGTGCTTTGCCAGCCGCGACCCGCAGCGTCTGGTGCAAGGGGTGGAGCGCCTGCGCCGCTGGCTGGACCAGAACCAGCACGCACGGGGCGGCGGCGCTGGGCTATAATTCGCGGTTGCCATCTTTGCAGGTGGCACCTTCACGCCCGTTGCGGCACCCCATCAAGGGGCTGGCTGCGGCGGGTCGCACGTAACCTGACAGGAATCACCATGATCGAAAAAACCGTCAAAGCCGCTGTGGTGGCCGACAACGCCCGCGCCGCCAACGACACCGGTAGTCCCGAAGTGCAAGTGGCCATCCTGACCGCTCGCATCAACGAACTGACCCCCCACTTCAAGCTGCACGCCAAGGACCACCATGGCCGCCGCGGCCTGCTGCGCATGGTCAGCCGTCGCCGCAAGCTCCTGGACTACCTCAAGTCCAAGGACGCCGACCGTTACGTCGCCCTGATCGCCAAGCTGGGTCTGCGCAAGTAAATTGACAAGCTTGCCGTGACACGCAAAACGCCTGAGTTGGTTCGCTGGCTCGGGCGATTTTTGTTTGTTGCGGCCCATTTTTGATTCCGGAGAGGCAGGCGCAGAGCGAAGCTGTGTCATTCCAAAGGGGTTGAGCCGCGGTGGCGGCGCTTCAGCACCTCTGGAATGGCATCGTGTTCTGGCTGGTTTTTCCGGGTTTTGTGCAGTGACCTGCACGCCAAGCCGCCCTGCAACCGCCGGGCGGATCCAAGGAGCCCAACCATGACCATGTTCAACAAAGTCACCAAGACCTTCCAGTGGGGCCAGCACACGGTCCGCATGGAAACCGGCGAAATCGCCCGCCAGTCCAGCGGCGCCGTGCTGCTCGACATGGACGGCACCGTGGTGCTGGCCACGGTGGTCGCCAAGTCCGAAGCCAAAGCCGGCCAGGACTTCTTCCCGCTGACCGTCGACTACCTTGAAAAGTCCTATGCCGCCGGCAAGATCCCCGGCAGCTTCTTCAAGCGCGAAGGCCGCCCGAGCGAATTCGAAACCCTGACCAGCCGCCTGATCGACCGCCCGATCCGTCCGCTGTTCCCCGAAGGCTTCTTCAACGAAGTGCAGGTCGTCATCCACACCGTGTCGCTGAACCCGGAAGTGGACGCCGACATCGCCGCGCTGATCGCCACCTCGGCCGCCCTGTCGATTTCCGGCATCCCGTTCAACGGCCCGATCGGTGCTGCCCGCGTGGGCTATATCAACGGTCAGTACGTGCTGAACCCCGGCCAGACCGAGCGCCAGAACAGCCAGATGGACCTGGTGGTGGCGGGCACGCAAGCCGCCGTGCTGATGGTCGAGTCCGAAGCACAGCAGCTGTCCGAAGAGATCATGCTGGGCGCCGTGGTGTTCGGTCACGAGCAAGGCAACATCGCCATCGCCGCCATCAACGAACTGGTGCGCGATGCCGGCAAGCCCGAGTGGAGCTGGACCGCACCCGCCAAGGATGAAGCCCTGATCGCCAAGATCGACGGCCTGGCCAAAGCCAAGCTCGAAGCCGCTTACCAGATCCGCAACAAGCAGGCCCGCACCCAGGCTTGCCGCACCGCCTATGCCGACGTGATGGCGGCCCTGAAGGCCGAAGGCGTGGCCTTTGACAGCGTGGCCATCGAAGGCCTGCTGTTCGAGATCGAAGCCAAGATCGTGCGTGGTCAGATCCTGGCCGGCGAGCCCCGCATCGACGGTCGCGACACCCGCACCGTGCGCGGCATCGAAATCCGCAACAGCGTGCTGCCCCGTACCCACGGCTCGGCCCTGTTCACCCGCGGTGAAACGCAGGCACTGGTGGTCGCCACCCTGGGCACCGACCGCGACGCGCAGCGCATCGACGCCCTGTCGGGCGACTACGAAGACCGCTTCATGCTGCACTACAACATGCCTCCGTTCGCCACCGGCGAAACCGGTCGCGTGGGCTCGCCCAAGCGCCGCGAAATCGGCCACGGCCGTCTGGCCAAGCGTGCCCTGGTTGCCGCCCTGCCGACCAAGGAAGAGTTCCCCTACACGATGCGTGTGGTCTCGGAAATCACCGAGTCCAACGGCTCCTCGTCGATGGCTTCGGTCTGCGGCGGCTGCCTGGCGCTGATGGACGCCGGTGTGCCCATGAAGGCCCACGTGGCTGGCATTGCCATGGGCCTGATCAAGGACGGCAACCGTTTCGCCGTGCTGACCGACATCCTGGGTGACGAAGATCATCTGGGCGACATGGACTTCAAGGTGGCCGGCACCACCAACGGCGTGACCGCGCTGCAGATGGACATCAAGATCCAGGGCATCACCAAGGAAATCATGCAGGTCGCACTGGCCCAGGCCAAGGAAGCCCGCATGCACATCCTGGGCAAGATGCAGGAAGCCATGGGCGAAGCCAAGACCGAAGTGTCGAACTTCGCGCCCAAGCTGTTCACCATGAAGATCAACCCCGAGAAGATCCGTGACGTGATCGGCAAGGGCGGCGCCGTGATCCGCGCGCTGACCGAAGAAACCGGCTGCCAGATCAACATCGAGGAAGACGGCACCATCACCATCGCCGCGACCGACGCCACCAAGGCCGACGAAGCCAAGCGCCGCATCGAGCAGATCACCGCCGAAGTCGAAATCGGCAAGGTCTACGAAGGCCCGATCACCAAGATCCTGGACTTCGGTGCCCTGGTCAACCTGCTGCCCGGCAAGGACGGCCTGCTGCACATCAGCCAGATCGCCCACGAGCGCGTCGAGAAGGTCACCGACTACCTGTCCGAAGGCCAGATCGTCAAGGTCAAGGTCCTGGAAACGGACGAAAAGGGTCGCGTCAAGCTGTCCATGAAGGCCCTGATCGACCGCAACGCCGCGCCTGCCGAGCAATCCGCTCAGCAGCAGCAATAAGCCGGACGGTTGCGTCGCGATGCAAGCCGTTGAGATCAGTGCATTCGGTGCGCCCGAAGTCCTGCGCCTGACCGAGCGTCCGACGCCGGTCGCGGGTGCGGGGGAGGTGCTGATCCGCGTGCGCGCTTCGGGCGTGAACCGGCCGGATGTGCTGCAACGCAGCGGTGCTTACCCACCACCGCCCGGCGCTTCCGACCTGCCGGGTCTGGAGGTCGCGGGCGTGATCGAGTCCGGCGACGCTGCGGCGATGTCCGCGGCGGGTCTCAAGATGGGCGATCGCGTGTGTGCGCTGGTCGCTGGCGGCGGATACGCGGAGTACTGCGTCGCCCCCGTGGGCCAATGCCTGCCGGTGCCTGCCGGCTTCGACGACGTTCAGGCCGCTTCGCTGCCCGAGACCTTTTTCACCGTCTGGAGCAATGTGTTCGACCGGGCGCGCTTGCAGCCTGGGGAATCGCTGCTGATCCAGGGCGGCACGAGTGGCATTGGTGTGACCGCGATCCAGATGGCGAAAGCCCTGGGTGCACGCGTGATCGCCACGGCCGGCAGCGACGAAAAGTGCGCCGCCTGCCTGACGCTCGGCGCCGACCACGCGATCAACTACAAGACGCAGGACTTTGCCGCCGTGGCGCGTGAGCTCACGGACGGGCAGGGCGTCAATGTCGTGCTCGACATGGTGGCTGGCAGCTATGTGGCGCGAGAGGTCGAATGCCTGGCCGAAGACGGCCGTCTGGTCATCATCGCGGTGCAAGGTGGCGTCAAGGCAGAGTTCAATGCTGGACTGGTGCTGCGCCGCCGGCTGCACATCACGGGATCCACATTGCGTCCGCGCCCGGTGGCCTTCAAGACCGCCATTGCGCAGGCCTTGCGCGAGCGGGTCTGGCCTTTGCTGGAGCAGGGTCGCGTCAAACCCGTGATCCACAGCACATTCGATGCAGCCCGCGCAGCCGAGGCGCATGTGCTGATGGAGAGCAACCAGCACATCGGCAAGATCGTTCTGACCTGGGCTTGAGGGCGCAGGTTCTCACGGAGACATGCATGAGCAGAAAACTGATCGCAGGCAACTGGAAGATGAATGGCGGGCTCGCTGCCAACGAGGCGCTGGTCCAGGCCATGCTGGCCGGTATCGGTCAGCCCGCGGCCGACGTGGCCTTGTGCGCGCCTGCGCCGTACCTGGCCCAGTTGCAGTCGCTGCTGCAAGGCAGCCCCATCGCCTGGGGTGCGCAAGACGTGTCTGCACATGAGCAAGGCGCCTACACCGGCGAGGTGAGCGTGTCCATGCTCAAGGACTTCGGTTGCCGTTACGCCATCGTGGGCCACAGCGAGCGCCGGCAATACCATGGAGAGACCGATGCCGTGGTCGCGGCCAAGGCGCAGCGCGCGCTGGCAGCGGGTGTCACGCCGATCGTCTGCGTGGGTGAAACCCTGGCCGAGCGCGAAGCCGGTGACACCGAAGCGGTGGTCAAGCGGCAAGTGGCGGCGGTGATCCACACGGTGGCGCACTGCACCACCGAAATCGTCGTCGCTTACGAGCCCGTGTGGGCCATTGGCACCGGCAAGACGGCCACGCCCGAGATGGCGCAGGCCGTGCACGCCGTGTTGCGTGCCCAGCTGGCGGCGGCCACCACCAACCCCAAGCACGTGCACATCCTGTACGGCGGCAGCATGAACGCGGCCAACGCAGCCAGCTTGCTGGCCCAGCCCGACATCGACGGCGGCCTCATCGGTGGCGCTTCGCTCAAGGCGGCCGATTTCCTTTCCATCGTGGCGGCTGCAGGCTGAAGCCGTAGCGCCCATTTCAATCAAGAACGACACCATGAACTTCGTCCTGACCCTTCTTCAAGTCATCCAGATCCTGGCCGCCATCGCCATGATCGGACTCATCCTCATGCAGCACGGCAAGGGTGCCGACGCCGGCGCTGCCTTTGGTGGCGGTGGCGCAGGCTCGGCGAGCCTGTTTGGTGCCTCGGGCGGCGCCAATTTCCTCTCGCGCACCACGGGCGTCCTGGCTGCGGTGTTCTTGGTGAGCACTTTGGGCCTGGCTTACTTCGGCAACCTGCGCACTGCTCCGGCCAGCGCAGGCAGTGTCCTGGAAGGTGCTGCGGCTCCCGTGCCGGTGCCGGCAGCACAGCAGATTCCGGGCACGACCGACGCCCCCGTGACGGCGACGCCGGCTGTACCGGCTGGTACCGGTGCAGCCCAGATTCCCGGCAAATAACTGGGGGGAGTAACCAGTCCTGCGGACCGCAGCGGGACTGGTTTTTTTGCGCTGCAACAACCCGCCCCTTTCGGTTGGAAAAACCGATGCCCCGCCCGAAAAGCGGGGGTGATTCAGGGTAAACTCTATGGGTTGTCAGCAAGGCTCACATCAGCCCTCGTGAGCCAGACAAGCGGACCAGCCGACGTGGTGAAATTGGTAGACACGCTATCTTGAGGGGGTAGTGGCGAAAGCTGTGCGAGT
>CALRYD010000022.1:0-68094 GCA_943372305.1 Hydrogenophaga intermedia | reverse complement strand
GCCGATGCAACGGATGCTTGCGCGGAGTCCTTGGCGAGCTTGGCTGGAAGGAGCATCCAACCGACAAAAAAGAAGATGCTCGCGGCAATAGAGACAAAGGCAACGACGCGGAAGTAGGCCAGACGGTTGAACATGAGGCTTAACGTTGGACGTGAGCCGCGCCGCTAGGCGTCGGCTCGATGGACGTGTTATGCCTCACGCCGCCAATAGCAGCCCCCGCGCACGGCCTTGAGTTCATGTGTTGCCTCCGCACTGCACTTGGCGAAGGCAGCTTTGTAGCCGTTGAATGAGTTCCTCGACCTGGTGTTCCCCGAGGTCGAGCGGATCACCGTGTGACCCTACGGCGATGAGACAGATAGCAGAGCCATCGACCCAGACGTCGAGTCGATCCTCACGCGGAGATATACGAGGCGCTTCAGTCATGAGGCATAACTTAGATATATCCCGCAAAACAGCGGATAACGTCGGCCGCAGTCGTTAAACAAAGTCGCATGACTCCTCCAAAAGCCTATTGAAATCAATCATGTACAGCATCAAGCTGGATGCATGAGCAGGTATAACAAAAACAGCAAACCCGACTGGTCTTGGTTGCTGTCTGCGGAGCAGTTTAGCGGCGAGTCGTAGACACAAATGGCAGACCCTGCCGGCGCCCGGCAAACCCTGGTCGGCAAATGAGGGATCGAGGACGGAAGACCGCTCAGGGTCAAATCCCGCCCATCAACCCCGCTCTCGCCGCCGAGCCTCCACCTCGAACGGGTTGTCCCAATAGGCGTCCCGCCCGCGCATCCACTGCCACACCCCGGCCAGCGCGTACGCCGGCAGGAACAGCGGTCCCCAACGCTCGCACTGGCGCACGTGCACCTGCTCGTGCGCCCTCAGGCGATCGAGCTCGCCCGCGTGGGTGCCGACGATGACGTGGCCCAGGGTGATGGCGGCAAAGGGCCAGCGGCGGCGGGGAGCGTGGCGCAGGGCGGCGATTTCGATGGTGCCGCCCACCCGCCGCCAGCGGGCGCGGGTGGCCAGCAGGAGCAGCAGGCCGAACGCGAGGCCGATGAGGGTGTTGGGCGAGGCCCAGAGCACGCGGGCCCAGCGCAGCCAGCGGGGAGGCTGGCCCGGCCGGCGGACCTGGCGCGCCATGGCGTCAGGAGACGATGTACGCGCCCGAGCCGCAAGACAGCAGCTTGCCGTCCGGCCCCCGGAACTCCATGCGCGTGGACGCAACGCGCGAGCCCAGGCGCAGCACCTCGGCGCTGAGTTCAAAGTGTTCGCCGATGCCGGGGCGCAGGTAGTCGATGCGCAGGTCGATGGTGCCGAGCTTGCCGAAGCGGTGCAGGCGCTGTTCGGGCGTTTCGTCCATGTGGCGCGCGCCGATGGCGGCCATGCAGGCCAGGCCACCCATGGCGTCGAGCCCGGCGCTGATGACGCCGCCGTGCACGCGGTTGTAGCTGTAGTGGCCCACCAGCTGCGGCTTCATGTCGATACGGGCGACCACGCGCTCGGGCAGCAGGCGGGTGATCTTCAGGCCCAGCACCTGGTTGAAGACGATCTTTTCTTCAAAGATGGCTTTGAGCCCGGCGATGAACTCGGGCTCGAACTCGGTCGGAGCGGGCGTGGTGGTTTTGGTCATAGTCCGGATTGTCGTGCCGCGAGTTCTTTCATGATCTCTTCGGCACCGCCGCCGATCATCATGACCTTGACCTCGCGGTAGATGCGTTCGCTGGCGGTGCCGCGCATGAAGCCCATGCCGCCGAGGATCTGCACCGCGGCGTCGGCGCAGAACTGCATGGTCTGGGTGGCGTGGTTCTTGAGCAGGCAGACGTGGCTGACCCAGTCCGACCCCTGGTCGCCCGCGTCGGCGCGTGCGGTGACGGCGTCCACCCAGGCCTGGGTGCTTTCGCTGCGCAGGCGCATGTCCATGAGCTTGTGGCGGATGGCCTGGCGTTCGATGAGCGCAGCGCCAAAGGTCTGGCGCTGGCGCGCCCAGTCCGCGGCTTCGTCGTAGCAGGCCTGGGCAAAACCCAGCGCCATGGCGCTCATGGCCAGGCGTTCGCCGTTGAAGTTGCCCATGACCATGCGAAAGCCCGCGCCCTCTTCGCCCAGCCGGTAACGCACCGGCACACGCACGCCATCAAAGCGCAGGTGCGCGGTGTCGGAGCAGTGCCAGCCCATCTTGTGCAGCGCGCTGCGCGAGATGCCGGGCCGGTCCATGGGCACCACGATCATGCTGATGCCGCTGGCGCCTTTGTTGCTGGCGTCGGTGCGGACGGCGAGCGTGAGCCAGTCGCAGCGCATGCCGGAGGTGATGAAGACCTTTTCGCCGTCGATGACGTAATCGTCAGCTTCGCGGCGCGCGGTGGTGCGCAGCGCGGCCACGTCGGAGCCGCCACCGGGTTCGGTGATGCCCAGGGCCGCGATGCGTTCGCCGCGCAGAACGTGTGGCACCACCTCGGCCTGCAGTTCGGGCGAGCCGTGGGCCAGCACCGGCGGCAGGCCGATGTTGAGCGAGAACAGGCTGGCCATGAGGCCGCCGCTGGTGCCGTGGCGGGCCAGCGTTTGCGACAGCGCGTTGCGAGCGCGCCAGGGGGCGGGTGTGCCGCCCAGGTGTTCGGGGTAGCCCAGGCCGAGCAGGCCCAGGTCGGCGGCGTCGCGGTACAGCTCGCGCGGGATTTCACCGGCGGCCTCCCACGCGTCGAGCTGCGGGCGCACGCGTTCGAGCGCGAAGCGGCGCACGGTGTCGACCAGGGCCTGCAGGTCGGCGGCGTCGAAGCCCTGTTCGGCGGAGGTGTGGTCGTTCATGCGGCTTCCGCTTCAAAGATCACCAGTACCTGACCGGGGCCGACCTGCTGGCCGGGGACGACCGCCACCGCGGCCAGGGTGCCGTCGCGCGGCGCGGCTATCTGGTGTTCGATCTTCATGCTCTCGATGGTCAGCAGGGTCTGCCCGCCCGCGACGCGGTCGCCCGGCTGTGCGGACACAGCCACCAGCTTGCCGTTGAAGGGCGCGCGCAGCTCGCGCGCGGCGGGGCCGCTGCCGCTGGCCACGGCGGCGGTGTGGCTCAGGTCCTGCAGGGGCAGATCGTGGGCGCCCCAGCGCACGTGGTGGTGGCCGTCGGACCCGCGCACCACGGCAGCGACCTGCCTCAAGCCGTCCAGCGTGACGGTGTCGGTGCCGACGTGGGCCTGGTGGCGCTGCTCGCCCGCCTGCACCTGCAGCGCGCCGTGGCCGAGTTCGCGCACCTGCAGGTCCAGCGTCGTGTCGCCCAGCCGCACGCGCAGCGGGCGTGTGAACGGGCTGGGCAATGCGGCATGGGGGCGCCCCAGCCACGTGGCGGCCAGCGCGGCGGCCACCTGTGCTGCGTGCGGGGGGTTCAGCGCCCCGCGCACGCGGTCGCCGTGCTGCGCCAGGAACGGAATAGTGGCGTCACCCGCAACGAACACCGGGTGGCGCAGACAGGCGGTCAGAAACGCGCGGTTGCTCGGCAGGCCAAGCAGCACCGTCTGGTCCAGCGCGTTCGCCAAACGGTCGATGGCCTCGGCGCGGGTCGGTGCGTGCGCGATCAGCTTGCCCAGCATGGCGTCGTAGTGCGGGGTGACCACGCTGCCGCTTTCGAGCGCGTGGTCAAAACGCAGACCCTCGGCGAGCGTTGGTTCGGCAAAGCGGTGAACCGTACCGGCGTGCGGGGTGAAGTGTTCGTCTTCGGCGCAGAGGCGGACTTCGATGGCGTGGCCATCGAGCCGCACCTGGTCCTGGGTCAACGGCAGCGGCTCACCGCGCGCCACACGGAGCTGCCATTCGACGAGGTCGAGACCGGTCAACATTTCGGTGACGGGGTGCTCGACCTGCAGCCGGGTGTTCATCTCCATCAGGAAGAACTGGTCGTCGTCCAGCAGAAACTCCACCGTGCCCGCGCCCACGTACCCCGCGCCCTGCGCCAGCGCCACCGCGCAGCGGCCCAGCTCGGCGCGCAGCTCGGGCGAGACGGTGGGGCTGGGCGACTCTTCGATGATCTTCTGGTGGCGGCGCTGCACCGAACAGTCGCGCTCGCCCAGGTGGATGCATTGGCCCTGCGCGTCGGCGAACACCTGCACCTCCACATGGCGCGGGGTCAGCAGGGCGCGTTCGATCAGCAGGTCGCCATTGCCGAAGCCGGCCTGCGCCTCCGAGCGCGCACTTTTGAGCGCGGCGGGCAGCTGATCGGCGCTGTGCACGAGCCGCATGCCGCGGCCACCGCCCCCGGCCACGGCCTTGACCATGACGGGGTAGCCGATGCGCTGCGCCTCGGCGGCAAAGGTGGCCTCGGCCTGATCGGCGCCGAAGTAGCCCGGCAGCACCGGTACACCTTGCCGCAGCGCCACCGCCTTGGCGGCAGACTTGCTGCCCAGCGCGTGGATGGCCGCGGGCGGCGGGCCGACCCAGGTCAGGCCGGCGTCGATCACCGCCTGGGCGAAGTGTGCGTTCTCGCTCAGGAAACCGTAGCCGGGGTGCACCGCGTCGGCACCGCTGGCGCGCGCGGCGGCGATGAGTTTGTCGATGCGCAGGTAGCTGTCGGCCGACGCCGTGCCGCCCAGGGCCACCGCGGCGTCGGCCTCGCGCACGTGCAGCGCGTCGCGGTCGGCATCGGAACACACGGCCACGGTGGCGATACCCATGCGGCGCGCCGTGCGGATGATGCGGCGCGCGATCTCGCCGCGGTTGGCGATCAGCAGCGTTTTCATGCGCGGCCTTCTGCCCACGGAGGGGGCTGCTTGCGCGCAAAGGCCTTCAAGCCCTCGGCCGCTTCGGGCCCGCGCAGGGCGGCGGCGAAGGCGATGGCGGCCTCGTCGCGCAGATCGGGCACCGGGCTGCGCAGGCGCTGCAGCAGGCGCTTGGTGGCGGCGGTCGCACCGGGTGCAGCGCGGTGGTGGCGGCCCAGTGTGTCCAGCAAGGCGTCTTCCAGCTCGCCGTCGACCACCACGTGGTTGACCAGCCCGAGGTCTCGGGCTTCCTCGGCGCTGTAGTGGTGGCCCGAGAGCAGGCATTCGCGCGCCGCGCGGTCGCCCAGGCGCTGCCACACCAGGGGCGCGATCTGCGCCGGCGGCAGGCCCAGCGTGACCTCGGGCGTGGCGAACACCGAGCGGCGTGTGGCCAGCACGATGTCGCCACAACAGGCCAGCCCGAAACCCCCGCCCATGGCGGGCCCGTCCACCGCCACCACCAGCAGCTGCGGCAGCTGCGTCAGGGCGTGCAGGGCGTCGCCGAAAGCGCGGTTGGCGTCGATCAGCGGGTCGTGCGCGCCCTCGGCCAGCGGCTGACCGATGCTGCTGGCGAAATGCCCCAGGCTGCCACCGGCGCAGAAGGCACCCGCCGCACCGGTGAGCACCACTGTGCGCAGCGAAGCGTCGGCCTGCGCTCTCAGGCAGGCCTCGAACAACGCCACCACCATCGCGTCGGACAGCGCGTTGCGCGAAGCCGGGTCGTTGAGCGTCCAGCGCTCGGTGTCGCCCTGACGGACCACCAGAAAGTTGTTCATGTTCACCTGCGATGTTGAGGAGGAGTGTCTGAATCCAGGGTCGCCGAAGGTCCGGCTTTGCCGGCCCAAGGGCGACGTCCCCCCGGTGGGGGGAAGCCGCGTCAGCGGCGCAGGGGGGCTTTCTGTATGCCCATGAGCTTGGTCAGGATGCCGAGCATCACCTCGTCGGCCCCGCCGCCGATGGAGGCCAGGCGCCCATCGCGGTACATGCGCGAAACCTTGTTGTCCCAGGTGTAGCCCATGCCGCCCCAGAACTGCAGGCAGGTGTCGGGCACTTCGCGGTTCAACCGCCCCGCTTTGAGCTTGGCCATGGTGGCCCACTCGGTCACGTCTTCGCCGGCCACGTAGTGTTCGCAGGCCTGGTAGGTTAGCGCGCGCAGGCTTTCCACCTCTGTCTTGAGCTCGGCCAGCTTGAACTGCACCCACTGCTGGTCGGCCAGCGTGGCGCCGAACAGCTTGCGCTCCTGCGCGTAGTCCACCGTCCACTGGATGCAGTTGGTGAGGCTCTGCAGGCAGCTGGCGGCGGCCCACAGCCGCTCTTCCTGGAACTGCTGCATCTGGTAGATGAAGCCGGCACCTTCCTGTCCGATGCGGTAGCGCTGCGGCACCCGCACTTCGTCGAAGAACAACAGACCGGTGTCGCTGCTGTTCATGCCGATCTTCTTGATCTTCTGGCCGACCTCGAAGCCTTTGATGGCCTTGCCGTTCTCGCGCAGCGGCACCATGACCAGGCTCTTGTTCTTGTGCGCCGGGCCGTCGCTGGTGTTGACCAGCATGCACATCCAGTCGGCCTGCAGGCTGTTGGTGATCCACATCTTCTGGCCACTGATGACGTAGTCGTCACCGTCCTTGCGGGCCACGGTTTTGATGGCCGACACATCGCTGCCAGCGCCCGGTTCGCTCACGCCGATGCAGCCCACCGCGTCGCCCGAGATGGCGGGGGCCAGGAACTGCGCGCGCAGTTCGTCGCTGCCGAAACGTGCCAGAGCCGGCGTGCACATGTCGGTCTGCACCCCGATGGCCATGGGCACGCCGCCGCAGTGGATATGGCCCAGCGCCTCGGCCATGGCCACGCTGTACGAATAGTCCAGCCCCATGCCGCCATAGGCCTCCGGCTTGGTCAGGCCCAGCAGGCCGAGCTGCCCCATCTGCTTGAACACCTCGTGCGCCGGGAAGATCTCGGCCGCCTCCCATTCGTCCACATGCGGGTTGATCTGCTCGTCGATGAAGCGCTTGAGGGTCTTCTGGATCTCGCGGTGTTCGTGGGTGAACTGCATGGTCTTGTCTCCGGTCTTTGTGCGTGTTGGGTGGGTCACATGCGGGCGACGCCGAACTGCATGCGGCGCGGCTGGCGCAACGCCGCCTCCGCCACGGTGTCGAGGCAGAAGCTGAGCACGGCGCGTGTGTCGCGCGGGTCGATCACGCCGTCGTCCAGCACCAGGCCGCTCGTGTAGAAGGCATCGGCCTGCGACTCGAACTCCTGCACGATGGCCTCGGTCTGCGCCTGCATCTGAGCCTGCACCTCGGGCGTGTCGGTGGCGATGCCTTTGCGCGCCAGGCCCGCTTCGGCCACGATCTGCATGGTCTTGGCGGCCTGCTCGCCACCCATGACCGCGGTGCGCGCGCCCGGCCAGCTGAACAGGAAGCGCGGCGCGTAGCCGCGGCCGCACATGCCGTAGTTGCCGGCGCCGAACGAGGCCCCGCACTGGATGGTGATCTGCGGCAAGTGATGGGAAAAGGAGGCGTTGGTCACCGCCTGGATCATCTTGCTGCCGTGCTTGATCATGCCGGCCTGCTCGCTGTCCTTGCCGACCATGTAGCCGGTGGTGTTCTGCAGGTAGATGAGCGGGTGGCCGAGCTGGCACATCCACTGGATGAAGTGCGTGGCCTTGTTGGCACCGGCCACGTCGATGGGGCCGTTGTTGCTGATGATGCCTACCGCGTGGCCGCCGATCTGCGCCTGCGCGCAGACGGTGGCCGCGCCGTACAGCGGCTTGAATTCGAGGATGTCGGAGCCGTCGGTGATGCGGGCCATGACCTCGCGCATGTCGACCGGCTCGCGGTGGTGCGGCGGCATCAGCGCGAGCAGGTCTTCCGCATCGAAGCGGGGCGCGGGTGCGGCGGGGCGCGGCGGCAGCTGCCCGCCGGTGCGCGCTACGATGTCGCGCGCCAGGCCCAGCGCCTCGCGGTCGTCTTCGGCCAGGTACTCGCCCAGCCCGGAGACGGCGGTGTGCATCTCGGCGCCGCCCAGTTCTTCTTCGGTCGCCACCTCGCCGGTTGCGGCCATGAGCAGCGGCGGCCCGGCCAGGAAGGCTCGCGAGCGGCCACGCACCATGATCACCACGTCCGACAGACCGGGCATGTAGGCGCCGCCCGCCGTGCCCGAACCGTGCTGCACCGTGATGACCGGCAAGCCCGCGGCCGACAGGCGCGCGAGGTTGCGGAACAGGCCGCCGCCGAGCACGAAGCCTTCGACCTGGTACTTCATCAGGTTCGCGCCAGCACTTTCGACCAGGTGCACGAAGGGCAGCTTGTTCTCCAGCGCGATCTCCTGCACGCGCAGGATCTTCTCCAGCCCGCGCGGCTGGATGGCGCCGGCCTCGATGCCCGAGTCGCTGGCCACCACCATGCAGCGCACGCCGCCGATGAAGCCGATGCCCGCCAGCATGCCGCCGCCGGGTACCGACTTGTCGGGGTCTTTGGTGTCCTGCAGGAAACCGGCCAGCACACACAGCGGCAGCCAGGGCGCGCCCGGGTCCAGCAGCAGACCGATGCGTTCGCGCGGCAGCAACTGGCCGCGCTTGTGGAACACCGGCGCCGATTTCGCCGAGGCCTGCGCGGCACGCTCTTCCAGCGCGCGCAGCTGCGCAATGCGCGCCAGCATGGCTTCGCGGCGCTGCGCGGCCTGCGGGCTGTGGGGGTTGAAACTGCTCTGAAAGGTCATTTCGCCCCCACGCTGGTCACTTCGTGTTCTGCGCCGCCCCCCAAGGGGACGCGAGCTTGCTTGGGTCGGCCCTGCGCTGCGCTCATGACTGGAACACCTTGGGCGTGACCGCGCGGTGGAAACCGTCGAAGGGCTTGACCGCGTCGCGCTGCTGCACATCGGCAGGAGCGGCGACCTGGCCCCAGCCCATGCGCACCTGCGGCCGCGCGCCGTCCACCCGCAGCACGGAGCCACTGACGAAGCTGGCCGCGGGCGAGAGCAGGTACACGATGGCGGCCGAGGTCTCGGCCTCGTTGCCGAAGCGCCCCAGCGGCACGGTGGTGCGCATCTCGCGCAGCATGGGACCGGCCTCGGGCGGGTAGTGGTCCATGCCGCTGGAGGCGATGTAGCCCGGCGCCACGGCGTTCACGCGCACGCCGCTTTTGGCCCACTCCATGGCCGCGGTCTCGGTGAAGCCGACCATGCCCATGCGCGCGGCGCCACTGTGGCCCATGCCGGGCATGGAGCCCCACATGTCGGCCACGATGTTGACGATCGCCCCGCCGTGCGCCGCCATGCTCTGCACATAGCACTCGCGCGCGACCAGGAAGCCGCCGGTGAGGTTGGTGTCGATCACCGCCTGCCAGCCCTTGGCGCTGATCTTCTCCAGCGGCGTGATGTACTGGCCGCCCGCGTTGTTGACCAGGCCGTCGATGCGGCCGTGCGCGGCCACCACATCGGCCACCATGGCCTGCACGCCGGCTTCGTTGCGGATGTCGCAGGCGTGGAAGCTCGCGCGGCCGCCGTCCTCGGCGATCTCGCTGGCCGTGGTCTGGAGTTTGTCGGCGTTGCGCCCCACCAGCACAACCGTCGCCCCCAGACGTGCCAGCTCGTGTGCGGTGCAGCGGCCGATGCCCGATCCGCCCCCCGTGACCATGACGACGCGACCGGCGAACAGGTCGTCGCGGAACACAGACCGGTAGCTGGCGTTCATACCCGACCTCCGCCGGGCCGCCCCAAGGAGGTCGAACCCCCTCGGGGGGCTGAGAGCGCAGCGAACGTGGGGGTCATGTTGATTCCTTGAGAAACAGTTGCAGCGACGCCTCGGTCAGGTCGTCGAGCGAGGCCTTGCGCCCGGGGTCGTACCACTGCACCGCCCAGTTCAGCGCCCCAAAAATCATCAGCCGGGCCAGGCTGGTGTTGCCTTGCAGTTCACCGCGGTCGTGCAGGGCCTGCAGCACCGGTACCCAGACCGCCTCGTATTCCCGCCGCAGCTCGTTGACGGCCTGGCGCTGCAGGTCCGACAGCGAGCGCCACTCGTACAGCATGACGGGGATGAAGTCGCTCTCGGTGCCCAGCAGCACCTCCAGGTGGTTGCGCACCAGAACCCGCAGGCATTCCCGCGCGCTCAGGGTCTGACCGGCGGCGGCCGCGGCGGCGTGCATGGCGCCGGCCTGGCGCCCGGTGGCGCGCTGCATGCCTTCGAGCATCACGGCCGCGAGCAGCGCTTCCTTGTTTTCAAAGTGGTAGAAGGGCGAGCCCGAGCGCATGCCGGCGGCGGCCGCGATGTCGCGCGTGCTGGTGGCGGCAAAGCCCTGCTGGCGGAACAGCCGGGCCGCGGCGCGCAGCAGTTCCTGGCGGCGGTTGCCGTCGTCGCGTTCGTCGGCGGTCTTGCGGGGGCGGCCACGGGTGCGGCGCGGTTCGGCCTCTTCCGTGGCGGGGGGCGTGTCGGTGTCGGTCAGGCTCATGCGTCCAGACCATAACAGCCCGGTCTATTTTTGGCAAGCGATTGCTTGGTGAAATTAAGCACCATTGGTCCCACAGCGCTCAAGCCGGCGGCCGCGCTGCCGAAAAAGACGCAAGCCCACCAACCCTGCGCCATGCCCATCGACGCCCCGGTCCTCGACATCCCTGCCCACCTCCAGGCCATCGCGCGCCAGGCGCTGGAGCAGACCGTCAATGGCGTGGTGGTTTCCGACGCGACGCAGCCGGGCAACCCCATCGTCTACGTGAACAGCGGCTTCACACGCCTGACCGGTTACCCCGCCGACGAGGTGGTGGGGCGCAGCTGCAACTTCCTGCAAGGCCAGGAGCGCGAGCAGGCCGGCGTGCGGCGGCTGCGCGAAGCCATTGCCCGCGCCGAAGACGCGGTGGTGGTCGTGCGCAACTACCGGCGAGACGGCTCACATTTCTGGAACCGGGTCGAGCTGAGCCCGGTGCGGGACACGGCCACGGGCGCGGTGACCCATTTCTTTGCGCTGCAGACCGATGTGACGCTCGAACGCGAAGCGGAAGAAGCGGCCCAGGTGCGTGCGGTCGGGCTGGAGCGTGCCATCGGCTCCCATCCGCTGGGCCTGGTCGCGTTGGACGAGCAAGGCTGCGTGCAGCTGTTCAGCCCGGCCTGCACCGGCCTGCTGGGCCTGGCGCCCGACGAAGCCATGGGCTTGTCCACGCCAGCCTTGACCGAACGGATCGCCCGGCGCGGTGACACCAGCGCCGACCGGCTCCACTGGCCCACGCCGCACCAGGCCACGCTCTGGGAACTGCAAGCGCCACAGCACCGGGTGATCGAGGTATCGGCCTCGCCCATGGGCGCCCTCACCGGGCAGCGGCTGGTGCTGCTGCGCGACGTGACCCAGCAGCGCGTGCAGCAGGCCACCCGCGACCACTTCCTGGCCACGGCCGCGCACGAACTGCGTACGCCGCTGGGCAGCATCCGCGGGTTCACCGAACTGTTGCTGATGCGCCGCTACAGCGCAGAAGAATCGCGCCCGCTGCTGGAAACGGTGCTCAAGCAGTCGCTGCGGCTGAGTTCCATGCTGGACGACCTGCTGGACCTGGCGCAGCTGGACGAGCGCGGCGGCGAAGCGTTCGCGCTCACCGCGGTGAACCTGTTGCCCGTGGTTCGGCAGGCGGCCGAGGTGATCGAACTGCCGGGCCAGAAACATCGGCTGCAGCTGGAACTGCCCGCCGAACCGGTGAACGTGCGGGGCCATGGCGCGCGGCTAGAGCAGGTGCTGATCAACCTGCTGTCCAACGCGGTGAAGTACTCGCCCGACGGCGGCACCATCACCTGCCGGTTGCTCCCGCCCGATGCCGACGGCGTGTGCTGTCTGTCGGTCAGCGACCAGGGGCTGGGCCTGTCCGAGCAGGACCAGGCGCGGCTGTTCACCCGCTTCTTCCGGGCCAATCCCGGCGGCCCCATTCCGGGCACCGGGCTGGGCTTGGCCATCGTCAAGGAAATGGTCGACCGCATGGGCGGCCGCATCGCGGTGGCCAGCCGCCTGGGCGAAGGCACCACGTTCACCCTGTTCCTCCAGCAGGCGGCGGCCCCCGCCACGCCCGCTGTCACCGAGAAAGCTGCACCATGAACACCCTCCCCGCCTTTGACGAAGCCCAGCTCCTGGACACCCTGCAGCAACTCGACACCGAACAGCTCGATGCCCTGCCGTTCGGCGTGATCGGCTTCGATGCCAGCGGCCGCATCGTCCGCTACAACCGCTTTGAAGCTCAGGCCGCCATGTTCGACCCGGCAGAGGTGATCGGTCACCATGTGTTCATCGAGCTCGCGCCCTGCCTGAACAACTACCTGGTGGCCGGCCGCTTCGAGGACCAGCTTCAGGCCGGGCAGCCGCTGGACGAGACGATGCCCTGGCTGCTGACCTTCCGCATGCGACCGACGCCGGTGCGCCTGCGCCTGCTGTCGCGGCCGGGTGCCGACACCCGCTACGTGCTGGTCCAGCGCGGCGGGAGCACGGCGTGAACACCGCCCACCAGCCCCTGGCCGACGAAGCACTGGACCCCCGCGCCCTGCTGGAATTCCTGCACCTGGCGCCGGTGGGACTGCTGCGCATGCGCCCGGACGGCCACATCCTCATGATGAACCCGGCCGCGGCGCAACTGCTCAGCCATCTAGGCTTCGGCCCGGGCGACCCCAACCTGCTGGACATGCTGGACCCGGTCACCCCCGACCTGCGGGCCCTGTTGCACGTGTTCAAGGGCAGCCATGGGCAGGTGTTTGAACAGTACCGCGTGAACCTGCCCGAAGGTCCGGACGAGCGGCGACCGCTGGCCCTGGGTTTCAGCGCGCTGGTGCTGCCGTCCGATCCGAACAGCCTGATGGTGGTGGTGACCGAAGAAACGAACGCGGTGCGCCTGGAGCGCCTGCGCAAGGGGTGGCAGCGGTGATGACCCCCTGGTGGGGCCACCCGACGCTGCTGCACCGGTTTCTGGATGGTGTGCTGCGCGCCGAAATGGCGCGGCTGCGGCCCGGCGGCTGGGCCGCGAAGCTGGACCTGTGGGCTCCCGGGCAGCACTGGGTGCACGACCTCGACGCCGACTCCCTGGAACTGATGGCCCTGGCGGGTGCGCTGGGCGCCGCGGTGGACCTGCCCGACACCGAGGCGGCCGAAGCACTGTTTGAAAACCCCACGCCAGGTCACTGGGCCCAGGTGGCGGCCCACTGCCTGGAACGCCAGCCCGACCGCATGCGCTACCGCAGCTCGGGCAGCACCGGCACGCCCCTCTGGCATGCGCACCGTCTGGCCGACCTGGTGCAGGAAATGCAGGTCGTGGAGGCCGGGCTGGGACCGGTTCAGCGCATCGTCTCGGCCGTGCCCTGCCACCACATTTACGGCCACCTGTTCGGCGTGCTGCTGCCCTGGGTGCTGGGCCGGCCGGACCTGCCCTTCCTGTCGCTGCACGGCCGGGCGCCCCTGGCCCTGGGTGGTCAGCTGCGCCCGGGCGACCTGGTGCTGGGCTTTCCCGACTGGTGGGAGCTGGTGGCCGCGCAGGACGTGACCTGGCCGGCCGGGGTGACCGGCGTGACCTCGACAGCCCCCTGCCCGGACCGCCTGGCCCAGGCGCTGGCGCGACAGGGACTGCCCCGCCTGGTGCAGGTGTACGGCAGCAGCGAGACCGCCGGGGTGGGCTGGCGCGACCAGCCAGACCAGCCGTTTCGCCTGCACCCGTTCTGGCAGCGAGACGCCAGCCACCCGCACCGGCTGCTGCGCCAGCACGCCAGCGGCGACGGCTCGCCCGCCGCCCCACCGGACGTGCTGCGCTGGACCGACGACCGGTATTTCTGGCCCGGCGAGCGCCGGGACGGCGCGGTGCAGGTGGGCGGCGTCAACGTCTTTCCGGGCGCGGTGCGCGCGTTGCTGCGGGGGCACCCGGCGGTGAAAGACGTCGCGGTGCGGCTGCACGACTTTGGCGGGCAGCCCCGGCTCAAGGCCTATGTGGTGCCCTGGCCGGAAGCCGACCCTGGCACCCTGGCCGAGCACCTGCGCCAGTGGGCCGCCGAGCGCTTGCCGGCAGCCGCCCGCCCGGCCCATGTTGCGGTGGGGCTGGCACTGCCGGTCAACGCCGAGGGCAAGGCCTGCGACTGGGCCTTGCCCACCATGGGTTGACAAAAAACACTCCCTTTAAAAGTGAATTTTAGTCACTGAAAATCTGGTTTTTTGGAATCAAAACCAGGACTAGGATGTGCTGTCATTCATTTTTCTGGAGACCTCTCATGAAAAAACTGCTTTCACTGCTCGCCGTGGTCATGACCCTCGGCCTGGGCACCGCCCATCTCGACGCCGAGGCCAAGCGCATCGGCGGCGGCAAGTCCGTTGGCATGCAGCGCCAGGCCACGCCGCCGGCCAAGGCACCCGACGCCACGCCGAGCGCATCGCCGGCCGCCGCCGGTGCAGCCGGCGCCGCCGCTGCTGCTCCCAAGCGCAGCTGGATGGGTCCGGTCGCCGGTCTGGCCGCTGGTCTGGGCCTGGCCGCGCTGGCCTCGCACCTGGGTTTCGGTGAAGAGCTGGCCAACATGCTGATGATCGGCCTGCTGGTCATGGCGGTGCTCGCCGTCATCGGCTTCATCATGCGCAAGAAGGCCGCCCAGCAAGGTGGCGGCATGGCGTACGCCGGTGCGAACGCTGGTGCAGGTGCTGGTCAGCAGAACAACACCTTCCGCATGCCGCCCACGCAGCCGGCCAAGCCGTCGTTCGGCCAGGGCGGTTCGATGATCGGCAGCGCGATCGGTGCCAACGTGCCCGCGCAAGCCAGCATCCCGGCCGACTTTGACGTCAACGGTTTCGTGCGCAACGCCAAGGTGCAGTACATCCGTCTGCAAGCGTCCAACGACGCGGGCAACCTGGACGACATCCGCGAGTTCACCTCGCCAGAAATGTTCGCCGAGATCCAGATGGACATCCGCGAGCGCAACGGCGCCACGCAGGAAACCCGTGTGATGGACCTGCACGCCGACGTGCTGGAAGTGGCGGAAGATGGCCAGCGTTATGTGGTCAGCGTGCTGTTCACCGGCCGTGTGCAGGAAGACGGCGGTGCACCCGACGAGATCAACGAGATCTGGCACCTGACCAAGCCCCTGGCAGGCGCCGGCGGCTGGGTGCTGGCCGGTATCCAGCAGCACAGCGCCTGATCGATCATTTGCCTCCTCCGCTCGAAAGAGTGCCTCTTTGCCCCGGCCCTGCCGGGGCTTTTTTATGGGCGCGGCGCCTGTAGGGGCTCGCTAGTGAGCGTGACCGGTCCGTACCAGGCGTCCACCGTGGCGCCGGTGTTGTTGGCGTCGCTGAGCAGCCCGACGCTGCGCAGCGGGCCGGGCGCTTCACCAAAGGCGTGGCGAAAGTCGGCTTGCACGTCACGCTCGATGTCCACCCAGCGATCGAGCTGTGACGGACCGCTCTGCACCACCAGTTGCCGGATGCGGGTGGTGTGCGGGTTGGCAATGACCGTGCCCACCGGATAGCGGTTGTCCCACACGTACACCAGCGTGGCGTAAGGCAGGGGCTCGCCGGTGACCAGCTGGGCCAGCTCGGAGAGCATGTGGTCGCGCACGCTGAACCGCCCGGCGCGGTCGCCGTCAAAGCTCAGCACCACGCGCGCCACCGCGTCGTCGATGTCGCTGTCGCGCAGGTCGGCGGCGTCGTTGAGCCGGGGCACCCACCAGGAGAACCGCAGGTGCCCGGCTGTCAGCCCTGGGGGCAGGGCCACCGCCCTGCGCAGGCTGCTGTTGCCGGCAACGCTGTGGGCGTGCACGGCCCACCGTCCTTGGCGCTGCACGGCCTGGTACTGCGTGGGCCGGCGATCACCAAAGGTCTGGTGCACCCAGTCGGCACCAGCGGCGTCGGCTTCGATGTGCGACTGCGCAGCCCAGGCGGAGGTGTGCACCGCCACCGGGGCTTGTGCGTCGACCGTGGTCGGTCCGGTTGCACACCCCGCCAGCAGCACACACAGCCCACCGAGGGCCAGACCCATCGGCCAGGCCGATGGGCGGAAACGGCTTGCGCGCGCGACCATGTGCGCCGGCGCCCGATCAGCGCAGGTTCATGCAGTTGGCGTAGAAGGTGGTGGTGGCCGGCCAGTCGGAGAACACACCCATCACACCCACGTCCTTGGCCAGCACGTGCAGCGCCTGCAGCATGTCGCCTTCGGTCTTCACCGCACTGTCGAAGCTCTGGTAGTAGAAGCCGTTGTTGCCATCGGCCAGCAGGCCCGAGCGCTCCAGGGTCCAGGTGATCAGGCCCAGGCCGGCGGCCTTGGCGTCTTTGGCGGCCTGGGACGGCACGATCTGGCCGTTTTCGGCGGCCAGCAGCGCAAAGGTAGGCGGTGCCCAGATCGGGATGCCCCGGGTCTTGTAGCCCACCAGGGTGTTGTAGCTGGGCAGATCGGCCACGGTGTTGGCGTCGTCCAGATACACCGCCTGGCGCCCGAACGCTGCCTCGTTGTTCACCCAGTACAGCACGTCGTCGATGTTGAACGACTGCGGGAACACATGGCGCGGCTTCACGCCGGCGCGCTTGTACTCGTCGATCATCTTCTGCGCGTAGGCCTGTTGTGTGAAGCCATCGAACGGCATGGCAACGCTGGCGCTCTTGAGTTCGGGCGTCATCTTCACGCCCAGTTTCTTGAACAGTTCGATCGACTCGGCGTGCGTCATCAGCGTGCCGCTGGTCGGGCCCGAATACAGATCGGTGCGCCAGTTGGCGGTGCCGCCCAGGTACTGCTCTGGCGTGCGGGCGGCCGGGTTGAAAGCGTCCATCTTGCCGCGCAGGGTCTTGAATTCGGCCAGGGTGATGTCGCTGGTGCGGCACTCGGCCTTGGCCGGCGTGAGCACCTTGCCATCGGCGTCGAGCACGGCGGGCACGAAGGGTTGGGTGCACTTGGCGGCCAGCGGCGTGACCAGGATGTTGGTGGTGGTGTGCAGGTCGTTCTGCGCGTGGCGGCAGACGAGTTCCTTGTCCTTGGTGAAGGTCACATCGCACTCCAGGATGCCAGCCCCCATGTGCGCGGCCGCGGTATACGACTCCACCGTGTGCTCGGGGAACTGCATGGCCGCGCCGCGGTGGCCGATGGAGAAGTCGCGCGGCGTGAACTCGCCGCGGCGCGCGCAACGCTGCAGGTCGCGCTTGAGCGGGCTCTCGGCCATGTCGTCGACCAGGAAGAACGGGCGCGGGCCGAGCTGCACATGGCTGGGGCGTTCGGCGGCTTGCAGGCGGCGCTGGTGGGCATCGTCTCTGGGGCCAGCGATGGCGGACGTGGCGATCAGGCCGAGCATGGCCAGGCCCAGGGTGCGGGGCAACAACATGGGAATCCCTCCGGTGTGTGATGAGGTCTGCAACGGGCGTACCCCCCCGATGGGGAGGTCGCCCGGCGGATCATCCAGAGGGCATGTGAAGCTGGTGTGACGGGTGGGCGACAGGTCTTGCGCGGGTGTCCCCGCCCGCGCGACGCTGCCCCGCCAGCGCTTCCCTCAGCGCGCGCTGAGCTGGCCGTTGTCGTCGGACAGCACGATCTCCACGCGGCGGTTCATCTGCCGGCCAGCGGCGGTGTCGTTGCCGCTGACCGGGGTGGACTCGCCGTAGCCGCGTGCGCTGATGCGAGGGCCGGCAATGCCCTGCTGCAGCAGCGCCGACCGCACCGCGTCCGCCCGCTGGGTGGACAGGGTCTGGTTGTGGGCGTCGCTGCCGGAGCTGTCGGTGTGGCCTTCGATCAGCGCGTTGCGCTGCGGAAATTCGTTAAGCACGGCGGCCAGCTGCTGGACCAGCCGCTGACCCCCGGGGCGCAGGGCGGCACGGTCCACGTCGAACAGCACGTCGCCCAGGGTGACGACCAGGCCACGCGGTGTGGGCCGCGCGTTGAGTTCCTTCAGGCGGGCTTCGAGCTGCCGGTTGCGCTCCAGCGCTTCCTGGGTCTGGCGTTGCGCCTGTGTGGAGTCGCTGCGGGCGGTCGCGGCGTCCCGCTCGGCTGCTGCGGTGTCGCGCTGCGCAGCCTGGGTGGCCTGCTGGGCCTGCGCGGCGTCGCGCTGGGCGGTGTTGGCTTCCTGGGTGCGGGCGTCGAGCTGCACCCGGCGGCGCTGGGCCGCGGCGGCGTCCATGGTGTCCTGCGCGACCCGGGTGTCCAGGTTGACCCGCACGATCGCGGCGCGCTGCGAGGCCAGGTAAGACAGGTGGTTGATCTGTGCCTCGCTGGCGCTGTCGTTCCAGGCGGCGTTGGCGCGCGCCAGGGCATCGCTCGCGCGCTGCAGGTCCTCACCTGCGTAACCCTGCGCGCGCGGGTCGTTGCGCACGTCGCGGTAGTCGCGCCGGGCCTGGTCGAGCTGGGCGTTGCCCTGGGGCATGCCGCCACAGGCGGACAGCGTGGCCGCTGCCACGAAGGTCAGTGCAAGGGCCAGGGTGCGACCCGGGAGGGGAGAAAAGAACGTGGTGGTGTGTGTCATGGTGGTGCTCGGTGACGGGGTTACTGGGCTGCGCCGCGTTCGATTTCCTGGCGCAGCACGCGGTTGTCGTCCTGCACGGTGGTCGCGGCTTTGGCGGCCTGGACCTGGCGCGCTTTGGCCTCGGCCAGCCGGGCGTCCACCAGGGCGGCCTCGGCCAGCATCTGGGCCCGCTCGTACTTGGTCTCCACCATCGACGCGTTGGCGCGGGCCAGCTTGTCGCGGGCCAGGGCCATGTCGGTGGGGGCCGACACGGCGGCGCCCGCCCGGACGGCGCTTTCGAGCGCAGCTTCGGCCGCGGCGATCTGCGGGTTGGGCGGGGGTGGCTGGGTGGCGCAGGCCACGAGCAGTGCGGCGAGCCCCATGACCACGGCGCCCAGGGGCCGCCGGTGGCGCGTGAACGGGGAACGGCCGGTGATCGGGCGGGGGGTGGGTGCGTGGTGCATGGAACGGCCTCCTGGGCGGTGAGAAAAGAGGTGTGGGGCTGTGCGTGCACATCCACCGCGACCCGGCGAACCGGTGGCCTTGGATCTGGGCATGGGCCCCACACCTGCAGCGTGCGGTGCGGGCGCGGCCGCGTCGGTGCACTGGCATACACAAGCGGTGCAATGTCCGGACCACCGCGTGGGCAAGGCGTGCGGTGCCGTGGGTTCGATGGCGCACAGACAGCGCGCTGGAACTGCGCGACAAACCAACACGGCGAACGCGTTGTTCACCACCACCGTCACCACCACCAAAGGACATGTATGAACTGGGACACCATCGAAGGCAACTGGAAGCAGCTGACCGGACAAGCCAAGGCGCAATGGGGCAAGCTCACGGGCGACGACCTGACCCAGATCGCGGGGCGGCGCGACCAGCTGGCCGGCAAGATCCAGGAACGCTACGGCGTCGCCAAGGAAGAGGCCGAACAGCAGATGCAGGACTGGCTCGCCAAGGCCGATGACACCTGGCTGAAGTGAGTCCACGGGGGACAGGCACCCGGCTGGCTCGCCAGGCTGGACGCCCATTGCCCCGCTGTTGAGTCCACGCACCGCCCGGTGCAGCGCGGCCTTGCATGGCAGCGCTGCACCGAACGGTGCGTGCTCACGCGGGTAGGGTCTGGAACAGTGCCTGGTGCAGCGCCCGGTCGGCCGCGTAGCAGCTGCAGGCGCGCGCCTCCAGGGCGCCCCGGTCGAGCACGGTGAGTTCGCCGCGGTGGTAGCGGATCAGGCCGCTGTGCTGGAACTCCCCGGCGGCCACGGTCACGCCCACGCGGCGCACGCCCAGCATGAGCGCCATGCTCTCGTGCGTGACGTGGAAGCTGTCGCTCTGCGCGCGGTCCTGGCTCATGAGCAGCCAGCGCGCCAGGCGCGGGCCGATCATGTGAAAGCGCTCGCACGCCGAGGCCAGGGCCTGCTGGTGCAGGCTCACCAGCAGGCTGGTCTGCACCAGGTGCAGCAGCGCCGGGCTGGTCGCGCACTCACGGCGCAGGGCCGGAGCGCCGATGCGCCAGCTGTGACCCGGGCCCTGCACCAGGGCGCGCCAGGGTGCCTTGGCCTGGCCGAGCAACAGTTCGGCGCCCAGCATGGTCTCGCGCCCCACCATGCCGACCTCCAGCGCCGGGTACTGGTCCACGTCGATCACCAGCGAGATGAAGCCTTCGATGGGGAAGTGCGCGTGGCTCAGCGGCTGGCCGCGCACGCCGAGGTCGGCCGCGAGCACCAGCTCGAACGGCTCGCACTGGTCGAGCAAGTGCTTGCGCGCCGTCCTGGGCAACTGGCGGATCAGGAGATTGTCGGCAGGGAGCATGGTGCAGGCTTCTGGTGGGGGCTGCGCCCTCCGGCGGGAGGCGTCTGCCAGCCGGTGCGCACGCCTGGGTGTGCCCGGTGAGGGCCAGTGTGGGAGGCCGTGCAGTGCTTGACTGTTCGACACCGCACGCTCCACGGCGATGGCCGGGCCGTGTTCGACAACGCACCGACGCGCACGCGCTGCGCGCCTACAAACGCGCTGTGCATTCCGCGCAAAGGTGTCCAACACACCGGAAAGAACCCATGAACCATTCACCCGCCCTCCGCCTGCTGGGACTCGCCAGCCTCGGCGCCCTGATCGCCGCGCCTGCCCTCGCACAGGACACCAGCCACTACTACGGTGGTGTCTCGGTGGGCCAGTCGAAAACCGAGGTCGATGCCAACGGCGTCACCAGCGGCCTGTTGCCGGGTGTGTCGGCTGCCAGCAGCTCGACCGATGAAAAGGACACCGCCTACAAGCTGTTCGGCGGCTACCAGTTCAACCGCAACCTGGCCATCGAGGGCGGCTACTTCAACCTCGGCAACAACAGCTTCAACGCCGCGACCTCACCCGCCGGCACCCTGGACGGCGAGACCAAGGCGCAGGGCCTGAACCTGGACCTGGTGGGCACCCTGCCGCTGACCGAGCGCCTGTCGGCGCTGGCCCGCATCGGCGCCCAGCACACCTGGTCCAAGAGCACGTTCAGCGGCACCGGTGCTGCAGCTGCAGTGGCGGGCAGCAGCAAGCGCGACGACAGCGGCTACAAGGTCGGCCTGGGCCTGCAGTACGAGCTCAACCCCTCGATGTGGATCCGCGGTGAGCTCGAGCGCTACCGCGTCAAGGACGCGGTGGGCCAGCGCGCCAATGTGGACCTGCTCAGCGTGAGCCTGGTGTTCCCGTTCGGCCGTGCCCCGGCACCGCGCCGCGCCGCGGCACCGGTGTACGTGCCGCCGGTGGTGGCCGCACCCGTGGTGATGGCGCCGGTGGCCGCCTACGTGGCACCACCCGCCCCGCCGCCGCCCGCCCCGGTGGCCGTGGTGCCGGCGCGCCAGCGCGTGAGCCTGTCGGCCGATGCGCTGTTCGGCTCGGACAAGTCCACGGTGCGCCCTGAAGGCAAGGCCGAGCTGGACACGTTCAGCACCCAGCTCGGCGGCGCCACGTACGAGTCGATCAGCGTCGAAGGACACGCCGACCGCATGGGCTCGACCGCCTACAACCAGACGCTGTCGAACGCACGCGCCACCGCGGTGAAAGACTACCTGGTGGTGAACGGCAAGATCGACCCGGCCAAGATCAGCGCCACCGGCATGAGCGAGGGCAGCCCCGTGACCGCCCTGGCCGACTGTTCGGACCGCCTGCCGCGTGCGAAGCTGATCGAATGCCTGCCGCCCGACCGCCGGGTGGAAATCGAAGTGACCGGTCCCCGCTGACCTGGTGACCCGGGGCGCATCCCGCGTGCGCCCTCGACCCGCACCGCCAGGCGGTGCGGGTTTTGTCCGTCACACCGCCTGGCGGTCCGGCAACAGCCGGTCGTATTCCTTCTTGACCACCGAATAACACTCGCAGACGCGACCTTCCAGGGCGGGACGGTCAAGCACCGTGATGTGTCCCCGTGCGTAGCGGATCAGACCCAGCCGCTGCAGTTTCAGAGCGGCCTCGGTCACGCCTTCGCGGCGCACGCCCAGCATGTTGGCGATCAGCTCCTGCGTCATCACCAGCTCGTTGCCGCTCAGGCGGTCCAGGCTCAGCAGCAGCCATCGGCACAGCTGCTGGTCCAGCGAATGGTGGCGGTTGCAGACCGCGGTCTGCGCCATCTGGGTGATGAGCGCCTGCGTATAGCGCAGCAGCAAATGCATCACCGGGCCAGAACGGTTGAACTCGTCTTTGATGACCGAAGCCCGCAGGCGGTAGCCCTGGCCAGCGCTCTGCACCACGGCGCGGCTGGGGGTGGTCTCGCCGCCCATGAAGAGCGCGATGCCGACCACCCCCTCATGACCGACCACGGCGATTTCGGCCGAGGCGCCGTCTTCCATGACGTACAGCAGCGAGACGATGGCCGTGGTCGGGAAGTACACGTGGCTCATGGTGGCGCCGGACTCGTAGAGCACCTTGCCCAGCGGCAGTTCGACGGCTTCGAGTTCGGGGGCGATGCGCGCCCATTCGGCGGGTGGCAGCGAGGCCAGCAGATCGTTGGCCGATTGCGTGGGGGCGGTTTTCATGTGGGGGCTCCCGGAGAGTTGCGCAGGTGTGTGCCGCTGCTCAATGTGTGACTTTTTCCAGTGTAGGCGCGGGTACGTGGTCCGTATGTTCGGTACCGCACATACAAGCACCGGCGCGATGGCCGTCTTTTGTTCGCTGATGCACAGACCCGCGGGCGCACGGGGCCGAGGATGGGCGGGTTCAAGACCCACGCCACCAAAAGCCCACAGGACCCTCCGCATGCACGCCTTCGCCATCGAACACAGCCCCGCGCGCTACCACGCCGACTTCATCGCCTACGCCCTGGCGGTCGCCGCCCTCGCCACCTGGCTGGCCCTGCGGGCGCCGGCCAACCTGGCCTGGCCCCTGCTGGGGTTCGCACTGACCGGCCTGGCCGGCTGGAGCGCGCTTGAATACGCCCTGCACCGTTTCGTGCTGCACGGCCTGCAGCCGTTCGCCCGCTGGCACGGTGAACACCACCGCCGGCCCGCGGCGCTGATCGGCACCCCCACGCTGGTGAGTGCGCTGCTGTTCGGTCTGCTGGTGGCACTGCCGGGTGTGCTGCTGCTGGGGCCCTGGCGCGGCGGCGCCCTCACGATGGGGGTGCTCGCGGGTTACCTGGTCTATGCCACCACGCACCACGCCCTGCACCACTGGAAGCTGACCAGCCCCAGGTGGCAGGCCCGCAAGTTCGCGCACGCCCGCCACCACCACCTGCTGCAGCCCTGCTGCTACGGCGTCACCAGCGGCTTCTGGGACCGGGTGCTGCGCACCGGTGGCCACAAGGTGCCGCGCCCGTCAACGGTGCGGGTGCACATTCCCGTGGTGCGCCGCCGCGGCTGAGCAGCCGAGGGCGAGGGCATCGGGCGTGCCCCTGGACCTCTTCGTCTGCGGGCGCCTCGCTGTGTCTGATCAGTCCAGCGGGATGACGAACACGCTGTCGGGCGGCAGGTCGGCCCAGCGCAGGCGGTCCCCCACCCGCAGCAGGCGCGCGTTCAGCCCGGTGCAGGCCGCCTGCGCCGTGGCCACATCGGCGCGCAGCAGCACGCCGTGCAGGCGGCGTCCCTCGCGCAACAGGGTGACCTCGGCGCGCGGCCAGTGCAGCGGCAGGCAGGGGGTGAACCACAGTTCGTCGCCCTGCCGGTGCAGGCCCAGGATGGATTCCAGCGCGCCGCGGTGCAGCCAGCCGGCGGCGCCGGTGTACCAGCTCCAGCCGCCGCGGCCGGTGTAGGGCGGCGCGCTGTACACATCGGCCGCCACCGCGTAGGGCTCCAGACCATAGGCCCGCCCCCATTGCGGGTGCGCGGCGCGGTGCGCCGGGCTGAGGTAGGTGAACAGCCGGTACGGCGTGTTGCGGGCGTGGGCGTTGCCCGGCTCGCGCAGCGCCACCTCGGCGGCGGCCATCAGCGCCCAGGCGCCGGCGTGGGTGTACTGGCCACCGTTCTCGCGCACGCCGGGCGGGTAGGCCTGGATGTAGCCGGCGCTGGGCACGGCGTGCACCAGCGGCGGGGTGAGCAGCCGCACCAGGCCGTGTTCGGCGTCCACCAGTTCGGCGTCCACCGCCTGCAGGGCCAGGCGCTGGCGTTCGGTGGTGGCCTCGCCCGAGAGCACGGCCCAGGCCTGGGCGATCAGGTCGATGCGCGCCTCGGCACCGGTGTGGCTGCCCAGGGGGCTGCCGTCGTCGAAGAAAGCGCGCTGGAACCAGGCGCCGTCCCAGGCGGGGCCCTGCAGCGCCTGGCGCCAGCCGGCCAGCGCACGGCCCCAGCGGGCGGCGCGGTCGGCCTCGCCGCGCGCCTGGGCCAGCGGCAGCCAGGCGCTGACGATGGTGCACAGGAACCAGCCCAGCCAGACCGACTCGCCCCGCCCTTCGTGGCCCACCCGGTTCATGCCGTCGTTCCAGTCGCCTGTGCCCATGAGCGGCAGGCCGTGCGCGCCCACGCGCAGGCTGTGGTCGATGGCGCGCGCGCCGTGCTCGAACACGCTGGCGCTGTAGGCGCTCACGGCGGGCACGTCGTAGCGGTCTTCGGCGCCGTCGGGCACCGGCGGGCCGCGCAGGAAGCGGGCCAGCTCGTCCAGCAGCGAGGCATCGCCGGTGGCCTGCACGTGGTGCGCGATGGCATAGGGCAGCCAGAGCAGGTCGTCTGAAAAATGCGTGCGCACGCCGGCGCCGCCGGGTTCGTGCCACCAGTGCTGCACGTCGCCTTCTTCAAACTGGCGCGCGGCACAACGCAGGACCTGGGCGCGCAGCAGCGCCGGGTCGGCCCAGACCAGGGCCATCGCGTCCTGCAGCTGGTCGCGGTAGCCGGTGGCGCCGCCGGCCTGGTAGAAGCCGGCCTTGGCCCACAGGCGCGACGACACGCTCTGGTAGAGCAGCCAGCGGTTGACCAGGGCGTCGAACAGCGGGTCGGGCGTGTGCACCTGCGTGCCCGCCTGCAGCCGGTCCCACTGGGCTTGTGCGGCCTGCTCGCGTTCGCGCGCGTCGCTGCGCACCGCCGCGCGCATCAGGCCGCGCGCGGCCTCGGGGCTGGCGGCGTATCCGATCAGGAACACCTGATCGATGGCCGCCCCCGGCCGCAACGTGAGCGGGCGCGAGAGCGCGGCACACGGGTCCAGCCCGGCGCCGCTGCGCTGGCCCAGCTGCTGAGGCAGCACCAGCTGGCCGCGGGCGTCGAAAAAGGCGCGGCGGTCGCAGGTCCAGTCCATGGCGGCGGGCGCGTCCACGCCCTCGCGCGACGCGCAGAAGAAGGCGGTGCTGCCGCCCAGGCCGGCGGCGGCCTCGGTCTGGGTGCACAGCAGTCCTGTGAGGCCGGCCTCGGGGGCGGTGGCGAAGCAGGGCCGGGTGGCCAGCGTGGCGCGGTCGCTGCGCTGCTCGCCCAGCAGCCATTCCACCAGGCCGGTGATGCGCAGGTGGGCCTTGCCGCTGCCCTGGTTCTCCAGCCGGATGCGCACCTGCTTGAGCGCGCTGACCGGGTCCACGCACCAGCGCACGCTCACGGCCAGCGGGCCGCGCTGGTGGGTGATCGTCGTCAGGCCCTGGGTGTGGGTGACGGTGTAGTCCACATCCTGCGCGCCCCAGGCCGAGGGGGTAACGCTCCAGATGTCGCGGCTGCGGCGGTCCTGCAGCAGGAACCACTCGCCGGGCGGGTCGGCCACCGGGTCGTTGGACCAGGCGGTGAGCTGGTTCAGGCGGCTGTTGAGCGCCCAGGTGGGGCCGGCGCCGCTGTCGGACACGAAGCAGCCCAGGCCGGGGTTGGCCAGCACGTTGATCCAGGGGCGCGGCGGCCGCTGGTCGGCGCCAACGGTGAAGGTGTGGCTGCGGCCCTCCGGCCCGAAACGACCGACGCTGGCGCGGGGCGCCACGGGCCGCCGGCGCAGCGGCACCGCTTCGGTGGCGGTGCCCACCCACACGCGGGGCGGCGGCACCGCACGCCGCTCGGCCCAGGCGCGCACCTGCGTGAGCAGCGGCCGGCCGTCGGCGAACAGGTGCACGCGCGCCAGGCGCACCAGCGTGGCCAGCTGGGCGGGCGTGAGCTGGTCAAAGCGCAGCCGGTGCAGCGTGCTCACCGCGGTGGTGCCGGCCGCGGGCGCGGCGCCGGGTTGTTCGGTCATCAGTGTCAGCTCGTGCTGCAGGGGCATGTGGTACGAGTGCGCTTCGTGGCTGAGCACCACCAGGTCGCAGGGCACACCGGCACGGTCCCAGGTGCGCTGGGCCTGCACCAGGGCGCGCAGCAGGCCCATGCCCTTGGGCGGCCCGGCCGTGACCAGCAGCAGCGGCCGCGTGCCCGACAGGCCCAGTGGCCACAGCAGGCGCCGGTCGCTCTCGACGGCCTCCGGCGCGTCGGCCACCCCGGGCTCGGCCACGGTCACCCGGGGCAGGGTCAGCACCAGCGCGGTGGTCAGCGCGTGCAGGGCCGGCAGGTCCTGGGAACGTGTGCGGCCCGACGCCACCGGGATGCTGGCCAGCGTGGCCGACATCACCGAGGAGCGTTCGACGTAGCTGGCCTGCCGGTACTTGTCGATCACGGCCAGCAGGGTGGCGGCGTCGGTGCTGGCGGCGGTGGCAAAGGTCACGCAGGCCTGTGTGCCGGGTTCGATGCGCAGCCGCACGCCCAGCGCGGCCACCGGGTCCAGGCCGGTGACCAGGGCTTCGGGCTGTGCGGGCGCGGCCTGCAGGTCGGCCAGCGGCTGGCTGGCCGGGTGGTGGCGGCCCAGCCAGCGGGCGCGGTCGGTCTGGCAGGACAGGCCCAGCACCTGGCCCTGCGTGCTGGCCACGAAGTGCGCCGCCTGCAGGGCCGGTTCAGTGGGCAGACGCGGGGTGCGCACGAAGCGCAGCGCCTGCTGCGCAGGCAGCCAGTCGGCCTGCACGAACAGGCTGGAAAACGCCGGGTGGGCCTCGTCCGCGGCGTGGCTGGCGAGCGTGACGTCGAAGGCCGAGAGCAGCTCCAGTTCGATGGGCTCGTCGCCCCCGTGGTGCAGCACCACCTGGCGCAGTTCGATGTCGTCTTCCGGGCTGACCCAGACGGTGGTGCTCACGCGCAGGTCGTCCCAGATGGCGTCGAACACCACGCGGTCGGTGTGGAAGTGGGCGAGGTAGCGCGCCGTCGGGTCGGGCGCGGGGTGGCTGGTCAGCGAGACCGGTGGCTCACCCGCCTGGCGCCGCAGGTAGAGGAAGCTGCCGTGCGCGTCGCGCAGCGCGTCGTCGCGCCAGCGCGTGATGCCGGTCTGCCCGTGCCGGCTCCAGCCGGCGCCGCCGGGCCGCAGCGTGACGGTGTAGCGCCCGTTGGACAGCAGGTGCGTGGGTTCCAGCGCCTGTTCGCCGGGCACCAGCGTGCGCACCGGTTCCAGGGCGCGGGGGTGCAGTTCCTGTGGCACCGGACCGGGCAGCGGCAGCGGCGGCGCCAGCTCGCGCGGGGCGCGTTCGTGCAGCAGCGAGGCCACCGCCTGCAGCCGCGGATGGGCCATGCCCCAGCGCTGGACCACACCACCGTGCAGCAGGTTGGCCAGCGCCACGATGCTCATGCCTTGGTGGTGCGCCATGCTGGTGCGCACCAGGGTGTGGCCGGGCGCCGGTCCCGTGCCGTGGGTCTGGCGCGCGGGGGTGTAGTCCAGTGCCTCGAAAAAGCCGTGGCGCCCGCGCGCGCCCAGGCTGTCGAGCAGGCGCAGGTTGGCGCAGGCGGCCCGCGGATCCACCAGCGTGGCCAGCACGCTGGCATAGGGGGCGACCACGTGTTCGGCCGGTGGTGTGCGGCGCAACGCCAGCCGGGCCACGCCCTGGGGCGCGTACTGGTAGGCCAGGGTGTCGTCGCGCACCGCGTAGGCGCTCTCGGACTGGCCCCAGGGCAGGCCGCTGCCGGCCACGCTGGCGCGCTGTTCGCGCAGCGCCGACTGGCCCGCGTCGTCCAGTGCGCTGCCGCGCGGCTCGGCCATCACCAGGGTGGGCATGAGGTACTCGAACATCGAGCCCGACCACGAGCGCAGCACCGCGTGCCGCCCGCTGGCGAAAAAGGGCCGGCCCAGCGCCGTCCAGTGCTTGACCGGCACGTCGCCCTTGGCGATGGCCAGCAGGCTGGTGCTGCGCGACTCGGACGCCAGCAGGTCGTAGAAGGCGGTGTCGAGCTGCTGTTCGTCGGGCCGGTAGCCGATGTGCAGCAGGTGGCGCCGCGGGTGGTAGAGAAACCGGAAGTCGGCCGCCCAGGCCAGGGCCTCGAAGGCGTCCGCCAGGGCCAGCAGGCGCTGGTGGGTGTGAGATGCCTGCGGGTCGCAGCCAGCGTCGGCCGCGGCCTGGTCGCGCAGGGCCGATTGCCAGGTGGACAGGTGGTCGGCCAGCAGCCATTGCAGTTCGTCGTGCGCGGTGGGCGCGTGGTCCACGATGCCGGGGTGGCCGGTGGGCGGCAGGCTGTCCAGTTCGACGGCGGCGGCCTGCAGCAGCGCGGGAAAGCCCCTGTGCAGGGCCGCATCGGCGGGTGACGGCGGTTCGGTGTCGAACAGGCGGCCCAGTGCGGTCTGCGCCAGCGGCCGGTGCAGCCACTGCGGCAGCAGCCACAGCAGGGGCAGCAGTCGCCGGCGCGAGCGCACCAGCGCCTGCGCACAGGCGGCGCTGCCGTCGGGCTCAAGGGTCAGCCCGCGGCAGGCCTGGGCCACGGCCAGCAGGTGCACGCACAGGTTGCCGCTGTCCACGGTGGACACGTAGCGCGGCGGCAGGGGCAGCAGGGTGCGGGTGTCGTACCAGTTGAGGAAGTGGCCCCGGTGGCGTTCGAGCCGCTGCAGGGTGGCCAGCGTGGCTTCCATACGGGCCAGCAGGTCCTGCGTGCCGATCCAGCCGAAGCGCCGCGCGCAGGCGGTGCTCAGCAGGTACAGGCCAATGTTGGTGGGCGAGGTGCGGTGGGCCACCATCTCGTACGGCGCGCTCTGCAGGTTGTCGGGCGGCAGGTGGTGGTTGGCCGCGTCCACGCTGCGCTCGAACAGGCGCCAGGTGTCGCGCGCCACGCCGTGCAGCCATTCGCGGTCGGCCGCGGGCAGCGGCGGCGGGTGCACCGCCCACGGCCGGTTGGCGGCCCAGACCGCCAGCGACGCCGTGCCCCACAGCGCGACCAGGGCCCAGGCCAGTGCGCCGGGGTGGTGGCCGGAGAACGCCCACGCGGTCGCGCACACCACCGCCAACAGCGGCCCGGCCCGGTGGCGGCGCAGCGTGGCCCACGGGCCACCGCCCAGGCCGGCCTGGGCGGCTTCGGCGGTGGTCCACTGCAGCAGCTGGCGGCGGCTGCGCGCCAGCCGGTGCGCGGTGCGCAGCACGGCGTCGAGCGCGCGCAACGCGTGCTGCGGCAGCAAGGCCAGTTGCCACAGGCCCCCCGCCAGCGCGCGCAGCAGGTCCAGTGCGGCGGTGGTCACGAAACGTTCGCCGGCCAGGTCCCAGCGGCGCGGCACCCAGGCCGCGAGCGTGCCCATCAGGGGGCCGGCGGTGTAGGCCGCCAGGGTCAGCGCCAGCGCCGTTGGCAGCGCCAGGCCGTGGCCGCCCAGGGCCAGGGCGATCAGCGCCAGCGCGGCCGGCGCCACCAGCGAGCGGCGCAGGTTGTCCAGCAGCTTCCAGCGGTTGATGGCGCCCAGCGGCCAGCGGCGGTGCTGCCACAGGAAGGGCAGCAACTGCCAGTCGCCGCGCATCCAGCGGTGCTGGCGGGCGGCGTCGGCGTCGCTGTGTTCGGGGTCGGTCTCGATCAGGGTCACGTCGCTGACCACGGCGCAACGCACCAGCGCGCCTTCGAGCAGGTCGTGGCTGAGCACCTGGTCGGTGGGCAGGCGGTCGCCCAGCACAGCGTGCAGCGTGGCCACGTGCAGCAGGCCCTTGCCGGTGAAGCTGCCTTCGTCGAACAGGTCCTGGTAGGCGTCCGAGCTCATGGCGCTGTAGGGGTCGATGCCGCGCTGGCCGGCGAACAGCCACTGCCAGGGCGTCTGCACGCCCGCGGTGGGCAAGGGCGGGCTCAGCCGCGGCTGCAGGATGCCGTAGCCGCGCTGCACGCGCCGGCCGCTGGCGTCCAGCACCGGACGGTTCTGCGGGTGCTCGGCCACACCCACCAGCGCGCGCAGGCGGCCGGGGGGTAGCTGGGTATCGCTGTCGAGCGTGAGGATGTAGCGGGTGTGGAGCGCGGTGCGCGAAAGCTCGGCCAGGTCGAAGAACGGGCCGGGTTGCCCCGTGGCCAGCGCCTCCACCAGCTGCTGGAGCTTGCCGCGCTTGCGCTCCCAACCCAACCAGCGGCCCTGGGTGGCGCTGAAGCTGCGCGCACGGTGCAGCAGCAAGAAACGCGGGGGCTGACCTGGACCCACCGGGTGGCGCTGGTTGAGCGCGCGCAAGCCGTCGGCGGCGTGGGCCAGCAGCGCCGCGTCGTCGTGGTGCAGTTCGCTATCGGCGTCGGTCCAGTCGCTGAGCAGGGCGAACTGGGCACAGGCTTCGGGGTTGGCCAGGTGGTGCAGCAGCAGGCGCTGCAGGATCGCGTCGATGCTGGCACGGTGGCTGAGCAACGCCGGCACCACGACGATGACACGGGCCTCCGGCGGGATGCCGCCGGCCAGCAGCAGGCGCGGCAGGTGCATGGGGGGCACCGATTCGCTGATGAGCCGGTTGACCAGCGCGACCACCGCTTCGGACGCGGGCAGCAACATGAGCAGGCCGGTGAGCGCGACCAGGGCCAGCGCGGCCGGGCTGGTGCTGGCCACGGCCGGCAGCAGCGCGGCCACCAGCGCGACGCTGCCCAGGGCCAGCGTGCCCAGGTAGGCCGGCGTGCGCGCCACCCGCAGCACCGGGCGCCAGGCACCGCCACGGCGCGGGCGCACCCCGAGCGCACGCTCCAGCGCCGCACGGCCATCGCCCTGCAGCCAGTGCGCGGCCAGGGTCGGTGGCTGGGTCGCCGAGAGCTGGCCGAGCAGCTCGCGCGCCACCTGCGCTTCGCTGCGACCACTTTGCACCGCCAGGCGTTCGATGCCGTGCAGCGTGGTGTTGCGGGTGGTGTCGTCTTCCGCGGCGAACACGGGCGAGGTCAGCATCTCGCGGATCACGCGGCTGGTGCGGGCGACGATGTCCTGCCAGTCGGCCGCACCGATCAGGCGCAGCGCGGTGACGGCGTTGCCGATGCTCAGGTGGTCGGCCGCCTGGTTGGCCGTTTCCTGCGCCTGCAGCGCGGCCAGGTCGGGCACCTGCGTTTGCAGCCAGGCCAGGATCCGGGGCAGGCCGTCGTCGCCGGGCATGGCGACCTGGCCGACCAGCGCCCGCATCAGCGCCGCCAGGAACACCGGGCCGACGCCGCGCCGCGCCATGAGCGCGTGCAGGGCCTGCAGGTCGGGCAGGGCCATGCCGTGGATGCGCTGCGCGCACAGGCTGGCGAGTTCGCGCGCGGCTTTCTGGCTGGCGATGCGGTCGGCCAGGCGGCGCAGGTTTTCCACCAGCACCACGCGCAGAGTGGTGGGCAGCGCCCACAGCTCGCCCTGGCTGAGTTCGCGGGTGTCCTGGTAGGCGTCCAGCAGCTGCACCAGCAGGTCCTCGTCGAACGCGCTGTCGGTGTGGGCCACGTAGGCCCAGGCCAGGCCGTAGATGCGCGGCAGGCCGGCCAGCGGGGCGTCCTGCAGCACCGGCAGCGAGCGGTAATACCGCGCGGGCAGGCCCTCGCGGATCTCGCGCAGCTGGGCCTCGATCAGGTGAAAGTTGTCAAACAGCCATTCGGCCGCGGGGCTGATCTCCTGCCCGGCCTGGGCTTCGCGCGCCACGTACTGGTAGGCCGCGCGCAGGGTGCGGATGTTGCCCTGCAGCCGCGGGTAGAAGGTGGCCTGGCCGAAGCGGGCCGGCCCGGCGCGGTGCGAGCTGCCCAGGCTGCGGCTGTGCTGCGCCAGCCGCGCGGCACCGAAGAGTTCGGACCGGATCGGCTCCAGCGCCGCGCCCCGGCGGGCGTCGAGCATGCCGTCGAGGAGGGGCGGGATCCAGGTCCACCGGGCCCGCAGGCTGGCCAGCGCCATTCAGCGCAGCAGCCACGACGCGCCCAGCAGCACAGCCAGCACCAGCACGGTGGTGACCACGCGCGCGGCGAGCAGCTGGCGCAGACCGACGGCGCCCGACTGCAGGGCGTGCAGACGGCCGCGCCGTGCGCCGCAGTCGCTCAGGTGGGCGCTCAGGGCGCTGTGTTCCAGGGCCGAAGCACTGGCGGGACGGCCCAGCGAAGCGGTGTCCCAGGTGGGAGGAGAAGAAGGGGTGTGTGCCATGGTCTGCGCCTGTCTGGAAGGGGTGGAAAGTGGCCGGTCGGCCCGCAGAACGGTTGTAGGGATTGGCGGCCCGCGGGTCTGTGCGCCGTCGAACAGATCCCCCTGCACCACCGCGGCCGCGCAGCGCGTTCGGGGCCGCCAGGGTGTGTTCGGTGGTGCACAGACTTCGGGGCCCTGAAGGCCTAGCCTGATGCAGCGAGCCGGGGTGCACGCCCCGTGTCATCCCGTCCGTTGAACCGTTCGTCGAACCGTTCGTTTTCACCGTCAGGAGCCTCACCATGACCATCCGTCTTCCCTCCCCGCTGACCCGCCTGTGCATCGCCGCCGCGCTGGCATCGGTCTTCTCGGTTCTGTCCGGTTGCGCCGCACCGGCACCCGCCGATCGGTACCCGGCCACCGTCAGACCCAGCTATCCGGTCGCCGAGCCGGCACCGGTGCGGCGGGACTACCGGCGTGCGCCCAACGAACGGCTGTTTGAGGCGAAGGTCCGGTCGGCCCGCGCGGTGATGACCGCCGGTGGCCAGCGCTGCTGGATGGAGCGCGAAGAGGTGCCGCCGCAACGCAGCTCGACCAATGTGCCGGGCGCGCTGGCCGGTGCGGTCATCGGCGGCATCCTGGGCCACCAGATCGGCGGCGGCACCGGCCGGGACCTGGCCACCGTGGGCGGCGTGGTGGCGGGTGCGGCGATCGGTTCACAGGTGGGCCAGCCGTCGCAGGACGGTCCCACCACCCAGGACGTCCAGCGCTGCAGCCCGACCGGCAGGCGCGACCAGGTCGACTACTGGGATGTGACCTACGAATTCCGCGGCGTCTTCCACCGCACCCAGCTGACCGAGCAGCCGGGACAGACGGTGACCGTCAACGCCCAGGGCGAACCCCGGGAGTGAGGTGCCCGGCGGCCGCTGGGCCGAAGCGGGCCGCTCCGGTCGGCGCCTTCAGACGGCCACGGCCGCTGCGCGCGGTGCGGGGCCGTTGCCCGTGAGCAGCGCGGTCAGGGCGCGGCAGCGCGACTCGCTGATGCGCCAGGCATCGGTGCGCTGCACCAGCCGTTGTTCGAGTGTGCGCTGGTGGGCGACCAGCGCCCGGTGCGCACGCTGGGCGTCGAGCAGGTGGTGCATGCGGGCCAGCAGCTCGGCGGGCTCGAACGGCGCGCTGATGCAGTCCCGGGCGCCCGCCTGCAAGGCCCGCCAGGGTTCGCCAGGCCCTGTGGTGATGGCCAGCACGGGGGGCGGCTGTTCACCGCGACGCTCGTCCAGCAAGGGGGCGATCGCGTCGAACCCCTGCAGGTCGGGCAGGCGCAGGTACAACAGGATCAGGTCGAACGGTGTGCGCCCCCCCGCGGTGCCAGCCGGTGCATGGCTGCCACACACGCGGGCATAGCCCGCGCCGCGCAGCAGGCCTTCGAGCTGGCAGACCTGGCTCGGCATCGGGCTGACGATCAGGATGTGCGCGTCGTGTGGTGTCGGCGCGGCAAGGCCACCGGCGGAGGCCACCGGTGGCGGGGTGGGCGGCATGCTCACAGCGGGCTGCGACCCTGGATCACGCGCAGCAACACCATGACGATGGCGACCACCAGCAGGATGTGGATGAAGCCGCCCAGGGTGGTGGCGGTGACCAGGCCCAGCAGCCAGAGGATGAGCAGAACGACGGCGATGGTGTACAGCATGGCGGTTCCTTGTGTGGGGTTGAGGGGGTTCAGCGAGGCGGCGGGCGGTGGGACGAACGGTTCCACCACCACAGGGCCAGGCCGGTGACGCCCACCGTCACCAGGGCGGTCCTGGGATGGCGGCGTGCGAGCGAGAGCGCAACGTCCAGCGGGCGCGGGGTGCCGTCCGCGGCAGGGGATGCGCGGCCGGACCGCATCCACGCCTGTGCCAGCGCACCCAGCACCACGGCGGTGCCCGGGTGGGCTCGCAGGCCGCCCAGCAGCGGCAGCGCGCTGCGCAAGGCACAGTCCAGTGCCGACGACGCGGCGGGCGCTTGGCGGTCTTGTTCCAGCCAGCGGGCGATCTGCGACCGGCTCTGGGCCAGGCGCAGCTGTGCGCTGCTGGTGGGCAGGGTCCGGGCAAGCGGGGTGGGCGTGTTCATGGCGCGGTGTGGCGGGCCAGCAGGTCCGCGTCTTCGGCCAGCTGCGCGCGCAGCCGGGCCAACGGCTCGCCGTCGGGGTGGGCCTGTGCCCACCACCCGGCCCACAGCCCCAGGACCGCGGGCAGCAGCGGCGTGACCACAAACAGCCAGCCTGCAGGCGCACTGCCCGGCGGCAGCGATGCCCAGAGCAACAAGGCCACCCCGGCCAGCACCGCCGCGACGGCCAGACTCAAGGCGCCGGCGAGTTGCCACAGCAGGCGCCGCTGGACCGCGGCGGCACTGGTGAGCAACTCTTCGGACACCAGCCCGGCATAGGCGCCCACATGCCCGGCCAGCAGCATGGGTTGCGCCGCGATCAGGCGGAACACGGGGTGCATCATGGGCCTTCGCGGGGGCGGGTCAGTGGCCGTTGCCGCGGTGGCGGCTGAACAGCGCCAGCAGACCCATGAGGCCCGCGCCCACCGCGGCAGCGATCAGCACGGACTTGATCGGCTCGTGCTGGATGTAGTCGGCGGTGGCCTGGCGCGCGTGCGAGGACTTCTCGCGCAGCTGCTGCCCGCCATCGCGCAGGGCGTCCATGCCCCGGTGGGTGAGCGTGCTGGTGTCGTGCGCAAGCTGCTGCAGGGCGGCGCCGGTCTGTGCACGCGCGGTGCCCAGTCCATCGAGCCCCTGCTGGGCCAGGTGCTGTGTGGAGCGGATGGCGTGCTCGGTGCTGAGGGCGGCCTCGTGGGCCAGGCTGGAGGCGTCGTCGCCGAGGGTTTTGACGGTGGTGTTCATGTCGGTCTTTCGTGGGGGGAACAGAGAAAGTCTGCTCACTTCTTGTCTTCGATCTGATTGCCGATCACGCCGCCGATGGCGGCGCCACCGAGGGTGCCGAGCGTGCCGCCGCCGGTGAGCACGGAGCCGCTGACGGCGCCGACGCCCGCGCCGATGGCGGTGTTCTTCTCTTGTTGCGTCATGCCGGCACAGGCGGTCAGACCCAGCGCCAGCGTGAGCGCCAGGAGACCGCCGAAGCGGCGGGAAGTGGTGTGGTCAAGGGTGTTCATGGAGGACCTCGGGTGGGTTGGAACAGCTGGCGCTCGGTGGCTCACTTCAGGCGCATGTCGTTGCGTACCGAGCGCACGCCGCTGATGCTCTGCACCAGCTTCACCGCGTTCTGGATGTCGGCGGCCGAGTTGACGAAGCCGCTGAGCTGGACGACACCCTTGAAGGTCTCGACGTTGATTTCGGCCGACTTGAGCGAGGCGTCGTTGAAGATCGCCGCCTTCACCTTGGCGGTGATGGCGGTGTCGTCCATGTACTGGCCGGTGCTTTCCTGGGTGGAGGTGGAGGCACAGCCGGACACACCGGTGAGCACGGCAGCAGCGGAAGCCGCAGCGATCAGGAGGACGGAGAAGCGTTGGGTAGCGTTTTTCATGAGGGGCTTTCGTTGGCGTTGAAAAGGCGGCGCGCACCACAGGGGCGGCACCGCAGGGCCATGTCTGCACGGGGCCCATGCCCGCACATTGGGGCCCAGCCCCTGATGCGTCTGTGCGCTGGCGAACGCTCGGCCGCCTCAGGCCGCCTCAGGCCGTGCTGGCCGACGCCTGCGCGCGCGCCAGCAGCAGCTGGTGTTCGCGCCCGTTCCCCGCGAGCCCGGCCGCACACAAAAAGGCGGCCCGGGCCTCGTCGCGCCGGCCCAGCCGGTGCAGCAGGTCGCCCTGCACCGCCGGCAGCCAGTGGTAGCGCTGCAGCGCCTTGTCCTGCAGCAGGGTCTCGACGATGGCCAGCCCGGCGGCGGGGCCATCGGCCATGCTGACGGCCACCGCACGGTTGAGTTCGATCACCGGCGACGGCGCCACCCGCATGAGCTCGGCGTAGAGCGCGGCGATGCGCGGCCAGTCGGTGTCTTCCGCGCGAGCTGCGCGGGCGTGGCAGGCGGCGATCTGGGCCTGCAGGCGGTAGCGGCCCACCGGCTGCTGCAAGGCCTCGGCGCGGTCCAGCGCGGCCAGGCCACGGCGGATCAGCAAGCGGTCCCAGCGTCCGCGGTCCTGGTCGGCCAGCAGGATGGGCTGGCCTTCGCGGTCGGCGCGCGCCGCGGTGCGCGAGGCCTGGATCTCCATCAGCGCCAGCAGACCGAGCACCTCGGCTTCCTGCGGGGCCAGCCCGGCCAGCATGCGGCCCAGGCGCAGCGCCTCGTCGCACAGCGCGGGACGCATCCATTCGGTGCCGCTGGTGGCGGTGTAGCCCTCGTTGAAGATCAGGTAGACCACTTCGAGCACCGAGCCCAGGCGCAGCGCGAGCTGTTCGCCCTGCGGCAGCTCGAACGGCACCCGTGCGTCGGCCAGCGAACGCTTGGCCCGCACGATGCGTTGCGCGACGGTGGCTTCGGGCACGAGGCAGGCGCGCGCGATCTCGCCGGTGGTCAGGCCGCCGAGCAGCTTGAGCGTCAGCGCCACGCGGGCTTCGGGGCTGAGCACCGGGTGGCAGGCGGTGAAGATCAGGCGCAGCAGGTCGTCGCCGATGGTGGCGTGTTCGCGCCGCTGGTCGAGCGTGTCGCTGAAATCGGGCACCACGTGCGCGGCCAGGGCTTGCAGGTCGCTGGCGATGTCGCCGTGCCGCGCGTCGGTCATCTGCCGGTGGCGCAGGTGGTCGAGCGCGCGGTTCAGCGCGGTGGTCATCAGCCAGGCGCCAGGGTTGTCCGGCAGTCCGTCGCGCGGCCACCGTTCCAGCGCCGCGACCAGCGCGTCCTGAGCCAGCTCTTCGGCCACGCCCACATCGCGCACGCGCCGCGCCACGGCCGCGGTGATGCGGGCGGATTCGATGCGCCAGACGGCGGCAATGGTGTCTTGGACAGCGGCGTGCACGTCAGCAGATTACATCTGCTCGGGCGCGGCGGCTTCGTCCATCCAGAACACTTCCCACTGGTGACCGTCGAGGTCGGCGAAACCGTCCTGAACCATGAAGCCGTAGTCCTTGGGCGCCGGAATGCGGGTCGCTCCGGCGGCCACGGCCTTGCGCACCACCTCGTCCACCTCGGCACGGCTGTCCACCGACAGGGCCAGGATGACTTCGGTGCTCTGGTGGGCGTCGCAGATCGGCTTCTGGACAAAGCCCTGGAAGAAAGGCTGGACCAGCAGCATGGCGTAGAAGTTCTCGCCAATCTCCAGGCAGGCGCCCTGGTCGTTGGTGAAGCGTGGGTTGAACGTGAGGCCCAGGGCCTTGAAGAAGGCCTGCGAGCGGGCCATGTCCTGGATGGGCAGGTTGACGAAGATCTGGCGGAACATGGGATTCTCCTTCAGGGTTGTGGGGCGATGCCGTCGATGGCTTTCATCTGGTCCAGCGCGGCGCTGGGCGGGAACTCGTCGAGTTCGATCAGCTGGCGCAGCTCGATGACCGCCTCCTGGCCCTTGCCGGCGGGGTTGGGAAAGCGGCGGCTCCATTCCAGGGCCTCGTCGCGCGAGCGCACCTGGATCAGGGTGTAGCCGGCGATCAGCTCCTTGGCTTCGGCGAACGGGCCATCGACGACCTGGCGACCGCCGGCTGCGTCGTAGTGGATGCGCCAGCCGGTGCGGCTGGGGTGCAGGCCGCTGCCGTCGAGCAGCACGCCCGCGCGCGCCAGCTCCTCGTGGTAGGCGGCCATCTCGGCCATCAGTTCTTCGGGCGCCTCGGGTGTGACTTCGGCCTCGAAGGCGGGGCAGGACTTGACGATGATCATGAATCGCATGGTGGTTCCTCAGTGGGGGGGTTCACAGATCGCCTTGAGCGCCTGCAAGGCCTTGGGCCAGGTCTGGTTCATCCAGTCCTCGTGGGTACCGAAAACATCGACATCGACGCGCAACCGGGTGCCGCCGGCTTCGTCGGTGAAGGTGTAGTTCTCGAAGCACGGCGCCCAGGCGCGCACGGCCTCGCTGGCGGTGTCTGGCACGCCGTTGTGGATCATGCCGATGTGGCGGATGGAGACGAACTCGGACGGCCGGTGTTCGGCGATCTCGGCGACCATGCCATCGCCGTTGGGCGCGAGGAAGCGGATCGTGGTGCCGGCCTCCCAGCTGCCCTCGTAACGCGACCCTTCGCAGAAGGACGCGGTCCAGCTTTCGTAGGTTGGCGTGTACAGCGTGGTGCGCCAGACGCGCTCGCGCGGCGCGGCGATGTGGATGTCGAAGTGCAGGGTGGGCATGGGGTCTCCCGGGGGTGGATGGTGGCGAGGGTGGCGTGCATACCGGTACGACGAACCAGCGTGCGGTTTTTCGACCGATCACCGCTACGGAAAAACCCTGATGCCAACACACCCACCAGGGCCGGCGGCGGGCCAACGTGCTGCAATGGGGCTTGCGCCCAACCGCCGGAGACCACCATGACCCACGACTTCGAAACCTTCAAAAGTGCGGCCCTGGCCGAGGGCTTTGACGAGGTGCTGGAGCGCGTGTGGGCGCCGGACACGGTGCTGGACACGCACACCCACCCCTTCGCTGCCAAGGTGCTGGTGGTACAGGGCGAGATGTGGCTGTCGGCCAAGGGTCAGACCCAGCACCTGTTGCCGGACGACCTGTTCGAACTCGACCACGACGAGCCGCACAGCGAGCGCTACGGCACCGAGGGCGCGACCTACTGGGTGGCGCGTCTGAACGCCTGATCACCGCTCATCGGTCCCCTGCGCTGCCCTCGAAACAGGGGGCCAGCGCCCGCACCTCCACCGTGCACCACTGCGCGGCCGGGCAGGCATGGGCGTAAGCCACAGCCTCCTCGCGCGTCACGTTCTGCAGCAGGAAGAAGCCACCGACCATTTCCTTGGCCTCGGCGAACGGACCGTCCAGGGTCCGGGGCTGGCCTGGGGCATGGCTCACGCGCACCGCCGTGTCCAGCCCCGCCAGCGATTCCACCGCTTTGAGCTGACCGCGCGCGGCGATGCCCTCGCCAAACGCAACCATGGCGGCGTAGGCGGCGCGGCCCTCGGCCTCGGTGCGGGTGGCGCGCTGGCCAACGGGTTCGTGGATCAGAAGCATGTAGGCCATGGACATCAACCGGCGGTGGCGGGTGGGAGGGTTGCGAGACCCCCGACAATAGCGCTATGGAAGCACTTGTGTTGTGGCTGCTGCTCGCGGGCGGCCTCTGGATGTTCAAACGCCACGATGAGCAGCAGCGCATCGTGCTGCTCAGCGGTTTTTTGCGCCAGTTCCGGCTGGAAGAGCGCATGGCGCAGCTCACCGACGGCTACTTGCGCGCGCTGGGCGAGACCGATCCTGAGCGGGCCGAGCCGATCTGGCGCAACCTGGGCGCCACCGAAGACGCGCTGCAGACCGAGCTGCAACAGCTGGCCGATGCGCTCAAGGACGTGTGGGGCGAGCGCCTGCGCGTCAGCCGCTGGCCGGTGAGCGTGCCCATGGCGACACGCCTGTTCCCGCAACACAGCTTCGACTTGCGCGCCCTGGTGGTCCTGCACGCCCAGGGCCTGGCCACCACGCTGCGCAACGACGAAGGCCTGTCCACCCGGGACCGCGCGTTTCGCGCCACCGCCGAGCTGCTGCTGTTCCAGCACAGCTGCCACTGGTTCTGCCGTTCCAGGAACGTGGCCTCGGCGCGGGTGCTGATGGGGCACAAGACGACGTACGAGCAGGTGCTGGCGGCTGTGTCGCCAGGCACGCGCGAGGCCTACACCCGGCTCGTCAACGCGGGGCGTTGAGCCCGGCAGCGCGACGCCGCCACAGGCCCCCCAGCAGCGCCGCCAGGAGCAGCAGCGGCAGCCCCATGTCCGCCTGCCCGCCAGGGGCCACGGTGCAGCCGCCGCCCGAGTCTGCGGACGCGACGGTTTCGACCGGTACCACGGCCGCGGGCACCAGCCGGTGCTCGTTGTTGACCAGGGTCACCTCGGTGGCGCTGCTAGTGGCGCGTGCCTCGCTGGTCACGTAGCCGTCGGGGGCCGTGACCCTGGCGGTCACCGTCAGCACCAGTTCAGCATCCTGGGCCAGATCAGCGGCCACCGCGCTCAGCCCACCGCTGCTGATGGACAGCGCGGTGCTCGCCACATTGGCCGACACCGTCAGGATGTCCAGCCCGGACACGGCGGCCGTGATCTGCACCCCCGTGGCGGTTGTCGTCCCCCAGTTGCGTACATGGACCGTGAAAACGGCCTGCTCGCCCAGCACCAGATCCCCCTCGTCCAAGCGTTGCAGCACCTCCAGATCGGGTGCGTTGGGGGGGGCAGCCAAGGCGGCATTGACCGCCTGGCCGGCGTCGAGCAAGCCACTGCCGCAAAAGCCGGGGTTGCGACCACAGTAGCTGGCGACCGCAAACGGACGCGCAGCGCCGCGCATCAGCGCTTCCAGCGAGGCCAGGGACAGATCCGGCCGCGCCGACGCCATGAGCGCCAGCACGCCGGCCGCCTGCGGCGCGGCCATGCTGGTGCCAAACAAAAGCGTGTAGGTGTCGCTGACCGGCCCGGTGCTACCGCTGTTCCCGGTGGATGCCACCGGGAACAGCGCGTCTCCCCCCGGTGCGCTGAGGGCCACGCCAGGTCCGACGTTGGCGTAATTGGCGGTTCCACCGCTGCGGGTATGGGCCGTCACGGCCACCACGCCCATGCAGTTGGCCGGTTTGGTGATGGCGGTCATGCCTTCGTTGCCGCTGGAGGCAACGACGCTCACGCCACGCGCACGCACTTCGTCGATCACCGACTGGGTGACACTGTCGCAGGCTTGCTGCACGCCCAGACTGAGGTTCAGCACCTGGGCGGGCGTGCTGGTGCTGGCCACACCGGGCACCGACAAGCCGGCCGCCCAGCGCATGCCTTCCTGAATGTCCGACAGGAAACCGCCGCAACGCCCGAGCACCCGCACCGGCAGCACCTGGGCGCCGTAAGCAACCCCCACGCCTTCGGTGTTGTTGGCCAGTGCGCCGATCAGACCGCTCACGTGGGTGCCGTGCCAGGAGCTGTCTTCTGCCGGGCAATCCGCAGGTTTGCTCGGGTCGGTGGCAACCACCCAGTCCCCCGGGTCCTGCGCGTCCGTGTCGCGCAGAGTGCCGTCGTTGGCGATCCAGAGGTCGCTGATGAAGTCGTGGTCACTGGCGGTCAGCAGGTTGGCCGCCAGGTCGGCATGGGGTCGGTAGCCTCCGTCAAGCACCGCCACCACCACCCCGGTGCCGGTACCGCCGACCCACGCCTGGGCGGCGTTGATACCGCCGGGCACGGTGCTGCTGCTTTGCAGGTGCCACTGGTGGTCCGCCAGAAGCCGGTTGGTGAAATACGGATCGGTCGGCAGGGCGTGCGGCCGCACGCGCTGGTCCACCGTGACCGAGGCCACCGCCGGATCGGCCCGCAGGCGCTCCATGAGCACCTGCGCCTCGCGGACCGGCAACGCGCGATCGAGCCGGGCCACGTGCAGCCGGGGCGAGACGGATTTGAGGTAGCGCAGGCCTGGCGCCTGGGCCTGCCCGGCACTGCGCGTCACGGCGGCCGCGGCGGAAACGCGGACATCGCGCTGGGCCATGACGACGGATGCGTTGAGCGCCGGCGCATCGTCCTTGTACTGGATGATCAACCGCTCCACTGGAGTCGCGGTCTGAGACACCGACCCGGGCCCGACCGCCTGGGCCAGCAGGCCGGTGGCGGCCAGCGTCGTGGCGAGAGCGATGCACAAACGGGAGGGGCGGGGACGCGTCATGGGAATGTGGAGCGGTACAGAGTGACGGCGATCAGGGGGCGGTATGGGACCGCAGCATCGCATCGGGCACCACATCTTGCACCAGCGGCCAGGCCAGCAGCCGCTGGCGCAGCAGCGCCGCATCGGCCACGCCGCTGAACCGGTAGACATGCAAGCGGGGTGAAACAGTGGAAACCGGCCACACACACCCCTGGCTCAGGTCCTGCAGGCGTTGCAGGGTCTGGGGGGCGATGCCGGCCACCGGCTCGCGGAACTGCACGATGACCCGCAGCGCCGCGGCCGGCGCCACGCCGGGCGGGTCGCAGCTCGGCGGCGCCGTCTGGGCGCACGCGCCCAGCAGCACGGCCGACAACAGACCGGCACCGCAGCGACACCACCACCTCTGCTTCATCGCGCCACTTTCAGAGTTGCGAAAAATCCGGCTTGCGGCGCTCCATGAAGGCGCCAAAGGCTTCGCGCGCGGCCGGTTCGCGCAGCATGCGGCCAAAGCGCTGACCTTCGTCGGCCATCGCCTCCAGTACTTTCGGCAGTTGAGACTGTTTCATGAGGGCTTTGGTTTCCACCAGCGAGCTCAGCGGCTTGGCCACCAGCTTGCGCGCCACGGCCTGGGCGTAGCCGGCGGCTTCGCTCGGGGGCAGCACGCGGTTGGCCAGGCCCACTTCCAAGGCGGCTTCGGCCATGAAGGGTTCGCCCAGCAGCAGCGCTTCGGCCGCTCGGTGGTAACCCAGCATCTGCGGCACCAGCAGACTGGACGCCGCTTCAGGGCACAGGCCCAGGTTCACGAAGGGCATGGAGAACGCGGCGTTGTCGCCGGCGTAGACCAGGTCGCAGTGGAACAGCAGCGTGGTGCCGATACCCACCGCCGGGCCGCAGACAGCGGCGATGAGCGGCTTGGGAAACCGCGCGATGGCGCGCAGGAAGCGGAACACCGGCGAGTCTTCGGTCGCGGGCGGGTTGTTCAGGAAGTCGGCGATGTCGTTGCCGGCGCTGAACACGGTTTCGTGACCCTGGAACACCACGCAGCGCACGGCCGGGTCGGCCGCGGCGGCTTCGACCGCGTCGGCCAGGGTGGCGTACATGGCGGCGGTGATGGAGTTTTTCTTGTCGAGGCGGTTGAAGGTCAGCGTGGTGATGCCGGCTTCGGTGTGGACGAGGATGTCGCTCATGGTGGTGGGTGTGAAAAAAAGGGACGCCCCGGCCGCCGGTGCACCGGCCCGGCCAGGGACCGCCCGGCAAATTACCACGAACAGGGCACGGTGTCTGGGGTCCACCCTCCACACGGTGGCCCTGCGGGACAGGCCGCGCCCCTACACTGCGGCGCATGCCTTCTCTTCGCCTCACCCTGCAAGCCACCGCCCTGTTCCTGTGCGCCGCCCTGGGCGGCCCTCCGCCAGCCAGCGCCCAGGTGCTGGACACGCCCGCCGCCGGCCCCGGCCGCCCGCGCGTGGGCCTGGTGCTCTCGGGCGGTGGCGCGCGCGGCATCACGCACGTGGGCGTGCTCAAGGTGCTCGAAGAGGCACAGGTGCCGGTGGACCTGATCGTCGGCACCTCCATGGGGGCGATCATCGGCGGGCTGTACGCCAGCGGCATGAGCGCCGCCGAACTCGAACGCGAGGTGCTGGCCATCGAATGGGGCAATGTGTTCGAGCGCCGCGAGCCGCGGCAGCAGCTGTCGCAACGCCGAAAGGAAGAGGACTTCGAGCTCTCGCCGGTGCTGGAGTTGGGTTTTCGCAACGGGGAATTCCGACTGCCCACCGGGGCCGTGTCCACCCGCGGGCTGGAGGTGCTGCTGCGCCGTTACACCCTGCCCACACGCCACCTGGCCACGTTCGACGGCCTGCCCACGCCGTTTCGCGCGGTGGCCACCGACATGGAAACCGGCCAGCCGGTGGTGATGGACCACGGCGACTTGGCGGCCGCGCTGCGCGCGAGCATGTCGGTGCCCGGCGTGTTCTCGCCGCTGGAGGTGGACGGTCGCATCCTGGGCGACGGCGGGCTGGTGGACAACCTGCCGGTGGCGGTGGCGCGGCGCATGGGGGCGGATGTGATCATCGCGGTCAACATCGGCACGCCGCTGGCCGGGCGCGAGACGCTGGGCAGCCTGCTGGGCATCACCACGCAGATGGTCAACATCCTGACCGAGCAGAACGTGCAGGCCAGTGTGGCCCTGCTCACGACACAGGACCTGCTGCTGCAGCCGTCGCTGGGCAAGCTCACCTCGGCCGACTTCGACCGGGCGCCCCAGCTCGTGAAGATCGGTGAGGACTACGGCCGTTCGGTGCAAGAGGCGCTCAAGCGATTTGCGGCCGACCCGGCGCGCTACGGCCAATGGCAGGCGCAGCGCGGCCAACAGGCGCAGGCCAACGCGGCGCGCAACGGCACCATCAGCGCGATCCGCTTCGAAGGCGTGAACGAGACGCGGGCGCTGCGGCTGGCCGCCACGCTGGAGACGCTGCCTGGCATGCCTGTGGACGTGACCGCCATCGAAGAGGACCTGCAGAAGCTGGCCGCCAGCGGGGACTACGAACGGGTGGACTACCGCCTGCAGCGGCTGGGCGACGGCGAAGCGCTGCAGGTGCAGCTGCGCGAGAACGACTGGGGGCCCAACTACGTCAAGCTCGGTCTGGACCTGCGCACCGACTTCGAGGGCCAGGGCGACTTCAACCTGCGCATCAGCCACAACCGCCACTGGCTCAACGACCAGGGCGCCGAGTGGCGCAACCGTCTGCAGGTGGGCCGTACGCTGGCCGCCTACTCCGAGGTCTACCAGCCCCTGGGCGGCGTGGGCGACCGGTTCTTGTCGGGGTATGTGGATGCGCAGCAGCAGCGGGTGCAGCTGTACGGAGATGACGGCGAACAGGCCGCCATCGGCTTCCGGCAAAGCTTCAAGCTGGGGGCCGACATCGGCTGGCCCATGGGCTTGCGCAGCGAGTTTGGCGACATGCGGGTGGGCATCGTCGGCTCGCTGCACCGCGCGGTGCCCGAGCTGGTCAGCAGCGAACTGGCCGCCACCGGCCTGGTGATTTCCACCCAGCGCTGGCGCGAACTCGGCCTGCGCGCCGCGGTGATCGCCGACCAGCTGGACTTTGCCAATTTTCCGTCGGCGGGCTACCGCGCCAAGGGCGAACTGGTGGTGGGTCGGCGCGCCTATTCGGCCGGTGGCAGCAGCGACTTCACACGGCTGGAAGGCAGCTTCACCGGTGTGCGCACCTGGGGCCGGCACAGCTTCAACGTGGGGGCCCGCCTGGCCCACGCGAGCCAGATCCCGATCGGCGCCATCGACGAGTTCTCGCTCGGCGGCTTCCAGCAGCTCTCGGGCTACCGGGTCGGCCAGGTCGCCGGCAACTACCTGCTGTTCGGGCGCCTGACCTGGTACCGGCGCATGGACTGGAGCCCTGGCGTGGCGCGTGCGATGTTCGCCGGCGCCTCGCTGGAAGCCGGCAACGCCTGGCTGGACCGCAGCGACATCCGCTGGAGCGACCTGCGCGCCGGCTCCAGCCTGTTCGTGGGAGCCGACACCGGGCTGGGACCGCTGTACCTGAGTCTGGTGCATGCGCCCAAGGGCTACACGGGGCTGTACCTGTTTCTTGGCAGGCCCTAGAGGACGAGGAGCCCCCACGCTCCGCTGCTGCGCGGGTCGCTGCCCCCCAAGGGGGCTGGGCCTGCCTTGGGAGCGGCCCGGCGGCTGGCCCTTGAGCCCCCCCGCCCCGCCGCTGCGCGGGTCGCTGCCCCCCGAGGGGGCTGGGCCTGCCTTGGGAGCGGCCCGACGGCTGGCCCTTGAACCCCCCGCCCCGCCGCTGCGCGGGTCGCTGCCCCCCGAGGGGGCTGGGCCTGCCTTGGGAGCGGCGCGGCGACTGTTACGAAAAACAAGTGTTCGCGCGCCGGCAGACCTTCCAGAGACAGCGCGGAACCGGCTTTGCCGGGCCGCAGCTGTCGCCCCCTGGAGGGGGTCGCGCGCAGCGCGGCGGGGGTGTTTCACTCTTTGTAGTACACGACCTGGTGGCTGGAGCACAGCAGGTGCCCGGCCTCGTTCCAGAGCAGGGCCGTCTGGTCGAAAAAGCCGTTGCGGAAGGCCTGGGCACGCGCCTGGCCCAGCACCCAGCCATGCCCCACTTCGGACAGCTGCGCCGAGCCGGCGTGGAAATACACCGTCATCGACACCGTGCCCGCGGGCACCCGCGTGGCGCGGCGCAGCCAGATGCGCGGGAAAAACACATCGGCCAGCGCCGCCAGACCGCACAGGTCCAGCGCACGCGGCACGGCATCGCGCATCCACAGGCGCGAGCGACTGTCGCTGCCCGCCCCGTCCCAGGTGTGCGGGATGGCGCCTTCGATGGGCCGCAGTTCGTAACGCCGGATCCATTCCACCGGTGACGGAACGGCGTAAGGCGGCACCTCGGCCGGGGGCGGCACCGCCGGCATGGGCTCGTCGTCCACGCTCCAGGTGCTGCGGCGCGCGGCGGTGACGACCGAGGCCGTGACAACCGTCTCATGATCCCCGCCCTCCGCGGTCTGCGTGATGGCCACCACCCAGTGCTGGGTCGAGCGGTTGGTGCGCACCGGCTGCGCCGACACGGCGAACGGTCCGTCCGCCAGCGCCGCGCAGAAGTTCACCGTCAGCGACAGCGGCTCACCCAGCAGCGCCGGGTGCTGCATCACCGCGTTCAGCGCCGTGGCCGCCGTGATGCCCCCGAACGGCCCCACCATGTTGGCGTAGGCCGGCGAGGTGGCGCCCGTGTAGACGCCGTCGCCGATGGCAGTGAGCGCGATGGCCTGATCGAACACATGAACTGTCATGGCGAAATGTCTACTTCCAGGGGCACCGCGGAGCCGGCTTTGCCGGGCCGCCAGTGCCGCCCCCTCTCAGGGGGTGACGCGAAGCGGCGCGGGGGTGGGTCGTCAGACCCTTTCGAAGATTCCAGCAGCCCCCTGCCCCATGCCCACGCACATCGTGACCATGCCGTACTGCTTGTTGTGCCGCTTGAGCGCGTGCACCACGGTGGCCGAGCGGATGGCGCCGGTGGCGCCCAGCGGGTGGCCCAGCGCGATGGCGCCGCCCATGGGGTTGACCTTGGCCGGGTCCAGACCCAGGGTGTTCATCACGGCGAGCGACTGCGCCGCAAAGGCCTCATTGAGCTCAAACCAGTCGATCTGATCCTGCGTCAGGCCCGCGTTCTTCAACGCGGCCGGGATGGCCTCGACCGGGCCGATGCCCATGATGTGCGGCGGCACGCCGCGGCTGGCGTAGCTGACGAAGCGCGCCAGCGGCGTGAGGTTGTAGCGCTTGAGCGCCGCCTCGCTCACCAGGATCAGCGCACCCGCGCCGTCGCTGGTCTGCGAGCTGTTGCCCGCCGTGACCGAACCGCGCGCGGCGAACACGGTGCGCAGTTTGGCCAGACCTTCGAGCGTGGTGTCGGGCCGTGCGCCTTCGTCCAGGCTGATGATGCGGCTGCTGGTCGAGACCTCGGCGGTCTCCAGGTTCACGCTGCGGTCGGTCACTTCCACCGGCGTGATCTCATCCGTGAACTCGCCGTTCTTCATGGCGATCACGGCGCGCTGGTGCGACTGCACCGCAAACGCGTCCTGCGCGTCGCGCGACACCTTCCACTGCTGAGCCACCTTCTCGGCCGTCAGGCCCATGCCGTAGGCGATACCGTAGCTCTCGATGTCGTCGGTGTTGCGGAAGATGGTGGGCGAGAGGCTGGGGCTGTTGCCCATCATGGGCACCATGCTCATGCTCTCGACCCCGGCGGCGATCATCACGTCGGCTTCGCCGACGCGGATGCGGTCGGCCGCCATGGCCACGGCCGACAGGCCGGAGGCGCAGAAGCGGTTGACCGTGATGCCACCCACCGAGTTGGGCAGGCCGGCCAGGATGGCACCGATGCGCGCCACGTTCAGGCCCTGCTGGGCTTCCGGAATCGCGCAACCGGCGATCACATCTTCCACCGACTTCGGGTCCAGGTTGGGCACCTGGGCCATGGCGGCACGCAAGGCGTGGGCCAGCAGGTCGTCCGGCCGCAGGTGCTTGAAGGAACCCTTGTGCGAACGGCCGATGGGGGTGCGGGTGGCGGCGACGATGTAGGCGTCTTGGATCTGTTTGCTCATGGTTGTTTCCTGTTGCGCCGCGGTCAGCGCGTACGAGGGCCCGAAGGAATCCAGGCCCAGACAAATTCACATTCCACCGGGTGGATCCCGGCCTCGTCGGTCATCACCACCGACACCCTGACTTCGCCCTTGTCGCTGACCTGCATGGCCGCCTGCTGCTCGGGCGTCAGGTGCGCCACCGCCCGCAACGAGCCGGTGGCGCGCTTCTTGAACGCCATCTTCAGTTCCTTGGCCAATGGCGTGCAGTCGTCGCGCACGTTCATGCCCACCACCATACCGGTCGCGGTCTCGGCCAGCAGGTTCATGGCCGACGCGTGCAGACCCTGGATGTGGTTCTGCACACGGCGCCGGTTGGCCAGGGCCACGGTCACTCGTTGCGGAGTCAGGTCCTCGAAGTCCACGCCAGCGGTCCCCGTGAAAGGGACCGCGCGGCGCAACACCCGGTTGCGCACCCAGGGTCGCAGAAACGCGGGCAGACCCGACAGGCGTGCGAGTTGCCGCTGCATGCGGTTGGGTGCCCAGTTGGCGGCCGGTGTCATGGTGTTCGTTGACGGTGGTGCTCAGTTGCGCACCGGCTTGCCGGTGTTGAGCATGCCCAGGATGCGCTCCTGCGTTTTCGGGTGAACGATCAGCGAGCAGAAGGCTTGGCGCTCCAGCGTCATCAGGTACTCCTCGCTCACCAGCGTGCCGGGCTCGACGTCGCCACCGGTGACCACGTTGGCGATCAGGCCGGCGATGTGAAAGTCGTGCTGGCTGATGAAGCCGCCGTCGCGCATGTTGACCAGGCTGCCCAGGATGGTGGCCTTGCCGTCGCGGCCGGCCACCGGGAACAGGCGCTTGTGCGGCGCGCGGTAGCCACCCGCGAACAGGGCCTTGGCTTCGTTGATGGCGACGAACAGCAGCTCGTCCTTGTGCGGCACGATCACATCGGAGTGCAGCACGTAGCCGAGCTGGCGCGACTCGATGGCGCTGGTGCCGACCTTGGCCATGGCCGCGGCGGTGAAGCCTTCGGTCAGGAAAGGCAGCAGGTCCTTGCCCGTGGAGGTCTCGGCGTTCTCGGCCGCGCGGCGGGCGATGTAGGTCAGGCCGCCGGCGCCCGGCACCAGGCCCACGCCCACTTCCACCAGACCGATGTAGCTTTCCATGTGCACCACGCGGCGCGCGCTGTGCACCGCCAGTTCGCAACCGCCGCCCAGCGCCAGGCCGCGCACGGCACTGACCACCGGCACGTTGGCGTAACGCAGGCGCAGCATCACCTGCTGCATGAAGCCTTCGGCGTCTTCGATGGCGGCCACGCCCACGGCCATGAAGGCCGGCAACATGGCCTGCAGGTCGGCGCCAGCGCTGAAGGGCTCATCGCCCGACCAGATCACCAGGCCTTGGTACTCGGCTTCGGCCAGGTCGATGGCGGCCATCAGGCCTTCGCAGACCTCGGGGCTGATGGCGTGCATCTTGGTCTTGATGCTGGCGATCAGCACATCGCCATTCAGCGTCCAGACGCGGATCGAGTCGTTCTCTTCGATGGTGGTGCCGGCCGTCTCAAACTTCGGACCGGTCTCGCCCAGCAGCAGCTCGGGGAAGTGCTGGCGCGCGTAGACCGGCAGGCTGCGGCGCGCTTCGAACACGCCCTTGGACGGGTTCCACGAACCCTGTGCGGTGTGCACACCGCCGGCCTCGGCCACCGGGCCCTTGAACACCCACTCGGGCAGCGGTGCTTTTGAGAGCGCCTTGCCCGCATCGATGTCTTCCTGGACCATCTTGGCCACCTCCAGCCAGCCGGCTTCCTGCCACAGCTCGAAGGGGCCCTGCTTCATGCCGAAGCCCCAGCGCATGGCCTGGTCCACGTCGCGCGCGGTCTCGGCAATGGTGGACAGGTGCACGGCGGCGTAGTGGAAACCGTTGCGCAGGATGGCCCAGAGGAACTGGCCCTGCGGGCCTTCGCTGTTGCGCAGCAACTGCAGGCGCTCGGCGGCCGGGCGCTTGAGCATGCGGCCGTAGACCTCGTCGGCCTTCTCGCCCGCGGGCACGTAGTCCTCGCTCTCCAGGTCGAAACGCAGGATGTCGCGACCCACCTTCTTGAAGAAGCCGGCCTTGGCCTTCTGGCCCAGGTTGCCCAGCTCGATCAGCTTGGCCAGCACCGGCGGCGTGCCGAAGCTGCCGTAGAACGGGTCGGTGCTGTCGTTCAGGTTGTCCTGCAGCGTCTTGATGACGTGGGCCATGGTATCCAGACCCACCACGTCGGCGGTGCGGAAGGTGCCGCTGGACGCGCGGCCCAGGCGCTTGCCGGTCAGGTCGTCGACCACGTCGTAGGTCAGGCCGAAGTTCTCGACTTCCTTCATCGTGGCCAGCATGCCGGCGATGCCGATGCGGTTGGCCACGAAGTTGGGCGTATCCTTCGCGCGCACCACGCCCTTGCCCAGGCCGCTGGTGACGAAGGCGTCCAGGTCATCGAGGATCTTGGCTTCGGTGGTCGGGGTGTTGATCAGCTCCACCAGCGTCATGTAGCGCGGCGGGTTGAAGAAGTGGATGCCGCAGAAGCGCGGCTTGATCGCTTCGGGCAGGCCTTCGCTCAACTTCGTGATCGACAGGCCCGAGGTGTTGGACGCGACGATGGCGTGATCGGCCACGAAGGGCGCGATCTTTTTGTAGAGATCGAGCTTCCAGTCCATGCGCTCGGCGATGGCCTCGATGATGAGGTCGCATCCGCGCAGCTGTTCCAGGTGCTCTTCGTAGTTGGCCTGGCCGATCAGGTCGGCGTCCGAGGCCACGCCCAGCGGCGACGGCTTGAGCTTCTTGAGGTTGTCGATCGCCCGCGTGACGATGCCGTTCTTGGCACCTTCTTTCGCGGGCAGATCGAACAGCACCACCGGCACCTTGACGTTGACGAGGTGCGCAGCAATCTGCGCGCCCATCACGCCCGCGCCGAGCACGGCGACTTTTTTCACTTGGAATCGTTTCATAGATCAGCGTCCAGTACGCGTGGCATCACGCGTGAGGGTGAGTTATTCGAGAGGCGCCGCGGAACCGGCTTTGCCGGGCCGCCAGCGCCGCCCCCTTGAGGGGGTCGCGCGCAGCGCGGCGGGGGTGTCATTCCACTCGCATCCAGACCTGCGTGCGGTAGAACGGGCCGATGTAGCCGCGCATCTCCAGCTTCTTGCCACCGTCCACGGGCTTGAGACGCGCCTTGTAGACCTTGCCGTTGTTCGGGTCGGTGATGTCACCGCCGTCGTACACGGCCTTGTCGTCGGCGTTGGCCTTGAGGTTGCGCAGGATGGTCATGCCCAGCACCGGCTTGTCCTTGCGGTCGTCGGTGCATTTCTCGCAGACCGCGTCGGGCTTGGTGCTCGGGTCAAGCAGTTTCTCGATGCGACCGGAGAAGACACCGTTGTTCTCGGTGATGCGCACCAGCGACTTCTCCTTCTTGGTGTCGTCGTCGATGGTTTTCCACAAGCCGACTGGCGACATCTGCGCAAAGGCAGACGCGGCGGCGAGGCTCAACAGGGATGCAAAGGCGATCTTCTTCATGTCTGTCTCCGGTGGGTGTTGAAATGAAACGGGATCAGGCCAGCGCTTCGTTGGTGTCCATGAGCACCTTGCTGCCGGAGCGCGCCGTGCGCATCAGCGTTGCGGTCTCGGGGAACAGTTTGGCGAAGTAGAAACGCGCGGTCTGCAGCTTGGCCACGTAGAACGGGTCGGTGTTGCCTTCGGCGATCTTCTGCAGCGCCACCTGGGCCATACGGGCCCAGAAGTAGCCGAACACCAGGTGGCCAGCCACGCGCAGGTAATCCACCGCGGCGGCGCCCACTTCGTCGGCGTTCTGCAGGCCCTTGAAGCCGATCTCCATGGTGAACTTGGTGATCTGCTCGCCCAGCACGGCCAGCGGGTTGATGAACTCGGCCATCTTCTCGTTGACGCCCTCTTCCTGCACCAGCGCGCCCACCAGCTTGCCGAACTTCTTGAGCGTGGCGCCGTTGTTGCCCAGCACCTTGCGGCCCAGCAGGTCCAGCGACTGGATGGTGTTGGTGCCTTCGTAGATCATGTTGATGCGGGCATCGCGCACGAACTGCTCCATGCCCCATTCCTTGATGTAGCCGTGGCCGCCGAAGACCTGCTGGCACATGGTGGCGGCCTGGTAGCCGTTGTCGGTCAGGAAGGCTTTGACGATCGGGGTCAGCAGCGACAGCATCTCGTCGGCGTCCTTGCGCACCTTTTCGTCCGGGTGGTTGTGCACCTTCTCCAGCAGCACCGAGCTGTACATTGCCAGGGCACGGCCACCTTCGGCGTAGGCCTTGGCGGTCAGCAGCATCTTGCGAACGTCGGGGTGCACGATGATGGGATCGGCCGGCTTGTCCTTGGCCTTGGTGCCGGACAGGCTGCGCATCTGGATGCGGTCCTTGGCGTAGGCCAGGGCGTTCTGGTAGGCCACCTCGGTCAGGCCCAGCGACTGGTTGCCCACGCCCAGACGGGCGGCGTTCATCATCACGAACATGGCCTGCATGCCCTTGTGCGGCTGGCCGACCAGGGTGCCGATGGCGCCGTCGATGACGATCTGCGCCGTGGCGTTGCCGTGGATGCCCATCTTGTGCTCCAGGCCGCCGCAGTAGATGCCATTGCGCGCGCCCAGCGTGCCGTCGGCACTGGCCAGGAACTTGGGCACCACGAACAGGCTGATGCCCTTGATGCCGGCGGGAGCGTCGGGCAGGCGGGCCAGCACCAGGTGCACGATGTTGGCGGCCATGTCGTGTTCACCGGCGCTGATGAAGATCTTGTTGCCGGTGATCTTGTAAGTGCCGTCGGCCTGCGGTTCGGCCTTGGTGCGCATCAGGCCCAGGTCGGTGCCGCAGTGGGGTTCGGTCAGGCACATGGTGCCGGTCCATTCGCCGCTGACCAGCTTGGGCAGGTACAGCGCCTTTTGCTCGGGCGTGCCGTGCTCGTGCAGCGCGGCGTAGGCGCCGTGGCTCAGGCCGGGGTACATGGTCCAGGCCTGGTTGGCCGAGTTCATCATTTCGTACAGGCACTGGTTCACCACCAGCGGCAGGCCCTGGCCACCGTACTCGGGGTCGCACGACAGCGCCGACCAGCCACCGTCGGTGTAGGTCTTGTAGGCCTCCTTGAAACCGGTGGGGGTCTTCACCTCGTGCGTGGTCTTGTCGAGCTGGCAGCCCTCGGTGTCGCCGCTGATGTTGATCGGGAAGATCACCTGCGAGGCGAACTTGCCGGCCTCTTCGAGCACGGCGTTGATGGTGTCGGCGTCCATCTCGGCGTGCTGGGGCATGGTCTGGAAGTCGGCGCTGACGTTCAGCACCTCGTGCATCACAAACTGCATGTCGCGCAGGGGCGGGTTGTAGACGGGCATGGTGGACTCCTGTGGGGTTTTTGAGGAAAAGCGTTCAGGCGGCCGCGCGGGACTTGCGGGCCGGTTTGGCGGGTTGGGGAGCGCCGGCGGCGGGCGCCACGCTGTAGCGCTGGACGATGCCTTCGAAGGCCGCCAGCGCGCGCCGCAAGGAATCGGGCGCGCGCAGGAAGCGCGCCTCGTAGTGCAGCGCCAGGATCAGGGAATGGATCTCAAAGCGCATCTGGTTGGCGTCGGTATCGGCACGCAGGTGACTTTCTTCAATCGCAATGTCGACCGCCCGGCGCATGGCCGCCATCCAGGTGCTGACCGAGCTGGCCAGTGCATCGCGCACCGGGCCGGGCCGGTCGTCGAACTCGGCCGCGCCGCTGATGTAGATGCAGCCCGAGTCGATTTCGACCGAGGTGCGCTTCATCCAGTTGTCGAACAGCGCGCGCAGCCTGGGCAAGCCACGTGGCACCGACATGGCCGGGTAGAACACTTCCTGTTCGAAGCGGTGGTGGTACTCGCGCACCACCGAGATCTGCAGTTCCTCGCGAGAGCCGAAGTGGGCGAAAACGCCCGACTTGCTCATCTGCATGACCTCGGCCAGCGCGCCGATGGACAGGCCTTCCAGCCCGATCTGCGTGGCCAGGCCCAGCGCCGCATCGACGATGGCGGCCTTGGTCTGCTGGCCTTTCTGCAGCGGGCGGGCGGCCGCGGCATCGGCATGGGCACGTTGGGCGGGACGGGTGACAGTCATGGGCGGCGGAACCGGACGGTTGGGTGAAAAAAGACCGCGCGACGAATCGAACGGTCGTGCTATTTTTACCGCAATTTCTGGAGCGTGCGCGTGCCCCGCGCGCTTTGGGGGCATTTTGTTTAGGGCACCAGCCCTAAAAAGTCACGCTTGACGCCGTACCCGGCCCGACACCGGCTCTCTCAGAGGTGTTCCACCGGCAAGAGCAGCGCCAGGCTGTGCTCCAGGCTTTCGCTGGGCAGGCGCTTGAAACCGCTGCGCGCGAAACGCTGCAGGCGTCCGACGCAGAACGCGGTGACGACCGAGGCATCGGCCAGCGCGTCCACCGTGGGTGTGGCCGTGCCGCTGAGCACGGCGGCTTCGCGCAGGTTCTGGCGCAGGGTCGCTTCGATCTTGTCGAAAAACAGGTTCATGCGCTGCTGCAGGCGTTCGTTCTCGAACACCAGGGCATCGCCCACCATGACGCGCGTCATGCCCGGATTTTTCTCGCCAAACTGCAGCAGCAGCGTCACCAGCTTGCGCGATCGCGCCGCGGCATCGGGCTCGCGCTCGCCGAGCTGGTGGACCAAACCGAAGATGGACTGCTCGATGAACTCGATCAGGCCCTCGAACATCTGCGCCTTGCTGGCGAAGTGGCGGTAGAGGGCGGCCTCGCTCACGTCCAGCCGGGCGGCCAGTGCAGCGGTGGTGATGCGCTCGGCCCCGGGCTGCTCCAGCATGGTGGCCAGCGCCTGGAGGATCTGCACCCGCCGCTCGCCCGGCTTGGGCCGTTTGCGCCCGGCGCCAGGGGTGGCCGCATCGGCCTCGTGGCCGGATTCGGACGTGGCGTCGGCCGTGTGCAGGGGCTCTGAGGCGCTGGAGGTCATGGGCGGGAAATCCCTCTGTGGGCGGCAGGCGGTGCGGGGCGTGGGCCCCTGCGGGTCGGCCAGGTTGTCATCCTTGGTTTCATTTTCGCACAGCGTTTCAGGCCATCCGGGGGCCCGGCGCGGCCGCAAAAGCCACCCGCACGCACAGGCCCCGGCCGGTCGGCCCGGCGCGCAATTGCAGCTGCGTGTGGTGTGCACGCGCGATCTCGTCGGCAATGGCCAGCCCCAGGCCGTTGCCCTCCCCTGCCGAGCCCTGCAGCCGGTAGAAGCGCTGCAGCACGCGATCGCGCTCATCGTCGGGAATGCCCGGCCCGTCGTCCTCGACGGCGATCCACGCCAGCTCGGCGCCGGCGACATGCTCCTGACCGCAGCGCAGCGTGATGCACCCCCCGTCGGGCGTGTACTTGACCGCGTTGTCCACCAGGTTGATCAGCAACTCGCGCAGCAGCCAGGCGTGGCCGCGCGTCTGCGCGGGCTGGCTCTCCAGCCCGAGGTCGATGCCTTTGGCAGCGGCCGCGTCGAGGTACAGCGCGAGGATGTTCTCGCACAGGTCCTTGAGGTCCACCTGGTGCAGCGGCTGGGCGTCGGCGCTGAGCGCGTCGGCGCGCGAGAGCGCCAGCAGCTGGTTGGCCAGCTGCGAAGTGCGGCGCGTGGCGTCGCGCAGGCGTTGCACCTGGTCCACCCGCAGGCTGAGCAGGTCGCCCGTGCCCATGCTGCGCGCGGCCTGCGCCCAGGCCTCCACCTGCGCCTGCAGGCCGGCCAGGGGCGTGCGCAGCTGGTGCGCGGCGTCGGCCACGAAGCGGCGCTGCGCTTCGGACTGCACGTTGACCAGCGCGAACAACCGGTTGAGCGAACTCACCAGCGGCCGCACCTCGGCCGGCGCGCTGTCCGCGTCGATGGGACTGAGGTCGCGCGGGGAACGCCGCTCCACCGCCTGCTTGAGGTCGATCAGCGGACGCAGCGCGCGCGCCACGGCCCAGGTCACGGCCACCGCTGCCACCAGGAGCAGCAACAGATTGGGCAGCAACACCCGCACCAGCACCGTGTCCAGCCAGTGCTGGCGGGCATCCGAGCCGTCGGCCAGCATCACGATCAGGTCGCCGGCCGCGATGTCGTAGCGCTGCGCCGCCACCCGGTAGGTGATGCCCCCTTCGACCACGCTGAGGAACTCGGCGCCATCGGTGCTCGGCAGCACCGTGGGCAGCCAGGCGTCGCCCAGCACATGCCGGCCGCTGGCCTCGCGGATGGCGTAGGCGGCGAACCCTTCACGGTCCTTGAGGAACTCGTCCACCGGCGGCGCCAGCAGCAGGACCAGCCCCGGGTCGGCATCGATATCGATCGGCCGGGGTGCATCCCGGGTGCGGGTCACCACCACCGAATCGGCCATCAGCGGCAGCAGGCGCAACAGCTGCTGGTCCTGCTGCAGCGCGGCGGTACCGGCGCTCTGGTAATGGAGCCAGACGCTGACCAGACCCACCAGACCCAGCGGCAGCAACAGCAGCAGCATCAGCCGCCGTTGCAGGCCCCAGATCACGCCTTCGGCGCTGGGCGAAGACTCAGGCCTGGGCAGCATGGTCGGCCGGTTCGGCCAGCTCCAGCCGGTAGCCAAAACCACGGATGGAGCGCAGCAGCACGCCCGCCGGCTCCAGCTTGGCCCGCAGGCGCGAGACGTAGACCTCGATCGCGTTGGGCGTGATTTCCTTGTCCCACCCCGTCAGAGCAGCGAGCAGCTTGTCCTTGGCCGCCGGCTTGGGCGCCTGCATCAGCAGGTATTCCAGCACCGTCCACTCGCGCGGCCCCAGCTCCATAGGCTTGCCGGTCAGCTGCACACGGCGCAGCGCCGTGTCCATCTCCAGCGGGCCAAAGGCCAGCACCGCGGACGTGGCGGCCTGCGACCGCCGCAGCAGGGCGCGCAGCCGAGCCAGCAACTCGGGCAGTTCAAACGGCTTGAGCATGTAGTCGTCGGCCCCGAGGTCCAGCCCCTGCACGCGGTCGTGCAGCGCGTCGCGCGCGGTCAGGATCAGCACCGGCATGGTCAGCCCGCGCGTGCGCAGGCGGCGCGTGAGCTCCAGGCCATCGACCCCGGGCAGGCCGATGTCCACAATGGCCAGGTCAAAGCTCTCGCCTTCCAGTGCCTGCTCGGCGCGCTCGGCGCTGCCCACCCAGTCCACCGTGTAGCCGGCGTTGGTCAGCCCCAGCTTGATGCCGCTGGCGACCATCACGTCGTCCTCAACCAGAAGAAGCCTCATATCAGAGATCAGTTGACTGGGACAACGAGGCCACGGTGGCGTGCAGTAGCGTCCAGCACGCGCCACGGAACGGGCTTGGCCCGGCCGTAGGCGCGGTCCCCCTGGGGGGAAGACGCGAAGCGGCGCAGGGGGGCATCAATGAGACCTGATCATGGTGCCGAAGGGCTGGTCGCCCAGCACTTCGAGCAGCAGCGCGTGCGGCACGCGGCCGTCGATGATGTGCACCGCGTTCACGCCGCTCTTGGCCGCGTCCAGCGCACCGGCGATTTTGGGGATCATGCCGCCGCTGATGGTGCCGTCCTCGCACAGCTCGTCGATGCGTCGCGGGGTCAGCTCGGTCATCAGCTGGCCTTCCTTGTCCAGCACACCGCGGATGTTGGTGAGCATCAGCAGCTTCTCGGCCTGCAGCACGGTGGCCAGCTTGGCGGCCACCACGTCGGCGTTGATGTTGTAGCTCTCGTTCTGCTCGCCGAAACCGATGGGGCTGACCACGGGGATGAACTGGTCGTCCTGCAGCGCCTTCACCACCGACGGGTCGATGCTGACGATGTCGCCGACCTGGCCGACGTCGTGTTCCTGTTCGGGGTTCTGCTGGTCGGCCAGGCGCAGCTTCTGCGCGCGGATCATGGCGCCGTCGCGACCGGTCAGACCCACGGCCTTGCCGCCGGCGGCGTTGATCAGACCCACGATGTCCTGTTGCACCTCACCGCCGAGCACCCACTCGACCACTTCCATGGTCTCGGCGTCGGTCACGCGCATGCCCTGGATGAACTCGCCCTTCTTGCCCAGGCGCTGAAGCAAGGTCTCGATCTGCGGTCCGCCGCCGTGCACGACCACGGGGTTGATGCCGACCAGCTTGAGCAGCACCACGTCTTCGGCAAAGTCCTGCTGCAGGGCCGGGTCGGTCATGGCGTTGCCGCCGTACTTGATGACCATGGTCTTGCCGTGGTACTTGCGGATGTAGGGCAGAGCCTGGGCCAGGATTTCGGCTTTTTCGCGGGGGGCGATGGCGGAGAGGTCGACGGGGGTGTGGGTCATGTCTTGCGCTTCCTTGCTGGGCTGGCTGGTGAGGTGGGGGAATTTTAGGCTTCGCCTTTGGGTGTCTCCGGTGGCCTGATGGGCGCCTGTGGGGTGCCGGGTCTCGGCCCGGCGGCCGAGGCACTTTTCTTTGCTTCGCCAAAGAAAAGTACCCAAAAGAAAGGCGAGCCGACGACCGGTGCCCTACGGGCTACCTTGCGCTGCTCGGTTCGCGGGGGACATTCGCAAACTAGTCCGCTGCGCGGCCGTCGGACATGCGAATGTCTGATCCCCGCGCCCCTGTGCTGCTCAGCCCGGTCGGACGGCACAGGCGGGAGCGGATTTCCCTTCACGCAAAAGTGATCGCCTGAAGGGGAGTCCGCCTCGCGCCGTCATGCGCTGGCGAGTAGCGCAGGGCTGGGCGGATCAGGGCTGCGCATGTCCGAAGGCCGCGCAGCGGACAAGTTTGCGCAGACCCCGCCCGGACCGAGCAACGCAGCGTGCCCGCAGCGAAGCGGAGGGACAGCGCATCCGGCTCGCCTTTCTTTTGGGTACTTTTCTTTGGCAAAGCAAAGAAAAGTGCCTCGGCCGCCGGGCCGAGACCCGGCTCGCCACAGGCGCCAACCATTCACAACAAAGAAACTCAGAAGTGAATCCCCCGCATCATCTGCTGCATCGCCACCGCCTCCGGCGACAACTGCGGCTTCGCCCCCTTCTCCCCCTTGGCCGCCGCCGAATCCGGGAACATGCGGAAGCTGGTGTTCATCACGATCTGTGCGATGCGCGGCACGAACGCGTGCAGCACCTGCCCCGTCACGCCCAGCCGCGTGGCAATGCGCACCGGCTTGAAGATGCAGGCTTGAGCGATCATGTCGGCCGCTTCTTCCGGCGCCAGCGTGGGCACGTTCTTGTAGATCTGAGTCGGCGCGATCATGGGCGTGCGCACCAGCGGCATGTTGATGGTGGTGAAGGTCACGCCCTGGTCCGCGAACTCGGAAGACGCGCAGCGCGTCCACGCGTCCAGCGCCGCCTTGCTGGCCACGTAGGCCGAGAAACGCGGCGCGTTGGTCAGCACGCCGATGGAGCTGATGTTGACCACATGGCCCTTGCGCTTGGCCACCATGCCCGGCAGCAGGCCCATGGTCACGCGCAGGCAGCCGAAGTAGTTCAGCTGCATGGTGCGCTCGAAGTCGTGGAAGCGGTCGTAGCTGCCTTCGATCGCGCGGCGAATGGAGCGACCCGCGTTGTTGATCAGGAAGTCGACCCCACCGTGGTTGGCAACCAGCAGCTGGACGAAGCGGTCGGCGTCGGCCATGTCGGCGATGTCGACCGGGTAGGCGATGAACTGGTAGCCCTTGTCCTTGGCTTCCTTGCAGGCCTCGTCCAGCTTGTCCTGGTCACGCCCGCAGATGATGGTGGTGGCGCCCGCCTCGACAAACTTGTGCGCCGCCGCCAGGCCGATGCCCGAGCTGCCGCCGGTGACCAGCACCACCTTGCCCGCCACGGTGCCACGCAAGCTGCGATCGATGTGCAGGTCGGGGTCGAGGTGGCGCTCCCAGTAGTCCCACAGGCGCCAGGCATAGTCGTTCAGGTTGGGGCAGGCGATGCCGCTGCCCTTGAGCGCGGCCAAGGTGTCGCGACAGTCAAAACGCGTCGGGTAGTTGACGAAGTTCATCATGTCCTCGGGCAGCCCGAGGTCCTGTATCACCGCCTTGTAGACCCGGCGCACCGGCGCCAGCGCCATCAGGCCCTTTTTCACGCTCTTGGGAATGAAGCCCATCAACGCCGCGTTGATGAACAGGTTCATCTTCGGCGCGTGCGCCGCCTTGCTCAGAATGTCGAGCACGTCGCCGACGCGGTACCCCATCGGGTCCACCAGGTGGAAGCATTCGCCACCGGTGCGTTTGCCGTGGCTGATGTGGTCCAGTGCGTTCACCACGAAGTCCACCGGCACGATGTTGATGCGCCCCCCTTCCAGGCCCACGCTGGGCATCCAGGGCGGCAGGATCTGGCGCATGCGCTGGATCAGCTTGAAGAAGTAGTAAGGGCCGTCGATCTTGTCCATCTCGCCGGTGCGGCTGTCGCCCACCACCAGCGCGGGCCGGTACACGCTCCAGGGCACTTTGCATTCCTGGCGCACGATCTTCTCGCTCTCGTGCTTGGTCATGAAATACGGGTGGTCGATGTTCTCGGCCTCCTCGAACATGTCCTCGCGGAACACGCCTTCGTACAGCCCTGCGGCGGCGATGGACGACACGTGGTGGAAGTGCCCGGCGCCGATGGCCTTGGCGAATTCCACGGTGTTGCGCGTGCCTTCGATGTTGACGGCGATCTGGCTTTCCTCGTCAGCGCCCAGGTCGTACACCGCGGCGAGGTGGTAGAAGTGATCGATCTGTCCTTTCAGCGCTTTGGTGGCCTCGGCGCTCACACCCAGCTTCTTGGCGGTGAGGTCACCGAACACCGGCACCGCACGGGCTTCGGCGGTGCGCCCGCTCAGCCCCCAGTACTCGCGCAGGGCGGCCACCTTGCCTTCGCTTTCGGGGCGAATCAGGAAGTGCACCACCGCGCCCTTGCGCGTGAGCAGTTGTTGAACGAGACGCTTGCCGATGAAGCCGGTGGCGCCGGTGACGAAGTAATGCATGGCGTATTTCCTGAAGTCTTGGTGGCGGTGTGCAGCCTGTCATTCTTGCGCAGCCGCCAGACACACCGTTTCCGCACAAACCCGCGACCCGATTAGTCGCTGCCCCCTACACAGGGCCGCCATCCGCGCCGTACAGTCTCCTCATGGCACGGTCACGCTCGTGGCCAACATCCCAGTTCCCTTCAAAGGAGTCCGACCATGGTCAAGAAAGTCCAGAAATCCACCGCTTCCGCCGCAGCCGCCGGCGCATCCCCGTTGTCGGGCGCCATCAAGGATTCGGCACAGCAGATCTGGCTGGCTGGCCTGGGCGCGTTCTCCAAGGCGCAGGCCGAAGGTGGCAAAGCGTTCGAGACCCTGGTCAAGGAAGGTCTGTCCATCCAGCGCAAGACCCAGGCGGTGGCCGAAGATCGCATCAACGAAGCCACCAGCCGCATGAGCAGCATGGCCAACGAGATCGGCAGCAAGGCCGCCGGCCAGTGGGACAAGCTGGAAAACATCTTTGAAGAACGCGTGGCCAAGGCCCTGGGCAAGCTGGGTGTGCCCTCGGCCCGCGACATCGAGACGCTGATGGAGCGCATCGACGCCCTGACCCAGCAGGTCCACCAGCTGCAAACCGGCACGGCCGCGCCCAAGGCGGTGAAGGCGGTCACCAAGACCGCGGCACGCAAGGCACCGGTGAAGACGGCGGTCAAGACCGTCGCCAAGAAGCCCGCTGCGCGCAAGACCACCAGCCGCAGCAAGGCGGCCTGACACACAGCGGCTGGCCTGAACGGCTGACTCACCACCACAACGGGGCGCGCGACGCCCCGTTGTGCCGTCTGGCCGCCGTGCTGCGATGCAGCAGATCCAACCCCGACCGAGGTCTACACTCAAAACCATGACGACCCGCCTCCCACGCCCTCCGTCACGTTCGAAGCAGCGCACCGCGCTGGCACTGGCCGGTGGAGGTCCGCTGGGTGCGATCTATGAAATCGGAGCGCTGTGCGCGCTGGACGAAGCGCTCCAGGGCCTGGACTTCAACGGGTTTGATCACTACGTCGGCGTCTCGGCCGGCGGCTTCATCGTCGCCGGTCTGGCCAACGGCCTGACGCCGCGCCAGCTGTGCGAGGCCTTCATCGAAGACCGTGCCACCGAGCACCACTTCGATCCCGCCTGGCTGATGACACCGGCCTGGGCCGAGTTCGGCACGCGCCTGCAGCGCCTGCCCGGCCTGCTGGGGGCCGCCCTGTGGGACTGGGGTGTGCAAGGCAAATCGGCCACACACGCGTTCGAACGCCTGGGCGCCGCATTGCCCACCGGCGTGCTCGACAACGAGGGCATCCACCGACAGATCGAAGCCTTGTTCAGCCAGCCTGGCCGCAGCAACGACTTCCGCCGGCTGCGCGCGCGCCTGACCCTGGTGGCCACCGAACTGGACACCGGTGAGGCCGCGCCGTTTGGCCGTCCAGGCTGGGACCACGTGCCAATCTCGCGCGCCATCCAGGCCAGCGCCGCTCTGCCCGGTCTGTTCCCGCCCGTGTCCATCGAAGGCAAGCACTACGTGGACGGCGCGCTCAAGAAAACACTGCACGCCAGCGTGGCGCTGGACGAAGGCGTGGACCTGCTGCTGTGCCTGAACCCGCTGGTGCCCTTCCGTGCAGAACCCCATGCCGAAACACACGCCGCCTCAGCCGCCGGCGGGCCGCAACACATACCCTCGCTGATCGAAGGCGGCCTCCCCGCCGTCATGAGCCAGACCTTCCGCTCCATGATCCATTCACGGCTGGAGCTGGGCTTCAAGCAGTACGAGCGCAGCTACCCCGACACCGACATCGTGCTGATCGAACCCGACCAGCGCGACGCCGAGCTGTTCTTTGCCAACACCTTCAGCTACCGCCAGCGGCGGGAGCTGGCCGAGCACGCCTACCAGCAGACCCGGCAGATGCTGCGCACACGCCAGGCACAGCTGGCGCCCAAGCTGGCCCGGCACGGCGTGCGCATCGACACCGACGCGCTGGACGACACCGGGCAACACCTGATGCGCCCCTTGCGCAGCACCAACGCCGCGGCGCAACGCCTGCACGCCACGCTGGACGAGCTGCAGGCCCGCCTGCAGGCCCTGCAGCCCCACGCCTGAGCAGAACCGGAACCCATGGCCAAAAAAGCCCCGCGCCGCACCGCCGAGCGCATCCTGGAGGTGACGCTGGACCTGTTCAACCGCTTCGGTGAGCCCAACGTCTCGACCACGCTGATCTCGGCCGAGCTGGGCATCAGCCCCGGCAACCTCTACTACCACTACCCGGCCAAGGACGAGTTGATCAACTCGCTGTTCGAGCGTTACGAAAAGGCGCTGAGCGAACTGCTGGGCGCGGCCGATGGCGTGCGCAATGTGGAAGACGCGTGGTTCTTCCTGCACTCGCTGTTCGAGATCATCTGGGAACACCGCTTTCTGTACCGCGATCTCAACGACCTGCTGTCCAAGAACCGGCTGCTGGAAACGCGCTTCCAGGGCGTGCTGAAAAACAAGACCCGCGCCATCCGCGCCCTGCTCTCGGGCATGAGCCGCAGCGGGGCGCTGGACATCGACACGCGCGAGGTCGAGGCCACCGCCAACTGCATGGTGGTGGTGCTGACCTACTGGCTGAGCTTCGAATACGTGCGCGATCCGCGCCGCGCGCTGGAGCCCGACAACGCGCAGCAGGCCCTGCTGCGCGGCGCGCAGCACGTGCTCAACCTGCTCGCCCCCTACCTGGAAGCCGGCCAGCGCCAGCACCTGCTGCAACTGGCCGGCGTATACCAGACACCGACCTGACCACCATGGCCGGGACCAGCCCCTGGACACCCTGCGCCCACGCGGGCCCACACCTGCAGGCCGGTGACCTGCTGGCGCACTGGAGCCGTCTGCACCGCGGCGATGCCGAACCGCCCCCCGACGACCCGCGCCTGATCGACGGCTGGCTGCTCTTCCACAACGGTCACTTCGAAGCCGCGGCCGAGCTCGGCCTGCGCCTGGGCGGCGACGGCCTGACACTGGCCAACAAGGCCGCCTGCATCCACGCCAGCTATGTCGAAGCCCACGAGTCCGCCCGCCTGCAGCGCTGGCTGGACGCCGCCGCGCGCGCGCGCCAGCAGCAGACCACGGCGCCAGGCAACCCCAACGCGTGGTACTGGCAGGCCTATGCCATGGGCCGCTACAGCCAAGGCATCAGCGTGACCAAGGCGCTCGCTCAGGGGCTGGGCGGGCAGATCCGCCAGGCGCTGGACCGCACCCTGGCGCTGGCCCCCGCTCACGCCGACGCCCACTTGGCCATGGGCAGCTTTCACGCCGAGATCATCGACAAGGTGGGCGAACTGATCGGTGGCATGACCTACGGTGCCCGCAAAGAGGTGGGACTGGCCCACTATGCCAGCGCCCTGGCGCTGAACCCGGATTCGGCCATCACGCTGGCCGAAGTCGCGCAGGGCTGGTCGTTGCTCGAGGGCGAAGCCGCCCTGGCCCGGTCCACCGCTCTGCTCGAACGCGCCGCGGCGTTTGAGCCGCTGGATGCGATGGAGCGCCTGTACGTCGAGTCGGCGCGCATGGCCCTGCAGGGCTGAGCGGCGCAGCAGCGGTCCGCTCAGGCCGACAGACCGTCGGCCGCCTGGAACAGCGCCTGCCGCGCCTGGCCCACCACCTGGATGCGCCAGTGGTCGGTGTCCACATAAAACGCGTCCCGCATCTGCTGGCGGATGGCTGTGCGCACAGCCTCCGGCGCCTGCGGGTGGCCGTGCAGCCAATGGTCGGCCCGCAGGGCCTGCAGCACCTCGGGAAACGGCTTGGTGCCGTATTCCAGCGCGATGCCGGTGTATTCGGCCTGCGAGCACTCCTCGTAGGCAGCGTTCCACATCAGACCGGTCAGCTGCGCGGATGTGGACGAGCCGTCGTAGATCGAGGTCACGGGTGTCTGGCCACCGCTGTCCCACCAGGCGCGCGCGCGCCGCAGCGCGGCCGCATCGTCACGGCAGGCGCAGATGCGTTCGCCCACACCGCTGGGACCCAGGCCGGTGTGCAGGTCGATCCAGCCGATGCGCCGCGCGCGCTGCGCGTGCTGGCGCAGCACCGTTCGCAAGGTCTGGTGGCTCCAGGTCGGTGCCTGGCCGCCGTAGAACAGGCCGGCGGCGTGCCGGTACTGGCCTTGCGACACGGCCGCCTGGAAGGCGGTTTCGCCCTTTTGTTCGATCCAGTGTTCGATGGCCGATGCCACCTCGACCGATGGCGGCCAGGCCTCGGGCAGCAGCAGCGACTGCAGTTCGGCATAGGCCGGGTTCTCGGGCAAAGGCTGGCCGAAGTTCTGGAAGTTGCGGTTCAGATCCACGTTCTCGTGCGTGACGCGCCGCTGGAACGAGAACCCGTGCGGGTTGAGCGCGTGGATGTAGAGCACCGACACGCCGGCCGCGCGCGCGTGCGCGCGCCAGGCTTCGTCGTGCGTGGCATACACCTGCACGCCCGAGCCGCAGAACCCTTCCACGCCGTGGCAGGCGCTGCTGACGATGAGCAGGCGCTCGGCGTCGGCCGGGCCGTCCAGCGCCACGTCCACAGCCAAGGTTTCGCCGTCCACACCGGTCAGAGGGTGGTTGTAGCTGCGGATCGACATGCCAGCCGCGGCCGCCCCTTCAAGGAACAGCACCCGGGCACGGGCGTAGCTGGGCGCGAACGCGGCGTTGGGCTCGATCATGCGGGGGCCTTTCCATCGCGCGGCTGGGCCAGCCACTGCTCGACCAGGCGCACCCAGAAGGTGGCGCCCAGCGGGATGAGGTCGTCGTTGAAGTCGTAGTGCGGGTTGTGCAGCATGCAGGGGCCCACGTCGTGACCGCCGCCCTCGTACCCGGCGCGGTGGGCGCCGTCGCCGTTGCCGATGAACAGGTAGCAGCCGGGCTTGGCCTGCAGCATGTAGGCGAAGTCCTCGGCACCCATGGTGGGCTCCTGCACCCGCACGCCCTCGGCACCCACGATGTCGGCCAGCACCCGCTGGGCGAACGCCGTTTCGATCGGATGGTTCACCGTGGGCGGGTAGTTGCGCTTGAACTGGAATTCGCAGGTCGCCCCAAAGGCCGCGCTGGTGTGCTCGGCGATCTCGCGCATGCGCCGCTCGATCAGGTCCAGCACTTCATACGTGAAGGTGCGCACGGTGCCCTGGATCACGCAGCTGTCGGGCACCACGTTGGTGGCCTCGCCGGTGTGGATCATGGTCACGCTGATCACACCCGCGTCCACCGGCTTCTTGTTACGGGTGATGATGGTCTGGAACGCCTGCACCATCTGGCAGGCCACCGGCACCGGGTCGATGCCGTTGTGCGGCAGCGCCGCGTGCGCGCCCTTGCCGCGGATGGTGATGTGGAACTCGTTGCTCGACGCCATGACCGGGCCGGCGCTGGCGGCAAAGCTTCCCACCGGCATGCCGGGCCAGTTGTGCATGCCGTACACCGCGTCCATGGGGAAGCGCTCGAACAGGCCGTCCTTGATCATCTCGCGCGCACCGCCGCCGCCCTCTTCGGCCGGCTGGAAGATCAGGTACACCGTGCCGTCAAAGTTCCGGTGTTGTGCCAGGTGCTGCGCCGCGGCCAGCAGCATGGCCGTGTGGCCGTCGTGTCCGCAGGCGTGCATCCTGCCGGCGTGCTGGCTGGCGTGCTCGAAGGTGTTGAACTCGGTCATGGGCAGCGCGTCCATGTCGGCCCGCAGGCCGATGGCGCGCCCGCAGGCACCGCCGTCGCGGCCGTGCACGATGCCCACCACGCCGGTGGTTCCCATGCCTCGGTGCACGGGGATGCCCCAGTTGGTGAGCTGGGTGGCCACCAGCTCGGCGGTGCGCACCTCTTGAAAGCACAGTTCCGGGTGGGCGTGGATGTCGCGCCGCAGGGTGGACAGGCTGGCCGCCTGGGTGAGGATGGAGTCGATGAGTTGCATGGGGATTCCGCCGCTTCGGCGCATGGGCGCCGGACGTCTGGTCAAAAACCCATGTTACCCAAGCCAGGCGGCGAGGGGCTGTCCCGCCCGTGCAGCCCCTCCCCCGGTGGGGTGAGTGCGCCGATCAGCGGCGCACGCGCCCGTCTTCGGTCAGCAGAGTCAGTTCCACAAAGCGCGAACCGGTGTGCTTCTTGGGTCCGAAGTCCACCGGGAAGCCGCCAAGGCTCAGGTTCTGCAACCCCTCCACCGCGTTGAGGAACGCCTCCCGCGTGAGGTTGCGGCCCGCGCGCGCGAGCGCCTCGGTGAACACCCGGGCCGCCACAAAGCCCTCCATGCCCGAGTAGTTGGGCGCCACCCCGCGCTGGTCCTTGAGCGCGCCCAGGTAGTCGCCCGACAGCGGGATGACCGGCGCATACGGGAACGGCATCACCTGGCTGACCACCACGCCCTTGGCCATGGCACCCAGTTCGTCCGACAGGGCCTGCGTGCCGACAAAGGAAACGTTGTAGAAATTGCCCGCGTAACCCTGCTGGCGCGCCAGGCGGATGAAGGTGGCGCAGGCCTTGTACGCACCGATTTGCACGATGGCTTCGGGCCGCGCCGCCAGGATGTCCTTGAGCGCAGCGGCCACTTCGGTGCTGTTGCGTTCCACCGTGCCCACCGCCACCGGTGCCAGGTTCTGCGCCTGCAGCGCGCGCTGCACCCCCTCTAGACCGGTCTTGCCATAGGCGTCGTTCTGGTGGAACACGGCCACCTTGCGGATACCCACCGATGTCACCTGGCGCACGATGGCCGCCGTTTCGTCGAAGTACGAGGCCCGCACGTGAACGGCGTACCGGTTGAAGGGCTCGCGCAGCGCCTGCGCACCGGTGAACGGCGCGAAGAACGGGATCTTGGCTTCGGTCGCCAACGGCAGCGCTGCCAGGCTGGTGGGCGTGCCCACGTAGCCGAACAGGGCGAACACGTTCTGTCCGATGAACTGCCGGGTGTTGGCCGCGCAACGCTCGGGCTCGTAGCCGTCGTCCAGGCGCTGCAGCTCGATGCGCCGGCCGTTGATACCGCCCTTGGCGTTGACCGCCTCGAAGTGCAGCTGAGCCCCCAAGTTGAACTGAAGGCCCAGCTGGGCGGCCGAGCCACTGAAAGGCGCCGACTGGCCGAGCACGATGCGGTCGTCGGCCACGCCTGCGGTCTGCGCGCGGGCTTGGGACGACCAAGTCCCCAGCGCCGCGGCGCCCACCAGTGAACCCAGAGAAGAGATGGCCAGACGACGTCGCATGAGGAGGGTCCTGCTATGCTGTTTTTTGATGAGACCGGCCACCACAGCGGACCGGTTTGTTACAGGGCCTGCAGCCTACCGCAGAACGCGCCCGCCTGACCCACCCGCCGACCTCTGGTTATCCCTTGCCGATGAACGCCACTGCCACCCCTTCGCAAACGACCGTTGTGCGCGGCGCCTGCCCGCACGACTGCCCCGACACCTGCGCCCTGCTCACCACGGTCGAGAACGGCGTGGCCGTGCGGGTGCACGGCAACCCCGAGCACCGCCACACCGACGGCGCGCTGTGCACCAAGGTCTCGCGCTACACCGAGCGCACCTACCACCC
>CALRYD010000021.1:0-69967 GCA_943372305.1 Hydrogenophaga intermedia | reverse complement strand
TCTGGCTGGACCGCAAGCGCACCGCAGCGATTTCCAAGCACACCAACGCCTTCAAGATCAACGAAGACGTGGTGATCCCGCTGCCGCGCATGGGCGAGTACACCCTGGGCATCGAGCGCATCAACATCGAGCTGTCGCTGCGCAACAAGCTCAAGCTGTGCGAGGCGCTGGAGGCTTTCTTCACCAAGGGCAATCTGCCGCTAGGCAAGACCGACGAAGCCAACGAGCTGCCCAACGCCGAGCTGCTGGAAGACCGCGTGCAGCAGGCGCTGAGCCTGGTGCGCGAGGTGCGCTCGCTCTGGTCCACTTGGCTGCGCGACGTGGACACGCTGTTCCCGCAGTTGCAGGATCACACCTTGCGCGCGAGCTGGAAGACACAGATCCGCGCGCCGCTGCAGCAGGTCTTCACTGGCGCGGCCTTCGGCCCGATCCTGGAAGAGTGCAATGCGATCCACAAACGCGTGCTCAAGGGCCGCGTCTGGGTGGCGCTGCACATGCACGCCGGCGACGGCAACGTGCACACCAACCTCCCGGTCAACAGCGACGACTACGAGATGCTGCAGACCGCGCACGAAGCGGTGGCGCGCATCATGGTGCTGGCCCGCAGCCTGGACGGCGTGATTTCGGGCGAACACGGCATCGGCATCACCAAGCTGGAGTTCCTGACCGACGCCGAGTTGCAGCCCTTTGCCGACTACAAGGCCCGGGTTGATCCGGAAGGCCGTTTCAACAAGGGCAAGCTGCTGCGCGGTGCCGCGCACCAGGCGATGGTGGCGGGCGACGCGAGCGTGCGCCAGGCCGATCTGGCCAACGCCTACACGCCCTCGTTCGGCCTGATGGGCCACGAGTCGCTGATCATGCAGCAGAGCGACATCGGCGCCATCGCCGATTCGGTCAAGGACTGCCTGCGCTGCGGCAAGTGCAAGCCGGTGTGCTCGACGCACGTGCCGCGCGCCAACCTGCTCTACAGCCCGCGCAACAAGATTCTGGCCACCTCGCTGCTGGTCGAAGCCTTCCTGTACGAAGAGCAGACCCGCCGCGGCATCAGCATCAAGCACTGGGAAGAGTTCGAGGACGTGGCCGACCACTGCACCGTCTGCCACAAGTGCCTGAGCCCCTGTCCGGTGAAGATCGACTTCGGCGACGTGTCGATGAACATGCGCAACCTGTTGCGCAAGATGGGGCAGAAGAGCTTCCGCCCCGGCAACGCCGCGGCCATGTTCTTCCTGAACGCCACCAACCCCGAGACCATCAAGTTCATGCGCTCGGCCATGGTGGACGTGGGCTTCAAGGCCCAGCGCCTGGCCAACAACCTGTTCAAGCCCGCGGCCAGGGCGCAGACCGGTGCGCCGCCGGCCACGCTGGGCACGGCGCCGGTCAAAGAGCAGGTGATCCACTTCATCAACAAGAAGATGCCCGGGGGCCTGCCCAAGAAGACGGCGCGCGCGCTGCTGGACATTGAGGACAAGGACTACGTGCCGATCATCCGCAACCCGCAGGCCACCACGGCCGAGACGGAGGCGGTGTTCTATTTCCCGGGCTGCGGCTCGGAGCGTCTGTTCAGCCAGGTCGGTCTGGCGACCCAGGCCATGTTGTGGCACGCCGGTGTGCAGACGGTGCTGCCGCCGGGCTACCTGTGCTGCGGTTATCCGCAGCGCGGCTCGGGCCAGTTCGACAAGGCCGAGAAGATGATCACCGACAACCGGGTGCTGTTCCACCGCGTGGCCAACACGCTGAACTACCTGGACATCAAGACGGTGGTGGTGTCGTGCGGCACGTGCTACGACCAGCTGCAGGGCTACAAGTTCGAGGAGATCTTCCCCGGCTGCCGCATCATCGACATCCACGAATACCTGCTGGAAAAGGGCATCACCTTGCCAGCCGGGCAGGGGGGCTACTTGTACCACGAGCCCTGCCACAACCCGATGAAGCTGCAGGACTCCCTGAAGACCGTCAAGGCCCTGGTGGGCGATGGCGTCATCAAGAGCGATCGTTGCTGCGGCGAGAGTGGCACGCTGGGCGTTACCCGCCCGGACATCTCGACCCAGGTGCGCTTTCGCAAGGAAGAAGAGATCCGCAAGGGCGAAGCCGCGCTGCGCGCTGCCGGCACGGTGGGCGAGCAGTCCAACATCAAGATGCTGACCTCCTGCCCGAGCTGTCTGCAGGGCCTCACGCGTTACGGTGACGACCTGCAAAACGGTTTGCTGGAAGCGGACTACATCGTGGTCGAAATGGCCAACCAGATCCTGGGCAAGGACTGGCTGCCCGAGTACGTGGCGCGCGCCAACCAGGGCGGCATCGAGCGCGTGCTGGTCTGAACCCTCTGAAAGAACCCCATGGCTGGACTGAACAAAGACACCCCGACGCCGCAGGACATCACGGTGCACAGCGCTTCGAAGGTGCTGGAGATCGCCTTTTCCGATGGCCAGTCGTTTCGCATCCCCTTCGAGCTGATGCGGGTGTACTCGCCATCTGCCGAGGTGCAGGGCCATGGCCCGGGCCAGGAAACCCTGCAGACCGGCAAGCGGGACGTGGGCATCGTGGCCCTGGAGTCGGTGGGCAACTACGCGGTGCAGCCCACTTTCTCCGATGGACACGAATCCGGCATCTACGCCTGGGATTACCTGTATTTCCTCGGATCACAGCAAACCGAACTCTGGAACGATTACCTCCAGCGGCTCCAGACCGCGGGGGTGGATCGTGATGCACTCATGCCTGAAAAAGGCGGCCACGCCTGCGGCAGCCACTGACCCCGACGGAGACCTCTTTCATGGCGACCACCCACTTCGGCTTCCAGACCGTTGACGAGCAGGAAAAGGCGAAGCACGTGCGCGGCGTGTTCGATTCGGTTGCGCCCAAGTACGACGTCATGAACGACCTGATGTCCGCTGGCCTGCACCGCATCTGGAAGCGCTACACCATCACCTTGGCCAACCCGCAGCCGGGCCAGCAGGTGCTGGACATTGCAGGCGGCACGGGCGACCTCTCGCGCGCTTTCGCCCAGCGCGTTGGCTCCACCGGCCGGGTGGTGCACACCGACATCAACGAGGCGATGTTGCGCGAAGGCCGCAACCGTTTGCTGGACGAAGGACTGGTGTTGCCGACCATGGTGTGCGACGCCGAAAAGTTGCCATTTGCCGACAACAGCTTCGATATCGTCTCCGTGGCCTTCGGTTTGCGCAACATGACGCACAAGGATCAGGCCTTGGGCGAGATGTGCCGCGTCCTCAAACCGGGGGGCAAACTGCTGGTCTTGGAGTTTTCCCGCGTCGCCAAACCGCTGGAAAAGGCGTATGACTGGTATTCGTTCAACGTGTTGCCGAAACTGGGCCAGCTGGTGGCGGGGGATGCGCACAGCTACCAGTACCTGGCGGAGTCGATCCGCATGCATCCTGGCCAGGAGGAACTGCGCCAGCTCATGAAGTCGGTCGGCTTCGGTCACGTGGACGTTCACAACCTCAGTGCAGGCGTCGTGGCGCTGCACCTGGGCATCAAGTGTTAGTCGCCCTCTGAAACCAGGCGGCTTTTCAGGGAAAGAAAACAACATGAACGTGTGGGCTCTGTTTCTGGGTGGTGCGGGGCTGGTGGTGGTGGCCGTTGTGGTCTTCCGGATGCTGGCGGACCGTGGTGCGGCGGGGCGGCCCCGCGGCGTGCAGGCGTTCATGGCCTCGGGGCAGTCGCAGCTGGACCCGGCCACCCCGCGCGGCTACAGCCCCAAGAACGTGGGCAACGATGCGTCGGCCCGGCCCTGGGAGTCGACCTACGACGAACCTGCGGCGGACCTGGCCTTCGGCGGTCCGGCAGCGCGGGGCGCGCCCGACGGCTTCGACGTGGAGGGATTCCTGCGCTCTTCCAAAGCCAACTTTGTCAGCCTGCAGGACGCCTGGGACCGCGCCGACATCCCCAGCCTGCGCGCCATGATGACCGACGACATGCTGGAGCAGATCCAGACCCAGCTGATCGAGCGTGAGCGCCAGTCCGGCGGACAACCCAACAAGACCGAAGTGGTCATGATCGAGGCTCGGTTGCTCGGTATCGAAGACCTGGGCGAAGGTCACATGGCCAGCGTGGAGTTTTCCGGCATGGTGCGCGAAGACGGCTCCGCCGGTCCCAATCCGTTCCGCGAGATCTGGAGCATTGCCCGCGCCAAGGCGGGCGGCGGTGGCTGGCTGGTGGCAGGGGTGCAGGCCCTTCAGTGAGGGCGGCGCCGGTCCCGTCGCCGGGCAGCGGGGCACGAAACCGATCGGCCCGGTGATGGATATCGTCGCGCCGGCGGGGTGACCGGGCGCAATCCGTCAAAATCGGGGGTCATGAACACCGCACCCCCCACCTCTTCGTCTGGCGGCAACGCCAATCCCCTGGGATTTCTGCAGTCCTTGCTGGGCAACCTTCGGCCACCCGAGTGGATGGTCGATGAGTTGCAGAACCGCGTGGTGCTGTTCCTCAACCACGTGCTGATGCAGGAGCCGCAGGCGCAGGAGCGCCTCAAGCGCCAGAAGGGCAAGCCCGTGAAGGTGCAGTGGGGCGAGGTCCACCTCACCCTGGCCGCCACCGCGGCGGGCCTGCTGGAGCGCCCGGCCGCCGGCGCCGCAGCGCCCGAACTCACCGTGACGCTGACCCAGACCTCGCCGCTGACCCTGGCGCAGACCGTCATGGCGGGCGACAAGCCCGGTGTGGACATCCAGGGCGACGTGCAACTGGCGGCCGAGGTCGCCTGGCTGGTGGACAACGTGCGCTGGGATGTGGAGGAAGACCTCTCGCGCATCGTCGGTGACGCAGCAGCGCACACCCTGGTGCGCGTGGCCCGCGCGGCTTCACAGGCAGTCAAGTCCTTTGTGGGGCGCGCCCCGGCGGGCTTTGCCCGCTCCGCCCCGGCACCGACGCCCGACCGCAGCGGTAGCGCCACATGAGGCGTCTGCTGCGCGGCGCGTTCATCCTCTGGGTGGTGTTGCGGCACGGGCTGGACGAGCTGGTGCTTTCCAGCTTCAGCCACCCTGGGCTGCGCCTGCTCACGCGCATCGTCTCCATCGGCCGCAACCTGGACGCACCGCGCGGCCAGCGCCTGCGCGAGGCGCTGGAGCGCCTGGGCCCGATTTTTGTCAAGTTCGGTCAGGTGCTCTCGACCCGGCGCGACCTGCTGCCGCCCGACATCGCCGACGAACTGGCCCGTCTGCAGGACCGCGTGCCGCCCTTTGACAGCGCCATCGCGGTGGCCACGATCGAGCGCGCCTTCGGCAAGCCGCTGGATGCGGTGTTCAGCCACTTCGACCAGAAACCGGTGGCCAGTGCGTCCATCGCCCAGGTGCACTTCGCCACCCTGCGCGACGGCCGGCACGGCGGCCGCGAGGTGGCGGTCAAGGTGTTGCGGCCCAATATGCTGCCGGTCATTGAAAAAGACCTCAGCCTGATGCGCATGATGGCCGGCTGGGTCGAGAAGCTCTCGGCCGACGGCAAGCGGCTGAAGCCGCGTGAGGTGGTAGCCGAGTTCGACAAGTACCTGCACGACGAACTGGACCTGCTGCGCGAAGCCTCCAACGCCGCGCAGCTGCGCCGCAACATGCAGGGCCTGGACCTGGTGCTGATCCCTGAAATGCTATGGGACTACTGCCACACCGAGGTGATGGTGATGGAGCGCATGCACGGCCTGCCCATCAACCGGGTGGACGAACTGCGCCGCCTCGGGGTCGATATCCCCAAGCTGGCGCGCGATGGCGTGACCATCTTTTTCACCCAGGTGTTCCGCGATGGCTTCTTCCACGCCGACATGCACCCGGGCAACATCCAGGTCAGCGTCGAGCCGGCCACCTTCGGTCGCTACATCTCGCTCGATTTCGGCATCGTCGGCACGCTGACCGAGTTCGACAAGGAGTACCTGGCGCAGAACTTCACCGCCTTCTTCCGGCGCGACTACAAGCGCGTGGCCGAGCTGCACATCGAAAGTGGCTGGGTGCCGCCCGAGACCCGGGTGGACGAACTGGAGTCGGCCATCCGCGCGGTGTGCGAACCCTACTTCGACCGCCCACTGAAGGAAATCTCGCTGGGCATGGTGCTGATGCGCCTGTTCCAGACCTCGCGCCGCTTCCATGTCGAAATCCAGCCTCAGCTGGTGCTGCTGCAGAAAACCCTGCTCAACATCGAGGGCCTGGGCCGCGACCTGGACCCTGAGCTGGACCTGTGGAACACCGCCAAACCGTTTCTGGAAAAGTGGATGCTGGAACAGGTGGGGCCGCAGAAGCTGCTGCAGCAGCTCAAGGCCGAGGCGCCGCAATACGCCAAGCTGCTGCCCGCCCTGCCGCGCCTGTTGCAGGACTACCTGCAGCACCGGCCGCACCAATTGCGCGCCGAGCTGGACCAGTTGCTGGCCGAACAGCGCCGCACCAACCGGCTGCTGCAAGGCGTCATCTACGGCGGCATCGGCTTCGTGCTGGGGCTGATCGTCACCCAGGTGCTGCTGCGCATCCGGCTGTGGTGAAGGGCGGGCCGGTGGCCCGCACTTGAAGGCTTGCTGGGGTGCCCCCACCTATAATGACGGGTTTTGTTCAACTTGCCGGCGCCCGCCCGTTCCTGCACCGCCAAGGTGCATTCTGAACACCTTGGGGCGGGGTTGCCGGACCATTCCACCGTTCACGCCATGCCGATCTATGCCTACAAGTGCGAGTCCTGCGGCCATGCCAAGGACGTTCTGCAAAAAATCTCCGACGCCCCGCTGACCGAGTGCCCGGCCTGCGGCGCCGCCACGTTCAACAAGCAGCTGACGGCCGCCGGCTTCCAGCTCAAGGGTTCGGGCTGGTACGCGACCGACTTCAAAGGGAGCACCGGCGGTGCTGCCGCAGCAGCGGCGACGACGGCGGCTTCCACGGATACGGCCGCCAGTCCCGAATCCAAGCCCGCCGAAACCGCCAGCGCCGCACCAGCCGCCACGCCCTGCGGCGGTTCCTGCGCCTGCCACTGATGGCCCACGACCGCATGGCCGCGTTGCGCAAATGGCTGCTGGCCGGCCTGCTGGTGCTGGTGCCGCTGATCATCACCCTCTGGGTGCTGGACTGGGTCGTCTCCACGCTGGACCAGACCCTGCGCATCCTGCCGGGCGCCTGGCATCCGGACCAGCTGCTGGGCGTGCACATCCCCGGCCTGGGCGTGCTCTTTGCCCTCGTGGTCGTGCTGTCGATCGGTGCCCTGGCGTCCAACATCATTGGCAACCGCCTCGTGACCTGGTGGCATGCGCTGCTGCACCGCATCCCGGTGGTGCGGTCCATCTACTCGGGCGTCAAGCAGATCTCCGACACGCTGTTCTCCGAGAAGGGCAATGCTTTTCGCAAGGCGGTGCTGGTGCAGTGGCCGCACGCTGGCATGTGGACCATCGGTTTCCAGACCGGCGCGCCCAGCGGTGAAGTGCTGCGGCACTTGCAGGCCCAGCCGGGCGCGGTCGCCGAGCACGAAGCCTTTCTCAGCGTCTTCGTCCCCACCACTCCCAACCCCACCGGCGGCTATTTCGTGATGGTGCGCCAGCGCGACTGTGTCGAGCTGCAGATGTCGGTGGACGAGGCCCTCACGTACATCGTGTCCATGGGCGTGATCGTGCCCGGTGGCCCCAAGAATTCCAACGTCCGGGCTGCGCCGACCGCATCCGCGACCCCCTGATGATCCCCTGCGCCACCCTGGTGTGGCGAACTTGCTGAAAGAAGAACCGATATGGCCATGCGCTCCCACTACTGCGGTCTGGTGACCGAGGCCCTTCTGGGCCAAACCGTGCAACTCTGCGGCTGGGTCAACCGCCGCCGCGACCACGGTGGCGTGATCTTCATCGACCTGCGCGACCGCGAAGGCTATGTGCAGGTGGTCTGCGACCCCGACCGCGCCGAGATGTTCAAGACCGCCGAAGACGTGCGCAACGAGTTCTGCGTGCAGGTCACTGGCCTGGTGCGCGCCCGCCCCGCCGGCACCACCAACGACAAGCTCAAGAGCGGGCAGATCGAAGTGCTGTGCCATGAACTCAAGGTGCTCAACGCCTCGGTCACGCCGCCGTTCCAGCTGGACGACGACAACCTCAGCGAGACCACCCGCCTGACGCACCGCGTGCTGGACCTGCGCCGCCCCTACATGCAGAACAACCTGATGCTGCGCTACCGCGTGGCCATGGAAGTGCGCAAGTTCCTGGACGCCAACGGCTTCATCGACATCGAAACGCCGATGCTGACCAAGAGCACGCCCGAAGGCGCGCGCGACTACCTGGTGCCCAGCCGCGTGCACGACGGCCAGTTCTTCGCGCTGCCGCAGAGCCCCCAGCTGTTCAAGCAGCTGCTGATGGTGGCCGGCTACGACCGTTACTACCAGATCACCAAGTGCTTCCGTGACGAAGACCTGCGCGCCGACCGCCAGCCCGAGTTCACCCAGATCGATATCGAGACCTCGTTCCTGACCGAGGAAGACATCCGCGAGATGTTCCAGGGCATGATCAAGACGGTGTTCCAGAACACCCTGGGCGTGGACCTGGGCGAGTTCCCCATCATGGCCTACAGCGAAGCCATGCACCGCTTCGGTTCGGACAAGCCCGACCTGCGCGTGAAGATGGAGTTCACCGAACTCACCGACGTCATGGCCGATGTGGACTTCAAGGTCTTCAGCGCACCGGCGCAGATGAAGGGTGGCCGCGTGGTCGCCCTGTGCGTGCGCGGCGGCGCTGAAATGCCGCGCAGCGAGATCGACGCCTACACCGAGTTCGTCAAGATCTACGGTGCCAAGGGCCTGGCCTGGATCAAGGTCAACGAGCTCGCCAAGGGCAAGGACGGCCTGCAGTCGCCCATCGTCAAGAACCTGCACGACAAAGCCATTGCCGAGATCCTGGCCCGCACCGGGGCGCAGGACGGCGACATCCTGTTCTTCGGCGCCGACAAAGAAAAGATCGTCAACGACGCCATCGGCGCGCTGCGCCTGAAGATCGGCCACAGCGCCCTGGGCAAGAAAAACGGCCTGTTCGAAGACCGCTGGGCCCCGATGTGGGTGGTGGACTTCCCGATGTTCGAACACGACGAAGAAGCCGATCGCTGGACCGCTGTGCACCACCCCTTCACCGCCCCCAAGGACGGCCACGAAGACTGGATGGTCACCGCGCCCGAGAAGTGCATCGCCAAGGGCTACGACATGGTGCTCAACGGCTGGGAAATCGGTGGCGGCTCGGTCCGTATCCACACCGCTGCTGTGCAGCAGAAGGTGTTCGACGCGCTCAAGATCACGCCCGAAGAAGCCCAGCTCAAGTTCGGCTTCCTGCTGGACGCGCTGCAGTACGGCGCGCCCCCGCACGGCGGCCTGGCCTTCGGCTTGGATCGCATCGTCACGCTGATGACGCGTGCCGAGTCGATCCGTGACGTGATCGCCTTCCCCAAGACCCAGCGCGCCCAGTGTCTGCTGACCCAGGCCCCAAGCCCGGTGGACGAGAAGCAGCTGCGCGAACTGCACATCAAGCTGCGCAACCCGGACGCGGTCAAGCAGGGCTGATCCAGCCGGGCCGGTTCACGGCCTGCGGCAGAATGAAAGGGCGCTGGTTTCGGCGCCCTTTTTTTTCGGGGAGAAACGAGTTGGCGATTCCTGACTATGAAACGCTGATGGCGCCATTGCTGAGGTTGCTCGGCAACAAGGGATTGATATCGTTGGGTGAAGCCGTTGCGCACCTTGCCGACGAGTTTCAGCTGACGCCTGAAGAACGAGCGGTTTTGTTGCCTTCCGGTCAGTACCCCTTGTTCCGGAACCGGGTGGGTTGGGCGAAGACGTATTTGAAACAGGCCGGACTGATCGTGCAGCCCAAGCGCGGACAGATGGAGTTGTCCCCAGCGGCGCGAGCCTTGTTGTCTGAACTGCCTCTCCATATCGATGGGAAATTTCTCGCGCGGTATCCGAGTTTTGTGGAGTTCATGAGTCGCTCGGGACCCAAACAGGTCGCCAAGCCGGACGAGGCCAAGTTGCTATCGACTTTGCCCATTCAAACTGCGTTGGATGTGGAGGGGCCGCCGGAAGAGGTTATCGAGCGTGCCATGCGCACATTGCGTGATGAACTCCGGATTGAGCTTCTCGATACGGTCAAAGCGGCTGCACCTGAGTTCTTTGAGCGCTTGGTGGTCAAGCTCTTGCTCAGGATGGGCTACGGCGGCAGCCGCGAGGAAGCTGGACAGTCAGTGGGGCGTTCTGGCGATGGCGGTATCGACGGCATCATCAACCAAGACCGCTTGGGGCTGGACGCCATCTACCTGCAGGCCAAGCGCTGGGAGGGGGTGGTCGGGCGCCCGGAGATCATGAAGTTCGTCGGCGCTCTGGCCGGGCAACGCGCCAACAAGGGCGTGTTCATCACCACATCCTGGTTCACGCAGGAAGCCAAGGAATACGCCAGCACCAGCCAGTACAAAGTGGTCCTGATCGATGGTTCCCGCCTGGCCGATCTGATGATCGAGCACGACCTGGGTGTGTCGGTCGCCGCTACCTACCAGCTCAAGCGCATCGATTCCGACTTCTTCGCTGACGAATGAGTCGTCCTTTCAAAATCCCGCTGTCGGTGCTGGTGGTCATCCACACCCCGGCGCTGGAGGTGCTGCTGATCGAGCGCACGCCGACGCCGGGGTTCTGGCAGTCGGTGACTGGTTCACTGGATGCCGAGGACGAGCCGTTCGAAGCCGCGGCGGCGCGCGAGGTCATGGAGGAAACCGGGCTGGATGTGCGCGCACCCGGTCACCAGCTGACCGACTGGGGCCTGCAGAACACCTACGAGATTTACCCCGAGTGGCGGCACCGCTACGCGCCCGGCGTGTTCCGGAACACCGAACGGGTGTTCGGTCTGTGCGTGCCGGCCCCGCAGCCGGTGGTGCTGAGCCCGCGCGAGCACCGCGACCAGGTCTGGCTGCCCTGGCTGGCGGCGGTGGACCGGTGTTTTTCGTTTTCCAACGCCGAAGCGATTTCGTGGCTGCCGCGCCTTGGCCGATGCATCAGAACCGGCTGACAACGCCGGTGGCATGATTCGCGCATGACCACCATCCGCGTCGCGACGTACAACATCCACAAAGGCGTGCAGGGCCTGGGGCCGGCGCGCCGGCTGGAGATCCACAACCTGGTGCACGCGGTGGAGCAGTTCGATGCCGACATCGTCTGCCTGCAGGAGGTGCGGCGCCACCACCGCAAGCTGGAAAAACATTTCACCCGCTGGCCCGATCTGGACCAGGCCGGTTACCTGTCGCCCGAAGGTTACGAGTCGGTCTACCGGACCAACGCGGTCACCAAACACGGCGAGCACGGCAACGCGCTTCTGTCGCGCTGGCCGGTGTTGGGCAGCGGACATGCCGACGTGTCGGACCACCGGTTCGAGCAGCGTGGTCTGCTGCACGTGCAGTTGCTGGTGGATGGCCTGCTGGTGCACGTGGTGGTGGTGCACCTGGGGCTGATTCACGCCAGCCGTGCGCGCCAGGTCGAGCGTCTGGGCCAGTTCATTGCGCGTGAAGTGCCCGAGACCGAGCCCTTGATCGTGGCGGGCGACTTCAACGACTGGGGCGCACAGTTGCTGCGACCCATGGCCGACCTGGGTTTGCGCACCTTCGAGGGCATCCGCCTGCCGACCTACCCGTCGCGGCTGCCGCTGCTGCACCTGGATCGCATTTACGCGCGCGGGCTCCGGCCGATATCCGCCCATGTGCCGCACGGACGTGCCTGGTCGCGCATGTCCGACCACCTGCCCCTGATCGCTGAGCTGGCGCTGTGACCGGAGCACCGACCGAGCGCCCCGGAACGCTCTTACGCAGCGGCGCTGGCAGCATGCGCAACGGACACCAGTTGCTGCTGCTGCAGGGCGGCGTGGACCTGTTCCCCGCGCTGGTGGAGGCGATGGACGCCGCGCGGCGGGTGGTGCACCTGGAAACGTACATTTTTGAGTTCGCCGGCTCGGCGCTGAGCGTGGCGCAGGCGCTGGAGCGCGCAGCCCAGCGCGGTGTGCAGGTGCGCCTGGTGGTCGACGGCGTGGGCACGCCGCGGGTGCCGATCGAATGGCAGCGCCGATTCGACGCGGCCGGCGTGAAGTGGCGGGTGTACGCGCCGCTGGGGCGGCTGGGCCTGCTCATTCCCAGCCGCTGGCGGCGCCTGCACCGCAAGCTGTGCGTGGTGGACGGCACCATCGGCTTCTGTGGCGGTATCAACATCATCGACGACCTGGACGACGTGTCGCTGGGCAAGCTGACCGTGCCGCGGCTGGACTTTTGTTTGCGCGTGGCCGGGCCGCTGGTGACCGACATGGTGGACACCATGGAGCAGCTGTGGTGGCGCCTGCAGGCGGTGCGCAGCGCGCGCCAGCGCGAGTTCAAGGCGGCCTGGGAGGCGTTGCGCGAGACCGATCCGACCGGGGACTTTTCACGCCTGCTGGGCAAACTGGAGCTGCGCACCGGGCTGGGCTCGCGCGGCGGGCGCATCAATTCCGACGCGGAGTGGGAGTCCACAGGCCACGAAGCGCTGACCGAGGGGCCGCTGGGTGTGAATGACGCGCGGGCGGCACTGCTGCTGCGCGACAACGTGGGCCATCGGCACGACATCGAGCGGGCCTACCTCAAGGCCATCGGCGAGGCGCGGCACGACATCGTGATCGCCAACGCCTACTTCATCCCTGGGCGCAAGCTGCGCCGGGCGCTGGTGATGGCGGTGCAGCGCGGCGTTCGGGTGCGCCTGCTTTCGCAGGGGCGTTACGAGAACTTCATGCAATACCACGCGGCGCGGCCGGTGTATGAGCGGCTGGTGGCCGCGGGCGTGGAAATCCACGAATACGCCCCCAGCGCGCTGCACGCCAAGGTGGCGGTGATCGACCGCCGCTGGGCCACTGTGGGCTCGACCAACCTCGACCCGCTGTCGTTGCTGCTGGCGCGCGAGGCCAACGTCATGACCACCGACCGGCGCTTTTCCGCGCTGCTGCACGAGCGGCTGGATGCGCTGGTGCAGCAGCAGGGTCAGATGATCGATGCCCAGGCGTTGCTGGGCCGGTCCTGGGGGCAGCGTGTGGCCGATCGTGTGGCCTTTGGCATCATGCGTGCGCTGCTGTTCGTCACCGGTCACCGGTATTGAGATTTCATTGAAACCCTGGCCCGGGGGCGGGTTCAAGGGCGGTGTTAGCATGACCCATGCTCATGAAGACCGAAGCTGACATGACTCCTGACCAACTCCCCGCCACGGATGAGGGCACCCCCGTCTCCGTGAAGATCCGCGAGCGCATCAAGGCTGCGCGCCAGCGGTTCCACTCCAACGACAACATCGCCGAGTTCATCCAGCCGGGTGAGCTGGACCAGCTGCTCGACGAAGTCACCGAGAAAATGCAGGGCGTGCTCGATGCCATGGTGATCGACACCGAGCACGACCACAACACCGGCAACACCGCGCGCCGCGTGGCCAAGATGTACCTCAAGGAGGTGTTCAACGGCCGTTACGTCAAGGGTCCGGCGGTCACTGAGTTTCCCAACGCCGAGCACCTCAACGAGCTGATGATCGTCGGCCCGATCACCGTGCGCAGCGCCTGCAGCCACCATTTCTGCCCCGTCATCGGTCGCATCTGGATCGGCATCATGCCCAACGAGCACACCAACGTGATCGGCCTGTCCAAGTACGCGCGCCTGGCCGAGTGGATCATGGGTCGCCCCCAGATCCAGGAAGAGGCCGTGGTGCAGCTGGCCGACCTGATCCAGGAAAAGACGCAGCCCGACGGCCTGGCCATCGTCATGGAGGCCAGCCACTACTGCATGTCGTGGCGCGGCGTGAAGGACATGGACAGCAAAATGATCAACTCGGTCATGCGCGGCGTGTTCCTCAAGGATTCCAACCTGCGCCGCGAATTCCTCTCGCTCATTCCCCGCAACTCCTGATCGCCCCACACCATGCTGGTACGCCTGCTTTACGTCAGCCGCGCGGTGGACAAGGACTGCTCCAAGTCCGCCATCGACTCCATTCTGGAAGCCTCGCGCTCCCACAACCTGAACAACGGCATCACCGGCGTGCTGTGTTACGGCGGCGGGGTGTTCCTGCAGGCCATCGAGGGCGGGCGCGATGCGGTCAACCGCCTCTACAACCACATCGCGGCCGACGCGCGCCATTCCGACGTGGTGCTGCTGCACTACGAAGAGATATCCGAGCGCCGCTTCGGTGGCTGGACCATGGGCCAGGTCAACCTGTCCAAGCTCAACACGTCCATCGTGCTCAAGTATTCGGAGAAGCCCGAGTTCGACCCCTACAGCGTCTCGGGCAAGGTCTCCCTTGCCCTGCTGGAAGAGCTGATGGCCACGGCCAGCATCATCGGTCGGGCTTGATCTGACTTGATTGCCCTGCTGGGCTGCGACTTCAGCAGCGCACCCTCCCACCGCAAACCCATCACGCTGGCCGTCGGTCGTGCTGACCGGGGGCGCGTGGTGCTGGAACGCATCGAAACCTTCGACACCCTGGACGGCTGGGCAGCCCGCCTGAGTCAACCCGGCCCCTGGGTGGGCGGGTTCGATCTGCCCTTTGGCCTGCCGCGCGAGCTGGTGGAAACCTTGGGCTGGCCCACCGACTGGTCGGCCTGCATGGCGCACTACGCCAGCCTCGGCCGTGAGCAGATCCGCGACGCCTTCGCCGCCTTCTGTGACGCCCGGCCGGTCGGCGGCAAGTTCGCCCACCGGGCGACCGACGGCCCGGCCGGGTCCAGCCCGAGCATGAAATGGGTGAACCCGCCGGTGGCGTTCATGCTGCACGCCGGTGTGCCGCGGCTGCGGGCCGCCGGCGTCAGTTTCCCGGGGCTGGCCACCGGTGATCCGGACCGCGTGGCGCTGGAAGCGTATCCGGGCCTGTTTGCGCGCAGCGTGCTGGGCAGCACCAGCTACAAAAGCGACGACAAAGCCAAGCAGACGCCCGAGCGGCTGATCGCCCGCAAGACCCTGATCGATGCGCTGGAAGCCGGGCAGGCCCCTCTGCTGCACAAAGCCGGCCTGCGCCTGAAGTTGAGCCACGCCCAACGCGACGACCTGGCCGCCGACCCCTCGGGCGACCGGCTGGACGCCGTGCTCTGCCTGCTGCAGGCGGCCTGGGCGCAGCACCAGCACGCGCGAGGGCATGCCCGCTACGGCTTGCCAGAAGCCGACCCACTGGAAGGCTGGATCGTCAGCGCCTGACCGCGCTGGACACCGGCCCATGCAAACGTTCGCAGGGCTTGCCGCGACCCACCCGCTGCCTTTAAGCTGCGACAACTTGCCGGAGGGGCTGAATGCAGACTGTGCAGTCCGATGTCCAATTACTCACCGAGGCGCCCGCCGATGTGGCGGCCATCCGTGCCGTCACGGAAGACGCGTTCCGCGAGCACCCGCACAGCCGCCAGACCGAAGCGCAGGTGGTGGACGCCCTGCGCCGCGCCGGTGCCCTGAGCCTGTCGCTGGTGGCCCACCGCGGCGGTCGTGTGGTGGGGCACGCCGCTTTTGCGCCCATCGGCATCACCGGCGGGGCCATCGGCTGGCACAGTCTGGGTCCCTTGTCCGTGGCAACCGATGCACAGGGCGCCGGCATCGGCACGGCCCTGGTGTGGCATGGCCTGCGCACCATGCGCCAGCTGGGCGCGGCCGGTTGTGTGGTGCTGGGCGAGCCTGCGTACTATGGCCGGTTCGGTTTTCGTTCCACGCCGGCGCTGCGGCTTGAGGGGGCGCCACCGGGCTGCTTCCTGGTGCGCCCTTTTGAGCGCGTGATCCCCATGGGCGCCGTGCAGTACCACCAGGCGTTCGATCTGGTCGAGCCGAGCGACTGGACCTTTCCCTGACCTGGGTCAAGCGAGGCTGACGGCGGGGTGCGCGATACTGCGCAACTCTTTGAACCTAGCCCTGTGTGACCGCCGTGAGTGCTGCCATGAATTCCCGCGGCGATGCCGCCCCCGCCCGAGAACTGCCCACCACGGGTCACCGTCCGCACGAAGACGTGCAGGCCCTGCTGACCGGCACCCTGTTCGTCGCGCTGGGCGTGGTGATGTTCCGCCACACCGGTCTGCTCACCGGTGGCACGGCGGGCTTGGCGTTCCTGCTGCACTACGCCACGGGCTGGAACTTCAGCCTCGTGTTCTTGCTGATCAACCTGCCGTTCTACGGTTTGGCGCTGCGACGCATGGGAAGGGTGTTCACGCTCAAGACCTTTGCCGCTGTGGGCCTGCTGGCGGCGTTCGCCCAGTGGATGCCGAGGTGGATCCACATCGACCAGCTGTCCACCGGCTTTGCGTCCGTGGCGGGTGGCTTGCTCATGGGGGCGGGCATGCTGATGCTGTTCCGCCACCGGGCCAGTCTGGGCGGCTTCAACGTGCTGGTGCTTTACCTGCAGGAACGTTTTGGCTGGCGGGCCGGCCAGGTGCAGATGGCGTTCGATTGCGCCATCGTGCTGGCTGCCTTTGCGGTGGTCGGCTGGTCGCAGATCGCCTGGTCGGTGCTGGGCGCGGTGGTGCTGAACATGACGCTGGCGATCAACCACCGGCCCGGCCGGTACATGGCTGTCTGATGGTTTCCCCCCTGCGCCGCTGCGCGGCTTCCCCCCTGGGGGAGGACGCACCCTGTGGCCCGGCGGAGCCGGTTCCACGGGTGCCCTGGAAGCTCTGGCCACTGCTCGTGGTATTCGCTTGTGTCCCTGCGCTCGCACAGTCGTCTGCCGAGTCCCGTCCTACCCGTGTTTACGAAGCACGCGTCACCCTTGTGTTCGATGGCGACACGCTGTGGGTGCAACCGCTGGATGGCGGGCGCTACCGCAAGTTGCGGCTGGATGGTCTGGATGCCCCCGAGATCTGCCAGAACGGTGGCGAGGCCTCACGCGACGCGCTGGCCGCGCGCGTGCTGCGGCAGGTGGTGACGGTGCGCGAGCGCAGCCACGACGACTACGGCCGAGCGCTGGTGCGTCTGCAGCACGGTGGAGAGGATGTGGGCGCGTTCATGGTTCTGCAGGGCCAAGCCTGGTCCTACCGCTGGCGCCACAGCGAAGGGCCCTTCGCACAGGAGGAGGCTCAGGCGAGGGCGCAAAAGAGAGGCTTGTTTGCCGCCACGTCACCTGAGTCGCCGCGCGACTTCCGCCGCCGCCACGGGCCATGCCCGCTGCCGCCACGCCCGTGAAAAGGATCAGCCGTGCGGCTTCCCGCAGACGCCGCACTGCGGGTTTTGCGGCAGGCCGATGGCGTTGAACGCCATGTCGCGGCCATCGATCATCAGCAACTGACCGACCAGGCGCGAGCCCAGCCCGCTGAGGATCTTGAGGGCTTCGGCCGCCTGCATGGTGCCCACGATGCCGACCAGCGGGGCGAACACGCCCATGGTGGCACAGCGGGTTTCTTCCACGCCGCTGTCTTCCGGGAACACGCAGGCGTAACACGGGTTGCCCGGTGCGCGCGCGTCGAACACGCTGAGCTGCCCGTCCATGCGGATCGCGGCGCCTGAGACCAGTGGCTTCTGGTAGCGCACACACGCGCGGTTGATCAGGTGCCGGGTGTGGAAGTTGTCGGTGCAGTCCAGCACCACGTTGGCCTGGGGCACGAGTTCGTCGAGCAAGGCCGCATCGGCGCGCTGCACCACCGAGCGGACCTGCGGGTCGGGGTTGATGGCGGCCACCGCTTCCCGAACCGACGTGGCCTTGGACGATCCCACGCGGTCCAGCGTGTGCGCGATCTGGCGCTGCAGGTTGGTGGCGTCCACCGTGTCGTGGTCCACCACGGTGATGCGACCCACCCCGGCGCTGCCCAGGTACAGGGCCACCGGTGAGCCCAGGCCGCCGGCCCCAATGACCAGCGCGTGGGATGCAAGCAGCCGCTCCTGCCCTTCGACCCCCAGTTCGTTGAGCAGGATGTGGCGCGAGTAGCGCAGGAGCTGGGTATCGTCCAAGGCGGCCGGCGGAAAACTCAGTTTTCCTTTTTCTCTTCGGTCCGCACCGTCTGCGTCTTGCTCACCAGCACCGGCTTGCCCTTGAGCTGGTTGAGGGCCTGCTGCAGCTGGAAGTCCTTGTCGCTGCCGAATTCGGGCACCAGGCGCTGGCCCGGGTTCTTCCTGGCTTCTTCTTCCAGCTTTTTGCGGGCTTGTTCACGCTCCACCTCGCGTGCCTGTTCGGCCGTGCGATCGGCGTCTGTCATGGGCGCGGCTTTGCCATCGCTGCCGTTGCTCAGGTGCTTGGTCAGGTCGGCTTCGCGGGTGCGCAGTGCGGCGAACAGGTTGCCTTCGGGCGTTTCGTCCACCATGACGTCGGGCACGATGCCTTTGGCCTGGATGGTGTTGCCGCTGGGCGTGTAGTAGCGCGCGGTGGTCAGCTTGATGCCGGTGTCAGGCCCCAGCGGGCGCACGGTCTGCACCGAGCCCTTGCCAAAGGTCTGGCTGCCCAGCAGGGTGGCGCGCTTGTGGTCCTGCAGCGCGCCCGCCACGATTTCGCTGGCCGAGGCCGAGCCTTCGTTGACTAGCACCACCAGTGGCACGGTCTTGAGCGCGCCGTTGGTGGCCTTGGTCAGGCGTTCGATCGGGTCGGTACCGCCACGGCGCAAGTAGTGCTGCGGCGCGGTGGTGTAGGTGAACTTGCTGTCGGCCAGCTGGCCGTTGGTGGACACCACGGTCACGTTCTCGGGCAGGAAGGCGGCGGACAGGGCCACCGCCGCGTCCAGCAGACCGCCCGGGTCGTTGCGCAGGTCCAGCACCAGGCCCTTGATCTTCGGGTCCTGCTTGTAGAGGTCTTCGACCTTGCGGGAGAAGTCCTCGACAGTACGGTCCTGGAACTGCGAGACGCGCACCCAGGCGTAGCCGGGTTCGACCAGCTTGGTCTTGACGCTCTGGGTCTTGATCTCTTCACGGACGATGGTGACCGGGAAACTCCGGTTCTCGTCCTTGCGGAACACCGTCAGCAGCACCTTTGTTCGTGGCTCGCCGCGCATGAGCTTGACGGCTTCGTTGATCGTCAGGCCCTTGACTGCGGTGTCGTCGATCTTGGTGATCAGGTCGTTGGTCTTGAGGCCGGCGCGGAAGGCGGGCGAGTCTTCGATGGGGGAAACCACCTTGACCAGACCGTCTTCCATGGTGATCTCGATGCCCACACCGACGAAGCGGCCGCTGGTGCCTTCGCGGAATTCCTTGAAGGACTTCTTGTCGAAATACTGGGAGTGCGGGTCCAGGCTGGCGACCATGCCGGAGATGGCTTCGGAGATCAGCTTCTTCTCGTCCACCGGCTCGACGTAGTCGGTCTTGACCATGCCGAACACGGCCGCGAGCTGCTGTAGCTCTTCCAGCGGCAGGGGCGCGAGCGTGCCGCGCGCCACCGCCTGGAATTGCACCGTGGTCAGTGCCCCGGCCACCGCACCAATGGCCACCCAACCGGCGATTTTCAACTTCTGACCCATCTGGTTCCCCAATTCAATAGCCCTGAGAGCACCGACACCTCACCGCTGCTGTCTAGACCAATATACCCTTTGGAGGGCGCAGTCGCGGTTCGGTTCCTGGAAGGCGCTGCCCGGTGTCAGGCTTTGCCCTGGCTGGCCACCGCGGCGGCGGCCCGGGCGGCGGCTTCGGCGTCACCCAGGTAGTAGGACTTGATCGGCTTGAGGTTCGCGTCAAGCTCGTAGACCAGGGGGATCCCGTTGGGGATGTTCAGGTTCACGATGTCGGCGTCCGAAATGCCGTCCAGGTACTTGACCATGGCGCGGATGCTGTTGCCGTGCGCGGCGATCACCACGCGCTTACCACTGGTGATGGTGGGCGCCAGCACGTCGTTCCAGAACGGCATGACGCGGGCCACGGTGTCTTTGAGGCACTCGGTCAGTGGCACCTGATCGGGCTGCAGCTGGGCGTAGCGGCGGTCGCCGCGCTCGCTGCGCGGATCGGTCGCTTCCAGTGCGGGCGGCGGGGTGTCGTAGCTGCGGCGCCACACCAGCACCTGTGCGTCGCCGTACTGCTTGGCCATGTCGGCCTTGTTCAGGCCTTGCAGGCCGCCGTAATGGCGCTCGTTCAGGCGCCAGTCCTTGACCACCGGCAGCCAGGTGCGGTCCATCTCGTCCAGGCAGTAGTTCAGGGTGTGGATCGCGCGCTTGAGCACCGAGGTGTAAGCGATGTCGAATTCATAACCCTCGGCCTTGAGCAGCTTGCCGGCCGACATGGCCTGCGAGACGCCGGTGGGGGTGAGCTCAACGTCGGTCCAGCCGGTGAAGCGGTTTTCGAGGTTCCAGGTGGATTCGCCGTGGCGGATCAGGACGAGTTTGTACATGGGTTGGCGGTGTTGGGATGGTGCGGGTCGGGCTGTCGGCACGGGCACCCAGGGCGGGTGCCAGCGCAGGTCAGCCGGTCATTTTAGAATCTCAGGCTCTTCTGAAAGGTTAGCCTGTGAGTTTCTTCATCGAAAACTGGACCCTGATCGCGGTCGCCCTGGCCTCTGGCGGGATGCTGCTGTGGCCCACTTTGTCTGGCAGCGCCGGTGCCGGTTCGCTCAACGCGAGCGAGGTGGTGCAGCTGATCAACCGCGAAAAGGCAACCGTGGTGGACGTGTGTGGCCCCGACGAATTTGCCGCCGGCCACGTGGGTGGCGCCAAAAACGTGCCCCTGGCCGAGCTGGAGGCCAAGCTGGCCAGCACGGTCAAAAACAAGACCGCGCCGCTGATCCTGGTGTGCGCTTCGGGCATGCGATCGCGCCGGGCGGTGGCCACTGCCAAGAAGCTGGGCTACGAAAACGCCCATTCACTGACCGGTGGCATGGGGGCTTGGCGTGCGGCCAGCCTTCCCGTCGAAAAGTCCTGAAACTCGCCTCGGAGTGTGTGCATGGCCCACGTCAAGATCTATTCGAGTGATTTCTGCCCGTACTGCACGCGCGCCAAGGCGCTGTTGCGCGAGCGTGGTGTGCACGATTTCGAGGAAGTCGTGGTCGATGGCCGGCCCGATGTGCGTGCGCAGATGACCCAGATCACCGGCCGCACCAGCGTGCCGCAGATCTTCATCGGCGAAACCCACGTCGGCGGCTGTGACGACCTGCACGCGCTGGACAGGCGCGGCGGTCTGGTGCCCTTGTTGCAGGGCTGACCCCGCCCAAAACCGGGCCTGACGGCCAGAGGTGATAATCGCCGCGTGCCCGCTGCGGGAACAGTCTTCCCCGGCGGGTTTTTCTTTGTCCGAACCACCCGAAAGCACCTCATGGCCGACCAAGACCCCATCTTCCAGATCCAGCGCATCTACCTCAAGGAAGCGTCGCTGGAGCAGCCCAATTCGCCCGCCATCCTGCTGGAGCAGGAGCAGCCCTCGGTGGACATCCAGCTGGGCGTCGAAGCCAAGCCCGCGGCCGATGGCGTGTACGAAATCAGCGTCACCGCCACGGTGCAAACCAAGATCCAGGACAAGACCGTGTTCCTGGTCGAGGCCAAGCAGTCCGGCATCTTTGAAATCCGCAACCTGCCGCAGGAACAGATGGGTCCGATCATGGGCATCGCCTGCCCGCAGATCGTCTACCCCTACCTGCGCGGCAACGTGGCCGATCTGATCCAGCGCGCTGGCTTCCCGCCCGTGCACCTGGCCGAGATCAATTTCCAGGCCATGTACGAACAGCAGCAGGCGCAGCAGGCGCCCGCGATGGCCCAGTAATCCGCGTCTGGCGAAACGATGAGGATCGCCATCCTGGGGGCCGGTGCCTGGGGCACCGCCCTGGCCATCAACGCCGCCGGCCAGCCGGGCGGGCGGCGTGAGGTCACGCTCTGGGCGCGCGATGCGCAGCAGGCGCAGGCCATGGCCGAGCAGCGCGAAAACACACGGTATCTGCCCGGTCATCCGTTCCCGCCCACCCTGTCCATCAGCCATGTGGTGCTGGATGGTCCGCAAGCGCCCCAGCGCGACGCAGACCTGGTGGTCGTCGGCTCGCCCATGGCGGCGCTGCGCGGCATGCTCACGGCCTTGCAGGGCGTGGTAGTGCCGGTGGTGTGGATCTGCAAAGGCTTCGAGAGCCCGCAGGGCGGTTCGCCCGGTGGCTTGCTCGGGCATGAGATCTGTGCCGCCGTGGCCCCGGGCCTCAAGACCGGCGTGCTCAGCGGCCCCAGTTTTGCGCAGGAAGTGGCGCGCGGCCAGCCCACCGCCCTGGTGGCGGCCAGCGACCACGCCGCCGTGCGCGACGCGCTGGTGGCGGGCTTTCACGGCCCCACGCTGCGCGTCTACGCCAACGAAGACATCGTGGGTGTCGAGGTGGGCGGCGCGGTCAAGAACGTGCTGGCCATCGCCACCGGCCTGTGCGACGGACTGAACCTGGGCCTGAACGCGCGTGCGGCGCTGGTCACCCGTGGTCTGGCCGAGATGACCCGCCTGGGTCTGGCCCTCGGCGCACGGTCCGACACCTTCATGGGACTCTCGGGCCTGGGCGATCTGGTGCTCACGGCCACAGGCGACCTGTCACGCAACCGCAAGGTGGGACAGTTGCTGGCGCAGGGCATGAGCCTGTCGCAGGCGGTGGCTTCGCTCGGGCATGTGGCCGAAGGCGTTTACAGCGCCCGCACCGTGGTGCAGCGAGCCCGTGTGCTGGGCATCGAAATGCCCATCAGCGAAGCGGTGGTGGCCCTGCTCGAAGGCCAGTTGCAACCCGCCCAGGCCGTGGCCGCCCTGATGGGGCGCGATCCGAAGGACGAGGCACTCTGATCGGATGTGGCAGATGCTCAGCCACACGGCCGGCGCGCGGGCCGTTCAGTCCAGGATGCGGTGGGGCCGGCTTCGCCGGACCACTCGCATCGCCCCCTTGAGGGGGTGACGGGCGAAGCCCGGCGCAGGGGTGGGCCTAAATCTCAAAATTGTCGATCAGCCGCGTGCTGCCCAGGCGCGCAGCACCCAGCACCACCAGTGACTGTGCCGTGACCGCGTCCTGGGCCGACGGCGGCTGCAGATCGTGGCGGCGGCGCACCGTCAGGTAGTCGGGTTGCCAGCCGCGCAGCGCCAAGGCGCGCATGGCCAGCGCTTCGAGGGCTTCGCGTTTCTCAGGCAGCGAACCCGCGGCGGCCAGCGCATCGCGCGCCAGGGCGCGCAGCGCCAGCGACAGTTGCACCGCCTCGGCGCGCTCGGCCTCGCTCAGGTAGCCATTGCGTGAGCTCAGCGCCAGCCCATCCGCGGCGCGCTGGGTCTCGCCAGCGATGATCTGGATCGGCATCGCGTACTGCTGCACCATGCGGCGGATCACCATTTGCTGCTGGTAGTCCTTCTTGCCAAACAGCGCGTAGCGCGGGCCCTTGGCTTCGGAGAAGACGCACTGGAACAGCTTCATCACGACAGTGCACACGCCGATGAAAAAGCCCGGTCGGAAGTGCCCTTCCAGGATGTCGGCCAGGTCCGACGGTGGCTGCACCTTGTAGACCTGCGGCTCGGGGTAGAGCTCTTTTTCGGGCGGTGCGAAGACGATGTCGCAGCCGGCCTGCTCCAGCCGCGCGCAGTCGGCCTGCAGGGTGCGCGGGTAGGTGTCGAAGTCTTCGTGCGGCGCGAACTGCAAGCGGTTGACGAAGATGCTGGAGACCGTGACATCGCCCAGCGGCTTGCCGGTGCGCACCAGCGCCAGGTGCCCGTCGTGCAGGTTGCCCATGGTGGGCACGAACACGGGAGAGTTGAACGGCCGCAGCGCAGCGCGCAGGTCTTCGACGGTGTGGACGAGTTGCATGAGGGCAGAGGTATCTTGTCAAGTGGCGCCGCGGAACCGGCTTCGCCGGGCCGCCAGCGCCGCCCCCTTGCAGGGGGGAAGCGCCGCAGGCGCTGCGGGGGTGGGTCTGTTCACCAGGCGTGCAGGGCGTCGTCGGGAAAGCTGCCGTCCTTGACGGACCTGACAAACGCCGTCATGGCGTCGCGCACGCTGCTGGCGCCGTCCATGAAATTGCGGACGAACTTGGGGTTCTTGCCGAGGTTGACGCCCAGCATGTCGTGCATCACCAGCACCTGTCCTGCCGTGCCTTTGCCCGCGCCAATGCCGATGGTGTGGCAGCTGTGCAGCGCGTGTGTGATCTCGGTGGACAGTGCGGCGGGCACCATCTCCAGCACCAGCATGGAGGCACCGGCATGCTGCAGTTCGATCGCATGGCGCTTGAGCAGTTCGGCCGCGTCGTGGCCACGGCCCTGCACCCGGTAGCCGCCCAGGGCGTGCACGGTCTGCGGCGTCAGGCCCAGGTGGGCGCAGACCGGGATGCCGCGCTCGACCAGAAAACGCACGGTGTCCGTGGTCCAGCCGCCGCCTTCGAGCTTGACCATGTGGGCGCCGGCCTGCATGAGCACCGACGCGCTGCGCAGGGCCTGCTCTTTGGACTCGTGGTAACTGCCAAAGGGCAGATCGCCGATCACCCAGGCGGTGGCCTGCACGCGCTGCAGGCCGCGCACCACGCATTCGGTGTGGTAGCGCATGGTGTCCAGCGTCACGCCCACGGTGCTGGCCAGACCCTGGCACACCATGCCCAGCGAGTCGCCGACCAAGATGCATTCGACGCCCGCCGCGTCGGCCACGGCCGCGAAGGTGGCGTCGTAGGCGGTGAGCATGGTGATTTTCTCGCCACGCTCGCGCATTTCCTGCAGGCGCGGCAGGCTCACCGGTTTGCGCTGCGGCAAGGGGGAGGCCGCGGGCAATGTGCCGTAGGGTGTGCCGGTGGCAGGGCTGGACGGATGGTCTGTGCTCATGAGGCGTCTCTCAAGCTCGGGATGCGGCACTATATTCGATCCCGCTATGCTTGCGTCCCTATGAAACACCTCTCTGAATACTCTGCCGACGACCTGGCCGCACTGGCCCAGGCCGATGTGGCGCGCGCGCTGGCCGAAGACGTGGGCAGCGGCGACCTGACCGCCGCGCTGGTGGACGGTTCGCGCCGTGCACGGGCGCGCATCCTGGCCCGCGAGGCGGCCGTGATCTGCGGCGCACCCTGGGTGAGCGCTGCGGTCGCGGCCTGCGATCTGACGGCACACCTGACCTGGCATGTGAGCGAAGGCCAGCGTTGCGCCGCCGATCAGGTGGTGCTGGAGATCGAAGGCAACGCCCAGTCACTGCTGACGGCCGAGCGCACAGCGCTGAACTTCCTGCAGCTGCTGTCGGCAGTGGCGACCAAGACGGCCGTGTTTGTGGACGCGGTGCGGGGCACGCGCGCGGCCATCGTGGACACGCGCAAAACCTTGCCCGGGCTGCGGCTGGCCCAGAAGTACGCGGTCAAGACCGGCGGCGGCGTGAACCACCGCATCGGTCTGTACGATGCCGTGCTGATCAAGGAAAACCACATCGCCGCCGCGGGTGGCGTTGCGGCGGTTCTGCAGCGGGTGCAGGCAACCGCACCGCAGGCGCGCTTCGTGGAAATCGAGGTCGAGACGCTCGATCAGCTGGACGAGGCGCTGGCTTGCGGCGCCAAGATGGTCCTGCTCGACAACATGGACATCCCGACCCTGAACGAGGCGGTGCGCCGCAACGCGGGTCGCGCCATCCTGGAGATTTCCGGCGGGGTGAACCTGGACACGGTGCGCGCCCTTGCGGAAACCGGCGTGGACCGCATCTCCATTGGGGCTTTGACCAAAGATGTCAAGGCGATCGACTTCTCCATGCGGATGGCGTGAGCCGCCCACCCCGCCGCGCTGCGCGCGACCCCTTCAAGGGGGCGACACTGGCGGCCCGGCAAAGCCGGTTCCGCGGTGACCCTTGACCCCGCACCCCTCTGGCCATTTGCATCGGGACACGAAACATGACAGCCGACCACAGCATCATCGACGTCGAATATGAACAGCCGGCCTGTCCGACCAAACATGCCTGGGCGCGTGTGCCGGTCGAGCCCGGTCCGAAGCAGCGCGCCGAGCTCAAGGAGCGCATCCGTGCGCTGCTGAAAGAGCGCAACGCTGTCATGGTGTCGCACTACTACGTGCACCCCGACCTGCAGGACCTGGCCATTGAAACCGGCGGCATCGTCAGCGATTCGCTGGAAATGGCGCGCTTTGGCCGTGACCACGCGGCTCAGACCCTCGTGGTGTCGGGAGTGCGCTTCATGGGCGAAACCGCCAAGATCCTTTCGCCTGAAAAGACGGTGCTGATGCCCGACCTGGACGCCAATTGCTCTCTGGATCTGGGTTGCCCGATCGACGACTTCAGCGCCTTCTGCGACCAGCACCCCGACCGCACCGTGGTGGTGTACGCCAACACCAGCGCGGCGGTAAAGGCGCGCTCGGACTGGCTGGTCACCTCCAGCTGCGCGCTGGACATCGTCAAGGCGCTCAAGGACAAGGGCCACAAGATTTTGTGGGCGCCCGACAAGCACCTGGGGGGCTACATCCAGCGCGAAACCGGTGCCGACATGCTGATGTGGAACGGCTCGTGCATCGTGCACGACGAGTTCAAGGCTTTCGAGCTGGAGGCGCTCAAGAAGGAACACCCGAAGGCCAAGGTGCTGGTGCACCCGGAAAGCCCGGCCGACGTGGTGGCCCTGGCCGACGCGGTGGGTTCCACCTCGGCCATCCTCAAGGCTGCACGCGAGCTGGATGCCACCGAATTCATCGTGGCGACCGACAACGGCATGATGCACATGCTGCGCCAGCAGAACCCGGGCAAGCTGTTCATCGAAGCACCCACCGCCGGCAACAGCGCCACCTGCAAGAGCTGCGCGCACTGCCCGTGGATGGCCATGAACGGCCTGGCCGGCGTGGCCCAGGTACTGGAAAAGGGCCTGAACCAGATCCACGTCGACCCGGCCCTGATCCCGCGTGCCCGCCAGCCCATCGACCGCATGCTGGCGTTCACCGCTGCGCACAAGGCAGGTCAGGACGCCGGTGCGCTCGTCCCCAATATCGGCGCAGCCTGACGAGGCTTGTCCGGCGCGATCTCTTGGTCCAGGGCGCAGCGGAACTGGCTTTGCCAGGCCGCCAGCGCCGCCCCCTGGGGGGTGACGCGCGCAGCGCGGCGCAGGGGGGTCAACGACTCGGTGGCACCAGGATGGTGGGTTTGGCCACCGGCAGCAGGTTCGGGTAGTCGCGGCTGAAGTGCAGGCCGCGGCTTTCGTGGCGCAGCATCGCGCTCATCACGATGAGATCGGCCACCTGCACCAGGTTGCGCAGTTCCAGCAGGTCGCGTGTGACGTGGAACTGCGAATAAAACTCGTGGATTTCGCGCTGCAGCAATGTGATGCGGTGGGCAGCGCGCTCCAGGCGCTTGTTGGTCCGCACGATGCCCACGTAGTCCCACATGAAGCGGCGCAGCTCGTCCCAGTTGTGTGAGATCACCACCTGCTCGTCGGCGTCGGTTACCAGGCTCTCGTCCCACAGCGGGATGTCGGGGCGCGCGGCCACTTCGGCGGTGGCGATGGCCTTGACGGCGGCCTGTGCGAACACCATGCATTCGACCAGCGAGTTGCTGGCCAGACGGTTGGCGCCGTGCAGGCCGGTGCAGGTCGTTTCGCCCACGGCGTACAGGCCCGCGATGTCGGTGTGGCCTTCCAGATCGGTCACCAAGCCGCCACAGGTGTAGTGGGCCGCCGGTACCACCGGAATGGGTTCCTTGGTGATGTCGATGCCCAGCTCGGCGCAGCGCGCCAGGATGTTGGGGAAATGCTCCTTCAGGAACTCGGGTGGCTGATGGGAAATGTCCAGGTGCACGCAGTCCAGACCGTGCTTTTTCATCTCGTGGTCGATGGCTCGGGCCACGATGTCGCGCGGCGCCAGTTCGGCGCGCGGGTCGTGGTCGGGCATGAAGCGGTGGCTGCCCAGGTGGGGCGGCAGCTTGAGTTGCCCGCCTTCACCGCGTACGGCCTCGGTGATGAGGAAGTTCTTGACGTTGGGGTGGTACAGGCAGGTCGGGTGGAACTGGATGAATTCCATGTTGCCCACCCGGCAGCCGGCTCGCCAGCCGGCGGCGATGCCGTCGCCGGTGGCGGTGTCGGGGTTGGTGGTGTAGAGGTACACCTTGCCGGCGCCACCGGTGGCCAGGATGGTGTGCGCGGCGCTGTAGGTTTCCACCTCATCGCGGTCCACGTCGAGGACGTAGGCCCCGTAGCAGCGCGGGGTGCCCGCGCCGGCTGGGTGGCTGGGCAGCTGGCGGTCGGTGATCAGGTCCACCAGCATGTGGTTCTCGAAGAACGTGATGCCGGGTGTCTTGCGGGCGAGGTTGCTCAGGGTGGTCTGCACGGCGGCGCCTGTGGCGTCGGTGGCGTGCACGATGCGCCGGTGCGTGTGACCGCCTTCGCGGGTGAGGTGAAGTTCGCCGTTTTCGGTGGAAAAAGGCACGCCCAGCTCCTGCAGCCAGGCGATGGCCGCGGGTGCGTTTTCCACCGTGAACTGCGTGGCTTCCAGGTCGCACAGGCCGGCGCCGGCCACCAGCGTGTCGTCCACGTGCGAGGCGTAGCTGTCACCCTCGGCGAGCACGGCGGCGATGCCGCCCTGGGCCCAGTTGCTGGAGCCGTCGGAGATACCGCGCTTGGTGACCACGGCCACGCGGTGGGTGGGGGCGAGCTTGAGGGCTGCTGTCAGGCCGGCCAGGCCGCTGCCGATGATGAGGACGTCGAAGTGGTGGGTGGTGCTCATGACCGTGCTTGGGCTGTGTGGGGGAACGGCAGCGCGGGTGAAGACCCGCCGGGCCGCAGGAGGATCAGTTGGGTGTGTAGGCCAGGCGCACGTAGATTGGTGCGAAGGCCTCGGCCTGGGTCAGCTCGATCAGCGTTTCCTTGGCCAGCTCCAGCATGGCGATGAAGGTGACCACCAGCACCTGCTGGCCGCGGCTGGGGTCGAACAAGTCCCCGAACTCGACAAATCGCTGGCCTTGCAGCTTGCGCAGCACGATGCTCATGTGCTCGCGCACCGAGAGTTCTTCGCGGCTGATCTTGTGGTGCTGGACCAGGTTGGCCCGCTTGAGGATGTCGCGCCAGGCGCTTTGCAGGTCGAGCACATGTACATCGGGGAAGCGCGGTACCAGGGCCTGTTCCACGTAAACCTGGGCGCGCAGAAAGTCGCGGCCGTACTGCGGCAGTTCGGCCAGGCGCTGCGAGGCCAGCTTCATCTGCTCATACTCGAGCAGGCGGCGCACCAGCTCGGCGCGTGGGTCTTCGGCTTCTTCGCCCTCGGCCGTCTTCTTGGGCGGCAGCAGCATGCGCGACTTGATCTCGATCAGCATGGCCGCCATGAGCAGGTACTCGGCCGCCAGTTCCAGGTTGCTGGCGCGGATTTCGTCCACGTAGCTCAGGTACTGGCGCGTCACCGCCGCCATCGGGATGTCGAGGATGTTGAAGTTCTGCTTGCGGATCAGGTAGAGCAGCAGGTCCAGCGGGCCTTCGAAGGCTTCCAGGAACACCTGCAGCGCATCGGGCGGGATGTACAGATCCCGCGGCATGGAGAACAGCGGCTCGCCGTACAGGCGCGCCAGCGCCACCTGGTCGACCACCGCGGGCAGCACGGCGTCCAGCCCCTCGGGGGCTTCGTCGAGCGCGGGGGTGTCGGGATTCATGCAGCCGTGCCGGGCGCGCGCGTGTCAGCGGCGATCAGTGCGCGTCGGGCAGGGTCTGGTAGACGTAGGCGCCTTGCGGCACCCGGGCGACTTCGGCCTCGCGCTGGAATTCGCGGTCCAGGTTCTTGTCCCACAGCAGGGCGCGGCCCTGGCGCTGCTCGGCCTCCAGCTGGGGCTGGGCGGTTTTGAGCTGGTCGATGAACTGCGTGACGTCGGACGCGTAGTGGGGGCGTGCAAAGAAGGACATGGCGGTCAGCACAGGGCGTGTGAGGGAAAACGTTCATTTTAACGGGGCACCGTTTTGAGCGCCCGCGTCATGCACTGTCTTGCAGCTTGGCAGCGAAGCCTGAGCGCTGCATCAGCGAGCGTGGCTGCTCGTTCAGCCCCTTGATGAGCAAGTGGCCACCGCGTTTTTCGATCGCCTTGTGCAGTTGCTCCAGCGCGTCCAGCCCGGTGGTGTCCAGCGAGATCAACTGCTGCGCGTCCAGTACCACGGTCACGCCATTGGGGGACTGCTGGACGTCGGTCACGATCGGGTCGATCTTGGCCACAGCGCCGAAGAACAGCGAGCCGTAGAGCCGGTAGGTGAGTTGTTGTTCGGTCCGCGCGAGCGGTTCGGCGCGGAAGATGTCGCTCTGGCGGCGCACGAACAGCACGCAGGCCAGCACCAGGCCCAGCTCCACCGCCACCGTGAGGTCGAACACGATGGTGACCAGGAAGGTGGACACCATCATCAGCCGGTAGTGGTTGCTGAACTGCTTGAGGCGCCCGAACTCGCGCCATTCGCCCATGTTCCAGGCCACGAACAGCAGCACACCGGCCAACACGGCCAGCGGAATGTGGCTGGCCAGGGGTGCCGCGATCAGCACCACCAGCGCCAGCGTGAGCGCGTGCACGATGCCCGCCACAGGCGAGGCCGCGCCGGAGCGGATGTTGGTCACCGTTCGCGCGATGGTGCCGGTGGCGGGCATGCCGCCAAAAAAGGGCACCACGAAGTTGGCCACGCCCTGGGCCATCAGTTCCTGGTTGGGATCGTGCTTGGGCGCGTCGCTCAGCTGGTCGGCCACGCGGGCGCACAGCAGCGACTCGATGGCACCCAGCAGGGCGATCGTGAGTGTGGGCGTGACCAATTGCTTGACGGTGGCCCAGGTGAAGTCGGGCAATTCGAACGCCGGCACGCCCTGCGGGATACCGCCGAACCGGCTGCCAATGGTTTCCACCGGCCACCGCAGAAACCAGGCCAGCAACGACAGCGTGACCAGCGCGACCACCGGTGCGGGCAGGCGGCTGGTGGCTTTGAGCGCGCTGAGGGTGTTGACCTGTTCGAGCTGGCGTCGGAACTGGGAGTCCACCGCCCACAGGCGAGGCCACGCGAACAGGCCAGCCACACACAGTGCGCCCAGCACAAAAGCATAGGGATTGAAACTGCCGAGGTGGTGGGCGATGGCACCGATCTGGCTGAAAAAGTCGCCGGGCATCTTGTCGATGTCCAGACCCAGCCAGTCGCGCACCTGAGACAGCGCGATCAGCACCGCGATGCCGTTGGTGAAGCCGATCACCAAGCTGACCGGCACGTAGCGCACCAGCGTGCCCAGGCGGAACAGCCCGAGCAGGAACAACAGCACACCCGCGCTGGCTGTTGCGATCAGCAGGTTGGCCACACCGTAGCGTTCGACGATGCCGTAGACGATGACGATGAAGGCGCCGGCTGGCCCGCCGATCTGCACCGAAGTGCCCCCCAGGGCCGAGATCAGAAAGCCCGCGATGATCGCGGTCCAAAGCCCCGCTTCGGGTTGGAGACCGCTGGCGATGGCAAAGGCCATGGCCAGCGGCAGCGCGACGATGCCCACCGTTGCCCCGGCCCCCACGTCCCGCGCCAGCTTTTGGCCGCTGTAACCGCGGATGTCCTGCAGCAGACGGGGGCGGAACGGCGCCAGCGGGGGGAGCAAGTGGGACATGGGCAAATGTTACCCCTCGCAACGTGTGAGCGGACACAGCGGCAGGCGGGCGTTCCCTTGCGCCGTACACTGATCAGGCCAACCTATTCACTGGGGGAACCATGTCGAATGTTCACAAGCTGCTGGTGCGCTGGGGTGCAGGTCTGCTGCTGTCCCTGCTCACCTTGCTGACCGCCTGCGACCAGCAGGCCATCAGCGAACTGGAGGAAGGGGTGTCCACCGAGGCCGATGTGCGCCAGCGGTTTGGCGCACCCGAGGCGGTGTGGGACGGACCAGACGGTGCCCAGATCTACGAATACAACCGCCAGCCGGCCGGCTACCAGAACTACCAGATCACCATCGGCGCCGACGGCCGGATGAGTGCGTTGCGCCAGGTGCTCACGCCGCGCAACTTCGCGCTGGTCCAGCCTGGCATGGCCATGGAAGAGGTGCGCCGCATGCTCGGCAAGCCGATGAAGATCACCACCTTCGATCTGAAGAAGGAAACGCACTACGACTGGCGCTACCACGACGGTCCCAACGAGAGCGACAGCAAGATCTTCACCGTGGTGTTCAACCCGGACCTGCGGGTGGTCTCCACGATGTCGGTGCCCGACCCCGATCTTGAGCGCAACCGCTGAGCAGGTTCAGGCGGCGCGCAGGTGGCGCCAGTCGTCCAGGGCCGGACGCAGCACCAGCAACAGCAGCGTGACCGCCAGCGGCACCGTGCTGATGTAGCCCAGGTATTTGAAGCCCAGCGCGCCGGTGATGCCCCCCGCCAAAAAGCTCAGCACCAGCTGCGCGTGCACCCGCAGGCGTTCGCGGTCGGCCCGCACCGGCTCCTTGTCCGGATGGCGGTTCACATAAAGCAGCTTGCCCAGCTCGATGCCCAGATCGGTGACCAGTCCGGTCACGTGCGTGGTGCGGATGCGCGCTTGCGAGATCTTGGTGATCACCGCGTTCTGCAAGCCCATGATGTAGCACAGCAGCACCACGGTGACCGGGAGGAAAACCGTGTGCCACAGGCTCATGGCGGCGCCGAAGAGACCGAACACCAGCAGCAGCGCGGCTTCGACGAACAGCGGCAGGCCGTAGGCGCTGCGCAGCTGCTGGCGCATGCCCCAGTTCACCAGCCAGGCGGTGCTCATGGCACCGAGCATGAAGGCGAGCACGGCCACCAGGGCTGCGCCCGCCAGCACGAACTGGCCGAGCACCAGGTGGTCGGCCAGGGCCGAGACCATGCCGGTCATGTGCGAGGTGTACTGACCCACCGCCAGGAAGCCACCCGCGTTGGTCGCGCCGGCCACGAAAGCCAGCACGGTACCCAGCTTCAGGTCGGCCTGCGGCGTGCGCTGCAGGCTGGTGAAGCCGCGGATGGGTTCGAACATCAGGTCAGTGGATGCGCATGCCGGGTGTGGCACCCGGCCAGGGCTGCAGCACGTGGATGCCGGGTTGCGCCTTCTCGTCGGCGTGGCTGGCGGCCAGCACCATGCCTTCGCTGACGCCGAACTTCATCTTGCGCGGCGCCAGGTTGGCGACCATCACGGTCAGCTTGCCTTCGAGGTCTTCGGGCTTGTACATGCTGGCGATCCCGCTGAAGACGTTGCGCGTCTTGCCCTCGCCCACATCCAGCGTCAGGCGCAGCAGCTTGGTCGAGCCTTCCACGGCTTCGCATTTCACGATCTGCGCGATGCGCAGATCGACCTTGGCGAAGTCGTCGATGGAGATGGTGGGGGCGATTTCTTCGCCACCGGGGATCAGCTTGGGCTCTTCCGGGGCGGGTGGCGGTTCGAACAGGGCGTCGAGCTGGGCGATGTCCACACGCTGCATCAGGTGCTGGTAGGCCCCGATCCTGTGACCGGCGCCGAGCAGGCGGCCGGCGTCGGCGAACGCCAACGGCTCGATCTTGAGGAAGGCTTCGACATTCGCAGCCAGCGCGGGCAGCACCGGCTTGAGGTAGAGCGAGATCAGGCGGAAGGCTTCGATGCAGGTGGTGCACACGTCTTGCAGGCGGCCGTCCATGCCCTCCTGCTTGGCCAGTTCCCAGGGCTTGTTCTGGTCGACGTAGGCGTTCACGCGGTCGGCCAGCAGCATGATCTCGCGCAGGGCCTTGCCGTATTCGCGCTCGGCGTAGAGCTCGGTCACGGTGGGGGCCAGGCTCTGCAGGTTGTCCAGCAGCGCGTCGCCGTCGGCCGACACCGCACCAAGCTGGCCGTTGAAGCGCTTGGCAATGAAGCCGGCAGCGCGCGAAGCGATGTTGATGTATTTGCCGATCAGGTCGCTGTTGACCCGCAGCATGAAGTCGTCGCGGTTGAAGTCCACGTCTTCGTTCTTGCCGCTGAGCTTGGCCGCCAGGTAGTAGCGCAGCCACTCGGGGTTCATGCCCAGGTCCAGGTACTTCAGCGGGTTCAGACCAGTGCCCCGGCTCTTGCTCATCTTCTCGCCGTTGTTGATGGTCAGGAAGCCGTGCACGAACACCGCGTTGGGTACCTTGCGGCCGCTGAACTTGAGCATCGCGGGCCAGAACAGGGTGTGGAAGGTGATGATGTCCTTGCCGATGAAGTGGAACTGCTCGGTGGCCGGGTCTGCCATGAAGGCCTCGTAGTCGCGCCCGGTCTTGTCGAAGTAGTTCTTGAGCGAGGCGAGGTAGCCGATGGGGGCGTCCAGCCACACGTAGAAGTACTTGCCAGGCGCGTCGGGGATCTCGATGCCGAAATAGGGCGCGTCGCGGCTGATGTCCCAGTCGCCCATCTTGGGCTTGCCGTCTTCGCCGGGTTCGATCCATTCGCTGATCTTGTTGAGCACCTCGGGCTGCACGGCACCGCTCTGCGTCCACTGGTCCAGGAAGGCCAGGCAGCGCGGGTCGGACAGCTTGAAGAAGAAGTGGTCAGAGTGCCTGAGCACCGGCGTGGCGCCGGACAGGGCCGAGTAGGGGTTCTTCAGCTCGGTGGGCGCGTAGACGGCACCGCAGACCTCGCAGTTGTCGCCGTACTGGTCTTTCGCGCCGCACTTGGGGCATTCGCCTTTGATGAAGCGGTCGGGCAGGAACATGTTCTTGTCGGGGTCGAAGAACTGTTCAATGGTGCGGGTTTCGATCAGGTCGTTGGCCTTGAGCGCGCGGTAGATGTCCTGCGCGAGCTGGTGGTTCTCCGGGCCGTCGGTGCTGTGCCAGTTGTCAAAGCCGATGTGGAAACCGTCGAGGTAGGGCTTGCGACCCGCGGCAATGTCGGCCACGAACTGCTGCGGCGTCTTGCCGGCCTTTTCGGCTGCGATCATGATCGGCGCGCCATGCGCGTCGTCGGCGCAGACGAAATGCACCTCGTGCCCCTGCATGCGCTGGAAACGCACCCAGATGTCGGCCTGGATGTATTCCATGATGTGGCCGATGTGGAAATGCCCGTTGGCGTAGGGCAGGGCGGTGGTGACGAACAGGCGGCGCTGGCTCATGACGAGAATCTTTCTCCAAGGGAACCCGCAATTTTAGGCGGGGCATGCCGACACCGTTAGACTTCGGTCCGATTCTTCATACCCCACACCCCGTTCCCCGGAGAGCCCGTCCCATGGCCGTCGATACCCAAGCGTTGCTTGCCGCCCTGCAGGCGGTCACCGATCCCAACACCGGCAAGGACTTCGTGTCCACCAAGGCGCTGAAGAACCTGCAGGCCGAATACGGTGATGTGTCCTTCGACGTCGAGCTGGGTTACCCGGCCAAGAGCCAGATCCCGGCGCTGCGCCGCGCGCTGATCGAAGCCGCCAAGAGTGTGCCCGGCGTGGAGAACGTGTCGGTCAACCTCGCGGTCAAGATCATTCCCCACGCGGTGCAGCGCGGTGTGCAGCTGCTGCCCAATGTGAAGAACATCATCGCCGTGGCCTCGGGCAAGGGCGGCGTGGGCAAGAGCACCACGGCCGTGAACCTGGCGCTGGCGCTGGCGGCCGAGGGTGCGAAGGTCGGCATCCTAGACGCCGACATCTACGGCCCCAGCCAGCCCATGATGATGGGCATCGAAGGCCGCCCCGAGAGCGTGGACGGCCAGACCATGGAACCGCTGGAAAACTACGGCGTGCAGGTCATCTCCATCGGTTTCCTGGTCGACAAGGACGAGGCTATGATCTGGCGCGGCCCCATGGCCACGCAGGCGCTGGAGCAGCTGCTGCGCCAGACCAACTGGAAAGACCTGGACTACCTGATCGTCGACATGCCCCCGGGCACTGGCGACATCCAGCTCACCCTGAGCCAGCGCGTGCCCATGACCGGCGCGGTGATCGTGACCACGCCGCAGGACATCGCCCTGTTGGACGCGCGCAAGGGCATCAAGATGTTCGAGAAGGTGGGCGTGCCCATCCTGGGCATCGTGGAGAACATGGCCGTGTATTGCTGCCCGAACTGCGGTCACACCGAGCACATCTTCGGTGCCGAAGGCGGCAAGAAGATGGCGGCCGAGTACGGCATGGACTTCCTGGGCGAGCTGCCGCTGAACATGAGCATCCGCGTGCAGGCCGACAGCGGTCGCCCGACGGTGGTGGCCGAGCCCGAGGGCGAGATCGCCGGCCTCTACAAGACGGTGGCACGCCAGGTCGCGATCAAGATCGCGGCCAAGGCCAAGGACTTCTCCAGCAAGTTCCCCAGCATCAAGATTTCCAAGGACACCTGAACGGCAATCTGCCCTTCAGGGTGCGTTGACGGCCACGAAGCGCCGGGCGGTCGCGCGCAGGTCGTCTTCTCCCAGCACGCCGGCCGCCAGGCGCAGGCGCAATTCGGCCAGCAGATGGGCCAGCCGGGCCTGGGTCAGGTCGCGGCGGGCCTGCACCAGCTGGTCGCGGGCGTTGAGCACGTCCAGGTTGGTGCGCACACCGCCGGCCACGCTTTTCTGGGTGGCTTCCACCAGCAGGGTGCTCGACGCCACCGCCTGTTCCAGTGCGCGGATGCGCTGGGCGCTGCTGAGCAGCAGCCGGTGCTGGCGTTCCACTTCCACCATCACCTCGGCGGTGCGCGCATCCAGTTCGGCCTGCGTGCGCGCTTGCCGCGCCAGCGCCTGCCGCGACACGGCCGAGACCGCTCCGCCTGCATAGATCGGGATGTTCAGCTGGATGCCCAGGGTGTTCGCCTGCTGTGTCTGGCGGTAGGTGCTCACCGTGTCGGATGCGCTGCGGCCGCTGCTGGCCACCAGGTCCAGCCGGGGACGGTGGCCGCTGTCGGCGCGCCGCACGTCTTCGCCGCTGGCCTGCAATTGCAGACGCAGGCTTTGCAACACGGGATTCTGGTGTTGCGCGATGTCTTGCCACTGCTCCAGGGTGCGGGCTGTCGCGGTGGCCGGTGTTGCAGGGGCCACCAGCGGGGCGACCTCGCCTGGCGGCAGACCGGTCAGGGTGGCGAGCAGGCGCCGCTGGTGCTCCAGCGTGTCGAGCGCCTCGATCCATTGGGCCTGCGCCAGCTGCTGCTTGGCCACGGTTTCCAGCAGCTCGGTGCGGGTACCTTCGCCGCCAGTGAGCAGGCGCTGGTTGACGCGTTGTTGCTGGGATAGGGTGTCCAGCTGGCTTTGCGTGAGTGCCGCCTGCTCCTGTGCGTAGAGGACGGTGGCGTAGGCCTCGAACAGGCGCACCACCAGTTCTTGCTGGCGGGCGGTGAACTGGGCCTCGCCGGCGGCAGACAGGGCCTGCCCCTGGCGCCAGGCGGCCAGCCCTTCGGGGTGGTAAAGCGGTTGTCGCAGCTGCACGCTGGCGCTGGTGCTGCGGTACTGGCGCGTGCTGGTGGTACCGGCCGCCTCGGTGACGTCGGTGTGGTTGAGGCTGTTGGTGTAGACCGCCGAGACGGAGGGCAGCAACTGGGCGCGACCCAGCACCGCCTGTTCGCGGCTGGCGTCGCGCTCGGCCCGGGCGGCGCGCAACTGCGGGTCTTGCTGCAACGCAGCCTCGTAGGCCTGCAGCAGGCCCAACGGCGCTGCGTGCACAGGCAGGCCGCTGGCCAGGGCCAGCGCGCAGGCGATCAGCGGGTGCCGCAGTCGGAACGTGTGCTTCATTCTTCGGTCAGCGACAGGCGGAAGTTGTCGCGCAGCGGTTTGAGCAGGTAGGTCAGCAGCGTGCGTTCACCGGTCTTGACGAACAGCTCGACCGGCATGCCGGGGCGCACGTCCAGGCGGCTCATGATCTGCCGGCCTTCGGGCGTGATCTCGGCGCGCAGGCGGTAGTACGGCACACCGGTTTTGGGGTCTTCCAGCCGGTCGGGCGAGACCTGGGTGACCACGCCGGGCACCCGTGGTGTAGTGTTCTGGTTGAAGGCCGAGAAGATGAGCTCGACCGGCATTTGCGGGTGCACCGAATCGATCAGGTGCACCGGGATCTGGCCTTCGACGATCAGCGGTTCGTTCAGGGGCAGCACATCCATCATGCGAAAGCCCGGTGCCACCACGCCGCCCGCGGTGAAGATGTTGACGTCGGCCACGATGCCGTCCGCCGGCGCCCTCACCAGCGCATTGGCCACTTCGTGGTCCAAGCCCTGCAGCCGGCTGCGCAGGGCTTCGGCCTCCTTTTGCACCTCGGCCAGCTGGGTGCGAACTTCTTTCTGAAAGTCCTGCTGGCGTTGCAGCTGGCGCAGGCGCAGTTCGGCGATCTGGCGCTGGCTGCGGCCGATCTGGCCCGTGGCCTCGGCCACCGCGGCCACCAGCTGCGCCTGGGCGCGCTCCATTTCCAGCAGGCGGTTGCGCGGCACGAAGCCGTCGCGTGCCAGTTCGCGCAGCCCGTCCACCTGTTCCTTGAGCAGGCGCATCTGCATCTGCTGGCCGTCCAGCGAGAGTTTCTGACCGGTCTGCATCAGCTGCAGACCGGCGATGTTTTCGTCGATGGCTGCCAGCTCGCTGCGCAGCGCACTCTGGCGCGAGGCGAACAGCTGCTGCTGTACAGCCATGGCCGCGGCCGTGTGTGTCTGGCCGGTGGCGGCCTGCACCTCGGGTGGGAACACGATGGTGCTGCGGCCGTCGCGCTCGGCCAGCAGGCGCGCTTCGGTGCCCAGCGCGGCCAGGTACTGGGTGCGGGTGGTGTCGGCGTGGGCGCGCGCCTGCACGCTGTTCATCTGCACCAGGGGCTGGCCGGCGGTGACGGTCGCGCCTTCTTTGACCAGGATGGCCTCGACCGTGCCGCCGCTCTGGTGCTGCACGGCCTTCTTGTTGCCGGCCACCGTGAGGGTACCGCCCATGGGCACGCCCTGGTCCAGCGGGGCCACGGCGGCCCACAGCAGGAACGCACCGAGACCGGCGATCACCAGCCACCAGCCCAGGCGCGCGTGGCGGCGTGCGTCGGTCTGTACCGCGGGCGCTTCGGTGACGCTGGGCATGGCGCTGGGCACGGCACGCAGGTGGGGACTGGGGGATGGGCTCATGGTTGGGGGCTCAGGGAGTTGTCTCAGGCCGCCATGGCGTCGGGCGGCGGGCCGCTGGCGGGCGCGGCAGCCACCACCGGTTTGCCCGCCGGTCGGCTGGCGCGGGCCAGATCGGCCAGCACCTGCGGTGTGGGACCGAAGGCCTGGGCCATGCCGTCGCGCAGCACCAGCAGGCGTGTGGTGGCGGCGATGGCGCTGCTGCGGTGGCTGATGACGACCACCGTCTTGCCGCGCTGGCGCAGGTCCTGCAAGGCGGCCGCAAGGGCCTGCTCGCCGGCGTCGTCGAGGTTGGAGTTGGGTTCGTCGAGCACGACCAGTGCCGGGTCGCCGTACAGCGCACGGGCCAGGCCCAGGCGCTGTTTCTGGCCGCCTGAGAGGCCTTCGCCACCGTCGCGCAGCGGTGTGTCATAACCCTTGGGCAGGCGCAGCACCATGTCGTGCACGCCAGCCCGGCGCGCCGCTTCGATCACGCGCTCGGCATCCACCGCACCGAAGCGTGCGATGTTCTCGCCCACGGTGCCGGCAAAGAGCTCGATGTCCTGTGGCAGGTAGCCCAGGTGGGGGCCGAGTTCGGCCTTGTTCCACTGGAAGACGTCGGCGCCATCGAGTCGCACGCTGCCGGCCGATGCCGGCCACACGCCCACCAGCAGGCGCGCCAGGGTGGACTTGCCCGAACCGCTGGGGCCGATGATGCCCAGCACCTCGCCAGCGGGCAGCTGCAGGTTGAGCTGGCGGATCACCGGTGTGGGGCCGCCCGGGGGCGTGGCGACCACGCCTTCGAGCGCCAGGTGGCCTTGCGGTGCGGGCAGCGACATGGCATCGCGCCGCGGAGGGTGCGCGGCCAGCAGCTCGCTCAGGCGCTGCCAGGCGCTGCGGGTGGACGACCAGGTCTTCCACACGCCGATGAGCTGCTCCACCGGCGCGAGCGCGCGCCCCATGAGCACCGAGCCCACCAGCATCATGCCGGGGGTGATGCGGCCTTCAAGCGCCAGCAGCGCACCGATGCCCAGGATCAGCGACTGCAGGGCGGTGCGGAAGAACTTGGTGGTGGCCATCACGATACCGGCCTTTTCGCTGGCGTCGGCCTGCAGCTGCAGGAAACGGCTGTGCAGCGCGAACCATCGGGCCATCAGCGCCGGCAGCATGCCCATGGCTTCGATGACTTCCGCGTTGCGCAGGTTGTTGTTGGCCAGCTGGCCGGCGTTGACCGCCATGCTGTTGGCCTCGGCCAGTGGCTGGCGCGAGACGCGTTCGTTGGCCCAGGCCAGCACCACCAGGGTGGCCACGCCGAACACCGCGAACACGCCCAGCACCCAGTCGAACAGAAAGATGACCACCAGGTAGATCGGGAACCAGGGGGCGTCGAAAAAGGCGAACAGGCCCTGGCCGGTCACGAACTGGCGCACCGTCGTCAGATCGGCCAGCGCCTGGCCGGCATTGCCGCCGCCGCGCCGCAACTGCTGTTCGAACGAGGCGGTGTAGATGCGCTGGTTGAGCTGCATGTCCAGCTGCGCGCCCACGCGCACCAGCATGAAGCTGCGCACGAACTCCAGGCCCGCCTGCAGCAGGAAGGCGCCCAGCACCATGAGCGTGAGCATGAGCAGTGTGGTTTCGTTCTGGCTGGTCATGACGCGGTCGTAGACCTGCAGCATGTACAGCGAGGGCACCAGCATCAGCAGGTTGATGACCGCGCTGAACACGCCGACGCTGCGAAACGCCGAACGGAAACCGGCCAGGACCTGGCCGATGGGGTCGGTGGGCAGTTTCAGTCGGGGCAGCATGGGGGCATGGCTTGGCGGGTGGAACGGGGGCTGGCAACGACAGCCAGCCCCCCGTGCTGCGGTTGCGCTCCGTGTGTGACGCCTGTCACGGAACGGCGCGCGATCCGAACGACCGGAGGGCTCCTGTCGTGCTGCATAGGTTGCCCGATGTGGCCTGCGCCAATCGCCAGAGCAGCGGGGGAAAGTGCCTGTTCTTCCCGCCATTGCAGACGCACCGGATTCCTAACATGCCTCAAGCCCCGGTGCCTCAAGTTGTTGCGCCGAAAGCCGATCCCACCAGAGTGGCCGGTTTTTGACCTTCCGATGGATGGTGTCCGGTCGATTGCCGAATCCCTGCATACGCGTGGCCCTGGCCCGCACTTAGGAGTGCCTCATGAGCATCATCACCGGTCTGACCCCCGCGGAAATCGCAGCCCTGACCACCACAGACATCGCTGGATTGACCGCGACAGACATTGCCGAATTCACCAATGCTCAGATTCCGGCCCTCACCAGTGCCCAGATCCAGGCCTTGTCGGTGGGCAACATCGCGGCCTTCTCGACCACCCAGTTCCCGGCCTTCACCACCGCTCAGATATCGGCCATGACCGCTGGTCAGATCGCGGCTATCGAGGTGGCCGACATCGCGGTGATGACCAAGAATCAGGTGAGCGCCATCGATGCCGCCGATGCTGCGTCGCTGACCGCCGGGCAGATCGCTGCGCTGACCACGGCCCAGGCCAGTGGCCTGACCTCGGCCCAGCTGGCGGCCATGAGCAGCACCCAGATCCAGTCCCTGGACAGCCAGGACATTGCGCAATTGACCACCGCCGCGGTGGACGGCCTGGCGGCCGAAGACATCGCCGCTCTGTCGGCCGCCCAAGTGGGGGCGCTCACTTCGGCCCAGGTGGCGTCTCTGTCCACCGTCCAGCTGGCTGCATTGGGCACGACCGTGGTGGACGACCTGTCCACCGCCGCCGTCAAGGGCCTGGGCACGGCCCAGATGGTGGCGCTGTCTTCGGACCAGATCGCGGCCCTCACATCGGCCCAGATCGGCGCGCTCAGCGCGGCACAGGTCGCCGCAATTGAATCCGCGGATGTGGACGCCATCAGCGCAAGCGCCATACCCGGTCTGACCAGCACCCAGATCGCCGCGCTGACCAGCGCACAGGTGACCAACCTGACCACCACCCAGGTGGCCGCCCTGACGGCGGCCCAGGTCGGTGCCATCGCCACCGACGACCTCAAGTTGCTGAGCACCGCCCAGGTGGGCGCCCTGAGCGCCGCACAGGTCGCAGGCCTGACCGGGGTCCAGCTGGCCCAGCTGTCCACCGCCCAGCTCGGCGCGCTGGGCACCGACGTGTCCGGTATCGCCACCGGCGCCATCTCGGGTCTGACCACCGCCCAGATCGTGGCCCTGTCCACCGACCAGGCCGCTGCCCTGACCTCGGCACAACTGGCCAAGCTGACCGTGGCGCAACTCGCTGCCCTGCAGACAGCCGACCTGGTTCAGCTGACCACCGACGCCCTGCCAGGCCTGAACTCGACCCAGATCGCCGCGCTGACCTCTGCCCAGTTGGCCGCCCTGACCACAGCCCAGATCGCCGCGTTGAGCAATCCACAGATCGCGGCCATCGCCGTCGACGACATCAAGGCGCTGAGCGGTGCGCAGATCGCGGCCCTCAGCGGTTCGCAGGCGGGGGCTCTGACCTCCGGCCAGATCGCCGCCCTGAGCACGTCCCAGGTCGCAGCCATCGAGGCGGCCGATCTGGCCAGCCTGTCCACCAGCGCGATCAAGGGCCTGAGCACGGCGCAGATCGTGGCATTGACCACCGCCCAGGCCGCGGCGCTGACCGCTGCGCAGGTGGCCGCGCTGACGCCGGTTCAAGTGGCCGCACTGGCCACTGCCGACCTGCAGCAACTGGGAGCCGACCGCATCGCAGCACTGACCACGGCGCAGGCCGCGGCCATGACCTCGACCCAGGTTGCGGCGCTCAGCACCACCCAGGTGGCCGCGCTGGAAAACGCCGATCTCGCCGCCCTGACCGCCACCGCGGTCAAAGGCCTGACCACGGCGCAGATCGACGCCCTGAGTGTCGGTCAGGTCGGTGCGCTGACCTCGGCGCAAGTGGCCGCCATGGGCACGGCCCAGATCGCCGCCATTTCCACCGACATCGCGAGTCTGGACACTGACGCCATCAAGGGCCTGACTACTGCCCAGGTGGTGGCCCTGAGCACCGCCCAGGTGGCCGCGCTGACCGCCGCTCAAGTGGCCGCGCTCACGCCAGCCCAGGTGGCCGCCATCGCCACCAACGACATCACGCTGCTGGACGCCACGCAGATCGCTGCGCTGAACACGGCGCAGGCCGCGGCCATCACGCTGGCCCAGCTCAAACTGCTGAGCACTGACCAGCTTGGTGCATTGGAGACCGCCGACGTGGGCGCCTTGAGCGCCACGGCGCTCAAGGGCATCAGCACCGCCCAGGTGGCCGCGCTTTCGGCCGGCCAGATCGGGGCGCTGACCTCGGTGCAGCTCGCCGCCTTGAGCACCGCTCAGATCGGTGCCATCGAAGTGGCCGACGTGCCCAGCATTTCCACCAGCGCTATCAAGGGCCTCACCACTGCCCAGGTGGTGGCCCTGACCACGGCCCAGGTGGCGGCGCTGACGCCCAGCCAGGTCGCCAACCTGACCCCGGTGCAGGTGGCCGCACTGGCCACCAACGACATCCAGCAACTGGTGGCAGACCGTATCGCCGCACTGACCACGGCCCAGGCAGGTGCCCTGACTTCGGCCCAGCTGGCAGCTCTGAGCACCACCCAGATCGCGGCGTTGGAAACCGCCGATGTGGCCAAGCTCAACATTGGAGCCCTGCAGGGTCTGAGCACCGCCCAGGTGGACGCCCTGAGCGTTGCCCAGCTCGGTGCCATGACCTCGGCCCAGCTGGGCGCCCTGAGCGCAGCCCAGATCGGCGCCATGTCCACCGACATCGCGAGCCTGAGCGACACCGCTTTGCAAGGTCTGACCACTGCGCAGATCGTTGGCCTGACCACCGCGCAGGTTGGTGCCCTGTCGCCGGCGCAGATCGCTGCGCTCAAGCCGACCCAGATCGCCGCCATGGCCACCGACGACCTGGCCGTGCTCAGCACCGCCCAGATCGTGGCCCTGACCACTGCGCAGGCGGCCGCCCTCACGTCTGCACAGATCGCGCAGCTGACCACCGCACAGGTGGCCGCTATGGAAGACGGTGACCTGGCCAAACTCAGCGCGACCGCCGTCAAGGGCCTGACCACCGCCCAGATCGACGCCCTGACCGCCACCCAGCTGCAGGCCCTGACCTCTGCCCAGCTGGCCGCCCTGAGCGGTACCCAGATCGGTGCCATGTCGGCCGATATCGCCAGCCTGAGCCCGTCCGCGCTGGCCGGTTTGTCTACCGTCCAGATCGTGGGGCTGACCACCGCCCAGATCGCCGCCCTGAGCCCGGCCCAGGTCGCGGCTTTCTCCACCGTCCAGATCGCTGCTCTGGAGGCCGCCGATGTGGGGGCACTCAGCAACGACCAGATCGCTGCGCTCACCACCGAGCAAGCCGCTGCCCTCAAGTCCACCCAGCTGGCCGCGCTGAGCACCGCACAGGTGGCCGCCATCGAGGCGGCCGATGTTGCCAAACTCAACGTCTCGGCCGTCAAGGGCCTGGGCGCCGATGACCTGACCGCCCTGACCGCCGGTCAGGTCGCCGAGCTGAGCTCGGCCCAGATCGCCGCGCTGAGCGCTGCCCAGGTGGCCGGCTTGTCGACCGACATCGCCAGCCTGACCACGGCCGCGCTGCAGGGCATGACCACCGCGCAGGTGGTAGGCCTGTCCACCGCGCAGGCCGCTGCGCTGACCAACGCGCAGATCGCCGCCATGACCACAGCCCAGGTGGCCGCCCTGGCCACCGAAGACCTGCAGGCCCTGAGCGCCGGCCAGATCGGCGCGTTCACCACCGAGCAGGCCGCGGCGCTCAAGTCCACCCAGCTGGCCGCCCTGAGCGCCACCCAGGTGGCCGCCATCGAAGTCGCCGACCTGGCCAAGATCGCGCCCGCCACCCTCAAGGGTCTTACCACCGCGCAGGCTGCGGCCCTCACCGGCGCCCAGGTGGGTGCCCTGACCTCGGCCCAGGTCGCCGCGCTGAGCACCGCCCAGGTCGCCGCGATCTCCACCGACATCGCCAGCCTCAGCACCGACGCCATCAAGGGCCTGAGCTCGGCCCAGCTGGTGGCCCTGACCACCGAGCAGGCCGCCGCGCTCAGCGCCAACCAGGTTGCAGCGCTGTCCACTGCCCAGGTGGGCGCGCTGGCCACCGACGACCTGCGGGCCTTCGACGCCACCCAGCTCGCCGCCCTGACCACCACGCAGGCCGCGGCCCTCACCTCCACCCAGGTCGCCGCGCTGACAACCACCCAGGTCGCGGCGCTCGAAAACGCCGACCTGGCCAAGTTGTCCACCGCTGCTGTCAAGGCGCTGACCACGCAGCAGATCGAGGCGCTCTCAGGCAGCCAGGTCGGGGCATTGACCTCGACCCAGATCGCGGCGCTCAGCACCGCGCAGCTGGTGGCGATCGAGTCGGCCGACATGGCCAGCCTGAGCGCCAGCGCCGTCAAAGGCCTGACCACCGCCCAGGTGGTGGCCCTGAGCACCGCGCAGGTGGCTTCTCTGGACACCGCGGCCGTGGCCGCGCTGACCAGCGCACAGACCAAGGCCCTGCAGACCGCCGATGTCGCGGCACTGACGGCCGGCCAGGTGGGCGCGCTGAACTATGTGCAGATCGGCGCCCTGAGCACGGACCAGATCGCGGCGCTGAGCACCCCGCTGAGCGCCGACCAGCAGGCCATCCGCCTGGTGACGCAGTGGACGACCGCCCAGGTGGCCGCCAAGACGACCGCCGAGATCGCGGCGCTGACCACGGTCCAGGCCTCGGCCCTGTCGCCGGCGCAGATCGCGGCCATGAGCACCAAACAGATCCAGGCGCTGGAGACGGCCGACCTTGCCGCGCTGGCGACCCAGACCGTCGCCGGTCTGAGCACGGCCCAGGTGCGTGCATTGACACCGACCCAGGTGGCCGCCCTCACGCCCACCCAGGTGGCGGCCATGGAAACCGCCGACATCAATGCCCTCACCACCACCCAGATCCAGTCCCTGAGCGCCGCCCAGGTGGGTGCCCTGACCACCGCACAGATCAAGGTGCTGGGCACCGACGACATCCGCACGCTGAGCCTCGACCAGATCGGTGCGCTGACGGCCGACCAGGTGGCCGCGATGACGACCACCCAGGTCGCTGGGCTGTCGCCCACCCAGTTCTCGGCGCTCACGCCCAGTGAAGTGGCGGGTCTGTCCACCGCCGCCATTCTGGCGCTGAGCAACGCGCAGATTGCGGCGCTGACGCCGGCCCAGGCGGCCGCGCTGACGGCTGCCCAGGTGGCCAAGATCGGCACCGCCCAGCTGGCGCTGATGGAGAACGCCGACCTGGCCAGCCTCTCGACCGCCGCCATCGCGGCGCTCACCTCGGCCCAGATCGCAGCCCTGACCACTGCCCAGATACCGGCGCTGACCAACGCGCAGATCGCGGCCCTGACCACCGAACAGATCAAGGCGCTGCAGGTGGAAGACCTGGTGCGCCTGAGCACGGCGCAGGTCGCCGCGCTCACCACTCAACAGGCCGCGCAACTGACCACCGCCCAGGTGGCCGCACTGTCCACCGCCCAGCTGGTGGCGCTGGACCCGGCCGATGTGGCGCAGCTGTCCACCGCCGCCATCGTGGCCCTGAGCACCGAACAGGTGAGCAAGCTCACACCGGCCCAGGTCGCCGCGCTGACCACGGCCCAGATGCGCGCCATCGCCACCGCTGATTTGCAGGCCCTCACGACCGCACAGGTGGTGGCCCTCACGGCCAGCCAGCTGGGTGCGCTGAGCTCGTCTCAGGTGCAGGCGCTGACCACCGGTCAGATCGCCGCCATCGAGGCGGCCGACCTCGGGGCCCTGCCCACCGCCAGCATCGTGGCCCTGACCACGGCCCAGGTGCGCGCCCTCTCGCCCACCCAGGTGGCCGCCCTGACCACCGACCAGGCTCCCAAGTTGACCACCGCCCAGGTGGCGGCACTGGAAACGGTCGACCTGGTGCAGATGTCCACCGCTGCCGTGCGCAGCCTGGGCACCGCACAAGTGCAGGCCCTGACCGCCAGCCAGGTGGTGGCCCTGACCACCGACCAGATCGCCGCGCTGACCGCCACCCAGGTGGCCTCGCTGGACGGCAGCGACTTCGCGCTGCTGTCGGCCAGCCAGCTGGCCCACCTCGACCCGAGCGTGATCCCCACGCTCAAAACGGCCCAGATCGCCGCCCTGACCACGGCCCAGATCGGTGCCCTGTCCACGGCCCAGATCCAGGCCCTGACCACCACCCAGATCCAGGCCCTGACCACCGCCCAGGTGCAAGCCCTGCCGCAGGACAGTCTGGTCAAGCTCACCACGGCGCAAATCCGTGCGCTGGAGTCTGCTGACCTGCGGGCCCTGACCACCGCCCAGATCGAAGCCCTGACCACCGCCCAGGTGGCCGCGCTCTCTGACACACAGATCGCCCAGCTGACCAACGTCCAGGTGGCCGCCATTGAGGGCGACGACCTGGACGGCATCGCCACCGACGTCATCAACGCCCTGACCACCGGCCAGGTGCAGGCCCTGACCACCGGCCAGGTGGCGGCGCTGACCTCTGGCCAGATCGACGCCCTGACCACCGCCCAGATGGCGGCGCTGACGGGCGCACAGATCGCGGCCATCGAGACCGCCGATCTGGTCGCCTTCGACGACACCACCATGGCCAAGCTGACCACCGCCCAGGTGCAGGCCCTGACCACCGCTCAGATGACGGCGCTCACGGTCGACCAGTTGCTGGCCCTGACCTCCACCCAGTTCGCTGCGCTGACGGCGGCCCAGGTGGGCGCCATCGAAACCGCCGACCTGGCCGACCTGCCCGCCGTCACCATCGGCCGACTCACAGCGGGCCAGGTGACCGGCCTGAGCACCGACCAGGTGCGCGCGCTGAGCACCGAGCAGGTGGCTGCCCTGTCGACCGCCGCGGTCGCCGCGCTGGGCACGGCCCAGGTGCAGGCCCTGTCGGCCGAGCAGGTGTCCCAGTTGGGCACCGCGCAGGTCGCGGCGCTGAGTGCCACCCAGATCGCCGCGCTGGACGTGGAAGACCTGGCCGTGATCGACGCCGACACGTTTGACGGCCTCACCGCCACCCAGATCGGCGGCCTGACCCTGGCCCAGGTGCAGGGATTGACCACCGACCAGGCGGCCGCGCTGACCACCACACAGGTGGGCGCTCTGAGCACGCTCCAGCTCTCGGCCCTGGAGACAGCGGACCTGCGCCAGCTCTCCACCGCCGCCATCGCCGCGCTGTCCACCGCCCAGGCCGCCGCGCTGAACGTTGGCCAGGTGGCCGCACTGACGCCCACCCAGATCGCCGCGCTGGAGAACGCCGACATCTCCGCCATGAGCACCGCGCAGTTCGCGGCGCTGGGCAGCGACCAGGTGGGCGCCTTGCGCACCGCCCAGGTGGCGGCTGTGACCACGGCCCAGCTGGTGGCCATCAACCCCGAGGCGCTGGGTGCCCTGAGCACCGGTGCGTTTGCCCAGCTGTCGTCGGCCCAGGTCGCTGCCCTGACCAACGCCCAGATCGCCGGTCTCAACCCCTACCAGGTGGGCGCCATCTCCACCGCACAGGTCGCCCACCTGAGCACGGCCCAGGTTCGCGCCATTGAAACCGGTGACCTGTCCTCCCTGACCACTGCCGTGGTGGCTGCGCTGGGCACCGCCCAGGTGGCCGCGCTGACCAATGCCCAGGTGCAGGCCCTGTCCACCGACCAGGTGGCTGCCCTGAGCGCCACGCAAGTGGGTGCGCTGAGCACCTCGCAGGTCGCCGCCCTGGAGACGGCCGATCTGGTCAGCCTGACCACCGCTGCACTGGCTGGCCTGGGCACCGACGACATCGTGGCCCTGACCACCGACCAGGCCGCGGCGATCACCGCTACCCAGGCCGACGCCCTGACCACTGCTCAGGTGGCGGCGCTGGAAACGCGCGACCTGCGCCAGCTGTCCACCGCGGCCATCGTCGCGCTGGACGCCGCACAACTGACCGCACTGAGCGATGAGCAGCTCGCCTCGCTCACGACCGCTCAGGTGCGCGCCATCGAGGTGGCCGACCTGCAGGCCCTGCCCAATGCCGACCTCGCGGTGCTGACCTCGGCCCAGATCGCTGCGTTGAGTTCCCAGCAGTTCGTCGGCCTGACCGCCGGGCAGATCGCTGCGATCGATGCCACCGACCTGCAAGGCGTGTCCACCGCCGTGCTGGCCCAGATGACCACCACCCAGGTGCAGGCGCTGACGCCGGCCCAGGTCACGGCGCTGAGCGCCAGTCAGCTCAACGCGCTGAGCTCGACCCAGATCAACGCGCTGACCGCAGGCCAGGTGGCCGCCATCGACACCGCCGACATCGCCTCCCTGACCACCGCCAAGGTGGCCGCCTTGTCCACCGACGTGATCGTGGCCCTGACCACGGCCCAGATCGCTGCGCTGGATGCCGGCCAGGTGGCCGCGCTCAAGCCGGCCCAGATCACGGCCATCGAGATCGGCGACATCACCGCCCTCGCACCCGTCCGGATCGCAGGCCTGTCCACGGCCCAGCTGGCGGCCCTCACCCCCGCGCAGATCGCGGCGCTCGACACCGCGCAGCTCGCGGCCCTCACCGTGACCCAGGTGGCCGCGCTGAGCCCGGCCCAGCTCGCCGCCATCGAAGTGGCCGACCTGCCGTCGATGACCACCGCACAGATCGAGGCCTTGAGCACGGCCCAGATCGGTCAGCTCACGGTCGGCCAGATCGCCGCCCTGACCACGGCGCAGGTGCAGGCCATCGAGACCGCCGACGTGGCGCAGCTGAGCAACGCCCAGCTGTTGGCCCTGACGTCCGGCCAGGTCGCGGCCCTGACCAACGCCCAGCTGGCCGCGCTGACGCCGGCCAAGATCGCGCTGTTCGACGCCGCTGACGTGACCGCCATGAGCGTGGGCCAGCTGCAGTCGCTGACCACCGCACAGATCCGCGCCCTGACCCCGGCACAGATCGCGGCCCTGACCAGTGCCCAGCTCAACGGGCTGGAAACGGCCGACCTGGTGGCACTGACCACGGCGCAGATCCAGGCGCTGACCACCGAACAGTTCGCCACCCTGTCGCCGGCCAACACGGCTCTTCTGACCACGGCCCAGGTCGCCGCCATGGAAACCGCCGATCTGGCGGCGCTGACCACCGCGCAGATCGCGGCCTTGACCTCGGCCCAGTTCCGCGCGCTGAGCACGTCGCAGATCGACAAGCTCACGACCGAGCAGGTCGCGACCATCGAGACCGCCGACCTGGTCACGCTGACCACCGGCCAGATCGAGGCCATGACCGCGGCCCAGCTGCAGGCCCTGACGCTGGCCCAGATCGCCGTCCTCACGGCGGCGCAGCTGCAGGCCATCCAGACAGCCGATCTGGTGACCCTGTCCACCGCGCAGATCGCGGCCCTGACCACGGCCCAGATCGATGATCTGAGCACAACGCAGATCGCAGCCCTGACCACCACGCAGCTGGTCGCGGTTGAAACCGCCGACGTGGCCAAGCTGACCACCGCCCAGATCGCGGCCCTGACCACGGCCCAGGTCGACGACCTGACCAGCGCCCAGGTGGCCGCCTTGACCACCGCACAATTGCGCGCGCTGGAGGACGAAGACCTGGTCCAGCTGACCACCACCCAGATCGCCGCACTCTCGGGCAGCCAGCTCGCTGGCCTGGCCACCAGCCAGGTCGAGCTGCTGACCACCACACAGGTGGCCGCCATCGAAACCACCGACATCGACGAGCTGACCACCGCCCAGATCGTGGCGCTGAGCAGTGCTCAGGTCGGGAAGCTGACCACCGACCAGATCGCAGCCCTCACCACCGCACAGCTGGTGGCGCTGGAAGACAACGACGTGGTCGCGCTGACCACGGCGCAGATCGCCGCGTTGACCACCGCCCAGATCAGCAAGCTCACTGCGGACCAGCTCGTGCGCCTGTCGGGCAGCCAGATCGGCGCCATCGAGACCGCCGACCTGGTGCTGCTCACCTCGGCCCAGATCGGTGCGCTGAGCGTGGCCCAGATCGGCCAGCTGAGCACCAGCCAGGTGCCCGCGCTGACGACCGACCAGCTCGGCTGGCTGGGCACGGACGATGTGGCCGGCCTGGGCACCGCCCAGGTGCAGGCCCTGACCACGGCCCAGGTGCAGGCCCTCAGCGCCGGCCAGCTGGCCGCCCTGACGCCCACCCAGATCGCCGCCCTGACCAGCACCCAGCTCGGCGCGCTCACCGTGGGCCAGTTGCCCTCGCTGACCACGGCCCAGGTCCAAGCCATCGAAGTGGCCGACGTGCCCACGCTCGCCACGGCCCAGATCGCTGCGCTGACCACCGCACAGGCCGCGGCTCTGACGGTGGGCCAGATCGCGGCCCTGACCACGGCCCAGGTGGCCGCCATCGAAGTGGCCGACCTGGCGGTGCTCTCGACGACCCAGATCGCCGCGCTCACCACCGCCCAGGCCCGTGCCCTGACGGTGGGCCAGATCGCCGCGTTGACCACCGCCCAGGTGGCCGCCATCGAGGTGGCCGACGTGGCTGCGCTGACCTCGGCGCAGCTGCAAGCCATCGAAGTGGGTGACATCCCGGCGCTGACGCCGGCGCAGATCGCCGCTCTGGGCACGGCCCAGATCGACAAGCTCACCGTGGGCCAGGTCGCGGCGCTGACCACCGACCAGATCCAGGCCATCGAAGTGGGCGACCTGCCGTTCATGACGACCGCGCAGATCGAAGCTCTGACCGCCACCCAGGTGGCCGCGCTGACCGTGGGCCAGATCGCGGTGCTGACCAAGCCCCAGATCGAGGCCATCGAAGCCGCCGACATCCCGTCGCTGACGACCGCGCAAATCGCCGCGCTGACCACCGGCCAGGCCACCGCGCTGACCAACGCGCAGCTGGCCGCACTGACCACGGAACAGATCGCTGCCCTGGAGGGGGCCGACCTCGCGGCGCTCAGCACCGCGCAGATCGCCACGCTCTCGGGCGCGCAGATTGGTGCTCTCACGCCGGCGCAGATTGCGGTCATGACCACGGCGCAGATCGCTGCCATCGAGGTCGCCGACCTGCCGTCGCTCAGCACCGCGCAGATCGCCGCGCTGACCAGCGCCCAGGTGGGTGGGCTGAGCACCGACCAGCTGGCCGCGCTGAGCACTACGCAGCTCGCCGCCATCGACGCCGCCGACATCGCCGCGCTGGGCTCTGCCCAGATCGTGGCGCTGACCACCGACCAGATCCCTGGTCTGACCACGGCCCAGATCGCAGCCCTGACCACGGCCCAGGTCGTCGCCCTGCAGACCGCCGACCTGGCCCGGTTCAGCACCGCGCAGATCGCTGCCATCGAAGCGGCCGACGTGCCCGCCCTGACCAGCGCCCAGTTGCAGAACCTGACCAGCGCCCAGTTGCAGGCCCTGACCACGACGCAGATCGCCGCACTGAGCACCTTGCAGGTCACCCAGCTGACGACCGACCAGATCCCGCTGCTGACCACCGCCCAGGTGGCTGCAATGGAGACGGCCGACCTGGCCGCGCTGAGCACGGCGCAGATTGTCAAGCTGACCACCGACCAGGCCGCCGCCCTGACGACCGCCCAGGTCAGCCAGCTCACCACCGCGCAGATCGCTGCGCTGGAGACCGCCGATCTGGCCGCCCTGGGCACCGCGCAGATCGCCGCTCTGACCACGGCCCAGGCCGTGGCCCTGACGGTAGGCCAGATCGCCCAGCTGACCACCGCCCAGGTGGCCGCGCTGGAGACGGTGGACCTGGCCGCGCTGACGACCGCGCAGATCGCCGCCCTGACCACGGCCCAGGCCGCCGCGCTGACCGCTGCCCAGGTAGACGACCTCACCACGGCCCAGGTGGCCGCGCTGGAAACGGTCGACCTGGCCGCGATGACCACGGCGCAGATCGCGGCCCTGACCGGTGCGCAGATCGCGGCCCTGACCACGGCCCAGGTGGCCAACCTGACCACGGCGCAGGTCGCGGCCATTGACGTGGCCGATCTGGCAGGCATGTCCACAACCCAGATCGCCGCACTGACCGGCGCCCAGACCGCTGCGCTGACCACCGCCCAGGTGGCTGGCATGGGCACGGCACAGATCGCTGCGCTCGACCCGGCCGACGTGGCCAGCATGACCACGGCCCAGATCGTGGCGCTGACCACTGCCCAGGCCGCCGCGCTGACCACCGCCCAGGTGGCCGCCCTGACCACCACGCAAGTGGCGGCCATGGAAACGGCCGATCTGGTCAAGCTCACCACCGACCAGGTGGTGGCGCTGACCGCTGCCCAGGCCGCCGCGCTGACCACGGCCCAGGTCGCCAACCTGACCACGGCCCAGATCGCCGCGCTGGAAACCGCCGATCTGGCGGCCCTGACCACCGCGCAGGTGCTGGCACTCACCGCTGCCCAGGTGGCCGCGCTCACCACCGACCAGATCAGCAAGCTCACCACGGCGCAGATCGGCGCGCTGGAGACGGCCGACATGGTGGCGCTGACCACCGCCCAGGTGCGGGAGCTGACCACCGCCCAGCTGCAGAAGCTCAGCGTCGAACAGCTGCAGGCCATGGAAGTGGCCGATGTGGCCGCGTTGAGCACGGCCCAGGTGATCGCGCTGACCTCGTCGCAGATCGCTGCGCTGACCGCCGCGCAGATCGCCGGCATGGGCACGGCCCAGATCGCGGCCATCGAAGCCGCCGACGTCCCGGCCCTGACCAGCGCCCAGCTGGTGGCCCTGACGACGGACCAGGCGCGGGCCCTGACGACGGACCAGATCGCTGCGCTGACCACCGGTCAGATCGAGCAGCTGCAAGCCGCCGACGTCGCCGCGCTGAACACGGCCCAGGTCGTGGCCCTGAGCACCGCCCAGGTGGCCGCGCTGACGGCCGCTCAGGTGGCCGCGCTGACCACCGCCCAGGTGGCCGCGCTGGAAACCGCCGACCTGCGCGCCATCACGCCCACCAACATCCCGAGCCTGACCACGGCCCAGATCCAGGCGCTCAGCCTGGTCCAGGTCGCAGCCCTGACCACGGCCCAGGTGCGCGCCTTGGAAACGGCCGACCTGGTGGCCCTCAAGCCGGACCAGGTGGAAGTCCTGACCGCTGCCCAGGTGGGCGCGCTGACCTCCGAACAGGTCGCCGCCCTGACCACCACCCAGCTGCAGGCCCTGGGCTCTACCGCCCTGGCCGCGATCTCGCCGGAGGTGATCCCCGCCCTGACCACGGCCCAGGCGCAAGCCATCAGCCAGGCCCAGATGGCGTGGCTGACCACCGCGCAGCTGGCCGCGCTGGAACTGGCCGATCTGGCCGTGTTGAGCACCACCCAGCTGGCCGGCCTGTCCGGCTCGCAGGTGGCGGCCTTCACCACGGCACAGATCGCCACCATGAGCTCCACCCAGCTGGCCGGCCTGTCGGCGGGCCAGATCGGCGCGCTCACCGGTAGCCAGATCGCCGCCATCGAGCTGGCCGACCTGGACGACCTGAGCACCGCGCAGGTCCAGGCCCTGGGCTCGGATGTGAACGCCCTGACCACGGCCCAGATCCAGACCCTGACCACCGCCCAGGTGGCCGCGTTGACCACGGCCCAGATCCAGGCGCTGACCAACACCCAGCTGGCGGCCATGGAGACGGCCGACGTGGCCAAGCTCACCACGGCCCAGATCGTGGCGCTGACAGCGGCCCAGATCCCGGCGTTCAGCAGCGACCAGATCGCTGCGCTGACCACCGATCAGACCGCCGAACTGAGCGCGACCCAGATCGCCGCGCTGACCTCTGCGCAGATACCCGGCATCAGCACCGCCGCCCTGGCGCTGTTCGACACCGCGCAGCTGCAGGCCATCGAGGACGCCGACTTTGCCCACCTGACACCGGCCCAGATCGCCGCACTGACCGCCACCCAGATCCCCGATCTGGAAGCCGGCCAGATCGGCGCGATGACCTCTGCACAGGTGGCTGCCATCGAGCTGCTCGACCTGGCTGCAATCACGACCACGCAGATCGGCTACCTCGGCACCACGCAGATCGCCTCGCTCACCACGGCGCAGGTCGAAAGCTTGTCCACCGCGCAGGTACGTGCCCTCAGCGGCACCCAGCTGGCGGCGCTGAGTACAGCGCAGGTCGAGAAGATGGAGACCGCCGATGTGGCCGCCATTGCCTCCACGGCCATCGGCTCGCTGACCACTGAGCAGGTGACCGCCCTGACCACGGCGCAGGTGGCGGCACTGACGACCGAACAGCTTTCGCAGGTCGGCGTCAACGTGCTCGCAGCCCTGAATCCGACCCAGGTGGGTGCCCTGACAGCCACCCAGTTGCCCGCGCTGTCCAATGCCCAGTTGCAGGGGTTGACCACTGCCCAGTGGGCGGGGGTCAGTACAACGGCACTGGCAGCGCTGAGCAGCACCCAGATCGGCATCCTGGAGACCCAGGACATCGGTGCCCTGACCACGGCCCAGATCGCGGCCCTGACGGGCAGCCAGGTGCCAGGCCTGACCAGCGAGCAGCTGGGCGCTCTGAGCACGGCCCAGATCGTGGCGCTGGACAGCGCGGACGTGGCCGTCATCACCGCAGCCGCCATCCCGGGCCTGACCACCGCCCAGGTGGCCGCCCTCACAGCAGGCCAGTTCGGTGCGCTGACCTCTACGCAGATCGCGGCCATGCAGACCGCCGATGTGGCGGCCTTCACGGCGGGTCACATCGCCGCCCTGACCAGCACCCAGGCCGACGGCCTGACCGCCGGCCAGCTGGGCGCCATGACCTCGGCCCAGTTCGCGGCCATGACCACCACCACACTGGCTTCGTTGACCACAACGCAGCTGGTCGGTATCGACGCGCTGGACATCGGCACCCTGAGCAATGCGCAGATCGCCGCCATCACCACCGAACAGATCAGTGGCCTGACGAATGCCCAGATCGTGGCACTGACGGCATCGCAGATCCCGGCGCTGACCACGGCGCAGATCGCCAACCTGACCAACACCCAGATCGCGGCTATCGAAGTCAACGACCTGGCGCTGTTCAACGCCACGCAGATCGGCGCGCTGACCGCCACCCAGGCACCTGCGCTGACCACCGCACAGGTGCAGGGGCTGACCACCGCACAGTTCCAGGCGCTGGAAACCGCCGATCTCGCCGCCTTCACGGCCGGCCAGATCGCAGCGATCCAGAACGAGGACATCGCGGTGCTCTCGGGCACTCAGATCGGCGGGCTGACCGCCGCCCAGGTCCAGGCGCTGACGGTCACGCAGATCGTCACCATGACCGGCACCCAGCTGGCCGCCATCGAGACCGCCGACTTCGCGACCATGAGCACGGCCCAGATCGCTGCGATCCAGGCGGTGGACATCCCCAGCCTGACGACCACGCAGATCACGGCGCTGACCAACGCCCAGTTCGGTGCGTTCACGACCGACCAGATCGCCGCGCTGACGGTGGCCCAAATCGACCAGCTCACGGCAACCCAGCTGGGTGCACTGGACATGACCCAGTCCGCCGCTTTCACGGCAGAGCAGCGTCTGTCGATGGAAGCTGCGCAGACAGTGGCCCTGGTCTCGCCGCTGATCCTGGACCTCGATGGCAACGGCATCCACACCGTGGCCATGGCCGACGGCGTGGTGTTCGACATCGATGCCGACGGCACGCTCGACCAGACCGGCTGGGTGGGCAGCGGCGACGGCCTGCTGGCCCTGGACCGCAACGGTGACGGCCTGATCAACGACGGCTCCGAACTGTTCGGCACGGCCACCCGCCTGGCCGACGGCAGCACCGCCAACGACGGCTTCGCCGCCCTGTCCGCGCTCGACAGCAACGGCGACGGCAGCATCAGCCTGGCCGATGTGGACTTCGCCGCCCTGCGCGTCTGGCAGGACGCCAACGGCGACGGAGTCAGCCAGGCCGGCGAGATGAGCAGCCTGAGCGACCTGGGCATCGTGTCCATCGACGCCAGCGGCCAGGCCACCTCGGTCTGGGACAACGGCAACTGGATCGGCCTGACCGCCGGTTACCAGACCGCCGATGGCCAGACCCACGAAGTCGCCGACGTGTGGTTCGCCACCGCCGACGCCCCGGTGCCCGACGCCGGTGTGCAGCTGGTGGGCGTGAGCCAGCCGCCGGTCGACCCGCTGGCCTGAGACGGCTGCTGACGAGCACTGACGGGCACCTCCCGCCCGTCCGCCCGTCATCCCGACAAAGCCGGTGCCCCTCGCGGGGCGCCAGCTTTGTCGCGTCGGTTCGGCTGGAACAGGGAGGACTTTTCCCACCTGTTCGGGCCTTTGGCGCCGGCACGGCGGCCTACCATGACTGGCACCACCGGACCGTGTTTGCGCGCGGTCCGGGCGAACGCCGCCACCGAAAGCCGCCCATGAACGCACCCGCCACCGCCTCTGCTGTCGACACCGTCGACCCCTCGCTCGACGCCTTCCAGGTCATCGCCGCGGGCGACCGCCTGTGCGCCACCCAGGGTCCGCAGCAGGCCGCGGCGCTCTACCAGCAATGGTTGGCTGGCAACAGCTCGCCGCTGCGCCACGTGGTGCAGTTCAACCTGGGCGTGCTCTACGGCCAGTTGCAGCTGCACGCCCAGGCCGAGGTCGCCTACCGCGCCGCCATCACCAGCAAGCCCGACTTCGCCCAGGCCTGGTTCAACCTCGGGGCCACCGTGGAGCGCCTGGGCCGCAAGGAACACGCGCTGACCATCTGGCAGTCCATGCTGGACCACCCGCTGGTTTCGCCCACCCACCAGAAAGACCTGTACCTGCTGGTCGTCAACGGCATGGGCCGCTTGCTGGAAGAAATGCGCCAGTACGACCGCTCGGAGGTCAAGCTGTTCGACAGCCTGCTGGCCGAGTCGCAGCAGCCCAAGGTCATCCAGCACTGGGTGCACCTGCGGCAGAAGCAGTGCAGCTGGCCGGTGTTCACGCCCGTGCCCGGGCTGGGGCAGGGCGAGGTGCTCAAGGCCACCTCGCCGCTGGCGATGCTCTCGGCCAGCGACGACCCCGGCCTGCAGCTGGCCACGTCGATCCGCTTCATCACCGAAAAGGTCAACCTGCGCGTGCCGCGCCTGGCGCCCGAGAAGGGCTACCGGCACGACAAGCTGCGCATCGGTTTCCTCTCGTCGGACTTCTGCCTGCACGCCGTGTCGCTGCTCACCGTGGAGCTGCTGGAGCTGCTGGACCGCGACCGCTTCGAGGTCTACGGCTTCTGCTGGAGCCGCGAAGACGGTTCCGCCCTGCGCGCCCGCGTCGTCCAATCGTTTGACCACTACGTGCGCATCGCCGAGCTGGACGACGCCAGCGCGGCCCGCGCCATCCGCGAGGCCGAGATCGACGTGGTGGTGGACCTGCAGGGCATCACCTCCGGCGCGCGGCCCGACATCATTGCGCACAGGCCGGCGCCAGTGCAGATCACTTACCTGGGTTTCCCCGGCCCCACCGGCCACCCATGCATCGACTACGTGGTGGCCGACCGCTTCCTCATCCCCGACGCCGAGCGCCCGTTCTACACCGAGACCCCGCTGTACCTGCCACACGTCTTCCAGTGCAGCGACCGCCAGCGCCCGGTGGCGCCGCTGCCCAGCCGGGCACAGTGCGGCCTGCCCGAAGACGGCTTCGTCTTCTGTTCCTTCAACAACAACTACAAGTTCACCGAAGAAGTCTTCGCCAGCTGGATGCGCATGCTCCAGGCCGTGCCCGGCAGCGTGCTCTGGCTGCTGGCCGACAACCCCTGGTCGCAGGCCTCGCTGACGCACCGCGCCGGTGAACACGGCGTGGACCCGGCGCGCCTCCTTTTCGCGCCGCGCGTCTCGCCCGAACAGTACCTGGCCCGCTACACCGCGGCCGACCTGTTCCTCGACGCCTACCCCTTCAACGCCGGCACCACCGCCAACGACGCGCTGTGGATGGGCCTGCCCGTGCTCACACGCTCGGGCCGCACCTTCGCCTCGCGCATGGCCGGCAGCCTGCTGACCGCGCTGGACCTGCCGGAGCTGGTCACCACCAGCCTGGCCGACTACGAAGCCCGCGCCATCGAGATCGCCACCCAGCCCGCGTTGCACGCCGACCTGCAGCAGCGCCTGAAAGCCGGCCGCACCCAGTCACCGCTGTTCGACATGCCGCGCTTCGTCAAAGACTTCGGTGACGCGGTCGAGCGCGTGGCGCTGCGCGGGGTGTGATGGGGCAGGGGCGAAGCGCTCTGGTTTGCGGCGCGACAGAGGCAGTCGCTCTGACCGATGTCGATCTGCCGAGGCCTCATGGCGAAGGCTGAATGGCTGTGTTCACTGGCTGCGTTTGCTGTCATTCCACACGCTGATGATCGTCCATGCCAGCACGCCGATCCCGAGCGCGAGCAGCAGCCAGATGTAGCCCCGCTCGCCCATGCATTCAATCGCCAGCCGCTTGATCCCACGTGAACCGGGTGTGCCGCTCCTTTTGGGGTTGATGTACTCCATTGCCGCCAAGGTAAACGTTGAGCAGGCCGTGATAAACCGAATTCTGTTTGCGAGCGAGATCTCTGTCTTCATTTGACCCTTTGTCAGCGATGCGGTAAGCGACTGGCGGGCAATGTATCTCAGTTCAATGTGACCCAAAAAAGACCCCGTTGGATGGCTCCACGGGGCTTCGTCTTGTGCGGAACCCAAACCCCGAAGGGGCACAAAAAAGCCCCCGCGGCTCGCGCCGGGGGGCAATCGCTCATTCGGTGTTCAGGCGGGCAGAGGTTCTTCAGCGACCTTGGGCAACGCCAGGTTGAAAGCCTTGCAAACGGCCGGGTCGGGCTGGCCCTTGAAGGCCCAGGCCGTCACCTCCAGGTTGCCGCTGGTGCAGTAGATGTGGCCAAAGCCGGCCGCGGCCAGTGCCTTGGATAGCGACTGGGGCGTGAACCCGGTCTTGTGCGCGAAGAACTCCACGCCGCTGCTTTCGATCTGTTTGCCGTAGCCGTACAGCACGTCCATCACCGTGATGGGACCGAGGGACGACTGGTACAGCACGTCCTCGATGTCCAGGCCGCGCTCCACCGCGGCCTTCATGACCGCGCCCACGTCGGGCACGCGCAGGTGCACAAAGCCACTCTCCTTGATGACATGGCGAAAGCCCGCCAGCACCTTCTTCACATCGTGGTGGTAGTAGTGCTCCAGGTTGTGCGAGCAGTAGATGGCGTCGAACTGGCCGGCCTCCAGCGTGGACAGCAGGCGCGCGTCGCAGCAGATGTCGGGCCGACCGGTCGGGTCGATGTCCAGCAGCAGGTGTTCGTAGCCCGTGTAGGCGGGGGGCAGGGGGATGGCCTTGCTGTTGCCGCCCACGTTGAGTACTTTTTTCAAGGTTTCCGTCCTTGGCTGGATGCCGGCTGGGGTTGAAACACTGCGTTTGAGGGCGCAGCGTGCGTGAAGGAAATTCTAGGAACCGGGGCGCCGGACTTGAGCGGGAATAGCCGGGGGATTGGCCTCCATCTCTGCCCTTCGGATCGCGGCCGTTAAAATCAAAGCAGCGAGCCGGTGCTTCCCCGGCTCGCTTCTTTTTTGCCACTCGGAAGCCATGTAGAGGACCACCATGTACAAAAACCTCGCTGCCGCACTCGCGGCCGCCTGTTTTTTATCCCCCGCTTTTGCCCAAACCACGGCCCCCGTCAAGGCCGCGTTCGTCTATGTCGCACCGCTGACCGACGCCGGCTGGGTGCGCCAGCACGACCAGGGCCGTCTGGCCGTCGAGGCCGCGCTGCCCGGCCAGGTCAAGACCACTTACGTCGAGAACGTGGCCGAAGGCCCGGACGCCGAACGCGTGATCCGCGACCTGGCGATGCAGGGCCACCAGATCATCTTCACCCCCAGCTTTGGCTACATGGAGCCCACGCTCAAGGTCGCGCGCGAATTTCCGAACGTGAAGTTCGAGTCGGTCACCGGCTACAAGACCGCGCCCAACGTCGCCACGTCCAACGCGCGCTATTACGAAGGCCGCTACCTCGCCGGCATCGCCGCCGGGCGCATGGCCACGCAGGCCGGCTACGTGGCGGGCTTCCCGATCCCCGAGGTGATCCAGGGCATCAACGCCTTCACGCTGGGCATGCGCTCGGTCAACCCGCAGGCCACGTTGCGCGTGGTCTTCCTGGGCGAGTGGTTCAACCCCATGCGCGAGCGCGAAGCCGCCATGAGCCTGATGAACCAGGGCGCCGAGGTGCTGGCCTTCCACACCGGTTCCAACGCCGTCATGGTGGCGGCGCAGGAACGCGGCCGGCTGGCCGTCGCCTACCACTCCGACATGCGCAAGGTCGCGCCCGAGGCCCAGGTGGCCGCCGTCACCCACCAGTGGGGTGACCACTACACCCGCCGCGTCAAGGCCGTGCTGGACGGCAGCTGGAAAAGCGGCCAGGTCTGGGGCGGTGTGCGCGAGGGCATGATCCGTGTCGACAGCTTCGGCGCCAAGGTGCCCGCTGCGGTGCAGACCGAAGTGCTGGCGCGCCAGAAAGACATGGCCGCTGGCCAGCTGGCGGTGTTCAGTGGCGGCAAGGTCGGCGTGAAGGACAACGAAGGCAAGACCGCCATCGCGGCCGGCCGGTCGCTGGACGACGGTGCCATCCTGAACATGAACTGGCTGGTCGAGGGCGTGGCCACCAAGCTGCCGCGGTGATTGAGTCACCCCCGCGCCGCCTGCGGCGTCACCCCCTGAGGGGGCGATGCCTGCCGCCGGGCGAAGCCCGATCGGCGGCATCCTGGTTGGGATGCATGGCGTGCATGCATTTCGCGGTATGCCGCGGGGCGCGCTTGCGGCTAAGCTGTCGGCTTCATGAAAGCTTACCGCGCCGCCCTCCTGCGTTTCGATGACCACGGCCAGCCGCTGTACGACAGCGACGGTCTGCTGGTTATCGGCCCCGACGCCACCGGCCGCCGGGTGGTGCGCGCCGCCGGCAGCCACGACGCGCTGATTCACCGCTTCGCCGGCGTGACCGTCGAAGACCTGCGGGGTCACCTGATCGCCCCGGGTTTTGTCGACCTGCACGTGCACTACCCGCAGACCGACGTGATCGGCGCACCCGCCGCCGGCCTGCTGCCCTGGCTCGAAAACTACACCTTCCCGCACGAGAGCCGGTTCTGTGACAAGGCCTACGCGCGGGGCGTGGCCGACTTTTTCTTCGACGAACTGCAGCGCAACGGCGTGACCACGGCGCTGACCTTCGCCACCTCGCACCCCGCGTCGGTGGACGCCGCCTTTGAAGCCGCACAGGCGCGCGGCCTGCGCTTCATCACCGGCAAGGTGCTGCAGGACCGCCAGAGCCCCGACGGCGTGCGCGACCAGACAGAACAGAGCCTGGTGGACACCGAGGACCTGATCCGCCGCTGGCACGGCGTGGACCGGCTGGGCTACGCCATCACCCCGCGCTTTGCGCCCACCAGCACCGACGCGCAGCTGCGCGGCGCGGGCGAACTGGCCGCCCGGTACAGCGATGTCTGGATCCAGTCGCATGTGGCCGAGAACCATGACGAGGTGAAGTGGGTGGCCGAGCTGTATCCGCGGTCGCGCAGCTACCTGGGTGTCTACGGAGACTTTGGCCTGCTGCGCGAGCGCGCCATCTACGCCCACTGCATCCACCTGGACGCGACCGACCGCGCGCTGATGCGCGAGACCGGCGCGGCTGCGGCCATCAGCCCCACCAGCAACCTGTTCCTGGGCAGCGGCTTTTTCGATTACGCCGCGGCCGACGCGGCTGGCATGCGCTATGGCCTGGCCAGCGATGTGGGCGGTGGCACCAGCTTCTCGCCCTTCCACACCATGCTGGCGGCCTACACCGTGGGCCGCGAAGGGCACACTAAGCCGGGCCTGAGCCTCACGCCGGGCCAGCTCTGGTGGCAGCACACCGCCGGTGCCGCGCAGGCGCTGGGGCTGGGGGACGTGGTGGGCAACCTCACACCGGGGCACGAGGCCGACTTCGTGGTGCTCGACCCCCAGGCCACACCGCTGCTGGCGCGCAAGACAGCACAGGCCGATTCGCTGGATGAGCTGCTGTTTGCATTGATCGTGCTGGGCGATGACCGGGTGGTGGCCCGCACCGTCACGGACGGAGCCTGACCGCTCCCCTTCACGGACCGCCCTGCGGACCCGACTGGAGACCGCGAGCCGCGCAGCGGCGGTGCATCGGAGCAGCGTCCTTACAATCGCTCGCTTACTTCCGGAGCACGCAGCATGAGCATCAAGAGCGACAAATGGATCCGCCGCATGGCCGAGCAGCACGGCATGATCGAGCCCTTCGAGCCGGGCCAGATCCGGCAGAACGCCGCGGGCCAGAAGATCGTCAGCTACGGCACCAGCAGCTACGGCTACGACATCCGCTGCGCACCCGAATTCAAGGTCTTCACCAACGTCTACAGCTCGGTGGTGGACCCGAAAAATTTCGACGAGAAGAGCTTCGTCGACATCAATTCCGACGTCTGCATCATCCCGCCCAACAGCTTCGCGCTGGCGCGCACGGTCGAATACTTCCGCATCCCGCGCAGCGTGCTGACCATCTGCCTGGGCAAGAGCACCTACGCCCGCTGCGGCATCATCGTCAACGTCACACCCTTTGAGCCCGAGTGGGAAGGCTATGTGACGCTGGAGTTCTCCAACACCACGCCGCTGCCGGCCAAGATCTACGCCGGTGAAGGCTGCGCCCAGGTGCTGTTTTTCGAGAGCGACGAAGTGTGCGAGACCTCTTACAAGGACCGTGGTGGCAAGTACCAGGGGCAGGTCGGCGTCACGCTGCCCAAGACCTGAACGGCGGGGCCTGTGCCCAAATGCCCAGCCGTTGAAATGTCAGCGGGCGGGCAGGTCGAAACTGAGCCGGCGCACCTGCCCGTTGGCGCCCGGGAAATCCTGGAACGTGCCGCGCACCAGGTAAGGCACCACTGCCACCAGATCGTCGTCACCGCCCTCGTGCACCGCGGTGGCCTTGAACACCATTCGCGTGCCTGAACCCGGGCCACTTTCGCTGATGCGCAGTTTCAGCTGGCTGCGCTGCACCGTCTGCGTCACTGTGCGGTCGCCCACGTAACGCGCACCCATCGGGTCGGGCACCCAGTGGCCGCCGAAGAGCCGGCCCTGTGCGTCGCGCCACGGCGGCGCATAGACCCACTGGTCGCTGTAGACCGGCACCAGACGCTGGCGCTGCCGCTCACTCAAATCGGCCTGCACGTCCACCACGAAGCGGGCCGTCTCGCCAGCAGTCGCGGGGCGCAGGCCGAGCTGCTGTAGCTCCGCCGCCACCTGGCCCTGGTAGGCCTGCAGCTCCAGATCGCGTTGCGGATCGGGCGCCGTGAAGCGGAAGCTGGCGCCCGCCGCGTCGGTCGGCCACTGGTTGAAGCGCGTCACTTTGGCCGTGAGCGTGCTGGCGCAGCCGGCCAGCAACAATGCGGCACCCAAAGCCAGCCAGGCGACGGCGCGTGCAGGGGTTTGCATAATGCGAACTGTCCATCTTTGGTATTCGGTTCCGGTCGCCGCATGCCACCCACGCCGGCCGGTTCGGGTTGTCGTGGGACTGTACGCCCGCCGCCAAGTTCCGCCAGACCGCGCCACACCCGAGGAGTCACACCATGAAATGGGAAAACAACCGCCAGTCAGACCAGATCGAGGATCGCCGCGCATCGGGCGGCGGCATGTTCGGCGGCGGCGGTGCGCCGCGCCGGGTGGGCGGCCGGGGCGTGGGCCTGGGCACCATCGCCATCGCCCTGGTGGCGGGCTGGATCTTCGGCATCAACCCCATGACCATCCTGGGCGTGCTGGGCGGTGGGGGTGACCTCGCTGCACCCGTGGAGCAATCCGCCCCCGCGGCCAGCACCGTCCAGCCCAGCGACCAGATGGGCCAGTTCGTCGCCTCGGTGCTGGGCGGCACCGAAGACGTGTGGACCACCGTGTTCCAGCAGAGCGGGGCGCAGTACCAGAAGCCGCGTCTGGTGCTGTTCCGAGGCGCCACGCCCACGGCCTGCGGCACCGGCCAGTCGGCCATGGGGCCGTTCTATTGCCCGGGCGACCAGAAGGTCTACATCGACCTGAGTTTCTACGAGACCCTGCGCAGCCAGCTCGGCGCGCCGGGCGACTTTGCCCAGGCCTACGTGATCGCACACGAGGTTGGCCACCACGTGCAGAACCTCATGGGCCTGACCGACCAGATGGAGCAAGCCCGCCGACGGGTGAGCGAGCGCGAGTACAACGCGCTGAGCGTGCGGCTGGAGCTGCAGGCCGACTGTTTCGCCGGCATCTGGGCCCACCACAACCACAAGGACAAAGCCATCCTGGAGCCGGGTGACGTGGAGGAAGCGCTGAACGCCGCCGCCGCCATCGGCGACGACGCGCTGCAACGCAAGAGCCAGGGGCAGATCGTGCCCGACAGCTTCACCCACGGCACCAGCGAACAGCGCCAGCGCTGGTTCCACAAGGGTCTGGAAACCGGCAGCGTGAAGGCTTGCGACACCTTCAATGTGCGCACGCTGTAGCCCCCACGCTCCGCCGCTGTGCGGGCGGCCTAAAGCGGGGGGTGGGTGAAAAACACCCGAAGTGAGACAATACCGGGTTAACGCGCACTGTGCGCGCGCACTGCAATGACCCAATCCTTCTCCGAACTCCAGCTCTCGCCCAACCTCGCCCGTGCCATCGCCGAGATGGGCTACGAGAGCATGACGCCCATCCAGGCACAGGCCATTCCGGTCGTGCTGCAGGGGCGTGACGTCATGGGCGCCGCCCAGACCGGCACCGGCAAGACGGCTGCCTTCTCGCTGCCGCTGCTGCAGCGCATGCTCAAGCACGAGAACGCGTCCACCTCGCCCGCCCGCCACCCGGTGCGGGCCCTGGTGCTGCTGCCCACGCGCGAACTGGCCGACCAGGTGGCCGACCAGATCAAGCAGTACGCCAAATACACCCAGCTGCGCAGCACGGTGGTGTTCGGCGGCATGGACATGAAGCCGCAGACGCTGGAACTGAAAAAGGGCGTCGAGGTGCTGGTGGCCACGCCCGGTCGCCTGCTGGACCACATCGAAGCCAAGAACGCGGTGCTCAACCAGGTCGAGTACGTGGTGCTCGACGAGGCCGACCGCATGCTGGACATCGGCTTCCTGCCCGACCTGCAGCGCATCCTGAGCTACCTGCCCAAGACCCGCACCACGCTGCTGTTCTCGGCCACCTTCTCGTCCGAGATCAAGCGCCTGGCCAGCAGCTACCTGCAGGACCCGATCACCATCGAGGTGGCCCGCTCCAACGCCACCGCCTCCACGGTGGAGCAGCACTTCTACCGCGTCGACGACGACGACAAGCGCGCCGTGCTCAAGCAGATCGTGAAAGAGCGTGGCGTGACGCAGGCGTTTGTCTTTGTCAACAGCAAGCTCGGCTGCGCGCGCCTGGCCCGTTCGCTGGAGCGCGAAGGCCTCAAGACCACGGCGCTGCACGGCGACAAGAGCCAGGACGAGCGCCTGAAGGCGCTGGAAGCGTTCAAGAAGGGTGAAGTCGACCTGCTGGTCTGCACCGATGTGGCCGCGCGCGGCCTGGACATCAAGGACGTGCCGGCGGTGTTCAACTTCGACATCCCGTTCAACGCCGAAGACTACGTGCACCGCATCGGCCGCACCGGTCGTGCCGGTGCATCGGGCCTGGCCGTTTCGTTCGTGAGCGGCAAGGATGCGCGCCTGATGGCCGACATCGAGAAGCTGATCGGCAAGAAGCTCGAACTCGAAGCCGTGGAGCTGGAGGCCGACAAGCGCCCGGCCGGCCGCTTCAACGACGGCCAGCGCGCCTGGCGCGAAGGCGGTGATGGTCAAGCCGAGGCGCCGCACGAAGCCGGCCGCGAGGGTCGCGAGATCCGCGAAGCGCGCCAAAGCCGCGAAGGCCGTTCCAGCCGCGACGAGCGTGGTGGCGCGGACCGCCGGCCGATGCGCTCCGCGCGTGCGCCGGCCGACCCCTTGTTCGACAAGCCCTATGAACCCAGCCAGCCGTCGGACGCGCCGCCGGCTTGGGAAGCGGCCGCCAAACCCACCGCCAGCCGCCTCTCGCCCAACATCAAAACGCGCAAGAAGGTGGCTGCGCTGTTCAAGAGCGCGCCCGCGCCCGAAACCAACCCGACCGAGAACGCCTGATCCGGACGCCGCGCTGCGGCGGAGCGACGGGGCAAGGCATTCAGCGCCGGGCCGTTCCCACGCTGAATGGGCGCCCCCTCGGGGGGCTGCGACCCGCGCAGCGGCGGAGCGTGGGGGTCAAGGCTTCTGCGCCTGCTCGCAGCGCACGCTGATCTGCTCGACATCGCCCGGCGCGTCGCCCACACGCGCCGCGGTCAGGCAACCCCCCCACACACAGCCCGTGTCCAGCGGCAGAAGGCCAGGGCGCTGCACCGCGCCCAGGGTGGACCAGTGACCGAAGGCCACCGGTGTGCCGGCGCTGCGACGGCCGGGCACTTCGAACCAGGGCATGAAGCCCGCGGGCGCCGCGTCGGCGCTGTCCTTGGTGTCGAATTCCATCACGCCTTCGGCTGAGCAAAAACGCAGCCGCGTGAGCGCGTTGACGATGACGCGCAGCCGGTCGTGGCCGCGCAAGTCGTCCTGCCAGTGGTCGGGGCGGTTGCCGTACAGGTTGTGCATCAGCACGCCCCAGTCGGGGCCCCGCAGCTCTCGCTCGAGTTCGCCCGCCAGCGCCAGGGTCTGCGCTGCGTCCCACTGCGGCAGCACGCCCGCATGGATCAGCAGCCAGCCCTGGGCCATCAAGGCCATGGGGCGTTGGCGCAGCCAGGTGAGCAGGGCGTTGCGGTCGGGCGCGTCCAGGATGTCCTGCACCGTGTCGCTGCGGTGCGGCTTGCGCACGCCGTGGGCCACGGCCAGCAGGTGCAGGTCGTGGTTGCCCAGCAGGCAGTGGGCACTGCCGTCCAGCGCCATCAGGCGGCGCAGCACAGCCAGCGAGCCGGGGCCGCGGTTGACCAGGTCGCCCAGCAGGTAGAGCGTGTCGCGGCTGGGTGAGAAGTCGATCGTCTGCAGCAGGCGGCCGAGCGGGGCATCGCAGCCCTGCACGTCGCCGATGAAATAGGTGGCCATGGCGCGATTGTCCACGTGGCCGCGGGTCGGGCAGGCCGCCGGCCGGGGCCGTGCGCGTTCTAAGGGACAATTCCGGTAGTCATGGACACCCTGCTCATCCTCTTTCTCACCCTGCTCAACGGCGCTTTCGCCATGTCCGAGATGTCGCTGGCCGCCAGCCGCAAGGCGCGCCTGGCGGCCATGGCCGAGGCCGGGGACAAGGGCTCTCAGGCGGCCATGAAGCTGCTGGAGCACCCCACCCAGTTCCTTTCGTCGGTGCAGGTCGGCATCACCTCCATCGGCATGCTCAACGGCATCGTCGGCGAGGCCGCGTTCAGCGGCGGTGTGGCCACCTGGCTCGAAGGCTGGGGCATGGCCGAACGCACGGCCGAGGGCGTGGCCACCGGCATCGTGGTGGCGGTCATCACCTTCGTCACCATCGTCTTTGGTGAACTGGTGCCCAAGCGCATCGGACAGCTCTACCCGGAAAACGTCGCGCGCTGGATCTCGCGGCCCATGACCTTTGTGGCCCAGGCGGCCAAGCCCTTTGTCTGGCTGCTCACGCACACCACGCAGTGGGTGCTCAAGCTGCTGCGCATCAACACCAGCGGCCAGCAGCACGTGACCGAGGAAGAAATCAACGCCAGCCTGGAAGAGGGCGTGGACGCCGGCATCATCGAAGCGCACGAGCACCAGATGGTGCGCAACGTGTTCCTGCTGGACGACCGGCAGCTCATCTCCATCATGGTGCCGCGCGCCGACATCCAGTGGCTGGACGCGGACGACACCGTCGAACACGCGGTGCCCAAGGCCTGGTCGGTCGGCCACTCGTGGTACCCGGTGTGCCGCGGTGGCCTGGACGACGTGGTGGGCGTGATCCACCTGCCGCGCCTGCTGGCGCTGCGCGAAGAGGGCGCGGCCGGCACCATCGGCGCGCATGCGCTGCCCGCCACGTTCGTGCCCGAAACGCTCAGCGGCATGGAACTGCTGGAGCAGTTCCGCGCACGCGCCACGCGCATGGCCTTTGTGGTGGACGAGTACGGTGTGGTGCAGGGCCTGATGACGCCGCTGGACCTGCTCGAAGCCATCACCGGCGAGCTGTCGCCCGAGCGGCCAGTCGACGCCTGGGCCACACGCCAGGACGATGGCAGCTGGCGGGTGGACGGCGCCATGCCGGTGGCCGAACTCAAGGCGCGGCTGGACATCGACGAACTGCCCGACGAGGACAAGGGCCGCTACAACACGGTCGCCGGCCTGATGCAAACCGTGGCCGGCCAGCTGCTGGCGCAAGGCGAGCACGTGGACACGGCGGGCCGACGATTCGAAGTGCTCAAGCTCGAAGGCCGCCGCATCGACCAGGTGCTGATCCGCGTGCTGCCGGCTTCAGACGATCACTGACGCCGTTCCTTGCGCCGCGAGGCGCTGCTTTTGGGCTTTCCGTTGTCGGCGCCCACGCGGTGGTCGAACATCCAGTCCTTGAACGCCAGGGCCGCGGCCGACAGGCGCTTGCCGCGCGGGTACACCACGTGCCAGCGCCGGATGAGGGGGAAGCCCCGCACGTCCAGCTGCACCAGTTCGCCCAGCGCCAGTTCCGAGACCACCGTGTGGGCCGACAGCACGGCCAGGCCCAGGCCGCCCGCCACGGTCTGCTTGATGGCTTCGTTGCTGCCCACCTCCAGCCGGTTCTTCAGCGCGATGCCGTGACCGGCGAAGAATTTTTCCGTGGTCAGGCGCGTGCCCGAACCGGCTTCGCGCAGGATGAACGGCTCCTTGGCCAGCCGCTGCGGTGAGATCGCTTTCTGTCCCACCAGCGGGTGGTCGGGCGGCGCCACCAGCACCAGCGGGTTGTCGGCGAAGGCTTCGCTGACCACGTCCATCTGCTCGGGCGGCTGACCCATGATGTAGAGGTCGTCCTCGTTGCTGGCCAGGCGCTGCAACAGCTTCTCGCGGTTGCCCACGACCATGGCCACGTCGATGCCCGGGTGCGCTGCGCAGAAGCCGCCCAGCAGCTTGGGCACGGTGTACTTCACCGTGGTCAGGATGGCCAGTTTGAGGCTGCCACGCTCCACGCCCTGCAGCGCGGCCAGGTCTTCGGCCAGACGCTCCATGCGGCTTTCGATGTCTTCACACGCCTCGGCCAGTGTCTTGCCGGCGGCGGTGAGGTAGATCTTCTTGCCCAGCTGCTCGAACAGCGGCTGGCCCACCGTTTCCGACAGCTGCTTGACCTGCAGCGACAGCGTGGGCGGCGAGAGGTGCAGCTCCTCGGCCGCGCGGGCAAAGCTGCTGTGGCGGGCCACGGCCAGAAAGATGCGCAGCTGGTGCAGGGTGGC
>CALRYD010000020.1:0-72131 GCA_943372305.1 Hydrogenophaga intermedia | reverse complement strand
TCGGCCACGGTCACCGTCAGATCGCGCTGCCCACCCCGACGGAACACCGTGAGCGTGCTCTTGCTGCCCGGCTTGGTGTTGCCCACCAGGCGCGGCAGATCGACCGACTTGTCGATGGTCTGACCGTCGAACTTGAGGATGATGTCGCCGGGCTCCACGCCCGCCTTGGCCGCTGGCGAATTGGGCTCCACGCCGCGCACCAGAGCGCCGCGGGCCTGCCCCAGGCCAATGGACTCGGCCACCTCTTTGCTGACCTGATCGATCTGCACCCCGATGCGCCCACGCGTGACGCGGCCGCTGGACTTGAGCTGGTCGGACACGCGCACCGCTTCATCGATGGGAATCGCGAACGAAATGCCCTGGAAGCCGCCCGAGCGCGAATAGATCTGGCTGTTGATGCCCACGACCTCACCGCGCATGTTGATCAGCGGTCCACCCGAGTTGCCGGGGTTGATCGCCACGTCGGTCTGGATGAACGGCAGAAAATCGCCGGTGTCGCGTTTCTTGGCGCTCACGATGCCGGCCGTCACGGTGTTCTCCAGGCCGAAGGGTGAGCCGATGGCCATCACCCATTCGCCCACACGCAGGCGGTTGACGTCGCCAATGCGCACCGCCGGCAGCCCAGTGGCCTCGATCTTGACCACAGCCACGTCGGTGCGCTTGTCAGCGCCCACGATCCGTGCCTTGAACTCGCGCTTGTCGGGCAGGGTCACGATCAGTTCGTCCGCACCATCGACCACGTGCGCGTTGGTCATGATCAAGCCGTCAGCGCTGAGGATGAAGCCCGATCCGACGCCCCGGGGCTGCGCCTCTTCCTGGCCGTTGCGCTCCTGTCGCCCGCGCGGCGTCGCACCCGGCGGCACCGGGATGCCAAAGCGCCTGAAGAACTCCAGCATCTGTTCGTCGGCCGACCCGTCCGACGCGCTGGCTTTCTCCAGGGTGCGGATATTGACCACCGATGGACCGACCTGATCAACGAGATCGGTGAAGTCGGGCAAGCCGCGCACACTGGCCGCGGCCGCACCGCTTTGCGCCACTGCCGGCAGCGCTGGCGCAAGCGCCAGGCAGGCCACCGCCAGGGCAGAAGTCAAGGCACTGCGCACCCAAGGCGCACGAGTCGGTTCACGAAGCATGTTGCTAGCTCCTCAAAAGAAACATTCGGGAAAAGTGGGGGTCAGGTCGCCGGGCCTCAAGCCCCGAGCGTCTACAAGACGTGCGGCTCAGCGCGTGCGCTCCAGCGCCATGGCAAAGCGGCGCAGCGTGGCCGGAGGGACTTCGCCCATGGCCGTGAGCCAGTGAACGCCCACCCGCCGCGTGACCGAATGCGTAGCCCCCATGACAGCGGATTTCTCTTGCGTGTGGCGCGCCGCGTCGTAGGGCTCGACGAACAACGAGACCGACGCCAGGCCATCGGAGAACACCCACTGCATGGGCGCACCGCCCGCTTGGGCGCCTTCGGCGTCACGGGTGTGGCAACTCATCGGCAGGAAACCGGGCACCTGCTCTTTCAGACGCCAGCCTTCGGCTTCGGGTGTGGTCTTGCGCAACACCGGCTTGTGCAACTCGTAGCCTTTGGTGTCGTTCATCAATTGCTTGAGCTTGTCCATGCGCACCGGGGCATCCAGCTGCAACTCGGTGAACGCCACCTGCTCCAGCACCGCGCCCTGCTCGCCCAGGGTTTGCATCTTGACCACCAGACCGGTCTTCTTCTCCGACCAGATGCGGTAACCAAACCGCAGTGCGTCCTTGGGCGTGATCTCGACGACGTCGGCCAGGTGACCCGCCACGCGCTCTGCAGCGCTTTCGCGCACGCCATAGAACTCGGGAATCTGGTTGCTCGGGGTGCGCAACAGCTCGGGAAACAGACCCAGCGACTCGCGCTTTTCCACCCACGCGGTCTTGGACTCGGGCACGAAGGTGATCACTTCGCTGTTGCGCCGTACGGTGGTGCGCGGAGCGCCGGTCAGGGTCTCAACACGCTCCATCTGTTGTGTGCCGTCGCAGACGTGCCAGATGCGCGAGGACGACATGGCCGAGCCCGCCGACACAACCAGCGTGCCCATGTAAGCGCGCTGGCGCGAGGCCTCGTGCATGCGCGTGAGCCATTCGTTCACGCTGCGCCCCGAATTGGGCTGCGCTTGCGCGAGCACCGGCGCGCTGAGCACCGCCGACAGCGCCATCAACAGCGCCACGGGCCAACGGCCGCGTCGCACTGGAGCGGCAGCCCCGACCGATGAAAAGACAGACAGGAGGGGTGACGACAAGGCAAAACTCATGGTGGCTTCAGCGCTGGGGGTCGGCGGTGTGGGTGGCATCGCGCAGGAAGCCCGCGGGCATCTGCAGCGCCGACATGCCGCCGTACTGGCGGTGTTCGGCCAACAACTGCTCCAGGCGTGCATCGCGCAACACCGGGCCTTGGGCCGTGTTCACCACCAGCGCAGTGCCCTGATCGGCCGGCCGGATCGCGTTGACGGGCGAGACACCGCCCGGAGACTGCAGTAGCGCCATCTGCGGTCCGTTGGCGGTGCCGCCAGACGACGCGGGCGCACCGCCGATCACACTCCAACTGACAGCCATCACCGCCGCCAGGGAGGCCAACCCCGCCACCATCTTCCAGCGGAACACCGCGTCGTTTGCGGCTGCCACGCGGGTTGGCAATGCCACCGGTGCGGACGGTTGAACAGCAGCAACCAGATCGCTCTGAAGCCGGGCACGAACACCCGCCACAAACGCATGCGGCGGCAGGGCCGAAGGTTGAGGAGCCCCCCCGCGCAGGACTTCACCGATCACTTGGTACCCCATGCAAGTCGTGCGCACGCCTTCATCCTCGGCGAGCGATTGCAGCAACGCGTCCAACGCCTGCACATCCAGCTCGCCATCGACCAGGGCCGACAGATCGCTGTCCGGCTCGCTCATGCCCAGGCTGCCGTGATAGGCAGGCTGGCTGACGGCGCCCGTCAGGAGGTGTTTGTCGTGTGCGGCGTTCATCTTCATGTTCCCAATGTTTCAGGTGTCTTCGGCGCTGGTGGCCAGTTGGCACTCACCAACGTTTGCCCGACTGGTGCTCCAGCATCGGCTTGATACGGCTGGAAATCGCCTCGCGCGCCCGGAAAATGCGCGAACGCACCGTCCCGATCGGGCAATCGAGCGCTTGGGCGATTTCCTCGTAGCTCATGCCTTCCATTTCACGCAAGGTGATGGCCATGCGCAGTTCCTCGGGCAGCGCTTCCAGCGCAGCGTTCACGGCCTGGGCGATTTCCTTGCTGGCGAGCACTGCGTCGGGCGTCTCTTCGTCGGCCACCTGCGCGTTTAGTTCGCGTTCGGACGAGGAAGTTTCATCATCGTCGCCAGATTGCAGCTGGGATTGGAAGACCAGCGGATCGCGCTTGAGTTCCAGCAACTGCTTCTTGGCCGTGTTGACCGCGATGCGGTAGAGCCAGGTGTAGAACTGGGCGTCGCCCCGGAACTGGGCCAGAGCGCGGTAGGCCCGCACGAAGGTTTCCTGCGCAATATCGGGCACAAGGTCCACATCACGGACCATGCGCCCGATCAGGCGCTCGACGCGGCGCTGGTACTTGATGACCAGCAGATCAAAGGCCCGCTGCTCGCCAGCCAGCGTGCGTTGCACCAGCATGGCGTCGCTGTCGGGGGTGGGCGGAGCGGTGTGGTCTTCAGAGGTGGTCATGCAGCAGGGGGTGGGGCCGGGAAAATATACCCCATCGCCCCGACGATTGTGGACAGCCGCCGGCACTACCCTCGGCGGGCATGATTTGTGAGCGCGCGCCGCAGGTCGTCCCAGCGCCCCGGATCGCGCCGGGCCTCCAGCCACACCCAGCGCGCCGACTCGGTTCGCGGGTACACGCGCAGCAGCAGCGTCGCCTGCGCATCCAGCACCCACTCCACCCGGTCCAGGTCGGTGGCGGACACGTCGGAACCCAGCCAACGCCAGCCACCTGCCCGCCCAACCAGAGCGGTAGCGACATCGGCTGCCCGAGCATCCCACTGCAATTGCCCTTCCGGCGTGCGCCACCATGTGCGCAGCGCCAGCGCCACCCACAACAGCCACACCAACCCGCCGATCCCGAGCCGCTCTAGGCTGACCGTCATCCAGAAGACCTTCAGCAAGGCCAAGGCGAGCAAACCCAGCGCGCTCAGGCACGCGAGCACCGCGCCATGAACAGCACAACGCCCCACCGGGTATGTCACCGATGGGGCGTTGCGCATGAAAAATCTGCGGTCAGGAAACGCGCATCAGGCGCGCTTGAACACCAGCGTGCCGTTGGTACCGCCGAAACCGAAGTTGTTCTTGACGGCCACGTCGATCTTCAGATCCCGCGCCGTGTTGGCGCAGTAGTCCAGGTCGCACTCGGGGTCCTGGTTGAAGATGTTGATGGTCGGCGGGCTCTTCTGGTTGTGCAGCGCCAGCACGGTGAACACACTTTCAATGCCACCGGCGCCCCCGAGCAGGTGCCCGGTCATCGATTTGGTGGAGTTGACCACGATCTTCTTGGCATGGTCACCCAGCGCCGCCTTGATGGCATTGGTCTCGTTCACGTCACCCAGCGGCGTGGACGTGCCGTGCGCGTTCAGGTAATCCACCTGGTCGGTATTGATGCCGGCGTTGCGCAGGGCGTTCACCATGGCGCGGCGCGGTCCGTCCATGTTGGGCGCCGTCATGTGGCCGGCGTCGGCGCTCATGCCGTAGCCCGCCACCTCGGCATAAATCTTGGCACCGCGCGCCTTGGCGTGCTCGTACTCTTCGAGCACCATGACACCAGCGCCTTCACCCAGGACGAAACCATCGCGGTCTTTGTCCCACGGGCGGGAGGCGGTGGTCGGGTCGTCGTTGCGGGTGGACAGCGCGCGCATGGCGGCGAAGCCCCCGACCCCCAGCGGGGAGACGGTGCCTTCGGAACCACCCGCCACGATCACGTCGGCATCGCCGTACTCGATCTTTCGGGCGGCTTCACCAATGCAGTGCAGGCCAGTGGTGCAGGCCGTGACCACAGCGAGGTTCGGGCCCTTGAAGCCGAACCGCATGGACACGTGGCCCGAGATCATGTTGATGATCGAAGCGGGCACGAAAAACGGGGAAATCCTGCGTGGACCCCGGCTGGTGTACTCGCCGTGGGTCTCTTCGATCAGCGGTAGACCGCCGATACCCGACCCGATGATGCAGCCGATGCGCGTCGCTTCTTCTTCACCCAGCGCCTCGCCCGTGGGCAGGCCTGCGTCCACCACAGCCTGATGGGCCGCGGCGATGCCGTAATGGATGAAGGTGTCCATGGTCCGCGCCTCTTTGGCGCTGATGTAGGACTCCAGATCAAACCCCTTGACCTCACCTGCGATCTTGCACGAGAAGTTCGACGCGTCGAACTTGGTGATGAGGCCGATTCCAGATTGACCAGCGAGGATGTTGGTCCAGGCTTCAGCCACCGTGTTACCCACGGGACTGATGCAGCCCAGACCGGTCACGACGACACGGCGGCGGCTCATGGATCGATCAGGCCTTCTGGTGGCTCATCGCGTAGTCGATGGCGTTCTGGACCGTGGTGATCTTCTCGGCGTCTTCGTCGGGGATCTCGATACCGAATTCGTCTTCAAGGGCCATGACCAGTTCCACGGTGTCGAGCGAGTCGGCGCCCAGATCGGCCACGAAAGCCTTCTCGTGGGTGACCTGGCCTTCTTCCACGCCGAGTTGTTCGGCAATGATTTTCTTCACGCGTGCTTCGATATCGCTCATAAGTCCCTCTGAGGGTGGTTGAAATACAGACCGCCATTTTAGCCGGGCTAGGGAGAGGTCCCTAGACGGCCCGCCGGGCGGCTTTTTGCGGCGTGTTTCAGTTGCTCAGGCCATGAACATGCCGCCGTTGACGTGCAGCTCCTGCCCCGTCACATAGGCGGCCTGTGGGCTGGCCAGATAGGTCACCGCGTGAGCGATGTCGGCCGGCTTGCCCAGGTGTCCCAGCGGGATCTGGACCAGCAGGGCCTTTTGCTGTTCTTCGGGCAGCGAAGCGGTCATGTCGGTCTCGATGAAGCCGGGTGCCACGCAGTTGACCGTGATGTTGCGGCTGCCCAGCTCGCGCGCCAGCGCTCGGGTCATGCCAGCCACACCGGCCTTGGCCGCCGCGTAGTTGGCCTGCCCCGGATTGCCGGAAGCGCCCACGACGCTGGTGATGCTGATGATGCGACCATAGCGCTGCTTCATCATGGGGCGGATCACGGCACGGCTCATGCGAAACACCGCCTTGAGGTTCGTATCCAGCACCGCGTCCCAGTCCTCGTCCTTCAGGCGCATGGCCAGCATGTCGCGCGTGATGCCGGCGTTGTTGACCAACACGTGGATCGCGCCGTGGGCCTTGGTGATCTCGTCGATCAGGGCCTCGGCAGCGGCGGCGTCGTTGACGTCCAGCTTCGCACCGCGGCAACCCTCAGCCGCACCGGCCACCGCCTTGAGGGTGGCACCGATCTTGGCGGCGCCATCGTCGCTGGTGGCGGTGCCGATGACGATCAGGCCCTTGGCCGCCAGCTCAGCCGCAATGGCGGCGCCGATGCCACGCGAGGCACCCGTGACCAAGGCCACCTGGCCTGCAAATTTCACTTCAGACATTCTGGATTCCTTCTTCAGCCGGGCTCAGGCCAGCAAAGTCTTCACTTCAGCCAGGGTGGCGGGGTCGTACAACGCCACACCGGTCAGCCCTACATCGATGCGTTTGGTCATGCCGGCCAGCACCTTGCCGGGGCCACACTCGACCAGCGTGGTGATGCCGCGCGCCTGGATGGCCTGCACGCACTCCACCCAGCGCACAGGGCCGAAGGCCTGACGGTACAGCGCATCGCGGATGCGTTCCGCATCGGTCTCCACAGCCACGTCGATGTTGTTGATCACCGGGATCTGCGGCACCGCAAAGGCGGTGGCAGCCAGCCGCTCGCGCAACTTGTCAGCGGCGGGCTTCATCAAGCTGGAATGGAACGGGGCGGACACCGGCAGCGGCAGGGCCCGTTTGGCGCCGTTGGCCTTGAGCACCTCGCAAGCCTTTTCGACAGCGGCCTTGCTGCCCGCGATCACGGTCTGTGCGGCATCGTTGAAGTTCACCGCCTCGACCACCTCGCCGCTGCCGGCCGCAAACGTGGCCTGCGCTTCGGCGCAACCCGCCTTCACTTTTTCTGCGTCCATCCCCAGGATGGCGGCCATGGCACCGGTGCCCACCGGCACGGCCTCCTGCATGGCGGCCGCGCGAAAGCGCACCAGCGGCGTGGCCTGTGACAACGTCAGCACACCCGAGGCGACCAAGGCGCTGTACTCGCCCAGCGAATGACCGGCCACGGCCGCAGGCAGCGCGCCACCCTCGGCGCGCCAGACACGCCAGGCTGCCACAGCGGCCACCAGCATCACCGGCTGGGTGTTGGTGGTCAGGGCCAGCGCCTCTTTGGGGCCGTCTTTGATCAGCGCGCCCAGGTTTTCGCCCAGCGCATCGGAGGCTTCTTTCAGGGTCTCGGCCACCACAGGGTGATCACCCCAGGCGTCGAGCATGCCGACCGATTGAGAGCCCTGACCAGGAAAAACGAATGCAAAAACGCTCATGGCGATGAATCCAGGAGTTGGAAAAAACGGGCGGTCAGAAATCGACCAGTACCGCACCCCAGGTGAAACCGCCCCCCACGCCTTCAAGCAGCAGGGTGTCGCCTTTTTTCACCTGGCCCGCGCGCACCGCATGGTCCAGCGCCAGCGGAATCGACGCAGCCGACGTGTTGCCGTGCTGATCCACCGTCACCACCACTTTGTCCATGGGCAGTTTGAGCTTGCGTGCCGTGCCGGCCATGATGCGGATGTTGGCCTGGTGCGGGATCAGCCAGTCGATGTCGGCGGCGGTCTTGCCCGCCTTGTCCAGCGCGGCACGCGCGGTTTCCTCCAGCACGCCCACCGCCAGCTTGAACACGGCCTGACCGTCCATCTTGAGCAGCGGGTCACCCATGATCTGCCCACCCGAGACGTGGCCGGGCACGCACAGGATGTCGGTGTGCTTGCCGTCGGCGTGGATGTCGGTGGCCAGGATGCCAGGCACGTCGGACGCCTCCAGCACCACGGCACCGGCGCCATCGCCGAACAACACACAGGTGGTGCGGTCGTTGAAGTCGAGCAGGCGCGAGAACACTTCGGCACCGATCACCAGCGCCTTGCTGGCCGTGCCGGTGCGGATCATGGCGTCGGCCACCGTCAGCGCGTAGATGAAACCACTGCACACCGCCTGAACGTCGAACACCGGGCAACCGGCGATGCCCAGCTTGTTCTGCACGATGGCCGCGGTGGACGGGAACACCATGTCCGGCGTCGACGTGGCGACAATGATCAGGTCGATCTCTGAACCTGGCACACCCGCCGCAGCCAGGGCGTTCCGCGCCGCTTCGGCGGCCAGGTCGCTGGCGAACACACCGCCATCCACAAAGTGCCGGGCGCGAATGCCGGTGCGTTCCACGATCCAGTCGTCGCTGGTGTCCACGCCTCGCGCCGCCAGTCGGGCCACCATGTCGGCATTGGTCAGGCGCTGGGGCGGCAGGCAGCTGCCGGTGCCGGAAATGCGGGCAAAGCGTGTCATGCGGTTCGGGCCAGTTGGGTCAGATGGTGGGGATGCTCTTGAGGTCGCTGGGCACAGCGTCGGGCGCCAGCAGCACCGCCGCGTGGGCGATGCGCTCCTTGACGCTCTCCAGCAGCCGGTTGTGGGCGGCATCATAAGCCCGTACCAACGCCTGCTCGAAGGCAAACGCGTCAGCCGAGCCATGGCTCTTGAACACCAGGCCACGCAGCCCCAGCAAGGCGGCGCCGTTGTATCGACGGTAGTCAGCCCGGTTTTTGAAGGCTTTTAGAACCGGATAGGCGCAGATGGCAGCCAGTTTGGTGAGCCAGCTGCGCGAAAACTCCTGCTTGATGAAGCCCGCCAGCATGGTGGCCACGCCTTCGCTGGCTTTCAGGGCGGCATTGCCGACAAAGCCGTCGCAGACCACGATGTCGGTCGTGCCTTTGAAGATGTCGTTGCCTTCAACGTTGCCGAAGAAATTGATGTCGCCGTGGTTGGCCGCATTTCGCAGCAGAACGCCGGCTTTTTTGATGACTTCACTGCCTTTGATGACCTCTTCACCAACGTTGAGCAGCCCCACCGTCGGCTCGCTGCGGCCGGTGATGGCCACCACCAGGGCAGACCCCATTACGGCGAACTGCAGCAGGTGCTCCGGCGAACAATCCACATTAGCCCCGAGGTCCAGCACCGTGGTGCCGCCGCCCTTGGCGTTGGGCAACTGCGACGCAATGGCCGGGCGGTCGATGCCGTCCAGCGTTTTGAGCACATAGCGGGCGATCGCCATCAGCGCACCGGTGTTGCCCGCAGACACCGCGGCCTGCGCCACGCCATCTTTGACCTGCTGGATCGCTACGCGCATGGAAGAATCTTTCTTCTTGCGCAGTGCCACCTCCACCGGATCGTCCATGTTCACCACCTCGGACGCGGGCACCACACGGCAGCGCACGTTGTTGAGCAGCTGCGGCCAATCTTTGAAGGTGTCGGGCAATCCCACCAGCAGCAACTGCGCTTGCGGATGGCTGGCCAGAAAAGCCGCGCAGGCAGGCAAAGTGGCCGCCGGGCCGACATCGCCCCCCATGCAATCCACGGCGATGGTGATCATGAGGACGTTCCAGAACGGGCGCCCTGGGCGCCATCAGAATGAAAAAAGCCCGCATGCGGCATGCGGGCCCGGGCCTTGACGGCGCCCTCCAGCCCGAACGCGAAGCCGCGATCAGGCGGAGAACCCACCGCCGATTCAGGCTTCAGACTTGTTCTTGAGCACCTGACGACCACGGTAGAAGCCGTTGGGGCTGATGTGGTGGCGCAGGTGGGTTTCGCCGGTGGTCGGCTCGACGGCGATGCCCGGCACGGTCAGGGCGTTGTGCGAGCGGTGCATGCCGCGCTTGGAGGGGGACTTTTTGTTTTGCTGGACGGCCATGTTGGGCTCCTGAAATCGGTAGGGTCTGGGGGTGCGCCTGATCCAGGTTATCGAACCATGCACATCGGCCATGCTGGGGAGCATTTTGCCGGTGCGCGATTCGGATGCCAGCGCAAAGCCAAGCATTATAGCCCGATCTGCACATCCCGTCCAAATCGGCTGCGATCGCTCACTTTTTGAGCCTGGCCAGCTCGGCAAACGGGTTTTTGCGTGGTGGCGTGTCGGCGTCGGACGCGTCATCGATGGCACCCGCCGCCATCACCACCGGTTGCGGGCAGGTGTCGTGCATGGGCACCAGGGGCAACTCCATCAGCAATTCGTCTTCGATGAGCTCGCGCAGGTTGGGGCGCGGCTCCAGTGCCAGCACATCTTCTTCGCTGTCTTCGTCTTCTTCTGCGGCCGTGGCCTCATCGGCCACGAAGCGAAACCAGCGGTCCACATCCAGCGCCACCAGCACAGGGGCCAGACAACGCTGACAGGCCAACGGCAATTGCGCATGCGCCTGCAGGTGCAACCACACAGAGGCCTCTGCGCCTCGAGCGCCTGGGCGCAGCTCCGCTTGCGCCACCCACGACACCGCCCCGCTCGCGGCATCGGCGCCGGGCGGCACCTCGGCCAGCAAACGGTCGAATTGGGACAAAGGCTCCTCGACAGCCAGTTGTGCGCCGGCCTGAGCGAAGGCGCGCATGTCCAGGCGATCGGGGTTCCAGGGGGTTTTGGGAGCGGCTTTCATGCGGTCAGTGTAAAAGATGCTCCATCGATGCAAGGACAATAGCGCTCATGTCTGAAGCCAATTCCTCTCCAGCCCCCACACCCCCACGCACCCTGATCCTGGGCTCCACGTCACGCTACCGCAAAGAGCTGCTCAGCCGGCTGGGCACTCCCTTCAGCACAGAAAGCCCCCTGGTGGACGAAACGCCGTTGCCCGGCGAAAAGCCAGTCGATCTGGCACGGAGGCTGGCCCTGGCCAAGGCCCGCGATGTCGCGCAACGCCACCCCGAGGCGGTGGTCATCGGCAGCGACCAGGTGGCCGACCTGCACGGCGAACCGCTGGGCAAGCCCGGTACGCACGAGCGCGCGGTGGCCCAGCTGCAGCGCATGCGGGGGCAGACCGTGGTGTTCCAGACCGCCGTGGCCGTGGTGTGCCAGGCCACGGGCTTTGAACAGATCGATCTGGCCCCCGTGGCCGTGGTCTTCCGCGATCTGGGCGATGCCGAAATCGAGCACTACCTGCGGACCGAGCAACCTTACGACTGCGCGGGCAGCGCCAAGAGCGAGGGCCTGGGCATAGCCCTGCTCGATCGCATCGACAACGACGACCCGACCGCGCTGGTCGGTCTGCCGCTGATCCGCACCTGCCGCATGATCCGCGCCGCTGGCGTGCCCGTGCTGTGAACGCACCCAAGCTTGGCACCCTCTACCTGGTGCCCACACCGCTGGACTTTGGCTGTTCGCCGCCCGCGGGCGATCAACTCGCCCCCCTGGCGCAATGGCTGCCCGACCAAACCCTGCGCACCGCCGCGCGGCTGACCCACTGGATCGCGGAAAACGCCAAGAGCACCCGCGCCTTTCTCAAACGGGTGGAGCCGACGCACCCGCTGGCCGCGCCGCTGCAGGCGCAGCACATCACAGAACTGCCCAGGCAAGTCCACAAAAAGGGTGACCATCAAACCGCAGGCGATGGTGACCGTGACGCCCTGAAGCTGCTGAGCCCGGCCCAAGACGGCCACGACATGGGCCTGATCAGCGAAGCCGGCATGCCGGCCATCGCAGACCCCGGCAGCTCCGTCGTCCGGGCGGCACACGCGCTGGGCATGGTGGTGCAACCGCTCATCGGTCCGGTTTCGCTCATGCTGGCCTTGGCGGCCAGCGGCCTCAATGGCCAGAGCTTCGCCTTCGTGGGCTACGTTCCGCAGGAAACCACTGAACGTGCGCGCCGCGTGCGTGAACTGGAAGCCTTGGCCCTCAAAACCGGCCAGACGCAAATCCTCATTGAAACGCCCTACCGCAACGGTGCGCTGCTGCAGGCGCTACTGCAATGCCTGCACCCGCACACCCGGCTGGCGGTCTGCTGCGGCATGACCCTGCCGCAGCAGGTCACACGCAGCGCCGTTGTCAGCGACTGGAAGCGACAGTCGCTCAGTCAGGGCTTGCTGCTGAACTTGCCGACCGTCTTCCTGCTGGGACGCTGAAGCAGCTCAGCCCAGCGCCTTCACCATGTGCGCACGCACCGCGTCGCGCAAGCTGGGGTCGGCCAGCGCCAGATCGATCGTGGCCTCCAGAAAACCTTCCTTGCTGCCGCAGTCATAGCGTTTGCCGTCGTAGCGGAAGGCATACACCTTTTCGGTCCCGATCAGCGCGGCAATGCCGTCGGTGAGCTGGATCTCGCCGCCTGCACCACGCGGCTGGCGCCGAATGCTGTCGAAAACACCCGGTGTGAGGATGTAGCGCCCCGCCACCGCCAACGTGGAAGGCGCCACCTCCGGCACCGGTTTTTCCACCATGCCGAAGACTTCCGCCATGGTGTCGTGAACGCCATGCACATCGACCACGCCATATCGACGGGTCTCGGCGCGTGGCACATCCTGCACCGCCAGCACCATCCCGGGACGCTGCTCGTAAGCCTGCACCATCTGCTGCAGCACCGTCGCGCCGCCCTGATGTTGATCCCGTCCCAGCATCAGGTCATCGGCCAGCAGCACCGCAAAGGGCGAGGCTCCGACCACCGGCTCGGCGCACAGCACAGCATGCCCGAGACCCAGAGGGCGCGGCTGGCGAATGAAGATGCAGTCCATGTCGTCGGGCTTGATGGCATGCACAACGTCGAGCAGATCGCTCTTGTTGCCGCGCTCCAGTTCGTATTCCAGCTCGAAGGCCGAATCAAAATGGTCACCAATGGCCCGCTTGTGCCGCCCCGTGATGAAGATCATCTGCCGGATGCCCGCAGCGTAGGCCTCCTCCACCGCATACTGGATGAGCGGCTTGTCCACCACCGGCAGCATTTCTTTCGGGATGGCCTTGGTGGCGGGCAGAAAGCGGGTGCCCAGGCCACCCACCGGAAAAACCGCTTTGAAAACGCGTTGCGACATCCCATTTCCTCCGTTTTGATTGGCGACTCATCGGTACCGAAACCGCGCTTTTTCGCACAGCTGACACCCCTTGGCGGTTGATTCGCCTTCGCTCGACGCCGCTATGGTTAAAACAAACATCCTCAGTACAATGCCTAAGGCCCCTCAACACCCGTCGCAAGAACGCAGCAGGGGGGATCATATCGACGCTCTTTGGGGGGCGTTTTCTCGTCATGCCTCATGACAAAACGCATACATCTGAACAGTCGCTCGTCCATGCCCGTCGTCCCTTTTCCCGCCGCAGCCCCGTCCCACCCTCAGCACATCGCCATCGTCATGGATGGCAACCGGCGCTGGGCCGCTGACCGGAGTATGCCCAAGGCCATCGGTCACGCCAATGGCGCGCGGCGCATAAGGCAGATCGTCCAGGCCTGCAGCGACCGAGGTATCCGCTTCCTCACCCTCTTTGCTTTCAGCACCGAGAACTGGCAAAGGCCGGTTGAAGAAGTCTCCAGCCTCATGGGGCTGTTTGTTCACTACCTGGAAAAAGAGGTGGACGACATGAACGCCAACGGCGTGCGCCTCAAGGTTGTCGGTGATCGCCGTGGCTTCGACGCCCGGTTGCAGCGCCTGATGCAGGCGGCAGAAGACAAGACCGCCGGCAATCAACGCATCACCCTGACGATTGCAGCCAACTACGGCGGCCGCTGGGACATGTTGCAGGCCACGCGCGCCTGGATCAAGGACCACCCCAGCGAGACCGAGGCCGCCTTGAGCGAAGAGTCCCTGCGTTCCTACCTCAGCATGGCCTATGCGCCAGACCCGGATTTGATGATCCGCACAGGCGGTGAATCGCGCATCAGCAACTTCCTGCTCTGGCAAATGGCCTACAGCGAGTTGTTTTTCACCGACGTTTTGTGGCCCGATTTCACGGCAACGACGCTTGATGACGCCATTGCCTGGTACCTGCATCGTGACCGCCGTTTTGGTGGCGTCGGGCGCAAATCCCAGCCCTGAAGCGCCAAACAACCACAACCTTTTTTGCCCCTCTCTACACAGCGTTCAACACATGCGTTTTCTCCTCCTGATGGCCCTGGCACTGGGTTTGCCGCTCGCACAGGCGCAAGTGCCATCCAATGGCGGCGCAGCCATCAATGCCAGCAGCACAGCATCCCGCGTGCAGGCCAACGGCCTGCCACCGCCGATCACCGCACCGACAGTGGTGAATGGGAGCGCCGCACCCACTGCCGATCTGCCTCCAGTGAGCACTGCTGTCGTTCGCAAATTGGAGCCCAACCAGTTCCAGAACTTTGTGCTCGCGTCCACTGGCAAGCTGCTACCGCTGTACGGTTTCGAGCTGTTTGCCCAACCCGGCGGATACGCGCCTGACACTTCGCAGCCTGTGCCCAACGACTACGTGCTCGGCCCTGGTGACGAAGTGCACCTGCAGGCATGGGGCGCGATTGAATTCACGGGCGTTTTCACCATCGACCGCAATGGCCAAATCGCGCTGCCCAAAGTCGGCACGATCAACCTGGCGGGCGTAAGCGTGCGCAACCTTGAAGGTGTGCTGCAGAACCATCTGGGCAAGGTGTTCACCAATTTCCAGCTCAGTGCCAACCTCGGACGGCTTCGCAGCATCCAGGTGTATGTGGTGGGTCAGGCGCAGCAGCCGGGCACGCTCAGGGTGTCCAGCCTCAGCACCCTGGTTCAGGCGGTGTTCGCCAGCGGGGGACCCTCGGTCAACGGCTCCATGCGCAACATTCAGCTCAAGCGTGCCGGCCGCGTGCTCACCACGATCGATCTGTACGATTTCCTGGCCAAAGGCGACAAGTCGCGCGACGTCCCCCTGCAAGCCGGTGACGTGATCGTGATCCCTCCGGCCGGCCCACGCGTGGCCGTGTCTGGTGCCCTGGACCAGGCGGCCATCTACGAACTTCGCGCCGGCGCGGAAACGGTGGGGGACGTGCTCGCCCTGGGTGGTGGCGTTCCGGCATTGGCCAGCACGCGCCGCGCCGTGCTCGAGCGCATCACGCCTGAACGCACCCCGGCTCGCCAAGTGCAGGACATCACACTGGACCCAGCCGGTCAGCGCCAAGTGCTGCGCGACGGTGATGTGCTCACCGTTCTGGAGATCAGCCCGGCCTTTGGCAACGCCGTCACCCTGCAGGGCACCGTGGCAGAGCCTCTGCGCTACCCCTGGTTCGACGGCATGAAGGTGCTGGACCTCATTCCCGAGCGTGAAGCCCTGATCACCCCGGACTACTACAAACGCAAGAACCTGCTGGTGCAGAGCACCCGGCCCGCCAAAGAAGCCGGCGGCGACGTCGCCGGCCGCGTGCGCGGACTGGCTGACCAGATCAACTGGGAATACGCCGTCATCGAGCGCCTGGACCGCAACACCCTGCGCACCGAACTGATCCCGTTCAACCTGGGCAAGGCCGTCATCCAGCGCGACCCGGCGCACAACCTCACGCTGCTGGCCGGGGACGTGCTCACGGTGCTCAGCCAGAACGATCTGCGCCTGCCACAAGACCGGCAAGTGCGCCTCGTCCGCGTAGAAGGCGAAGTGGCAGCACCCGGCGTTTACCAGACCCAGCCGGGCGAAACCCTGCCCCAGCTGCTGCAGCGTATTGGTGGCCTCACTCCGCAGGCCTACCTGTTCGGCACCGAACTGAACCGCGAGTCCGTGCGCGTGCGGCAGCAAGACAATCTGGATGTGCTGGTCCGCCGGCTGGAGGCCCAGGCCCAGTCGCAGGCCAGTAGCGTCATTGCCAACCGAAGCGGTGACAACGCCGCGCAGGCCCAGCTGCTGCACCAGCAACAGCAAGCCCAATTGCAAGGGCGGATCCAGCGCCTGAAGACCGTGCGCAGCAACGGACGCATGGCCCTGGAATTGGACCCGCGTTCACGCGACATGGCAGGGCTGCCCAGCCTGCCGCTGGAAGACGGCGACCACGTCGTCGTGCCCGCCACCCCCGGCTTTGTGGCGGCTTTTGGCTCGGTCAATAACGAAAACGTCTTCATCTACAAGCCCGGCAAAACCGTGGGCGACGTCCTGAAGACCGCCGGCCTGACCGAAGACGCCGACCCCAACCATGCCTTCGTGCTGCGCGCTGACGGCACGATTGTCGCCCGCCGCGACCGAGGCGGCCTGTTTGGCAGCAGCTTCGACTCGCTGGAAATGATGCCCGGCGACACCGTGGTGGTACCGGCTCAGGTGGACCGCGAGAGCCGCTACAACTTTGTCACCCGTGCGCTCAAGGACTGGACGCAGATCTTCAGCAACTTCGGCCTGGGCGTGGCCGCCATCAAGACCATCAAGTCCCTGTGAGTGCCATGACCGAGCAAGACGTGAACGCCGACAAGACCGGAGACGAAGACGAAATCAGTCTGCTGGACCTGCTGCAGACCGTGGTGGACAACCTGCGCCTGCTGGTGTTGGGGCCTTTGGTGGTGGGTCTGGCTGCGCTGGGCATCAGCTTTGCCATCCCGCCCACCTTCACTGCGAGCACGCAGTTTCTACCGCCGCAGCAGCAGCAAAGCGCCACTGCCGCCATGCTGCAAAGCCTGGGCGCCCTCGGCGGCCTGGCGGGTGCCGCGACCGGCATCAAGAACCCCAACGACCAGTTCGTCAGTTTCATGCAAAGCCGCACGCTGCAAGACGCGCTGATCGAGCGCTTCAAGCTGCAAGAGCGGTACGAAGCAAAGTTCTTGGAAGACACCCGCCGTGAACTGGCCATGAACGCGCGCATCAGCAGTGGCAAAGACGGTCTGATCCGCGTGGAAGTCGACGACAAAGACCCAGCCTTCGCCGCCGAACTGGCCAACGCCCATGTTCAAGAACTCACCCAACTGCTCGGTCGTCTGGCCGTGACCGAGGCGCAACAACGCCGCCTGTTCTTCGAAAAACAGCTCAACAGCGCCAAGGACAATCTCACGCAGGCCGAACAGGCGCTGCAAACGAGCGGCGTCAACGCCAGCGCCCTCAAGGCCAACCCGCAGGCGGCCGTGGCCGGCCTAGCGCAGCTGCAGGCTGCGATCACCGCGCAAGAAGTCAAGGTCGCGTCCATGCGCGGGTACCTGACCGAAAACGCCCCGGACTTCCGCCAGGCCATGACCGAACTGGGCGCGCTGCGAGCCCAGCTGGGCCAAGCCGAGAAGGCACAGGCGCCAGCGCAACAAGGTGACAGCGACTACGTGGCCAAATACCGCGACTTCAAATACCACGAGACCCTGTTTGAACTGTTCTCCAAACAGTACGAATTGGCCCGCGTGGACGAAAGCCGTGAAGGCGCCCTGATCCAGATCGTGGACGTGGCGCAAGCGCCTGAGAGAAAGAGCAAGCCCAAGAAAGCCACCATCGCTGTGCTGGCCACCCTGGGCACCGGCTTTGCATTGCTGCTGTTCGTGTTTGTGCGCCAGGCCCTGCGCAACGCCGGGCAAGACGCCGAGTCCGCCGCAAAACTGCAGAACTTGAGCCGCGCCTGGGCGCGCGCTCTGGGCCGCAAGGCCCACCGTTCAGCGCACTGAACTGAAGCCCCTGATGCAGAACTACTTGCTTATCGGCCTTGCCGTCTCTTTCTGCACCGGCTTGCTGCTGGTGTTCACCAAGCATTGGCACGGCCACTTCAGCCTGGACCATACGCTGGGTGTTCAGAAATTCCACACCAAACCCACGCCGCGCATTGGTGGCGTGGCTGTGGCGGCTGGCCTGGTGGCTGCGTGGGCCTGGGCGCCGGTAGACGTCAACGTTCTGCTGGCCCCCATGCTGCTGGCTGGCGTGCCCGCCTTTGTGGCCGGGCTGGCCGAAGACGTGACCAAACGCGTGGGTGTTGCTGCCCGCCTGCTGGCCACCATGCTCAGCGGTGTGGCGGCCTGGTGGCTCACCGGTGTGGCGCTGAACCGGATGGACATTCCGCTGCTGGACGCCGTGGTGGCCTGGGCACCGGTGGCGGTGGCCTTTACAGCCTTTGCCGTGGCCGGGGTGGCCAATGCGGTCAACATCATTGACGGCTTCAACGGCCTTTCCAGCGGCACGGTGCTCATCTTGCTGACCGCTGTGGGCGCCATCGCCCACGGCCAGGGCGACCCTCTACTCGCCATGACTTGCGCGGTGGTGGCCGTTGCCGTGGCCGGTTTCTGGCTGGTGAACTTTCCCTTGGGCAAGATCTTTCTGGGCGACGGCGGCGCCTACCTCAGCGGCTTCTGCGTGGGTTGGCTGGCGGTGCTGCTGCTCATGCGCCATGCCGACGTGTCCACCTGGCTGGTGCTGCTGGCCTGCGCCTACCCCGTGACGGAAGTGCTCTACAGCGTGTGGCGACGCCGGCGCGCACGACTGCCATCGGGCGCCCCCGACAACCTGCACCTGCACAGCCTTATCAAAACCCAGGTGGTCATGCGGCATGTGCCGCACTGGCCCCACCGGCTGCGCAACGCAGCCGTTTCACCCTTGATGTGGGTGTTCGCTGCTGTGCCAGCCGCCATAGCGGTGGCCCTGCAAGACGCCCCTGTTTGGGCCGCAATACTGGCATTGGTGGCATGTGTGGTGTGGTACCACCTGAGCTACCAGTACCTGGCGAGGCGACAAGAGGTGCAACCTGTGGCCGACAGCGAATCCGCAGCGCTGAGCGTTGAAGCTGACGAAGCCTGAGCAAGGTTTCATCACGCCGTCTCGCACGTTTTTGGATCCCAGCGCTCCAGCAAAGTGCCCCACAAATGTCCATATCCATGACCGCACCGAACATTGTCCCCGTCATCCTCTGTGGTGGCTCGGGCACGCGCCTGTGGCCACTCAGCCGCAAAAGCTACCCCAAGCAGTTCGTGCCTCTGATCGGCAACAAGAGCCTGCTGCGGCTGACGGCCGAGCGCCTGGCCCGGGTGGCAAAAGCCACTGGCCATTCGCTGCTGTGTGTGGCAGCCGAAGACCACCGCTTTCTGGTGGCCGATGATCTGAAGGCCGCCGGCATGGGCGGCGAACTGCTGCTGGAGCCCGCCGGCCGCAACACCGCTGCTGCGATGACACTGGCCGCTCTTCACGCTAGTTCTTATGCAAACGCCGGTGAGACCGATCCGTTGATGCTCTTCTGCCCTGCTGACCATCACATTCCCGACGCCACCGCCTTTGCCACCATGGTGCAGCAAGGCGTGCGTGCGGCCGATGCGGGCGCCATCGTCACCTTTGGCGTGGTGCCCAGCTTTCCCAGCACGGCGTATGGCTACATCCAGCAAGGGGACGCGCGGGCCGATGGCAGCCGCACCGTGGCCCGCTTCATCGAAAAGCCTAAGCCAGACGCTGCCCAAGCCCTCCTGCTGCAAGGCAACGTGTTGTGGAACGCGGGCATCTTTCTGACCCGCGCCAGCGTGTTGCTGGCGGCGCTGGGTTCGCACGCGGCTGACATCTTGGCCAGCTGCCAGGCTGCCATGGCCGGAGCCACCAGCGAAACGCCCCCGGGCAACGGAACCCTCTTCGTGCGCCCGCGAAAAGATGCCTTTCTGGCCTGCCGCTCGCAAAGCATCGACTACGCGGTGATGGAGCACCATCAAGACGTGGCGGTGGTGCCCTTTGTGGGCCAGTGGAGCGACGTGGGCAGCTGGAACGCAGTGGCCGACCTGACCCCCGCCGATGGACAGGGCAACCGCATCGACGGCCAGGGCCACACGCTGGCCGCACGCAACACCTACATCCACGCGCCCGGGCGCACCGTGGTGGCGCTGGGCACGCAGGACCTGCTCATCATCGACACGCCCGACGCCCTGCTGGTGGCGCACCGCGACGCGGCCGAACAGGTGAAAGACGTGGTGGCCCACCTGGAAAGCGCCCAGCTACCTCAGGCCACGCTGCACCGCCGCGTGGCACGACCCTGGGGCTGGTACGACAGCATCGACATGGGCGAGCGCTTCCAGGTCAAACGCATCGGTGTCAAACCCGGTGCCAGCCTGAGCCTGCAAAAACACCACCACCGGGCAGAGCACTGGATCGTCGTGCAGGGCACGGCGGAGGTGACGAATGGCGACAAGGTGTTCTTGCTATCGGAAAACCAGAGCACCTACATCCCCATCGGCGCACTGCACCGGCTGCACAACCCGGGCAAGCTGGAACTGGAGATGATCGAGGTGCAATCGGGCAGCTATCTGGGCGAGGACGACATCGTGCGGCTGGAAGATACGTATGGAAGAACTCGCCAAACCTGAACCCATCGCTATATCGACGACTGAGCTTAGCTTTTCGAACCAGATCTCGGAAGGTGCGCGCCAGTTGATCTGGCAGACATTCTTCGTATCTCGGAATCGTGGCATCAGTTTCGATGCCCACTTTCCTTGGGCTGATCAAGAGTCTTCGGTGATTTGCGTGTCGCTTGAGCAAAGCGACGATGCACTCGTTCCCGTTGTTTCAACACTTGTCATTCTTCGTAAACGACTCGCGTCCGGTCGTGACATCGGGATGATTGGCTTGGTGTGTGTCCAGTCCGAGTTCAGAAAAAAAGGTATCAGCACCCTCTTACTCACACATGCCATGGATAGAGCAAAGCAGGAGGGGCTTGACGTCTTAATGCTATGGACGCAGAAACCGGACGTGTACGCAAAAGTCGGTTTCGCTGTAGACAGCTTAGATCTATTTGGAACTGTTTCAAAAGGCGCCAGAAGCGAAAAGTCGGCGGAGTCCTACGACGACCACCCATATGTGGCGCCCGCCAACTCCGCTCGGCGCGGGAGCATTCCGCCGTTTGCAGATGAAGTCTTGGACTTCTGTACGCCGGCAGCGAGGATCACCTGCTGCAAGAACCAACAAGGGCTGACGCTGGTGGAGTACTCAGGAGATCTCAACAGCGTCATGCAGTTGATCGACAGTGCACTCCCTGACTGCTGGATGTTGAACACGCCAGAAGGCTCTCCGCTCATGCCTGCTCTTGTTTCACACGGCTATCAACTTGATCTGAAGCCCGGTGCGGTGCGCATGATTCTGTCGCTCAATCCCAGCAGCAATCTACCCATTGAAAGCGTTCCATTTCTTGAACGCATCTAGCAGGAGCCACTCTTGATTCCCCTCGTGAAGGTTGCAATGCCGCCCAAAGAGCGGCTGATGCCCGCTCTTGAAGAAGTGCTTTACAGCGGCATGATTGCCGAAGGCGAACACGTCTACCGTTTTGAAACAGAATTCGCCAAGAGCTTTGATCTCCCGGTTGCGCTGGGCACCAGCAGCGGTACAGCCGCCCTGCACATCGCCTTGCTGCTCTCGGGCGTCGAAGCGGGTGACGAGGTCATCACCACGTCCATGACGGCAGAACCGACCAACACGGTCATTCTGCAGTGCGGCGCTGTCCCGGTGTTCGCCGATGTTGACCCCGAGACAGGCAACCTCTCTCCCCAGTCTGTGGCTGCAGCGATCAGCCCAAAGACAAGAGCCATTGTGGTGGTTCACTATGCGGGGTTCCCGGTTGACCTGTCTGCGATGCGACTCCTCGCGGACCAACACGGCCTGTCACTGATTGAAGACGCAGCTCATGCTCTGGGCGCTCGTTGTGATGATGCTGCGATCGGTACTGTTGGCGATTTCGGCATCTTTTCGCTGCAGGCCATCAAACACATGACCACGATCGACGGAGGCGTGTTGACCATGCGCGACCCCGACCTTGTGGCTTCAGCCAAAAAACTGCGCTGGTTCGGATTGGCCAAGGGAGTACCGAGGACCGAGGTGGATATCGTCCGACCCGGGTTCAAGTACAACATGCACAACGTCGCTGGCGTGATTGGCCTCGCTCAGCTGGAGTCCATCCAACAACTGATCTCGCGCCACATTGAGAACGGCCGTTACTTTGACCGGGAGGTTTCAAAGATCCCCGGTCTGGCGGTCACCCGGATCGACCCGGGTCAGGAGCCGTCATATTGGCTCTACAGCGTGCTCAGCGATGACTCCGACGCTGTGGAACGTGCACTGGGTGCGGCTGGGGTATCTGCCTCCAAGCTGCACCGCCCCAACCACCTCCACTCGGTTTTTGAACCCTTCCGGCGGCCGTTGCCCGGGCTTGAGGCTTACTACCGCCGCCTCACCCACATCCCTTGCGGATGGTGGGTGAGCGATGAGAATCGCGAACAGATCATTGGCGCGCTGCGCAGAGGTTGACCTGCCGTGACCACGCCCGCTGACGTCATTCCGCTTTTTTACCCGGTACGCCTGCCTGCCATGGAACAGGCCGCGCTGAATGTCATGCGATCCGGTCAAATCGCGACTGGCCCGCTGGTCGACGAGTTCGAAGAGGCGTTTGGAAGCTTGGTCGAGCAAGAACACGTTGTGTGCATCAACGACATGACGAGTGCGCTGGCTCTGGCCCTGCATCTGGCTGGCGTTCGAAGAGGGGACGAAGTCGCCACGCTGGCTTTTTCCTGTCTTTCGTCCAATTCTTCGATCACCATCGCAGGGGCCAAACCGCTCTGGATCGATCTCGACCCAGACACCATGGCCATGTCAGCCGACGATTTGGCAGCCAAGATAACCCCTGCGACAAAAGCTGTGACGCTCTATCACGTGGCGGGCTACCCTGCCCCCGTGGACAGAATTGCGAAGCTTTGCCTTGAAAGAGGCATCCCGCTGATCGAAGACTGCAACGCAGCCGTTGGCGCCACTTATGGAGATAGACCTGTTGGCAGAGTCGGATCGTTCTCCGTCTATTCGTTCTACCCGAACCGGCAAATCAACGCCTTTGAAGGCGCCGCCCTTGCGTGCCCAGATGCAGCCACTGCTCTACGTGCACGCAGGTTGCGTCGGTATGGGATCGACATGCCATCCTTCCGCGACCATCGTGGCGAGATCAATCCCGACTCCGATGTCCCCGAGATTGGACTGTCGGCATCGTTCAGCCAGCTCCATGCTGCGGTTGCTCTGGCACAACTGCCGACACTTGCCGAGCGCACCCAACGCACTCAGGAAAATGCAAGAACGCTCGCATCATTGCTGACCGGTGAAAGTGGGCTGCGCGTCATCCAGCCATCACCACAAGCCCGGCCGGCCTATTGGGGGTTGCTGCTAGAAGCGCTCAAGCGAGACGAGCTTTTGGTGTTGCTCAAAAGCCATGGCATCCAATGCTCGGCACTCCATCAACGCAATGACGCGTACTCTGGTTTTGGCGTTCAGCACAGTGACCTGCCTGGCACCGCACGCGCCATGGAGAAGCTTCTGGCTATCCCCTGCGGTTGGTGGCTGAACATCGAGCAGATCGAACGCATCGCGCAGACCGTTCGCCGCCTGAAACAGTCCGTGCAGTGACCCCTGTCAACAGTGACCCGCGCCCGCACTGCCATCAATCTTCTGCTGCTCTATGCCAGCAAGTCAGGCGCTGTCATCGTCGGCATATTTGTGCTTCCCTGGTACCAACAACATTTGGGACCACAGGCCTTTGGGGTTGTCGCATCGATCTTGTCGTTGCAAGCTTTTCTGCTGATGCTGGATCTCGGCACATCCACTTTGGTTGGCAGACATCTCGCGACTGCCCACAGCCCTCACTCGAACCTGGTCACCTGGCGCTCTGCCGAGTTGCTACTGCACGCTGCCTATTTCGGATTGCTGCTCCTGGCGATCGTCGCAAGTGCACTCGTCCCATCGTCGCTTCCTACATCGCATATCGTTTTGTGCGTGGTTTTTTTCTGGGCTCTCACCGTACAGAACGTTGGACAGTCCGCGTTGCTCGCCAAACGCCTCTACGCCTTGGCAGGTGGCATCCAGATGGTTGGCGTGCTTGGGAGAGCCTGGATCACCCTGGCAGCGCTGTCTCTTCTACAGGCTGATCTCGGTACATTTCTCACAGCCCAAGCCATGAGTGCGGTGGCTCAAATGCTGGTCACAGCTTGGCTCTGCAGGCGAGCCATGGACCCGACACAAACCCCGCTGGACTTCAACGCGCTGCGCGCAAGAGCGAAAGAACTGGCCATAAGCGGAAAACCCCAGGTTCTCTTTGGCCTTTCCGGGGCGGCAGTTCTTCAGCTACGCAAAGTCATCATTCCGCTGTTCATCTCGCCGACAGCCCTCAGTCCATATTTCCTTGCCAGCGCACTGTGCCTGACCCGCATCAGCGTACTCGCAGGCCCGATCACGCAGTACTTCCAGCCGCGCATCATCGCAAGCATCAGCGCTGGGGACATGACCAGTGCGCAAGACAACCTGCGAAAGCTCACGCTTTCCATCGTCTGCGCAGTGGCCATCCCATCCGCCCTGCTCTGGCTGGGCCGGGACTTCATCATCAACCTGTGGCTCAACCAAGACCCCATTGCAACGGAGGTCACACGGTATGTGGAAATCCTCTTGCCCGGTATCGCCTTAGGCGCCCTGGGCTTTGTACCCTACACCGTGCTTGTAGCGCATCAAGACTACCGCGCGCAGGCCAGGCTCCCCGCAACATTGACTGTTGTGACCTTGCTAGCGAATGTCGCGGCATCCTCCATGGGCAGCGTGCTTGCCATCTGCTGGATCTACGCCGGCTATCACAGCCTTTCAACCGTTGTGTCCTGGCTGCGATCGATGCGCCTGCAACCGCCTGCGCCTAACCACTACGCATTGCGCGCAGCAGGTGATGCGTTGGCCATGCTGGCAGGCATGGCCGTCCTGGCGGCAGGCCTGTCTCTCTTACCCGTCCTATCTTTCAAATAAGTCACCAGACATCAAACATGCTCCAAGACAAAGTTCTCATGATCACCGGCGGCACCGGTTCGTTCGGCAACACCGTTCTCAACCGCTTCCTCAATACAGACGTGAAAGAAATCGTCATCTTCAGCCGTGACGAAAAGAAGCAGGAAGACATGCGCATCGCGCTGAACCATCCCAAGGTTCGGTTCCAGATCGGGGATGTGCGCAACTTTGAAAGTGTTTCCAGAGCCATGGTCGGCGTGGACTTCGTCTTTCACGCAGCAGCACTCAAACAGGTGCCCTCGTGCGAGTTCTTTCCCATGGAGGCCGTACTGACCAACGTCAACGGCACAGAAAACGTGCTCAATGCCGCCATTGACAGAGGCGTCAAACGGGTTGTGTTGCTCAGCACGGACAAAGCCGTTTACCCCATCAATGCCATGGGGATATCCAAAGCCATGGCAGAAAAGCTGCTTATTGCAAAGTCTCGCACCATTCCAGACGGTGGGCCCGTGGTCTGTGCAACCCGCTACGGCAACGTCATGGCATCCCGGGGCTCGGTGATCCCATTGTTTGTTGACAAGATCAAAGCCGGCTTGCCATTGACCATCACCGACCCCAACATGACACGTTTTCTCATGTCGCTGGAAGACTCGGTTGATCTCGTGTTGCATGCTTTCCAGAACGGGCAGCAAGGCGACATCTTTGTGCAAAAGGCCCCAGCATCGACCATCGCTGACCTAGCACAAGCGATTCAGGAACTGTTCAACACCAAAGCTGACCTCAAAATCATTGGCACCCGGCACGGTGAAAAGCTATACGAATCCCTGGTGTCGCGCGAAGAAATGGCGAAGGCTGAAGACATGGGCCGTTACTACCGCATTCCGGCGGACAATAGAGACCTGAACTATGACAAGTTCATTCTGGAAGGACAACCCGAGGCAAACTCCCTTGATGACTATACATCGCACAGCACTGACCGGTTGACGGTCTCGCAAATCAAAGATCTGCTTCTGACTCTCAGCTTCATAAAGACTGAACTCAAAGCCCCTTAAAGAAGAGATCGCACCCCGTCAAACAGCGAACAGTGCAAATTCGAACCCATCAGAACACCTAGGCCGTCGAATGATTTACTTTTTCATTCTAATGCCTCTATTGACACTAGCAGTGCTGGATTGTGCACACGTAAGAAACAACTACCGCACCCAAATCAGCAGAGCACTCCTGCTAACATTAATCATCACAGCAGGACTGCGCACAGGCACGGGAACGGATTGGGCAGCATACAAAGAGATATACACGGACTTCTTCGAGTCAGAGCGAGTTGAAGTTCTATACAGAATCGCAAACAACGCGTTTAGCCAGTCAGGCATCCACTACAACATTTTTTTGCTGTTTCTCAATTTCCTATCCCTATCAGCCTTACTATTGGCAATAAAATCCCAATCAAAATACTTCTTTGTTGCATATTTGATATTTTATTGCGATCTATTCTTCTACTATAACTTGAGTGGTCAACGCCAAGCAGTAGCATTCGGCCTAACGACGGCCGCAATCATCTTGGCAGCCAACAAAAGATACGCTATCTCCACTGGCTTCATCCTACTTGCAACAGGATTCCACATCACCGCACTTTTGACCCTGCTCATATTCACAATCCCCAGAAAACGGCTGAAATTACATCATCTTGCCCTTCCGGGAGCTGCCATTGCCACAACAGCATTCTTTTCAGACCAATTTCTTCAGTCAATCAGTGCGTACACCCTAAAGGACTATGGCTACTATCTTAATGCTCACGAGAAGTCCGATCAGATAGTCACTGAATACATAATTGGCGGGATCAGAAGAATCTTTCCCCTTGTTGCAATTTATCTCGCCAGAGCTGAATTTTTCAAGTCTGAGAAATCATACTTTCTAATCAACCTATATCTAGTTGGCTTGGCCATATACTTCACATTCTATCTCTTGTCCCCAGACATAGGCGTAAGAGTTTCCTCGTATTTCCTTGCAGCAGAGTTGCTGATGATAGGCCACCTAATCCAGATCAGCGACAAAACCATCAGGGCAGCAATCATAACTTTCTACACGACCTTTTCAGTGTACAAGGTAATCGCGATTTCGAGTTCATCGTTCTACATCTACAACTCAATCGTGAGCGGCACATGAGCACGGAAATGACAGACAGTAGCCGTGCTTCAACAAGCATTCTCTTCTTCATTGATTCTCTTGCACCACCAGGCGGACAGGAAAGAGTCGTTGCAAAGCACATTGAATATGCACACACCATCTTTCAAACATCCTTGCTAACCAAAGACAACAGCGAGTCTTTCTACAAGATACCGAGCGGTATCTCGAGATATTCACTACACACACAGCACTCCCTGTGCATGACCTCCAGACTGTCTAGAGTTCGTGACATTCTCTACCGACTAATTTCAGACCGCAAAAAGCTCAAAAGCAGAATCGACTCTATTCAACCAGACTACATCTATGTTTCATCTCCAAGAAACTTCATAGAAATAGCACTTGCCACGGGAAAGCTCTCGAAGATCGTCGTATCAGAACATTCAGCGCATGATGCACACAACATAATTTACAAAGCTATCATTCTTCTGCTCTACAGATTTGCGCACCGCTTCTTTGTTCCTACAAAAATAGACTGCAACCACTATCGTTGTTTCGCCATTCCCAGCATATACCTTCCTAACCCTCTGCCATTTGAGCACAAAGAAAAGGCACCCCTAGAGACTAAAGTCGTACTTTCCATCGGAAGATTTACCAAGGACAAACGTCATCTTGTCCTTCTTGAAATATGGGCGCAATGCAAATGCCGAAACGATGGCTGGAAGTTAAAGATAATAGGCGACGGAGAACTTCGATCCGAAATCATAGAAAGAATAAAAGAACCTGACATCATAGACTCTGTCGAAATCATGGACCCTACCAAAGATGTCATGAGTGAGTATAAGAAAGCGTCCATTTTTGCGCTCACATCCAGAAGGGAAGGATTCGGATTGGTACTCGCGGAAGCCATGTCATTTGGCTTGCCATGTCTATCATTCTCCGTCCCGTCCGGCCCACTGGACATCATCGAGAATGGAGTTAACGGATTCTTGATCGAAGATGGGAATACTCAGAAATATGCCGAGAAAATTGATGAGCTTGCACATCAAGATGGTCTAAGAAAAAAAATGAGCAACCAGTGCATCGAAAGCATCACACCATTCGCAAATGAAAAAGTTAGAGATCAGTTTATTGATGCAATGCAGCAATAACTAGAAGCGGTAAACATCCAACACCCCAATAAGCACAATGAGTTAAGCCGAAGCTAAAAGGCGAACCTCCAAGATCAAAATGAACTACCCAGCAACACGTGCTAAGCGTCACTTAAAACAATGCTCCTAAAGAACTCAATCGCCAATGTATTGGGGAAACTCTGGGGGTTTTTTTCTGTCTACGCATTCACGCCGATATTTCTGCATCTTCTGGGAGCAGAGTCGTTTGGCCTGATCACCGTTTACACAACCGCATTAGCTGCGGTAGTCATTTTCGATCTCGGCTTATCCTCAGTATTACAGAGAGAGTTACCGAGATTAAAACATGATGAAGTGCTATCGAGAAATTTGATAGCACTATCATTAATTATTGGGTATTCAATAGCCTTCACTCTGACTACAGTCTGCCTGCTGCAGATTGAGTCGATTGCCAATCATTTGCTGCCGAATCCAACGGTAAACATTGAAAACTACTCGCACGCAGTCGCATTACTCTTAGTTGCAGTTTTCATCCAAATTCCGACGAGCATCTATATCGCAACCCTCATGGCGAGGGAGAAGCAAGTACTCGCCAATAAACTGTTGTTTCTTCAAGGAGTAGCTCGAACCGTTCCAGCTATAGGAGCATTGCACCTTTATGAAAGCACGATCTACAGCTACTCGATAACTCAAGTGGGCGCGGCGGCGCTAACACTGTTTCTTTGCCACAGATCCGTTGCGACCCGCGAGGCACCAAATACACGTATATTGTTGACAAGAGAGGCGAAAGAACTCTTCGTATCCAATCGAAATTTCCAGGCAGGCACGGTAGCTCTAAGCTTTCTTTCGGTCGCAAGTACTCAGATTGACAAGATATTTGTCACCGGTGTACTAGGAACCAAACTCCTAGGGTTCTATGCCATTTCGAGCACCATTGCCCTGTTACCCCTCACATTGGGAATTCCGGTAGCAATGGCATTTTATCCGCGCCTTATTGCAGCCTCAGCACACAAGAAAATCAATGATTTCAGGTTTCTTTACAGAACTGCGACCGGAACTATTTCCGTTATCGTCTTCCCAGTTTCTGCCATAACCGTACTTGCACCGGATCACGTACTGAACATCTGGGGAATAAAGTCTGATGTTGTCGCAGCGACGACATCAGCGACATCCATATTGAGCATCGCTCAGCTTCTTCAGGCAACGACAATCATTCCCTATTATGTCTGCCTATGCTATGGCAATGTTCTACCCAGCATAATCACTTCGATCATCTTCATATCAGCACTGATATTGCAATACACACTTCTGAGTCCTTTGGTATCGATTGAAGGAATCTCGTATGCTTTTCTATGGGCTACTGCGATCACAATTCCAGGGTACATGCTCTGGGTTCATAGACTGCATATGCGCGAACAGTTCACCTACTGGCTGACTCACGGCGTGTTTACACCAACGATCCTTTCATTCAGCATTACTCATTTCAGCCTAACACTACTATCAATGCAAACAAGCACGCCTACTCGCGTGTTCTTGTTTTTCACACTTGCAATGACTGCCGTGTTAAGTGCACTTTGCATACTTTTGGCAAATAGTCATTTGCGATCCATTGCAATCAAGGCAGCATCAAACTACTTCAATAGAGTTAAAAATGTATAAACCTCTGCTGTCAATTCTTGTACCAACAAGAAATAGGGTTCCGTATGCGATCAATTGTATTTCAAGCCTCGCCCGCATAAACAGTTGCGAAATCGAGATCATCGTCTCGGACAACAGTGATCACCCCGAGCTGAGACAGCGCATTGATCACTTGCTAAACGACTCAAGGATCAAATACATCTATACCCCACCCCCACTCTCATCCATTGGAAACTTCAATATCGCCATAGAGAACTCAAGCGGAGAATATCTTTGCATGATTGGCGACGATGATACCGTCAATCCCGAGATAGTAGAAGCAGCGTCATGGGCAAAAGAGAATGGAATTGATTGTGTAACTGGCGCACTCGCCGCCAATTATCGGTGGGCAGCAACAAAAATGCCAGACACATTCTTCAGCAAGATGACTGACAGCACACTAGTTATCACGCCATTTAGCAATGTTGTTAATAAAATCGATTTAAAATCAACACTAGAACGCATTGCAAACAATGGCGCCACCTATTACCTTGACTTCAGAACACCAAAGCTTTATCACGGAATTGCAAAGCGTAGTCTTTTCGAAAAATCGAAGGAAATTACCGGAAACCATTTGGGTGGATTGAGCCCTGATATTTACGCGACTGTAATGTTGTGCGGACTAGCAGAATCGGCCTATTATGTTGATTATCCGCTAACAATACCAGGTGTATGTCCGCCAAGCTCCTCGGTACAGGAAGGAGCGCTCAGAAAGAACAATTCACGTGAACTTGTCGATGCTCCACATTTCAAACACCGAGGTGATTACATCTGGTCCAGTGAAGTCCCGAGAATTTACTGTGCAGAAACCATATGGGCTGACTCAGCGCTCGCAGCAATGCGAGATTTTGACCTAACACACGGGCTGAGGTACTACAATCGCACAAAACTGTATGCCTACATCATTACAGCCGATCGATCACTTCTATCAGCTGTAATAGAACATGCCCGCAAGTTGTCTGGCGGAAGAAAAAGTCACTTATTTATTGACTCACTCAATACCGTCCGCAGCTTTGTCGCTGGACCAGTGAGGCGCTTCCTACATCCCAGAGCAACAAGACGACTCATGGTACTCTTAAAACTGAGATCAATTATCGACCTGACACAACTCCCAACTGTATTAGATGCTGAAATTGCCTTAACTGAATATCTTCGCAAGAATAAGTTGTCGTTCGCACGCATTGCCTCTAAGTTTCATCGATGAAATGCAGTTGTACTACAGGTCGATAAAGCTCTGAATTGCGCGTCGTTTCAATCTATCCATGCCATCCCTCGCTCCCTCCCAGACCTCCGCGCTTAGTGTCAGCATCATTGTTCCGGTCTTTAATGTTGAACTATTGCTTCCTAGGTGTTTAGACAGCTTAGCCCTGCAGTCTTTACCAGACATTGAAGTCATCCTAATTGATGACGGATCCACCGATCGTTCCCTGGAAATTTGCAAGCGCTATGCTTCGCAACACAAAAACTGGGTTGTGAGAACCAAAGCCAATGAAGGCCAAGGGGTTGCTCGAAACATTGGGATGGAGATTGCCAGAGGCGAATACGTTATATTTGTGGATAGTGACGACTGGATAGAATCTTCTTTGTGCGAAGAAGTTGTGGAACAGCTTCGAGATTCAGGAGCGGATTTCGCAAATTTCGGTTTCGATTTTTTTACTGTTAGCGAAAAAGTAAAGAAACGCGTCGCTCAATTTTCCAGCAGCCGCCTCGAAGGCAGCGATATTTTTCACAATGCCTTGCTCGACAAGGATGTTTTATCGATCTCTTGGAACAAGATGTACAAACGTACTCTATTTCAGAATCAAATTGTTTTTTTCCCGCCACTTAGAGCGAACGAAGATCTCTATTTTTCAAGAGCGATAGCACACTCATCAAAGTCTTGTATTTTCATCAACAAAGTGTTTTATCATGCATTGATTCGTCCCGGCAGCACAAGTCGGAGCATGTCAGTTAACCTGTACAAAACCACCAGCGATCTTTTTCAATACGAAGAACAGCGATTCGATCTCTCGAATGCCACAACGAAAGAGCTATTTGACTGCCATGTAGTGAAGTTATGGAGCTATCTTATTGTGCAAGGCAGTTTTCGGATTAAAGAGGATATCGAATTCTTTCAATGCCTTTCAATTGCAGAACACAAGCATTTTTCGCGTTTTTCGAAAGATAACTCTATCATTCGACATCTGAGTCCAAAAAATAGATTGATGTTATTTCTTTGCCGCAGACCAAAGACCCTTCGGATGCTCACTCGAATCGCGTCAAAGCTCGGCATTCAACCATACTAACCAAGGGCAATTCATGATCAAGAGTGTTCTAATTACAGGCGGGGCCGGCTTCATTGGCAGCAGGCTTGCCAAAGCCTGCTTGAATGAAGGACTCAAAGTTCGAATTCTAGACAGCTTCAGTCCGCAAGTGCATCACACGAAACGGCTGTCAAACGATTTGTCAGATCGCGTTGATCTATTTCACGGCGACATTAGGGATCGCGCCATTGTGCAGAACGCTGTTGCGGGAGTTGACTCGGTCATACATTTGGCGGCCGAGACCGGCACAGGCCAATCGATGTACGAGATTCAACGCTATTTTGATGTGAATGTTCAAGGCACAGCTGTATTGTTGGATGTGTTACAGAACGATGCCAATGCGGCCTCTGTGCGATCGGTTGTGGTTGCATCCAGCCGCGCCATCTATGGAGAAGGAACCTACGTTTGTAGATCGCATGGAGATGTCTTTCCAGAACAACGGGCTGCTGATTTCATGTCCAAAGGCAGTTTTGAGCCCGTGTGCCCACTTTGCGGTTGCCCCGTCACGATGGTCGCAACCAGTGAGGATGCCGCATTGAAGCCCATGTCTTTTTATGGACTTACCAAGCAGGTGCAGGAGGAGGCGGTCCTGCTGTTTGCCAAGACGAAGGGCATCAGTGGTTTTGCCTTGCGCTACCAGAATGTATTCGGCCCTGGGCAGTCACTGAAGAATCCCTATACGGGCATTCTGGCGGTGTTTTCGAATCTGGCGCGCCAGAATCATCCCATTGATATTTTTGAGGATGGATTGGAGTCCAGGGATTTTGTTTACATTGATGATGTCGTGGAGGCTACGAAACGCGCCATCATGTACGAACCGCATTTTGTAGGCTCGCTGAATGTTGGGTCCGGTGTGGCAACCACGGTGATCGAAGTGGCAAAGTCCATCAGGGATTTCTTCGCGTCATCCAGCTCAGTCAATGTCAGCGGTCGGTATCGCGTAGGGGACATCAGGCACAACATGGCCGATACACGTCGCCTTCAGGAGGTGCTTGGCTTCAAGCCAGAAACGGATTTCCCAACTGGGCTGAGGCACTTTCTGACATGGGCAGGTGGTCAGCCAGCAGAAGACAAGGCAGCTTACACCCGGTCATTGGCCGAACTGGATGCTCGCGGGCTGATGGGGTCCGCCAAACCAGTCGCTTGAACTGGGATAAGTATGCGTGGTTCTTTCTCCCTGATCGAATACCTGAGAGCAGATCTACAACGCGCGTTTCTGCTGTCGCATGGCCCTGATGAACAAGCCCCTAAGGGAATAGCACTCTGGGTGGGTATCTTCTCACCACGGGCAGTTCCGGTTGCACTGTGCCGTTTGGCATATTTCTTCACCACGGTTCACCTGAAACCGCTGGAGAAGCTGATTTCGATGCTCAATTTTGTCGTCTTTGGCATCGAAATTTCTCCCCGTTGTCACATAGGGAAAGGCCTCTTCCTTCCCCATTCCCAGGGAACCGTCATTGGCGCGTTCGCTATTGGTGAGAATGCAACCATTTACCAAGGTGTCACGTTGGGCGCCCGTGAACTGGACTTCGGATTCGATCGAGGCGTCAGGCCAGTGCTTGGCAATGGCGTGACCTTAGGAGCAGGCGCCAAGGTACTGGGGGGGATTGAACTGGGAGATCATTGCAAGGTAGGAGCAAATGCCGTGGTTTTGCGGTCGGTAGCACCTGGCAAGTCTGTGGTGGGAATCCCCGCACAGGAAATCAAGCAATCATGAAATGAATCAGTCAACGACTACAGCGTTTGAGAACAAGAGAATTCTCCTGATAGCCCCCAATTACTTTGGCTATGACCAGGATATCAAGACAAAGCTTGAAAGCCTTGGTGCAAAAGTCGATTTCATTTTCGACCGGCCATTCTCAACGCCAATCCTCAAAGCCATCACCCGTTTGCGCAGGGATCTGATACTGCCTATTGCCGATCGATTTTTTGAAGAACAGCTGGATCGCCTAGCCTCTCCAAATTACGACATTGTTTTCGTGATTCAAGGTGAAGGGCTTTCCCCGAAAGTACTTCAACTGATCAGAACACGGTTTCCACAAGCATCTCTCACTCTTTACATGTGGGACTCTTTCCGGAACAAGCCGAACCTGGTTGGAAACATCAAGTATTTTGATCGGTGCTTTTCATTTGATTCAAAAGACTGCTCGACTTACGGGATGCAGTTTCGACCTCTTTTTTTCAACGATGGTTTTGACTCACCCACGGTGGAGGAAACGCACTACGACGTCAGCTTTATTGGAACCGCTCATTCAGATCGATACAGCATTGTCAAGAATCTGCACCAGGCTCTTCCCAATAACAGCAAGACCTATTTTTATCTCTATCTTCAAGCCGAGTGGTATTACCATTACCAGAAGCTCACAAATCGACACTTAGTAGGTGCGAAGATCAGCGAGTTTGAGTTCGCTCCACTGGCGAAATCCAAAGTCCAAGAGGTTTTTGGACAATCATTTTCCGTTCTAGATATAGAACATCCGGATCAGATCGGCTTAACCATGCGTACATTCGAAACACTCGGTGCGCAGAAAAAGCTGATCACAACCAACAAGGCGGTCATTGAGTACGACTTCTTCCATCCGGACAACATACTGGTGGTCCCCAGAGACGGGCGGTTCAATATCCCTGCAGCCTTCTTCGAGGAACCCGTAACTCCGCTTGCATCCCCACTATATGAGAAGTACTCGTTGGCGGGCTGGCTCGACGAAGTCTTGAGTTAGCGGGAAAAGCCTGTTTGCTCTGCAAACCGATACTCAACCCATAAACATAAAAAGGCACCATGAAGATCCTCCTCACCGGCGCAGCCGGCTTCATCGGCATGCACGTGGCCCAATTGCTGCTGGCGCGTGGCGACGAGGTGCTGGGTCTGGACAACTTGAACGACTACTACGACCCGGCGCTCAAGCAAGCACGGCTGGCGCAGTTACTGCTGCTGCCTGGTTTTCGTTTCGTGCAGGCCGATGTGGCCGACCATGCCACGCTGGACGCACTGTTTGCAGTGGAGCAGTTCACCCACGTGGTGCACCTGGCGGCGCAGGCAGGGGTGCGCTATTCGCTGCAGAACCCGCGGGCTTATGTGCAGAGCAACCTGGTGGGTTTTGGCGACGTGCTGGAAGCCTGCCGCCAGCACCGGGTGCAGCATCTGGTGTATGCCAGCTCCAGCAGCGTGTACGGCGCCAACCGCGAGATGCCTTTTTCCGTGGCCCACAACGTGGACCACCCGGTGAGCCTTTACGCAGCCAGCAAAAAAGCCAATGAGCTGATGGCGCACTCGTACAGCCACCTGTTTGACCTGCCCACCACCGGGCTGCGGTACTTCACGGTGTATGGTCCCTGGGGACGACCGGACATGGCGCCCTGGCTGTTCACGAGCGCGATTCTGGAAGGTCGGCCGATCGACGTCTTCAACCACGGCAAGATGCGGCGCGATTTCACCTATGTGGACGACATTGCCGAGGGCACGGTACGCGCGCTGGACCACGTGCCCCACCGCACGCAACGCCCGGCCGAAGGCAACCTGCAACCCGGCAGCAGCGATGCGCCTTACCGCGTGTACAACATTGGCAACCACCAGCCGGTGGAGTTGCTGGACTTCATTGGCACACTGGAACATGCGCTGGGTCGCCAGGCGGTGAAGAACTTCAAGCCGATGCAACCTGGCGACGTGGAGGCCACCTACGCCGACACCGAAGCCTTGCGGCGCGACGTGGGTTTTGAACCGCGCACGCCACTGGCCGAAGGGCTGGCGCGCTGGGCAGACTGGTACCGGACTTACAAGGGCCTCTGACCGACCCGCGGCACAATCCAGCATTGCCCGGACATGTTGGGCAATCGACAACAGGACCGTTTTATGACCCTTCTCGTCACCGGCGGCGCCGGCTTCATTGGCGCCAACTTCGTGCTCGACTGGCTGGCCCAGTCGGACGAGCCCGTCGTCAACCTCGACAAGCTCACCTACGCCGGCAACCGCGAGAACCTCGCCAGCCTGCAGGGTGACTCGCGCCACGTCTTCGTGCAGGGCGACATCGGCGACGCCGAGCTGATTGCCCGCCTGCTGGCCGAGCACCAGCCTCGCGCGGTGCTCAACTTCGCAGCAGAGAGCCATGTGGACCGCAGCATCCACGGCCCGGGCGAATTCATCCAGACCAACGTGGTGGGCACCTTCCGCCTGCTGGACGCGGTGCGCGGGTACTGGGCCGCGCTGCCGGCGGGTGAGAAAGAAGCCTTCCGTTTCCTGCATGTGAGCACCGACGAGGTCTATGGCAGCCTCTCGCCGACTGACCCGGCCTTTGCCGAGAACAACCGCTACGAACCCAACAGCCCGTACAGCGCCAGCAAGGCCGCCAGCGACCACTTGGTGCGCGCCTGGCACCACACCTACGGCCTGCCGGTGCTCACCACCAACTGCAGCAACAACTACGGGCCGCTGCACTTCCCTGAAAAACTCATCCCGCTGATGATCGTCAACGCACTTGCGGGCAAGGCCTTGCCGGTGTACGGCGACGGCATGCAGATCCGCGACTGGCTGTACGTCAGGGACCACTGCAGCGCCATCCGCCGCGTGCTGCAGGCCGGCCGCGTGGGCGAAACCTACAACGTTGGCGGCTGGAACGAGAAGCCGAACATCGAGATCGTCAAGACCGTGTGCGCGCTGCTGGACGAGCTGCGCCCGCGCGCCGACGGCCAGCCTTACGCCAGCCAGATCAGCTACGTGACCGACCGACCGGGCCACGACCGGCGCTACGCCATCGACGCGCGCAAGCTCGAAGCCGAACTTGGCTGGAAGCCGGCCGAGACGTTTGAAACCGGTATCCGCAAGACGGTGCAGTGGTACCTGGCCAACCCGGACTGGGTGGCGCACGTGCAGAGCGGCGCTTACCGCGACTGGGTGAGCCAGCAGTACGCGGGCACCGCGGTGGACACTGCGGCATGAAGGTCCTGATGCTGGGCAAGAACGGCCAGGTGGGCTGGGAACTGCAGCGCAGCCTGGCACCGCTGGGCGAGCTGGTGGCGCTGGACCGCGCGGGCGATGCGGCGCGCGGTCTGTGCGGCGACCTCCAAGACCTGGACGGCCTGCGCGAGACGGTGCGCGCGCTGCGCCCGGACGTGATCGTCAACGCCGCCGCCCACACCGCGGTGGACAAGGCAGAGAGCGAAACCGACCTGGCGCGCCGACTGAACGCAGAGGCGCCGGCCGCGCTGGCGGAGGCCGCGAACGCCACCGGCGCGTGGCTGGTGCACTACAGCACCGACTACGTGTTCGACGGCAGCGGAGACCGCCCCTGGGTGGAGGACGCCCCCACCGGCCCGCTCAACGTCTACGGTCAGACCAAGCTGGACGGCGAACGCGCGATCGCGGACGCCACGGCACGCCACCTGATCTTGCGCACCAGCTGGGTCTACGCCGCGCGTGGCGGCAACTTTGCCAAGACCATGCTGCGCCTGGCCGCCGACCGCGAACGCCTGACCGTGATCGACGACCAGTTCGGCGCGCCCACGGGGGCCGAACTGATCGCCGACGTGACGGCGCACGCCATCCGTCAGGTGCTGCAGCGGCCGCAGGACGCTGGCACCTACCACCTGGCGGCCGCGGGCGAGACGACCTGGAACGGCTACGCCCGCCATGTGATCGACACCGCGCGCCGGATCAAGCCCGACACACCGCTGGCGGTGCAGGAAGTGGCCGCCGTGCCCACCAGCGCCTTCCCCACGCCGGCACAGCGCCCGCACAACTCGCGCCTGGACACCATACGTCTGCAGCAGACCTTCGGCCTACGCCTGCCCGCCTGGCAGCAAGGCGTGGACCGCATGCTCGCGGAAATTCTTTGAACACACAGGGAGGTCCCATGGGAGCCACGACAACACAGCGCAAAGGCATCGTTCTGGCCGGTGGTTCGGGCACACGCCTGCACCCGGCCACACTGGCCATCAGCAAGCAGCTGCTGCCGGTGTACGACAAGCCCATGATCTATTACCCGCTGACCACGCTGATGCTGGCGGGCATGCGGGACGTTCTGATCATCAGCACCCCGCAGGACACGCCACGCTTTGCGCAGCTGCTGGGTGATGGCAGCAAATGGGGCATGAACCTGCAGTACGCGGTGCAACCCAGCCCTGACGGCCTGGCCCAGGCCTTCATCATCGGCGCCGACTTCGTGGGCAACGACCCCAGCGCCCTGGTGCTGGGCGACAACATCTACTACGGCCACGACTTCACCGGCCTGCTGGCCGGCGCGCACGCGCAGACCGAGGGCGCCACCGTGTTCGCCTACCACGTGCAGGACCCGGAACGTTACGGCGTGGTCGAGTTCGACGCCGCCGGCAAGGCCGTGAGCATCGAAGAGAAGCCGAAACAGCCCAAGAGCAACTACGCCGTCACCGGCCTGTACTTTTACGACCAGCAGGTGGTGGACATCGCGCGCTCGATCCAACCCAGCGCGCGCGGCGAGCTGGAGATCACCGCTGTGAACGAGGCCTACCTGCAGCGCGGCCAGCTCAACGTGCAGATCATGCAGCGCGGCTACGCCTGGCTGGACACCGGCACGCACGAGAGCCTGCTGGACGCGGGCCAGTTCATCGCCACGCTGGAGCAGCGCCAAGGCCTGAAGATCGCCTGCCCGGAAGAAATCGCCTGGCGCAACGGCTGGATCGACGCCGCCCAGGTCGAACGCCTGGCCCAGCCGCTGGCCAAGAATGGCTACGGTCAATACTTGTTGCGCCTGCTGCGCGAGGAACAACCCCGATGAAAGCCACCCCCACCGCCATCCCCGATGTGATGGTCATCGAACCCAAGGTGTTCGGTGACGCGCGGGGTTTCTTCTTCGAGAGCTTCAACCAGAAGGCCTTCAACGAGGCCACCGGTCTGGACGTGAACTTCGTGCAGGACAACCACAGCCGAAGCGCCAAGGGTGTGCTGCGTGGCCTGCACTACCAGCTGCAGCAGCCCCAGGGCAAGCTGGTGCGGGTGGTCCGCGGGGCGGTGTTCGACGTGGCGGTGGACGTGCGCAAAAGCTCGCCGACCTTCGGGCATTGGGTGGGCATGGAGCTGAGCGAGGAGAACCACAAGCAGTTCTGGGTGCCCGCTGGTTTTGCGCACGGGTTCGTGGTGCTCAGCGAGACGGCCGACTTCCTCTACAAGACCACCGACTACTACGCCCCGGCGCACGAGCGCTGCATCGCATGGAACGACCCGGCCATCGGCATCCAGTGGCCCGACATCGGCATGGCGCCGCTGCTCTCGGCCAAGGACCAGACCGGCGTGGCACTGGCGGCGGCGGATACGTTCTGAGGACGGGGCAACCCCGTCGACAGACCGCTCAGCGCAGCTGCACCCCTGCCCCCGCGGCGGCCTTGTAAAAGCCTTGTCCGATGCTCACGCCGAACTGTTTGGCCAGGCGCAGGCCGACGTTTTCGCGCTGGGTGTAGTCGACGATGTCCTCGGCCTTGACCACTTCACGGGCCACGTGGTCGAGGTTGCCCAGGCCGTCGGCCAGGCCCATGTCCACAGCTTGCTGCCCGTTCCAGACCAGACCGCTGAAGGTATCGGGGGTTTCCTTCAGGCGGTCACCGCGGCCTTTTTTGACCACGGTGATGAACTGGGTGTGGATCTCGCCGAGCATGGTCTGGATGTAGGCTTTCTGGGCTTCGTCCTGCGGGCTGAAGGGGTCGAGCATGGCTTTGTTTGCGCCAGCGGTCATCAGGCGGCGCTCCACGCCGAGCTTGTCCATCAGGCCGGTGAAGCCGAAGCCGTCCATGAGCACGCCGATGCTGCCGACCAGGCTGGCTTTGTCGACATAAATGTCGTCGGCCGCGGCGGCGATGTAGTAGGCCGCCGAGGCGCAGGTTTCTTCGACCACGGCGTACACCTTCTTGCCGTGCAGCGCCTTGAGGCGGGTGATCTCGTCGTTGATGATGCCGGCCTGCACCGGGCTGCCGCCGGGCGAATCGATCAGCAGCACCACAGCCAGGGCGCCCTTGTCTTCAAAGGCGCTGTGCAGCGACGCGACAACGTTCTCGGCGCTGGCTTCGGCACCCGAAGCGATCTCGCCCTTGATGTCGATGACGGCGGTGTGCGGCGTGCTGACCGAGGTATTCATGTTCTCGGCGTTGTAGAAGAACCAGACCACGGCCCCGAACAGGCCTAGCCACAGCAGCCGGCTGAACATGCGCCAGCGGCGCGCGGCCTGCTGTTCCTTGAGCTGGGCGAACAGCAGCTTTTCGATGGTGGCGCGCTCCCAGCCAGCGTTGGGGCTGCTGGTCTGGCCGCTGCTGCTGGCTGGGCTGTTGAAGTCGTCGTTCATGGGGTGGGTGGGCGCGGAGCGCTCAGAAGGACACGGGTTTGAGCAGATATTGTGACTGCCAGTGCACGACGCCGTCGTGTTCCAACAGGCCGATCTTGATCAGGCCGCCTTTGCAGGGTCCGCCCTTGCACTGACCGGTATCGGGTTCGTAGTGGGCGCCGTGCGTGGCGCACAGCAGCCAGCGGCCGCTGTCATCGAAAAAACGGTCGGGCTGCCAGTCCATTTCCATGGCCACGTGGGTGCAGCGGTTGAGGTAGGCGTGCGCCTGGCCCTGGTAGCGGATGGCGAAGGCCCGGCAGGTCTGGCCACCGTAGACCACGTCAAAGCCGACGGCCATGCCACCGTCCACCAGGTCGCGGCTGTTGCAGAGCGGGATGATCGGGTCGTCGGGCTGGGCGTCCATGTCGGCAGGCAGTGGGTTCAGGCGTGGGCGCTGAGCCAGTCGTGCAGGTCGCGCACCGAATGCGCGATGTGCAGCGGCCGCAGCGCGTGGAAAGCATCGGGCTCGTGGGCGCCGTAGCTCACGCCCACGCTGGCGCAGCCGGCGTTGACGGCCATCTGCAGGTCGTGCGTGGTGTCGCCGATCATGAGCGTGCGCTCGGGCGCGACGCCGAACTCGCGCATGAGCTCGTGCAGCATGAGCGGGCTGGGTTTGCCGGCGGTTTCGTCGGCGGTGCGTGAGCCGTCGAACACCCCTTTGAGCTCCACCGCCTGCAGCGCTTCGTCCAGCCCGCGGCGGCTTTTGCCGGTGGCCACCGTCAGCCAGTGGTGCCGGGCCTTGAGATCGGCCAGCAAGGGCAGCACCCCGGCAAACAGGCTGATGTCGTGCTGGTGCGCGAAGTAGTGGTGCTTGTAGCGCTCGCCCAGCAGAGGGTACTTGTCCTGCGGTACGTCGGGCGCTGCATGGGCCAGCGCCTGCATCAACCCCATGCCGATGACGTAACTGGCCGCTTGGTCGGTGGGCACGGTGCCGCCCACATCGGCCACCGCGGCCTGGATGCAGCGCGTGATGATGGCCGTGGAGTCGAACAGGGTGCCGTCCCAGTCGAAGGCGATGAGGTCGAATTGGCGTGGACGCATGGGAGGGCTGGAAGAGGCGGACGCTGGATTATCGGCAGTCCGCCATGGCACCTGAGGGTGCGGGGTCAGGCCTGCAGGGCCTGCGCGTGGTGGCGCAGGTGGTCGTCGATGAAGCTGCTGATGAAGTAGTAGCCGTGGTCGTAACCGGCGTGGCGGCGCAGCACGAGCAGCTGGCCGGCCTGGGCGCAAGCGGCTTCGAAGGCCTCGGGGTAGAGCTGCTCGGCCAGGAATTTGTCGGCCAGGCCCTGGTCGATCAGAATGCCGCCGGGAAACGGCGCACGGGTCTGAACCGCCATCAGCAGGCTGGCGTCGTGCGCGGCCCAGGTGGCTTCGTCCTGTCCCAGGTAGCCCATGAAGGCCTTGTGGCCCCAGGGGCATTTCGTCGGCGCGCAGATGGGTGCAAAGGCCGAGAGGCTGCGGAACACACCCGGGTGACGCAAGGCCAGCGTGAGCGCGCCGTGCCCACCCATGGAATGACCGGTGATGCCCAGACGCCCACTGTCCAGACCGAAGTCGGCCACCACGCCAGGGATCAGGTCCTGGAGCAGGTAGCTCTCCATCTGCCAATGGCCGGCCCAGGGATGTTCGGTCGCGTCCAGGTAGAAGCCGGCGCCGACGCCGAAGTCCCAGTGGTGGCCTTCACCGTCGATGCCGGTGTTGCGCGGGCTGGTGTCAGGGAACAGCAGGGCAAGGCCCAGCTGCGCCGCCAGACGCTGCGCGCCGGCCTTCATGGTGGCGGTTTCTTCGGTGCAGGTCAGACCGGCCAGGTAGGTCAGCAACGGCACCTTTGCACCGGCCAGCGCCTGCGGCGGCAGGAACAGTGCAAAGCGCATCGGCAGACCGATCTCGTTGACGTTGAAGTGCTTGTAGAAGCGCTGCACGCCGCCGAAGCAGCCGTGTTCGCTGAGGAGTTCGAGCCTTTCGAGCGCCATGGTCAGAACTCGACAACGCTGCGGATCGACTCGCCGCGCTTCATCAGCGCAAAGCCTTCGTTGATGTCTTCGAGCTTGAGCTTGTGGGTGATCAGGCTGTCGATGTCGATCTTGCCTTCCATGTACCAGTCGACGATCTTGGGCACGTCGGTGCGGCCGCGCGCGCCGCCAAAGGCCGAGCCCTCCCACTTGCGGCCGGTGACGAGCTGGAACGGACGGGTGCTGATTTCAGCGCCGGCTTCGGCCACACCGATGATGATGCTGCGGCCCCAGCCCTTGTGGGTGCACTCCAGCGCCTGGCGCATGACCTTGGTGTTGCCGATGCACTCGAAGCTGTAGTCGGCGCCGCCGTCTGTGAGCTGCACGATGGCGTCGACCACGTTGCCGCCCGCAGCCTCCACATCCTTGGGGTTGATGAAGTGCGTCATGCCGAACTGGCGAGCCATGGCTTCACGCTCGGGGTTGAGGTCGATGCCAATGATCTTGTCGGCGCCCACCATCTTGGCGCCCTGGATCACGTTCAGGCCGATGCCGCCCAGGCCGAACACCACCACGTTGGCACCCGCCTCCACCTTGGCGGTGAACAGCACCGCGCCAATACCGGTGGTGACGCCGCAGCCGATGTAGCAGACCTTGTCGAACGGCGCGTCTTCGCGGATCTTGGCCAGCGCGATCTCGGGCACCACGGTGTGGTTGGCAAAGGTGGACGTGCCCATGTAGTGCAGGATGGGCTGACCGTCGATGGAGAAGCGCGACGTGGCGTCGGGCATCAGGCCCTTGCCCTGCGTGCCGCGGATGAGCTGGCAGAGGTTGGTCTTGCGGCTGAGGCAAAACTTGCACTGGCGGCATTCGGGCGTGTAGAGCGGGATGACGTGGTCGCCCTTCTTGAGCGAGGTCACGCCCGGGCCGACGTCCACCACGATGCCCGCGCCTTCGTGGCCCAGGATGGCGGGGAACAGGCCCTCGGGGTCGGCGCCACTGAGCGTGTAGTAGTCGGTGTGGCAGATGCCGGTGGCCTTGATCTCGACCAGCACCTCACCGAACTTCGGCCCCTGCAGGTCGACGGTTTCGATGGTCAGGGGTTCGCCGGCCTTCCAGGCCACGGCTGCGCGTGTTTTCATTCAAGGTCTCCCGTGGATTGGAAAACCCTGAGCGTATCGCAGGACCGCGTCAGTTCGTGGGCGCGCCCGCTTCAAACCAGCGGGCAAAAAGGGCTCTCTCTTCCTCGGTCAGGCCGGTGGCGTTGTTCATGGGCATGAGCTTTTGCACCACCACCTGCTGGTAGACCGTCTGGGCGTTTTTCTTGAGCTCTTCGGGCGAGTCCAGGCGCACACCCTTGCTCTGCAGCGCTTCGCCGTGGCACATCACGCAGCGCTGCGCCACCACCGGCTGCAGCTGGGCGTAACCCACCGTGGCCGGGGCGGCTGCGGCGGGCGCCACGGGCGCGGGCCGCAGCCAGACGATCAGGCCCAGCAGCACGACCACACCCACGGCCGCGTACTTCCACGGGTGCGGGTTGCGGCCGAGCTTGTACCCATGGCGCATCACGAAGAACTGGCGGATGGCCGCGCCCGCGAACATCATGCCGATGAGGATCAGCCAGTTCTGCGGGTGGGCGTAGGTGAAGCTGTAGTGGTTGCTCAGCATCGCGAACAGCACCGGCAGCGTGAAATAGGTGTTGTGCACGCTGCGCTGCTTGCCGCGGATACCGTGGATCGGGTCCACCGGGCGGCCGGCCTTCATGTCGGCCACCATGGTGCGCTGGCCGGGGATGATCCAGAAGAACACGTTGGCGCTCATGGCTGTGGCGAGCATCGCGCCCATGAGCAGGAAGGCCGCGCGGCCGGCGAACATCTGCGTGGCCGCATAAGCCGCGATGCACACCAGCACCAGCACCAGGGCACCCACCTTCGCATCGCCGTTCTGGGTCTGCCCCAGCGTGCGGCAGATGGCGTCGTAGGCGAACCAGAACACCACCAGGAAGGCCAGCGCGGCGGCAATGGCGCCGGCGGGCGACCATTCCATGATGCGCGGGTCGATCAGGTAGACGCTGGGACTCCAGAGGTAAGAGACCAGGAACAACGCAAAGCCCGAGAGCCAGGTGGAATAGCTCTCCCAGTAGAACCAGTGCAGGTGTTCGGGCAGTTTGGGCGGCGCGCCCTTGAATTTGACCGGGTGGTAGAAGCCGCCGCCGTGCAGCGCCCACAGCTCGCCGCTGACGCCGTCTTTCTTCAGTTGCTCGTCCTCGGGCGGCGTGAGACTGCTGTCGAGAAAGACAAAGTAGAAGGAAGATCCAATCCAGGCGATGGCAACGATGACGTGCAGCCAGCGCAGCAGCAGATTGGCCCAATCGAGCATGTAGGTTTCCATGGCACCTCAACACGTGGACGGTGGAACCGTCAGGGTTTGCGACTCACCACCGCGGGCGCTCTGAGCCGACTGAGGGCCGCGATGAGTGGGGTTGCGCCCCACCCGCTCCGCTGCGACCGAACCAAAAGTGTATACACTTTTTGCCAACATTCCAACAGAAGTTGCCCTGCAACGCAGGGGCATGCACAACGCGGGATCAGGGCGCTCCCGTGCCTGCACCCAAAAGCAACAACTGCGCCACGACCGACGCGGCGATCACCTCGGGCGCCTTGTCGACGATGCCGGGCAGCCCGATCGGGCACGTGACCTGGTCCAGTTCCGCCTCGGTGAAACCGCGCTCGGCCAGGCGGTGCCGAAAGCTCGCCCACTTGGTGCGGCTGCCGATGAGGCCGATGAAACGCAGGTCGGCCCGCTCGCGCTGGCGCCGCAGGCAGGCGGCCACGATGTCGAGGTCTTCGGCGTGCGAGAAGCTCATGATGAGCACCTGCGCGCCCGTGGGCAGATCGGCCACGGCGGCCTGCACCGGGTCGGAATGCTCGGTGTGCACCTGGGCCGGCACATCGGGCGGGAACACCTCGTCGCGACTGTCCACCCAATGGACGGCGAACGGCAGCGGCGCCAGCGCCTGCACCAGCGCCCGCCCCACATGGCCACCGCCGAACAGCGCAACGGGCGTGAGACACGGCGCCAGCCGCTGGCGCAGGGCATGGGCACCGACATCGGCCGAACTCATGGGCTCGCAGCGCAGCACCAGGCTGCCCCCGCAGCATTGCCCCAGGCTGGGTCCCAGGGCGGCGTGCTGCTCCCAGGGCTGAGCATCACCAGCCGCCAGGCGTTGACGGGCCTGCTGCAGCGTGGCCCATTCGAGCTGGCCGCCCCCAATGGTGCCCACCTGTCCTTGTGCGAACACGGCCATCCAGGTGCCCGCCTCGCGCGGCACCGACCCGCGCGTTCGCTCAACCGTGACGAGCACGGCGGGCTCATGCGCCAGACGGTTCAGGAAGGCGTCCAGGTGGCGGGTCATCTGTGGCGTGTTTGCGATAAAAACGTGTAAAAACGTAAGTGCGGTCAACAACCGGCAGTATCGGGCGAGCATGCCACGGCACCGGGGATGAACCGCCATACACTGCATACGCTGGCGCATATGACCGCCACGCTGTCGTCAAGCCTGTCACCCCTGAGAGTCGTCATGTCCCAACCGTCACCTCAAGCATCCCGTCCCGCCACCCTGGGTGGCCTGCTGGCCGCCCTGACGGCCGCCTTGCTGGCAGCCTGCTCGACCCCGATGCCCCCGCCGCCCGTGGCGGTGCCCACGGCGCCGCCCGCACCGCGCCCCGCCGCACCAGTGGTCACGGCACCCGCCCCAGCGCCCGCACCCGCCGCGGTCGTACCGCTGCCACCGGGAGCCAAGCTGTCGGCCGCGGGTTCGGCCCAGGACTACCGCAAGGACGGCGCCCGCCACATCTACGCGCAGAACGGTCACCGCATTTACAAAGGCAAGATGCCCCCGCTGCTGCAAGGCGTGGGGGTGATGCAGATGGACATCGACAGCCGCGGTCAGATCCTGTCGATGAGCTGGCTGCGCCCGCCCAGCCACCCTGGCGCCCGTGCCGAAATCGAACGCACCGCACGAGCCGCCGCCCCTTATCCGGTGCCGCAGCGCCTGGGCCGAGTCACGTACACCGACACCTGGCTCTGGCACGAAAGCGGCCAGTTCCAGCTGGATACGCTGACCGAGGGTCAGCGGGACCGCTGATGCTGTTTTTCTCCAAGACTCCAGCCCGCCCACCGGCGGGCTTTTTTTTGGCCCGCCGCCGGGTGCGCAGGGTTTCGCCCGTTTTCAACTGCCCCGGTACGTCGAATAGCTCCAGGGGCTGACAAGCAGGGGCACGTGGTAGTGCTGGTCGGTGTGGGCCACGCCAAAGTCCAGCGCCACACGGTTGAGGAAGTTGGGCTCGGGCAGGGCCACGCCTTTGGCCGCAAAGTAGGCTTGGACATCGAACACCAGCCGGTAGGTGCCCCGTTTCAGACTGGCGTTGTCGTACAGCGGACCGTCCGGGTTGCGGCCGTCGTGGTTGAGGGTGAAGCGCTTGACCAGGGTGGCCTGCTCGCCGTCGGTGGTGTACAGCTCAACCCCCATTCCCGCGGCAGGGCAGCCGTGCATGGTGTCCAGAACGTGTGTGCTCAATCCCATGTCGGTATCCTTGTGTGGTTAGTCGACCAAAATTGTATACACTTTTTGTTTTTCCCGATATGATGAATCGCATGGAAACCTCCAGCACCAGCCAGATCGTCGAGTCGCTGACCCGGGCCATCGTCGAGCACCGCCTGCACCCCGGCACCAAGCTGGCCGAGCAGAAGCTGGCCGACCATTTCGGTGTGTCGCGCACCCTGGTGAGGCAGGCGCTGTTCCAGCTGTCGCAGAACCGGCTGATCCGGCTGGAGCCCGCACGCGGCGCCTTCGTGGCCGCACCGTCGGTGGACGAGGCCAAACAGGTGTTTGCCGTGCGCCGCATGCTCGAAGCCGAGATGACCCGCGCCTTTGTGCGCCAGGTCACCCCAAGCAAGATCAAGGCCTTGCGCGAACACGTCGCCCAGGAAAAGCTCGCCGTGGCCAACGAAGACGTGCCCAGCCGCACCGAGCTGCTGGGCGACTTTCACGTGCGCATGGCCGAACTCATGGGCAACCAGGTGTTGGCCGAACTCTTGCGCGAGCTGATTTCCCGCTGTGCCCTCATCACGTTGATGTACCAGAGCACGAACGCGGCCGAGCACTCCAACGAGGAACACGCCGACATCGTCAAGGCCCTGGCCGCAAAGGACGAGGCACTGGCCGTGCGCCTGATGAACGAACACCTGGAGCATGTGGAGGCGGGACTGACCTTCGACCGCAAGCTGCCCACCAACGACATTTCCATGGCGCTGTCTTAGACCACCCCATTGTTTGTGGACCACCCCCATCGCTTGCTCGCTTCGCGTAGCCGCTCCGCCCCTCTAGGGGCAGCACCAGCGGCCTGGCAGAGCCAGTTCCGCGGTGCTACTGGATAAAACCCTTTGCCCTGACCGACATGCCCCTCTACGACTCCACCGCCCCCTACCCCCGCGACCTGGTTGGTTATGGCCGCGACGTGCCGCATGCGCGCTGGCCCGGCGGTGCGCGCATCGCGGTGCAGTTCGTGCTGAACTACGAAGAGGGCGGCGAGAACTCGGTGCTGCACGGCGACGCCGGTTCTGAACAGTTCCTGTCGGAAATGTTCAACCCCGCGGCCTTCCCGGACCGGCACATCAGCATGGAAGGCATTTACGAATACGGCTCGCGCGCCGGCGTCTGGCGTATCCTGCGCGAGTTTGAGCAACGCAAGCTGCCGCTCACCGTGTTCGGCGTGGCCACCGCGCTGCAGCGGCACCCCGAACTGACCGCCGCGTTTCAGGCACTGGGCTACGACATCGCCTGCCACGGCCTCAAGTGGATCCACTACCAGAACATCGACGAGGCCACCGAGCGCGCGCACATGGCCGAGGCGATGCAGATCGTCCAGGGCCTGACCGGTGAGCGCCCGCTGGGCTGGTACACCGGCCGCGACAGCCCCAACACGCGCCGCCTGGTGGCCGACTTCGGCGGCTTCGAATACGACAGCGATTACTACGGCGAAGATCTGCCGTTCTGGATGAAGGTGCGCAAGACCGATGGCAGCGACGCGCACCAGCTCATCGTGCCGTACACGCTGGACTGCAACGACATGCGCTTCGCCCTGCCGCAGGGCTATTCGCACGCCGACCCGTTCTTCCAATACATGAAGGACACCTTTGACGCGCTCTACGCCGAAGGCGACCCGGACGGCCTGGACCGGCCCAAGATGATGAGCATCGGCATGCACTGCCGCCTGCTCGGCCGTCCGGGCCGCATCACCGCGCTGCAGCGTTTTCTGGACCACATCCAGTCGCACGACCAGGTCTGGGTTGCGCGCCGCCTGGACATTGCGCGGCACTGGAAAGCCACCCACCCCCTGAACGCCGCCTGAGGTTGTCGACATGCCCCTGACCCTGGACCAATTGAACACCGCGCCCCTGCCCGAGGCGCTGCAGATGCTCGAAGGCCTGTACGAGCATTCGCCCTGGATCGCCGAGAAGGCCCTGGCGCAGCGGCCGTTCGCCTCGCTGGCGCAACTCAAGCACGCGATGACCCGCGTCCTGGACGAGGCCGGCTTGGAGCCGCAGCTGGCCCTGATCCGCGCCCACCCGGAACTGGCCGGCAAGGCGATGGTGAGCAAGACGCTCACGGCCGAATCGACCAACGAGCAGACCAAAGCCGGCCTGACGAACTGCACACCCGAAGAGTTCGCGCACATTCAGCAGCTCAACGCCGACTACAACGCACGCTTTGGCTTCCCGTTCATCCTGGCCGTGCGTGGCCCACGCGGCACCGGCCTGACGAAAGCGCAGATCATCGAGGCCTTCGAGCGCCGCGTGCACGGCCACCGGGACTTCGAACGCGCCGAATGCCTGCGCAACATCCACCGGATCGCCGAGATCCGCCTGAACGACAAGTTCGGCTTCGAGCCGGTGGACGGCCAGCGGGTGTGGGACTGGCAGGAAACCCTGGCGCAGCACAGCGACCCGGGCTACGCCGAGAAGGGTCAGCTCACCGTCACCTACCTCACCGATGCGCACCGCGCCTGCGCCCAGCGCATCAGTCACTGGATGAAGGACTGCGGTTTCGACGAGATCGAAGTCGATGCGGTGGGCAACGTGGTGGGGCGCTACCAACCGGCGACGCCCGGTGCGAAGTACCTCATCACAGGTTCGCACTACGACACCGTGCGCAACGGCGGCAAGTACGACGGGCGCCTGGGCATCTTCGTGCCCATGGCCTGCGTGCAGAAGCTGCACGCGGCCGGGAAGCGCCTGCCCTTCGGCATCGAGGTGGTGGGCTTTGCCGAAGAAGAGGGCCAGCGCTACAAGGCCACCTTCCTCGGCTCGGGCGCGCTCACCGGCCACTTCAACCCGGCCTGGCTGGACCAGAAAGACGCCGACGGCATCACCATGCGCGAGGCCATGCAGCACGCCGGCCTGTGCATCGACGACATCCCGAAGCTGCAGCGCGACCCGGCGCAGTACCTGGGCTTCATCGAGGTGCACATCGAACAGGGCCCGGTGCTCAACGAACTGAACCTGCCACTGGGCATCGTCACCAGCATCAACGGCAGCGTTCGCTACCTGGGCGAGGTCATCGGCATGGCCAGCCACGCCGGCACCACGCCCATGGACCGCCGCCGCGACGCCGCCGTCGCGGTGGCCGAACTCATTCTGTACGCCGAGCAGCGCGCCGCGCAGGACGGCGACTCGGTCGCCACCGTGGGCATGCTGCAGGTGCCCAACGGTTCCATCAACGTGGTGCCCGGCGCCTGCAAGTTCAGTCTGGATATGCGCGCGCCCACCAATGCGCAGCGCGACGCGCTGGCGCAGGACGTGCTGGCCAAGCTGGCCGAAACCTGCGAGCGCCGCGGCCTGCGCCACACCCTGGAAGAAACCATGCGCGCCGCCGCCGCACCCAGCGCCCCCGCCTGGCAAGCGCGCTGGGAAGCCGCCGCCACCGCCGTGGGCGTGCCGCTGCACCGCATGCCCAGCGGCGCGGGGCACGACGCGATGAAGCTGCACGAGGTGATGCCGCAGGCCATGCTGTTCGTGCGCGGCGAAAACAGCGGCATCAGCCACAACCCGCTCGAATCCAGCACCGCCGACGACATGGACCTGGCCGTCAAGGCCTTCGACCACGTGCTGCAACAACTGACCACCGAAGCCCACTGAAAGCCGACATGACCACCGCCCAACAACAACTCGACGCCTGGATCGACGCACACTTCGATGAGGAAGTGCGGTTCCTGCAGGAACTGATCCGCGTGCCCACCGACACGCCGCCCGGCAACAACGCGCCGCACGCCGAACGCACGGCCAAGCTGCTGGCCGGCATGGGACTGCAGGCCGAGAAGCACGCCGTGCCTGAAGCCGAAGTGAAAGCCGCGGGCCTGGAGACCATCACCAACCTGATCGTGCGCCGCCGCTTTGGCGAAGGCGGCAAGACCATCGCGCTCAACGCGCACGGCGACGTGGTGCCGCCCGGCGAGGGCTGGACGCACGATCCGTATGGCGGCGAGATCGTGGACGGCAAGATCTATGGCCGCGCCGCCGCGGTCAGCAAGTGCGACATCGCGAACTTCACCTTTGCCATCCGCGCGCTGGAGTCGCTCGGCGCCCCCCTGAAAGGCGGCGTGGAACTGCACGTGACCTACGACGAGGAATACGGCGGCGAGGTCGGTCCGGACTGGCTGCTCAAGAAAGGTCTCACCAAGCCCGACCTGATGATCGCGGCCGGCTTCAGCTACCAAGTAGTGGTGGCCCACAACGGCTGCCTGCAGCTGGAGGTGACGGTGCACGGCGACATGGCGCATGCCGCCATCCCTGACAGCGGCACCGACGCGCTGCAGGGCGCGGTGCACATCCTGAACGCGCTGTACGCGCTCAACGCCGAGTACCTGAAGGTCACGTCGAAGGTCGAAGGCATCAGCCACCCGTACCTGAACGTGGGCCAGATCAGCGGCGGCACCAACACCAACGTGATTCCCGGCAAGGTCGTGCTCAAGGTGGACCGCCGCATGATCCCCGAAGAGGACCCGGCCGAGGTCGAAGCCGCCCTGCGCCGCACCATCGCCGAAGCGGCGGCCAGCTTCCAGCCGCCACGTGGCGGTCGCGCGATCATGGTGGACGTCAAACGCATCCTGCTGGCACGCGCGCTCAAACCCCTGCCCGGCAACAAACCCCTGGTGGACGCGATCCAGAAACACGGCAATGAGCTGTTTGGTGAGGCCATCCCGGCCGTGGGCACGCCGCTGTACACCGATGTGCGCATTTACGGCGAACACGGCATCCCCGGCGTGATCTACGGCGCCGGCCCGCGCACGGTGCGCGAGTCGAACGCCAAACGCGCCGACGAAAACCTGGTGCTCGAGGACCTGCGCAGGGCCACCAAGGTGGTCGCCCGCACACTGCTGGACCTCTTGCAGACCGCCTGATCACGCCCCGAAACACCGTGCCACAATGACCGCCCGCCCTGCCGGGCGGTTCGCACATTGGAGACCTTATGACCCCCGCCGAACAAGCCCTGCGCGACGCCGCACTCGAATACCACCGCAGCCCCAACAAGGGCAAGATCGCGGTGGTCCCGACCAAGCCCCTGTCCAACCAGCGCGACCTGTCGCTGGCCTATTCGCCCGGTGTGGCCTTCCCCTGTCTGGCCATCGAGGCCGATCCGGCGCTGGCATCCGAGTACACCTCGCGTGGCAACCTGGTCGGCGTGATCACCAACGGCACCGCGGTGCTGGGCCTGGGCGACATCGGCCCGCTGGCCAGCAAGCCGGTGATGGAAGGCAAGGGCTGTTTGTTCAAGAAGTTCGCCGGCATCGACGTGTTCGACATCGAACTGGCCGAGCGCGACCCGGACAAGCTGGTCGAGATCATCGCAGCGCTCGAACCCACGCTCGGCGGCGTGAACCTGGAAGACATCAAGGCGCCCGAGTGCTTCTACATCGAGCGCAAGCTGCGCGACCGCATGAAGATCCCGGTCTTCCACGACGATCAGCACGGCACGGCCATCATCTCGAGCGCGGCGCTGATCAACGGACTGGAACTGGTCAGCAAGGACATCGCATCGGTCAAGATCGCCGTCAGCGGCGCGGGCGCGGCGGCCATCGCCTGCCTCGACCTGATGGTCAACCTGGGTGTGAACATAGAGAACATCCTGGTCTGCGACTCCAAGGGTGTGATCCAGACCGAACGCGCCGACGCGCTGGCCGGCAAGCTCGATGAATCCAAGCAACGCTACTGCCGCACCACGACCGCCCGCACTCTGGCCGACGCCATGAACGGCGCCGACGTTTTCCTGGGCTGCTCGGCCGCCGGCGTGGTGGATGCCGACATGGTCAAGAGCATGGCGCGCCAGCCCATCATCCTGGCGCTGGCCAACCCGGAGCCGGAGATCCGCCCCGAAGTGGCCAAGGCCGCGCGGCCGGACTGCATCATCGCCACCGGCCGTTCGGACTACCCGAACCAGGTCAACAACGTCCTCTGTTTCCCGTACATCTTCCGTGGCGCGCTGGACTGTGGCGCGACCAAGATCACGGAAGAAATGAAGATGGCCTGCGTGCGCCAGATCGCCGACCTGACCAAGGCCGAGACCAGTGACGAAGTGGCCGCCGCCTACGCCGGGCAGGAACTGGTGTTCGGCCCCGACTACCTCATCCCCAAGGCTTTCGACACGCGCCTGATCCTCAAGATCGCGCCGGCCGTGGCCCAGGCTGCGGCCGACTCGGGTGTGGCCACGCGCCCCATCACCGACATGGACGCGTACCGCCAGTCGCTCTCGCGCTTCGTGACGCAGACCGGCATCCTGATGCGGCCCATCTTCAACGCCGCCAAGGCGCTGCCGGGCAACAAAAAACGCGTGGCCTACGCCGACGGTGAAGACGAGCGTGCGCTGCGCGCCGCGCAGATGGCGATCGACGAAGGCATCGCCACACCCATCCTGATCGGCCGCCCGGCCGTGATCAACGCGCGCATCGCCAAGGCCGGCCTGCGCATCCGCCTGGGCGTGGACGTGGAGAACGTCAACCCCGAAGACGACCCGCGCTTCCGCCAGTACTGGGAGCACTACCACCAGCTCATGAAGCGCAACGGCGCCACGCCCGAGGTGGCCAAGGCCGCGGTGCGCCGGTCCAACACCATCATCGGTTCGCTGATGGTGTCGCTGGGCGAAGCCGACGCCCTGATCTGCGGCCTGGTGGGCAGCTACGCCACCCACCTGGAGCGCATCGACGCCATCCTGGGCAAGAAGGCCGGGGTGAACAACTACGCCGCCGTCAACGCGCTGATGACCAGCCAGGGCCCTCTGTTCATCACCGACACCTACGTCAACGAAGACCCGACGGCCGAGCAACTGGCCGAGATCGCGTGGATGGCTGCGCAGGAAGTGCAGCGCTTCGGCCTGCCGCCCAAGGTGGCCTTCCTCTCGCATTCGAGCTTCGGTTCCAGCAAGCGTGCCTCGGCCAAGAAGATGCGCGCGGCGCGCGACCTGTTCGTGGCCCAGCACCCCGAAATCGAATGCGACGGCGAACTGCACGGCGACGCCGCGCTGCAGCCCGAGATCCGCGAGGCCTACATGGGCGACTCGACGCTGACCGGCTCGGCCAACCTGCTGATCTGCCCCAACGTGGACGCAGCCAACATCCTTTACAACGTGCTCAAGTCCATCGCCAGCGGCGGTGTGACCGTGGGCCCGGTGCTGACCGGCGTGGCGCGCACCGCGCACATCCTGACGCCAGCGGCTACGGTGCGCCGCGTGCTCAACATGACGGCCCTGGCCGCCGCGTCGAACGCACGCAACTGAGCGGACCGACACGCCGGTACCAAGGGACGCTTCGGCGTCCCTTTTTTTGCGCGCCCTTCTTCGCTCCTGGCGACAGACGGCTCGCGTGAACGCCCACGATCAAGGGTTTCCCCGATGGGATCCTCATAATTCGGTGCACATAATTTGTATACAGTTTTGCATGCATTCAATCCGACGACCCGCCGCCAAGGCGGGTTGGCACCACCGAACGAGGAGACCTCCAGATGAGCAACACCGTGCATCCCGTGGACGAAGTCCTGCCAACCGGCAAGCTGACCGCGCTGGGTCTGCAGCACGTGCTGGTGATGTACGCCGGCGCTGTGGCCGTGCCGCTGATCGTGGGCCGCGCGCTCAAGCTCAGCCCTGAGCAGGTGGCGATGCTGATCTCGGCCGACCTGTTCTGCTGCGGCATCGTCACGCTGATCCAGTCGCTGGGCGCGACGCAGTGGTTCGGCATCAAGCTGCCTGTGATGATGGGCGTGACCTTCGCCTCCGTGGCACCGATGGTCGCCATGGCCAACAACAACCCGGGCACCGAAGGTGCTGGCCTGATCTTTGGGGCCATCATCGGCGCGGGCGTGATCTCGATCCTGATCGCGCACGTCGTCAGCCGCATGCTGCGCTTCTTCCCGCCGGTGGTCACCGGCACCATCATCGCGGTGATCGGCATCAGCCTGATGCGCGTGGGCATCAACTGGATCTTCGGCAATCCCTTCGGCCCCACCGCCCCGAGCATCCCCAACCCCGAACACCTTGCCTGGCTGGAAGCGGCCAAGCAGGCCTCGGCCAGCGGCGCGGTGCCGCCGGTACCGGCGGGCATGAACATCGTCGGCACGGTGCCCAACCCGAAGTACGCCCCGTTGGCGCACATCGGCATCGCCGCCATCGTGCTGGCGTCCATCCTGCTGATCGCCAAGTACGCCAAGGGCTTCGTGGCCAACATCTCGGTGCTGCTGGGCATCATCGTGGGCGGCGTGGTCGCCACCATGGCGGGCCTGATGAGTTTCGAGAAAGTGGCCAAGGCGCACTGGTTCGACCTGGTGCTGCCGTTCGAGATCGCCACCCCCATCTTCGACCCGATCCTCATCCTCACCATGACGCTGGTGATGATCGTGGTGATGATCGAATCGACCGGCATGTTCCTCGCCCTTGGCGACCTCACCGGCAAGAAGATCGACCAGAAGATGCTGACGGCCGGTCTGCGCACCGACGGCCTGGGCACGCTGATCGGGGGCATCTTCAACACCTTCCCTTACACCAGCTTCTCCCAGAACGTCGGCCTGGTCGGCGTGACCGGCGTGAAGAGCCGCTGGGTGTGCGTGGCCGGTGGTTTGATCCTGATCGTGCTCGGCCTGCTGCCCAAGATGGCGGCGCTGGTCGAATCGCTGCCCACTTTCGTGCTCGGTGGCGCGGGCCTGGTGATGTTCGGCATGGTGGCCGCCACCGGCATCCGCATCCTGGCCAACGTGGACTACAAGGGCAACCGCAACAACCTGTTCATCGTCGCGATCTCCATCGGTTTCGGCATGATCCCGTTGATCGCACCGAAGTACCTGCAATGGATGCCGCACGCCATCCACCCCCTGATCGAGTCCGGCATTCTGCTGGCGTCCATCAGCGCCGTGCTGCTCAACCTGTACTTCAACGGCGGCAAGGCCGACGACGCGGCCGCGATCCAGGCCGCCAAACAGGCCGACGCGCATTGATTGAAACACCCCCGCCGCGCTGAGCGCGCCCCTTCAGGGGGGTGTTGAACCCACTCCCCTCTGCAACAGGGCCCCTCGGGGCCCTTTTTTGTGCGTGAGAGATCCCGCTGTGGTGCAACCCGTTCCACGCATGCACCAATACAGGGTTGCTCCGGATGACGCAACGGGTGGGTACAGCCCAGAATCTGTATACACATTCTGTGTTCAAGGCGGCCGCCCCCAGCATCCCTGGCACCGATTTTGCTGAGGATGCCTGAGTGCAGGCCGCTGGCCAGCGCCAAACGTTTTCCACCGGAGATCCCATGAACAAGCGCCACTTCATCAAGACCACCGCCGCCCTGGCCGCCGTTGCTGCTTTCGGCACCGCCCAGGCCCAGACCGCGATCAAGTTCCAGCTCGACTGGCGCTTCGAAGGCCCCGCCGCGCTGTTCCTGCAGTCGGCCGCCAAGGGCTACTACAAGGCCGCCGGCCTGGACGTGACCATCGACGCCGGCAACGGCTCAGGTGGCACCGTCACCCGCGTCGCCTCGGGCACCTACGACATGGGCTTTGCCGACATGGCCGCGCTGATGGAGTTCCACGCCAACAACCCGGACGCCCCCAACAAGCCGGTGGCCGTGATGATGGTCTACAACAACACGCCCGCGGCGGTGCTGGCGCTCAAGAAGAGTGGCATCGCCAAGCCGGCCGACCTCAATGGCAAGAAGCTCGGCGCGCCAGTGTTCGACGCCGGTCGCAAGGCGTTTCCGATCTTCCAGAAAGCCAACAACATCGGCAACGTGACCTGGACCTCGATGGACCCGCCGCTGCGCGAGACCATGCTGGTGCGCGGCGACATCGAGGCCATCACCGGCTTCTCGTTCACTTCGCTGCTCAACCTTGAAGCGCGCGGCGTGAAGACCGAGGACGTGGTCATCATGCCGTACGCCGACAACGGCGTGAAGCTCTACGGCAACGTGGTCATCGCCAGCCCCAAGCTGATCAAGGAGAACCCGGCCGCGGTCAAGGCCTTCCTGGCGTCGTTCGCCAAGGGCGCCAAGGAAGTCATGGCCAACCCGGCCGCCGGCATCGAGACGGTGAAGGCCCGCGACGGCATCATCAACGTCGCGCTGGAGACCCGCCGCCTGCAGATGGCCATCGATGCGGTGGTGGCCAGCCCCGACGCCCGCAAGGAAGGCTTTGGCCAAATCAACCCCGGCCGCATGGCGCTGATGGCATCGCAGGTGTCCGACGCCTACGCCACCAAGACCCGCATCGACCCCAAGGTGGTATGGAACGGCTCCATGCTGCCCAGCGCGGCCGAGCTGAACATCCTGCCGCCCGCCAAGAAGTGACCCCGCTCCTGGCTTGACTTTGGCCTGGGCCAGCTCGCACACGCCGGCTGGCCTTTTTTTCAGGACCACTCCATGACCGACGCATCTTCCAGCGACAACGCCTTCGTGAACTTCGACGGTGTCTGGCTCGCCTACAACGACGACCTGCTGGCCCAGAACATCTTTGCCGTCGAAGACATCAACCTCAAGGTGAAGAAGGGCGAGTTCATCGCCATCGTCGGCCCTTCGGGCTGCGGCAAGTCCACCTTCATGAAGCTCACCACCGGGCTGAAGATGCCCAGCAGGGGCAAGATCACCATCGACGGTCAGCCGGTCACCGGTCCGTTGAAGATCTCGGGCATGGCCTTCCAGGCGCCTTCGCTGCTGCCCTGGCGCACCACACTGGACAACGTGTTGCTGCCGCTGGAAATCGTGGAGCCTTACCGCAGCCAGTTCAAGGACCGGCGCAAGGAATACGAGGAACGCGCCAAAAAGCTGCTGGCCAGCGTGGGCCTGGGCGGCATGGAAAAAAAGTACCCCTGGGAACTCTCGGGCGGCATGCAGCAGCGCGCCAGCATCTGCCGCGCGCTGATCCACGAACCCAAGATGCTGCTGCTGGACGAACCCTTCGGCGCACTGGATGCGTTCACGCGCGAAGAACTCTGGTGCACCTTGCGCGACCTGTGGGAGGCGCAGCGGTTCAACGTCATCCTGGTCACGCACGACCTGCGCGAGAGCGTGTTCCTGGCCGACACGGTGTATTGCATGAGCCGCAGCCCGGGCCGGTTCGTGGTGCAGCGCGAGATCGACATCCCGCGCACGCGCGATCTGGAAGTCACCTACACGCCGCACTTCACCGACATCGTGCACGAGCTGCGCGGCCACATCGGTGCGATGAGAAAAGCCGGCGCGGCGATCAACCAGTAAGGACCGACCATGAACAAGAAACAAATGGAACGCTGGTCGCCGCTGGTCTTGCTGGTCGCGATCATCCTGCTCTGGGAAATCATCTGCCGGGGCTTTGGTGTCTCGGAGTTCATCTTCCCCAGCCCCTCGCGCATCTGGGAACAAACGCTGGAGCACAAGACCACCATCCTGGGCCACGCCTGGCGCACCTATTGGGTGACGATGGCGGGCTTTGGCATCGCCATCGTGGTCGGCGTGCTGCTGGGCTTCCTGATCGGCAGCTCGCGCCTGGCCTATGCCGCGGTCTACCCGCTCATGACCGCCTTCAACGCCCTGCCCAAGGCGGCTTTCGTGCCCATCCTGGTGGTGTGGTTCGGCATCGGCGCGGGGCCGGCCATCCTGACGGCGTTTCTAATCAGCTTCTTCCCCATCATGGTCAACATCGCTACCGGTCTGGCCACGCTGGAGCCCGAACTCGAAGACGTGCTGCGGGTGCTGGGTGCCAAACGCTGGGACGTGCTGATCAAGGTCGGCCTGCCGCGTTCGCTGCCCTACTTCTATGGCTCGCTCAAGGTCGCGATCACGCTGGCCTTCGTCGGCACCACGGTGTCGGAGATGACCGCTGCCAACGAAGGCATCGGCTACCTGCTGATCTCGGCCGGCAGCTCCATGCAGATGGGCCTGGCGTTTTCCGGCCTGCTGGTGGTCGGCATCATGGCCATGGTGATGTACGAGCTGTTCAGCTGGGTCGAGAAGCACACTACGGGCTGGGCGCACCGCGGAAGTCAGGGATGACCCCCCTGCGCGCCTGACGGCGCTTCCCCCCTGCTGCGCGGGGGGACGACACCTGCGGCCCGGCGAAGCCGGTTCCGCGGTGTCCCTGGAACCAGGCATTTTTCTCCGGACATTCCTCGCACCATGACCCCAGACCAAGTCGCCCGACACCTGCGCCGCGCCAACGAAGTGGCCTTACGAGCGATGCGCATGGGGCGCCATCCGTTCGGTGCGCTGCTGGTGGCACCCGATGGCGAGACGGTGCTGGCCGAGCAAGGGAACATCGACACCGTGCACCACGCGGAGGCCACGCTGGCGCGCACGGCGTCGCTCAACTACCCGACCGACTTTCTGTGGGGCTGCACGCTGGTGACCACCTTCGAGCCCTGCGCCATGTGCACCGGCACGGTGTACTGGGCCCACATCGGCCGCATCGTCTACGGCGCCAGTGAAGAGGCCTTGCTGGCCCTCACCGGCAACCACGCCGAAAACCCCACCCTGTCCCTGCCGTGCCGCGAACTGATCGCGCGCGGACAGAAAGCCATCGAGGTCATCGGTCCCGTCCCGGCACTTGAGGCCGAGATGGTCGCACCCCACAGCGACTTCTGGTCGCGGCGGTGAGCCCCGCGGCACCTGCCTACACTCGCCCGATGCCCTGGCAAGCCCAACTCTCCCTGCACTACACCGCACACGGCGCCCGCACCGTCCTGCAGCACGCACACGATGGTCCCCTGCGCATCCTCAAGAGCCTCTACCCGGAAGGGGATGCGATCTGCCACAACGTGATCGTGCACCCGCCGGGCGGACTCGTCGGTGGTGATGCGCTGGACATTGCGGTGCGGGTGGACAGCGGTGCCCACGGCTTCATCGGCACACCGGGTGCCACGCGCTTTTACGCGAGCGATGGCTTGCCCGCAGCGCAGCGCGTGAACATCACGCTGGCCGAAGGTGCCCGACTGGAATGGCTGCCGCTGGAAGCCATCGCCTACCCCGGCTGCAACGCCGTCAACCACTGGCAGGCCACGCTGGCCCCAGGCGCCGAGCTCATGGCCTGGGACGTGACCGCGCTGGGCCTGCCCTCGGCAGGTCAGCCGTTCGACAGCGGCCACCTGCACCAGCGCATGGCCATCCCCGACCTGTGGCTGGAGGAAGCCCACATCGACGCTTCCGACCTGCGCCTGCTGAACGCCCCCCTGGGGCTGGCCGGGCAACGCTGCATGGGCACGCTGGTGCTGGCCACCGGCAGTCCGCTGGGGCGCGAACGGCGCGAGGCCCTGCTGGCCGCGGTGCAGACCACCCTGGACCGCCGGCCCGATGGCGTGCACGCCGGCGTGACCAGTCCCCACCCGCAGCTGCTGGTGGTGCGGGCACTGGCACCGCTGGTGGAGCCCCTGATGGCCCGGCTGCAGCAGGCCTGGGCAGCGCTGCGACCGGTGGCCTGGGACCTGCCGGCGCAGGCGCCTCGCATCTGGCGCGTCTGACCCGCGCAAACGCCGCCTGGCGGCCGACGGACCAGAAAAGCGCGGTCTTTGTCACACTGTTCGCAGCACCGCGGTGTCTGGCACACACCCAGAATCGGTGTAAGGGCCTCCATTGGGGCTCTGGAATCTTTGTTGGCCACCTCCCACCATGAACCCCAGCGCGACCGATCTGCACGACGCCAAGGCGATGGTCATCGATGGCAATCCGCAATCGCGGTCCATCATCGTCAACCAGCTGCGCGACGCCGGCGTGGGCACCATCGTGCAGGTCTCGCGCCTGGTGGACGCGCGCATGAAGCTGGAAATGGGCACCTTCGACGTGGTGATCTGTGAGCAGTACTTCGAACGTGAGGACACCACCGGCCAGGACCTGCTGGACGATCTGCGGCGCAACCAGCTGCTGCCCTTCTACACCGTGTTCGTCATGGTCACGTCCGAGGCCTCTTACAGCAAGGTGGCCGAAGCGGCCGAATCGGCGCTGGACGCGTACCTGCTCAAACCCCACACGGCGGCGGGCCTGGTCGAACGCATCCACCAGGCGCGTGACCGCAAGGATGCGCTGCGGGACATCTTCACCGCCATCGAGCGCGACGCCTACGACGAGGCGGCACAGCTGTGCAAGCTGCATTTCGAGCAACGCAAACCCTACTGGCTGTACGCCGCGCGCATCGGCGCCGAACTGATGCTGCGCAGCGGCCACCTGGGCGAAGCGCAGAAGCTCTACGAGGCTGTGGTGGAAGCCAAGACCCTGCCCTGGGCCAAGCTGGGCGTGGCCCGGGCACAGGTGGAAGCGGGCTACCCGCAGCGCGCGGTGACGACGCTGGAAAGCCTGATCGAGACCGACCCCGGCTACACCGACGCCTACGACGTGATGGGCCGTGCGCAGTTCGAGATGGGCAATTTCCAGAACGCGCTCAACACCTTCAAGATGTCGACGCAGCTCACACCCGCGTCGGTCAACCGGCTGCTCAAGCACGGCATGATGGCCTGGTACGCCGGCGAAAAAGAAGAAGGCGTGGCCCTGCTGGACCGGGCCACCCGCATCGGGCTGGATTCCAAGCTCTACGACCCGCAAGCCATCGTGCTGCTGGCCTTTGCCCGGCTGGACGCCAACGAACACCGCGGACTGGGACGCTGCCAGGAGAACCTGGAACACCTGATCGAGCGCCAGCCCGACCGGCCCCGCCTGAACCGCCTGCTGGACGTGGTCAAGGCCCTGATCTTCATCCAGGAGTACCAGACCGCCAGCGCGCTGGAAGAAGTGCGTCGCATGGCCAAGACCATCCAGCAGCCTTCCTTCGACTTCGAGTCCGCCAGCAACCTGCTGGCGCTGATGACCCGCCTGGCCATGCGTTCGATCCAGCTGTACGAGGTGGACGCTGCGGTGGACACTATGGGCCTGCGCTTTTGCACCAGCCGTGCCCTGACCGAACTGCTGGCCTGCGCGGCCGTGGGTCGCAACGACTTCATCAATCGCGTGCGCAACGCGCACAGCGACATCCTCAAGCTCACCGAAGAGGCCATGACGCTCAGCCTCAAGGGCGACCCGCAAAGCGCGGTGGTCAAGTTGCTGGACGACGGCGAGCGTACCCTCAACGCCAAGATCATCGAGTCGGCCCATCTGGTGCTGCAGCGCTACCAGCAGCGCATCCCCGACCACGCCGTACTGCTCCAGAAAGCTCAGGTGCTGCGCGAGAAGTACCGCACCACCGACATCCACGCCGGCCTGGGCGAACAGGCCGCCACCGGCCGCGCCGCGGGTGGTGTTTCGCTGCCCGCGGGCTACCGCCCGCAGAACCCCGAGGGTCTGCTGGCCAAGGTGGGCGCCGTCGGCGCCTGAACGGGCCAGCCGCAGGGCCGCCCCAAGGCGGGCCAAGCCCCCACCGGGGCAGCGACCCGCGCAGCGGCGGAGCGTGGGAGCTCCAGTCTTTCAGATCGCCACCAGCTGGCGGATGTTTTTGGCCTGCATCTCGCTGCCCGGCCCGCTGGCGATCACCTCGCCACGCTCCATCACCACGTATTGGTCGGCCAGTTCTTCGGCGAAGTCGTAGTACTGCTCCACCAGCACGATGGCCATGTCGCCGCGGTCGGCCAGCATGCGGATGACCTTGCCAATGTCCTTGATGATGTTGGGCTGGATGCCCTCGGTCGGCTCGTCGAGGATCAGCAGCTTGGGGCCGGCGGCCAGCGCCCGCGCGATCGCCAGCTGCTGCTGCTGACCGCCCGAGAGGTCGCCGCCGCGGCGGCCCAGCATCTGCTTCAAGACCGGGAACAGCTCGAACAGCTCGGCGGGGATGGGCGTGCCGCCCTTCTTGTAGGCCAGGCCCATGAGCAGGTTTTCCTGCACGGTGAGGCGACCGAAGATTTCACGCCCCTGGGGCACGAAGCCCATGCCGGCGCGGGCCCGGTCGTAGGGGGTGGCGTTGTGAATGGGTTTGCCGTCCAGCGTGATGCTGCCGCTCTTGATGGGCACCAGGCCCATGAGGGATTTGAGCAGCGTGGTCTTGCCCACGCCGTTGCGGCCGAGCACGACGGTGACCTTGCCGAGTTCGGCGGTGAGGTTGACGTTGCGCAGGATGTGGCTGCCGCCGTAGTACTGGTTGACGTCTTTGACTTCTAGCAGGCTCATTGGGGTGTCCTCGTTGTCAAGCGCATGGGCTGTCGTTGCAGGCCGGGTCTCGGCCCGGCTCGCCACAGGCGCCAACCAGCCCCGAAAAAGAAACATTAGCGCCCAAGATACACCTCGATTACCCGATCATCCGCCTGCACCTCGTCCAAGGTTCCTTCAGCCAGAACAGAGCCCTCGCACAACACCGTCACCTTCTCCGAAATCGCGCGGATGAAGCTCATGTCATGCTCCACCACCATCAGCGAATGCTTGCCCTTGAGCGTGAGGAACAGCTGCGCCGTGCGCTCGGTCTCCTCGTCCGTCATGCCCGCCACCGGCTCGTCCAGCAGCAGCAGCTTGGGGTCCTGCATCAGCAACATGCCGATCTCCAGCCACTGCTTCTGCCCGTGGCTCAGCAGGCCGGCCTGGCGGCCAGCGCTGTCGGCCAGGTGGATCGTCGTCAGCACCTCGGACAGCCGGTCCTTTTCTTCACCGGTGAGCGTGAACACCATGCTGTGGCCCACGCGCTTGTCGGTGGCCAGCGCCAGCTCCAGGTTCTCGAACACGCTCAGCTGCTCGAACACCGTGGGCTTCTGGAACTTGCGGCCGATGCCCAGCGCGGCGATCTCGGGCTCGCGGTAGCGCAGCAGGTCGATCGTGCTGCCGAAGAAGACGGTGCCGCTGTCGGGCCGGGTCTTGCCGGTGATGATGTCCATCATCGTGGTCTTGCCCGCGCCGTTGGGGCCGATGATGCAGCGCAGTTCGCCCGGCGCGATGTCCAGGTTCAGGCCGTTGATGGCCTTGAAGCCGTCGAAGCTGACGTGCACGTCCTCCAGGTACAGGATGCGGCCGTGCGTGGTGTCCACCTCGCCCGCGCGCGCGATGCGGCCGTAGCCGGCGCTGCGGCCACCCGACTCGGTCTGGCCGTGCAGCGTTGCAGCCGCCACCTTTTCGTAGCGCTGCGCGCCCGCTTCCATCAGGTCGGGGGTCATGCCCGGCCTCCCTTCTTGAACTTCTTGACCAGGCCCACCACACCCTGCGGCATGTACAGCGTCACCGCGATGAACAGCGCACCCAGGAAATACAGCCAGTATTCGGGAAAACTCACCGTGAGCCAGCTTTTGGCGCCATTGACGATGAACGCGCCGATGATGGGACCGATCAACGTGGCCCGGCCACCCACCGCAGCCCACACCGCGATCTCGATGCTGGCCGCCGTGCTCATCTCGCCCGGGTTGATGATGCCGACCTGCGGCACGTACAGCGCACCGGCGATGCCGCACATCACGGCCGAGATGGTCCAGATGGTGAGCTTGTAGGGCAGCGGGTTGTAGCCGCAGAACATGACACGGCTCTCGGCATCGCGCACCGCCTGCAGCACGCGGCCGAACTTGCTGTTGACGAGCCAGCGTGCGAACACATAGAAGCCCAGCAGCACCAGACCGGTGATGACGAACAGCGTCATGCGCATCTCTTGTGTGGCGATCGGCAGGCCCAGGATGCGCTTGAAGTCGGTGAAGCCGTTATTGCCGCCCATGCCGGTTTCGTTGCGGAAGAACAGCAGCAGCGCGGCGAAGGTGAGCGCCTGCGTGATGATGGAGAAGTACACGCCCTTGATGCGCGAGCGGAAGGCGAAGTAGCCGAACACGAAGGCCACCAGGCCGGGCACCAGCACGATCAGCAGCAGCGTGGCGATGAAGCTGTCCGACAGCGCCCAATGCCAGGGCAGTTCTTTCCAGTCCAGGAAGACCATGAAGTCGGGCAGCTCACTTTTGTAGTTGCCGTCCAGGCCGATCTGGCGCATGAGGTACATGCCCATCACATAGCCGCCCAGCGCAAAGAACAGGCCGTGGCCCAGCGACAGGATGCCGGTGTAGCCCCAGATCAGGTCCATGGCCAGCGCGCAGATGGCGTAGCACATGATCTTGCCCAGCAGGCCGACCATGTAGTCGGACAGGTGGAACACGCTGCCCTCGGGCACCAGCAGGTTGAGCGCCGGCGCCACCGCACAGACCACCAGCAGCGCGACCAGCACACCGCTGAACGCACCGCGCGTGAGCAGCGGACCCGGCGCAGGAAGGGGAACAGAAGCAGTGGTCATGAGAACAGTTCCATGCGAACGAGAGTCCAGGTCCAGAGTGCCGCGGAACCGGCTCCGCCGGGCCGCAGGCACTGCCCCTTGAGGGGCGGAGCGAAGCGACGGGGGTGGGTCATGTCTCGCGTCCCTTGAACGCAAAGATGCCCTGCGGCCGCTTCTGGATGAAGACGATGATGAAGACCAGCACCGCGATCTTGGCCAGCACGGCGCCGGCCCAGCCTTCGAGCAGCTTGTTCAGCAGGCCCAGGCCCAGCGCGGCGTACACCGTGCCGGCCAGCTGCCCCACGCCGCCGAGCACCACCACCATGAACGAGTCGACGATGTAGTTCTGGCCCAGGTCGGGGCCGACGTTGCCGATCTGGCTGAGCGCGCAGCCCGCCAGGCCGGCGATGCCCGAGCCCAGCGCAAACGCGTAGGTGTCGATGCGGGCGGTGTTCACGCCCATGCAGCTGGCGATCGGACGGTTCTGCGTCACGCCGCGCACGAACAGGCCGAGCCGGGTGCGGGTGATCAGCAGCGTTACGCCCAGCAGCACCGCACCGGCAAAGACCACGATGATGATGCGGTTCCACGGCAGGGTGAGGTTGCCCAGCAGCGTGATGCTGCCGCTCATCCAGCTGGGGTTTTCCACGCCCACGTTCTGCGCGCCGAACAGGCTTCGCACACCCTGCATCAGCACCAGGCTGATGCCCCAGGTGGCCAGCAGCGTTTCCAGCGGTCGGCCATAGAGGAAACGGATCACCGTGCGCTCCATCGCCGCGCCCACCAGGGCCGCGGTGACGAAGGCCACCGGCAGCGCCGCCAGCAGGTACCAGTCGAACAGGCCGGGCAGCGCGTTCTTGAAGAACACCTGCACCGCCCAGGTCGCATAAGCGCCGATCATGATCAGCTCGCCGTGGGCCATGTTGATGACGCCCATCAGACCGTAGGTGATGGCCAGGCCCAGCGCCGCCAGCAGCAGGATGCTGCCCAGGCTCAGGCCGGTGAAGGCTTGCGACAGTGCGCTGGACACGGCCAGCGAACGGTCCAGCGACGAAATGGCGGCGCTCAGTGCGGCCTTCACGCTGGCGCTGCTTTCGGCTTCCAGCTGCGCGGCCAGCAAAGGGCGCAGGGCCGGCTGGCCCATGTTACCCAGGGTCTGGGCGGCTGCCAGTCGCTGTGTCTCGTCGTCGCTGGCCAGCTGCATGGCGGCGCGCGCCTGCTCCAGCAGCTCGCGGGCCTTGGCGTCCAGCGTGCCGGCCAGGGCCTTGTCCACCAGCGGTAGCTGGCTCGCGTCGGGCGCATCAAAGGCTGCGCGCTGCAGCAGGCCGGCGGCCTCGCGCTGCAGGGTGGCGTCCGTTCCAAAAAGGTCCCGCGTGGCCAGCGCCGTTTCCAGCGCGCCACGCAGGCGGTTGTTGACCACCGCGTCTTCCGCGGTCTCGGTCGGTGTGACGGCCGCGCCGGTCACCGCATCGGAGGCGCTGCCGTCGGCGGCCACGATCAGCACCTGCTCGCCCTGCACCTTCACGGTGTCTTCGGACAGGGCCTGGATCAGCGCCAGCCCCTTTTCATCGCCAGCCGCGGCTAGCTGGTTGAGCGTCGCGATGCGCTCGTCACTGTCACCCGCGGCCAGCGTCAGGGCCTCGGCCGGGGTGAGCGCGTGGGCCGCCCCCATGCCCAGCCAGAGCGAAAAACAAAGCCCCAGCCAACGGAGCCAATGCGTCTTCATGAACAGTCCTCAATCAAATTCAACACCATGCAGGCTCTGCAGTCAGACCACACAGGCCAACGCCAGCCACGCCCAGATCCAGGGACACTGAGGGTCCGGCTCCGCCGGCCCCAGGTGTCGCCCCCCTCCCGCCGCAGGCGAGAGAGGGGGGAGCCGCGCAGCGGCGCGGGGGGTGCTTACTTCTTTTCGGGGACGTTCTTCTTGCCCTTGTTCTCGGCGATGTAGTCGCTCCAGGGGTCGGCCTGCACCGGGCCCTTGGTCTTCCACACCACGTTGAACTGGCCGTCGGCCTTGACTTCACCGATGAACACCGGCTTGTGCAGGTGGTGGTTTTCTTTGTCCATGGTGGATACGAAACCGCCCGGTGCCTGGAAGGTCTGGCCGGCCATGGCGGCGATGACCTTGTCGGTGTCGGTGGACTTGGCCTTGGCGACGGCCTGGGCCCACATGTTGATGCCGATGTAGGTGGCTTCCATCGGATCGTTGGTCAGCGGCTTGTCCTTGTGGCCGGCGATGTTCTTGGCCTTGGCGTAGGCGCTCCACTTCTTCACGAACTCGGTGTTGGCCGGGCTCTTGATGGACATGAAGTAGTTCCAGGCGGCCAGGTGGCCCACCAGCGGCTTGGTGTCCACGCCGCGCAGCTCTTCTTCACCCACCGAGAAGGCGACCACCGGCACGTCCTTGGCCTTCAGGCCGGCGTTGCCCAGCTCCTTGTAGAAAGGCACGTTGGAGTCGCCGTTGATGGTGGACACCACGGCCGTCTTCTTGCCTTCGGATGCGAACTTCTTGATCTTGGCGATGATGGTCTGGTAGTCGGAGTGACCGAAGGGGGTGTACTCCTCCATGATGTCGCTGTCGGGAATGCCTTTGGCCTTGAGGAAGGCGCGCAGGATCTTGTTGGTGGTGCGGGGGTAGACGTAGTCGGTGCCCAGCAGCACGAAGCGCTTGGCGCTGCCGCCGTCCTTGCTCATCAGGTATTCCACCGCGGGGATCGCCTGCTGGTTGGGCGCCGCACCGGTGTAGAACACGTTCTTGGACAGCTCTTCGCCCTCGTACTGCACCGGATAGAACAGCAGGCTGTTCTTTTCTTCGAACACCGGCAGCACCGACTTGCGCGAGACCGAGGTCCAGCAGCCGAACACAACGGCGACCTTGTCCTGGTCGATCAGCTGCTTGGCCTTCTCGGCGAACAGCGGCCAGTTGGAGGCCGGGTCCACCACCACGGGTTCGAGCTTCTTGCCCAGCACACCACCCTTGGCGTTGATTTCGTCGATGGCCATCAGGGCCACGTCCTTGAGCACGGTTTCCGAAATGGCCATCGTGCCCGACAGCGAGTGCAGCACACCCACCTTGATGGTGTCGGCAGCGTGGGCGGGCAGGCCCATGGCGCCCAGGGTGGCCGCGAGCGAGAGGGCTTTGAGGGTGAATCGACGTTGCATCATGGCGCTTCTCCAGGTTCCTAAAAACATCCGTTGAGGGGGTCTGACTTTCGCCACCGCGGCGGCCCTTGAAGGCTTGGTGGTGGGGTCGAACGGATGCTAGGGAAGACCCTGAGAAGCGTCTGTACGCCGGTTGGCGTATGCGGGGGCGTACAGCCAGCCACGTACGCCACCCGGCGTATGTGGCGCCTCGTTTCAGCCGCCCCGCGGCTGCAACAGCGGCACTCGGTTGATGGCCATGGCGGCCGCCGCGGTGCGCGTTTCCACGCCCATCTTGGCGTGGATGCGTTCCAGGTGCTTCTTCACCGTGGCCGGACTGGCGCCCAGGATGTCGCCGATGTCGCGGTTGATCTTGCCCTTGACCACCCAGTACAGCACCTCGGCCTCGCGTGCGGTCAGGGCAAAGGCCTGGGCGAGGCTCTCCAGCACCGCGGCGTCGGAGGTTTCCTGCATCACGATCAGCCAGTCGCCAGGTTCACCGAATTCGTTGCCGTCCTCGTCGCCCACGCACTGGTGCAGGCGGAAGGTCAGACAACGCGGGCCCTGGTCGATCGTCAGGCGGGGTGGCTCGCGCAGCGGCTGGCCGGGCACGGGCGCCTGTTGCAGGTCGGGCAGCAAACGGTCCAGCCACTGCAGCACGGCGGGGGGCGTGGTGGGCGCTTCGGTGCCGCAGTAGCGGGCCAGCAGGTCGCGCGCCAGCGGGGTCTGCCACATCAGGCGGCCATCGCGGGCGCGCACGGTGATGGTGGCGTAGCCGAAGGCGTCCAGCGCGTTGCGCGCCTGGCTGCGCTCCACCGCCCCCTGGCGCACATGGCGCGCGGCGCGCAGGTGCACGCCCATGCGCGCCATCACCTCGCGCGGCTTGATGGGCTTGGTCACATAGTCCACGCCCCCGGCTTCCAGCGCGGCGACCAGGTGCTCGGTCTCGGTCAGGCCGGTCATGAAGATGATGGGGATGTGCGCGGTGGTGGGCGCGGCCTTCAGGCGCCTCGCGACTTCAAAGCCGTCGATGCCGGGCATGACCGCGTCGAGCAGCACCACATCGGGCAGGGCCTGGGTGGCGCGGCGGATGGCGGCCTCGCCGTCGAGCGCGACCAGCACGGTGTAGCCGGCTTCGTCCAGCGCGTCGTGCAGCGGGGCCACGTTGTCGGGCACGTCGTCGACGATGAGCACGACCAGCGATTCGCCGGCAGGCAGGGACACAGCGGGAAGGTTCATGGTGAAGGGGGTGTGCGGCCACTGGCCTGCAGCAGGCGCTGCTCGATGGCTTCGAACCGGAATTCTCGCGCCAGTGCGCGCAGGCCCTGCGCAAAGCCGGCCTGTTCGGGGCGCTGGCGCACCCAGGCGTCCAGCCACTGCACGATGCCCTTGGTGTAGCCCAGCCGGGTCAGCTCGAGCAGGGGTGCAAACTCGCCGGCACTTTCGGCCGGTGGGGCCGAGGCCGGCTCGGTGGCGGGCGACAGCGGGGTGACCGGCACGGGGTGGTGCGGCTGCGCGGGTGCGACCGCTGTGTTGCCGGCCGGTTGGCCCCGCGTCCAGCGCAGGTCCAGCTGCTGGCCCAGCCAGGTGGTCAGGTCCTCGCGCCGCACCGGCTTGACAAAAAAGGCCTGCTCGCGCGGCGCGCCGTCGGGCGCCAGGCCCAGGTCGTTGTGCAGGCCCTTGTCGAAGGCGTTGGCCGAGACGATGGCCATGGGCACGCCGGCCCAGCCGCCCGCGCGCAGCCGGCGCAAGGTTTCCCAGCCGTCGATACCGGGCATGGCCAGGTCCATGAAGACGGCGTGCGGCGCAAGCTCGCTGCCGGGCGCCACGCCATCGAGCAAGGCCAGCGCGTCGTGCCCGCTGGTGGCCAGCAGCACTTCAAAGCCCAGCGGCTGCAGCCAGCGCGCCAGCAGTTCGCGGTCGCTCTCTTCGTTGTCGACCACCAGCACGCGCCGGCGCGGCCCTTCGTCGCCGGTGAGGGCCGGCTCGGGCAGCGCGCGCTGCGCGGCCACGCCGTGCAGCTCGGGCAGGAACAGGCGCACGCTGAACACCGTGCCCTGGCCGGGGGTGCTGCGCACCGTCATTTCGCCGCCCATCAGGTCGGTCAGCATCTTGGCGATGGTCAGGCCCAGGCCGGTGCCGCCGCTGGCGTGTTCGCCGGCCGCGCTCTGACCGCGGTTGAAGGGCTCGAACACCCGATCCAGCTCGGTGGCGGTCATGCCCGGCCCGGTGTCGTGCACCTCGAACTGCGCCATCTCGCGTGCGTGGCGCACCACCAGCCGCACCTGCCCGGCGCGGGTGAACTTGACCGCGTTGCCCAGCAGGTTGATGAGGATCTGGCGCAGACGCTTTTCGTCGGCGCGCACGGCTTGCGGCAGCGTGCCCTGCGGTTCAAAGGCGAAACGCAGGCCCTTGGCCGCGGCCTGCAGCTCGAACATACTGGCCACCTCGGCCAGGGTGTCGGCAAAGGCCATGGGCTTGACGTCCAGCGCGAGCTTGCCGGACTCGATGCGCGCGATGTCGAGCGTGCCTTCGATCAGCGAGAGCAGGTGTTCGCCCCCACGGTGGATGACGCGGATGGCCTGCGCACGGTGCGGCGCCACGCCGGTGTCTTCCTGCAGCAGCTGCGCGTAGCCCAGGATGCTGTTGAGCGGCGTGCGCAGCTCGTGGCTGATGGTGCTGATGTAGCGGCTCTTGGCCTGGTTGGCCTGCTCGGCCGCGTGACGGGCCTGTTGCAGGGCCTCGTCGGTCTTGCGGTGGCTGTCGATCTCCTGCATCAGCAGCCGGGTCTGGCGGTTGGACTCCTCCTGCGCCACCTCACGGCTCTTGTGCGCCAGCACCAGCCACCAGGCCACCGTGCCGGCGATCAGCAGCAGCACCGCGTACACCTGCAGGAATCCGGCGCGCAGGGCGGAATCGATCAGGCTGGCGTCGCTAGAGACGGCGTCCAGCCCCTGCACCTGCTGCCGGTACAGCAGGGCCAGCACGGCGGCCAGCACCGGCGCCATCACGCCCATGATGAGCAGGTAGTGGGCGAGCCCCGCCTGCAGGTAAGGCCACACCCGCTGCGGCAGCACCGCGCGCAGCGCCGCCTGCCACTGCACCTGCAGGCGCGCTTGGGGTTTGCACAGGTCGCCACAGCGCGCGTCCAGCGAACAGCACAGCGAACAGATGTGCCCCTGGTAGGCCGGGCAATGGGCCATGTCGGGGCCTTCGTATTCGCGTTCGCACACCACGCAACGGATCAGGCTACCCCCCGCGCCGCCTGCGGCGTCACCCCCCTGAAGGGGGGCAACACCTGCGGCCGGGCTGAGCCCGTTCCGCGGTGTTTCTGGATGGGCTTCCCCTCGCCTCACAGGGCGGAGGTTGTGCCAAACCACCTTGGCTTCAGCGGGTCTGGCGATGTAGTACTTGCCCTTCGTGGCCCATGCGATCAGGGGCGCCGTGATGAGCGCCGTGACCATGGCGATCACGGCCGAGAAGGCCTGGGCGAGCGTGCCCATGAGGCCCAGGTAGGCCAGGATGGACAGCACCGAGGCCAGGCCCATGGCACCCACGCCGACAGGGTTGATGTCGTACAGGTGGGCGCGCTTGAATTCGATGCCTTTGGGGCTCCAGCCCAGCGGCTTGTTGATGACCAGGTCGGCCACCACCGCCATCATCCAGGCGATGGCGATGTTGCTGTAGAGGCCCAGCACCTCGCCGATGGCGTGGAACACGTTCATCTCCATCAGCATGAAGGCGATCAGCGTGTTGAACACCACCCAGACCACACGCCCCGGGTGGCTGTGTGTCAGGCGCGAGAAGAAATTGCTCCAAGCCAGCGAGCCGGCGTAGGCGTTGGTGACGTTGATCTTGAGCTGCGAGACCACCACGAACAGCGCCGTCGCGGCCACCGCCCAGCCGTAGGGCAGGATGTACTCGTACGCGGCCAGGTACATCTGGTTGGGGTCCACCGCGCGTTCGGGCGAGACCATGTGCGACAGCGCCAGCCAGGCCAGCAGCGCGCCGCCCAGCATCTTGCACACCCCCAGCAGCACCCAGCCCGGCCCGCCGGTCAGCACACCGGCCCACCAGCGCAGC
>CALRYD010000019.1:0-72685 GCA_943372305.1 Hydrogenophaga intermedia | reverse complement strand
CAGGACAGCGGGCAGGAGCCCCCCAAGCGCAGCAAGGGCATCTACATGTTGCCCAACATGATCACCTTGGCAGCCTTGTTCGGCGGCTTCTACGCCATCGTCATGGCCATGAACGGCCGCTTTGATCTGGCGACCCTCGGCATCTTTGCAGCAATGGTGCTCGACAGCATGGATGGGCGCGTCGCACGCCTGACCAACACGCAGAGTGCGTTTGGTGAGCAGATGGACTCCCTGTCGGACATGGTCTCCTTCGGCGCGGCTCCAGCGCTCGTGGCCTACGTATGGGTGCTCAAGGACATCGGTCGCTGGGGCTGGATCGCCGCCTTTGTGTACTGTGCCTGCGCGGCGCTGCGTCTGGCGCGCTTCAACGTCAACACCGGCGTGGTGGACAAGCGTTACTTCCAGGGCCTGCCATCGCCTGCGGCCGCGGCCCTGGTGGCCGGTCTCATCTGGCTGGCCAACGAGCTGGAGCTGGACCGCACGGCGATGACTTGGCCATTGTTCGCCCTCACGCTGTATGCGGGCCTGACCATGGTCACCAACGTTCCGTTCTACAGCTTCAAGGATCTCAGTCTCAAGAAGAGCGTGCCGTTCGCTGCCATCGTGCTGGTGGCGCTGGGCATTGCCGTGATCAACATCCACCCGCCCACGGTGCTGTTCGGACTGTTCTTGGTCTACGGCTTCTCGGGCTATGCGATGTACTTCTGGCGCAGGTCCAAGGGACGTCCCACCAGTGTCATCAGCACGTCCACCGATGAGCCGGACGAGCGCGGCCTGCACGAGTGATGCGGTCCGTATGGCGCCGATGGTTTTCCTCTATGCGGATGACCAAGGCTTTGTGCTACATTGCACCGCATGAATCACGTTTCGTTCGCGCTACTACTGGATGTCCTTGACGGGCAGGTTCGGTAACGCGCGAGCGACTTCCTACAACGGCCCGTTTGCACCCGCAGCGGGCCGTTTTGTTTTCTACTGCGGGTTTATTCAAGTGCTGCCCACGAGGCGACCCTCCGGAGAATCACATGACCGACAAGCTCATCATTTTTGACACCACCTTGCGCGATGGCGAACAGTCGCCCGGTGCGTCCATGACCAAGGACGAGAAGCTGCGCATCGCCCGCCAGCTGGAGCGCCTCAAGGTGGATGTGATCGAGGCGGGTTTCGCTGCCAGCTCCAACGGCGATTTCGATTGTGTGCAGGCCATTGCAAACACCATCAAAGAGTCGACGGTGTGCTCGTTGGCCCGCGCCAACGACCGCGACATTGCGCGGGCGGCGGAGGCGCTCAAAGGTGCCCAGCGTGCGCGCATCCACACCTTCATTGCGACCAGTGCACTGCACATGGAGAAGAAGCTGCGCATGACGCCCGACCAGGTGTTCGAGCAGGCCAAGCAGTCGGTGCGTTTTGCCCGCAACCTGGTGGAAGACATCGAGTTCAGCCCGGAAGACGGTTACCGCAGCGATGTGGACTTTCTCTGTCGTGTGCTGGAGGCGGTGATCAAGGAAGGGGCGACCACGCTCAACATTCCGGACACCGTGGGCTACGCGATCCCCGAGCTGTACGGCGACTTCATCAAGACACTGCGCGAGCGCATTCCCAACTCGGACAAAGCGATCTGGTCGGTGCATTGCCACAACGACCTCGGCATGGCGGTGGCCAACTCGCTGGCGGGTGTGAAGATTGGCGGCGCACGACAGGTGGAGTGCACGATCAACGGCCTGGGTGAACGCGCCGGCAACTGTTCGCTGGAAGAAATCGTGATGGCGGTCAAGACGCGCCGTGACTACTTCAACCTCGATGTCGGCATCGACACCAGCCAGATCGTGCCGGCCAGCCGCATGGTCAGCCAGACCACCGGTTTTGTGGTGCAGCCGAACAAAGCAGTGGTCGGCGCCAATGCCTTTGCGCACGCGTCGGGCATCCACCAGGACGGCGTGCTCAAGGCGCGTGACACCTACGAGATCATGCGTGCCGAAGATGTGGGCTGGAGCGCCAACAAAATCGTGCTCGGCAAGCTCAGTGGCCGCAACGCCTTCAAGCAGCGCTTGTTGGACCTGGGGATCGAGATGGAATCGGAATCGGAGATCAACGCCGCCTTTGCCCGGTTCAAGGAACTGGCCGATCGCAAAAGCGAAATCTTCGATGAGGACATCCTCGCTCTGTGCAGCGACGAGAGCGTGACCGCTGAGAAGGAGCATTACGGTTTCGTATCTCTGGCCCAGCGGTCCGAGACCGGTGAGCGCCCGCACGCCGAGATCGTGATCACGGTCGAAGGCAAAGAGGTGAAGGTCTCGGCCGATGGCAATGGCCCGGTGGATGCATCACTCAAAGCCATCGAAACGCACGTCAAGAGTGGCGCTGAGATGGTTCTGTACTCGGTCAACGCCATCAGCGGTTCGACGGAGAGCCAGGGCGAGGTGACGGTGCGTCTGCAGCACTCGGGCCGCGTGGTCAACGGTGTAGGAGCAGACCCGGACATCATCGTGGCGTCGGCCAAGGCCTATCTGAGTGCGCTCAACAAGCTCAGCAGCAAGGCCGATCGTGTCGCGGCTCAAGGCTGAAAGTTAAAAAAATCAAGGACTTGTCAAACAAACTTACTCAGGATGGTCGAAATGTCCACGAAATGGGGGGCATTTCGACCCGTCATGAGAAAGCGTTTACAAGTTTTTGATATTGCTAGTTTTTTTGCTTATGCCTATACTCTGATCCTGTTGGGTTTTTAGGTTGGAGTGGGCACATGATTCATCGCATGAAAAGCATTCGTTACGCGCTGCAGCTGGCGGCCAGTGCGGTGCTGGCGGTGGGTTTGTCGCTTTCATTTGCGGCTCACGCAGCCAACGCCGCTGCTGGTAATGGCAAGGCCAAAAAAGCCGTTGCAGCCAAGCCGTTGGCGGCCAAGGGCACCCCCAAGCAGCGCACGGCACAAAAGACCAGTGGCAAGAAGGTGGTCGTTGCTGCTGCTCGCAGCAGCAAGAAGGGTGTGGCCCAGGCGAAGTCCTCCAGTGGGCGTGCTACCAAGATGGCCAAGGCTGGTCGGCCAGAACGCCTGGCCCGCGAAGCGAACCAGAAGAAACCGACGCTTCGTGTAGCCGCGGTCAAAAACCGCGCCAACGCGCGAGCCGAGCTGATGGCGGCATCGGTGGTTCGCGTTCCGGTGGAGCCCCGCGTGTCGGCCGGTGAGCGCCTGGGGCTGCGAGATTCGCACGATGCGCTGGATCTCAATTCGAGCGTGGCGCTGGTGGTGGACCAGGAAACCAGCGAGGTGCTCTTCAGCAAGAACGACACTGCCGTGCTGCCCATCGCGTCGCTGACCAAGTTGATGACCGGATTGGTCATCGCCGATGCCAATCTGTCGCTGGACGAACAGATCACCATCACCGAAGAAGATGCAGCCGTGTACCGCAACAGCCGGTTGGCGGTGGGGACCACGCTCTCGCGTGGTGAGCTGATGCACCTGTCTCTGATGTCGAGCGAAAACCGTGCGGCGAACGCTCTGGGTCGCACCTTCCCAGGCGGGCCCGATCAGTTTGTGCGCTTGATGAATGCCAAGGCGCGAGAGCTGGGCATGCGCGACACCCGCTATGTGGAACCCACCGGCCTGTCGAGCCAGAACCAGTCAAGCGCCCGCGATTTGGCGACGCTGGTTTCGGTGGCCTATGAACGCCCCATTCTGCGCAACCTTTCCACTTCGCCCAGCCATCAGTTGGAGTTGGGCCATCGCACGTTGCAGTACAACAATTCCAATCGGCTGATCCGCAACCCGGAATGGGAAATCGGTCTTCAGAAGACCGGCTACATCTCAGAGGCGGGGCGCTGTCTGGTGATGCAGGCCAAGGTGGCGGGTCGCAAGCTGATCATGGTGTTTCTGGACTCGGCCGGCAAACTCAGCCGTGCGCAGGATGCCGAGCGTGTTCGCCGCTGGGTCGAGGCGCAGAGCATCCAGCAATATTTCATCCGGCCACAAGGCTGATGACAGCGCTGAACGCATGAAAAACGGCCCTTCTCGAAGGGCCGTTTTCGTTGGTGCGTTTTGGTGAGCGCTCAGCGGCTTCCGCTCAGCAGCGCCTGCGCATTGGGACAACCCAGCGCGGCCGAGATTTCTGCCGCCGTGGAACGCAGCTTGGGCACCCAGTTTTCGTCGATGCGATCGGCCGGTGCCGAGATCGACAGACCGGCCACCAGCTTGCACTGATCGTCGTAGATGCCAGCAGCCATGCAGCGAACGCCCAGCTCCAGCTCTTCGTTGTCGCGGGCCAGGCCAGCCTGACGGCATTGGTTGAGTTCGCGCTCCAGCGTGGGCAGCTGCGTCAGGCTGTTGCGGGTGTTGCCAGCCAGACCGGTGCGCGTGGCGTAGGCCCGCACGCGTTGTGGTTCGTCGGCAGCCAAGAACAGCTTGCCCACCGACGTGAGGTGCAAGGGCGCGCGGCCGCCGATGGCACGCACGACCTGCATGCCTGAGCGCTCGCTGTAGGCGCGTTCCACGTACACGATCTCGTCGCCCTGGCGCACGCTCAGATTGACCGGTTGCTGGATCAGTTTGTGCAGCTCGCGCATGGGTTGCAGCGCGGCGTCGCGCACGCTCAAGCGTGCTTTGACCAAGTTGCCAAGTTCCAGCAGGCGCATGCCCAGGCGGTAGCTTCCAGCTTCAGGACGGTCCACAAAGCGACCGATGGTGAGGTCGTTCAGGATGCGGTGTGCAGTGGATGGATGCAACCCGGTTTTCTCGCTGATCTCCTTGAGCGACACGGGTTCTTCTCGGGAGGCCAGCACCTCCAGCAGGTTGAACATGCGTTCGATCACCTGGACGGTCGGTGTGCTGGGCAGGCTGTCGGTTCTTTTGTTCATGGCAGCAAAAAGGTTGCTGCTATTTTACAAGATGAAATTACCACCCGACTGGACGAAGCGTGCCTGTCGAAGCACTGGTCATGGCCGGGATCAGTTGCTGTTCACCCAATGACCGTCGATCAGGAGCTGGTGGGGCCGAAAGCCGGATTTGTAGGCCATCTTGCTGCTCTGCTCGATCCAGTAGCCCAGATAAACGTGGGGCAGTTCCAGCGCACGGGCCTGCTCGATCTGCCACATGACGCTGTAAGTGCCATAGCTGGCCGCATCGTGCGGTTCGTAGAACGTGTACACCGCAGACAGGCCATCGTTGAGCACGTCGACGATGGACACCATCTTCAATCGCGCGGGTTGGTCATGGGTGGCCGGTTCGTGAAACTCCACCAGACGGGAGTTGACACGGCTCTGCAGCAGAAACTGGGTGTACTGGTCGATGCTGTCGTGGTCCATGCCGCCGCCTGCGTGACGGCTGTTCTGGTAGCGCAGATAGAGCTGGTAGTGCTCGGGGATGAAGCAGAGTTTGAGGACGCGCGTTTCCAGGTGGGCGTGTCGCAAGAGGCTGCGGCGCTGGCTGCGGCTGGGCTGAAAGTCGTTGACCGGGATGCGCAAGGGCACGCAAGCTTGGCAGCCATCGCAGTACGGCCGGTAGGTGAACATGCCACTGCGGCGAAAACCGTGTGTGACCAGGTCGGAGTACGCGTCGTTGTGGATGAGGTGGCTGGGGGTGGCCACCTGCGAGCGGGCCTGGCGTCCTGCCAGGTAGCTGCAAGGGTATGGCGCTGTGGCATAAAACTGCAGCGCCTGGAGCGGGAGTTCTTTCGGGTGGGTCACGCGGGGGCCGAACCGTTGGGAAGAAGCTGGTTCCAGTATACGGGCTCGAATTTCCAGACGGGGCTCGGATGCAGGAGGGCCTGGCGCAGTTGCTTGCAGAACACCTCGCGCGGCTGCGGACGGGCCCCCATCGAGGCCAGGTGTGCGGTTTCCTGTTGGCAGTCGATGAGGGGCAGTCCGTGGGCCATGGCAAAGGCGACCAGGGCGGCCAGTGCTATCTTGGACGCGTCGCTGCGTCGGCTGAACATCGACTCGCCAAAAACCATGGCGCCCAGGTTCACGCAATACAGTCCGCCCGCCAGCTCGCCGTCGATCCAGGTTTCGACACTGTGGGCCAACGACGCGCGATGCAAGGCCACATAGGCTTGCAACATGGATGGCAGGATCCATGTGCCGTTCTGGCCTTCGCGCGGTGCGTGGGCGCAGGCGCGGATCACGCGCTCGAAGTCGTGGTCCATGCGCACCTGCAACCGCCCCTCGCGCAGCAATCCCTGCAACGTCTTGCGCAGCGAGCGGTGCAGCCGGAAGTCGGCCGGGTGCAGGATCATCCGGGGGTTGGTGCTCCACCACAGCACCGGCTGCCCGGTGCTGTACCAAGGAAAGATGCCGGCCGAGTAGGCCGAGACGAGGGTCGGCACATCCAGCACGCCGCCCGCGGCCAGCAAGCCAGGCGCTGGGTCGCTGTCACCCCATGCCGATTCGACCGGCGGGAATGCCTGGCCAGGCTCCAGCCAGGGCAATGGACGGGTCGGTGGCGGCTGAGTCATGCCGCTATTGTGCGAGCGCCCGCATGCCCCGTGCGCAATGGTCCCTCGCAGACCTCCGTTAGTTCAGTGCCCGCGTTCCCGGCGCATGGTCATGGCCCACCAGCAGGCCGTTACCAACCCGATGCCGACCGCATCGGCCAGCAAGTCTAGCCAATCGCCGTAACGCCAACCGGTGGCGGCCTGCGCCACTTCAATCAGGGCGCCGTGCGCCAGCAGCAGCAGGGGGAGTCGCACGCCTGAATGGGGATAGGCCAGCAGTCCCAGCAGCGTGAGGCCGCCAAAACCCAGCGCATGTTGTGCCTTGTCCCACAGGCTGAAGACCTGCGGCGGCAGCAGTCCGGTGGGCATGAGCGACAGGACGCTGAGAACCAGCAAGGCCATCCAGAAGGCGGTTTTCTTGGCGGGCAATGTCATGGAGTGGAGTGAAGGCGGCAGAAACGACAAAGGCCCTCCGAAGAAGGCCTTTGATTTGATTTTTTGGCTCCCCGACCTGGACTCGAACCAGGGACCTGCGGATTAACAGTCCGTCGCTCTACCGACTGAGCTATCAGGGAACAGCCTCAAATTATAGTGCGATTTTTTCGCCTTTTGAAGCTGGCTGTAAATTTTTCAGCTTTTGTTGGGCGATCCACCGTTTGCGTCATGAGCGACGCCCAGTGCCTGATGCAGATGGGTGCTGGTGGTGGTGTATTGCAGGAGCACCGGGCGAGCAGGGTGGACGATGGGGGCAGCGCCGTAGGCCGCCAGGGTGCACTCATGAAAGCCGCAGACCAGCAGCTTGCGTTTGCCGGGGTAGGTGTTGATGTCGCCCACCGCGAAGATGCCCGGCGCGGTGGTGCCGAAGGTCTCGGTGTTGACCACCAACTGCTTGCGCTCCATGGCCAGTCCCCAGTCGATCAAAGGACCCAACTGGGGCGAGAGGCCTTGCAACACGAGCAGCGTGTCCACGGGAATGTCGCGCCCGGTACCGTCGGGTAGCGTGAGGTGCACGGCACGGAGTCGGTTGTCTTGTGTGTCTTGGCCGGTGATCTGCCCAGCGACGAAGCGCATCGCGCCGCCAGCGCAGCGCTCGCGCATCAGGGCCACGCGTTCCGGCTCGGCCTTGAAACTGTCTCGGCGGTGGACCAGGGTCACGCTGCGCGCGCGGTGCGGGCCTTGTTCCGACAAGGTCAGCGCGGCTTCGATGGCCCTGTCGGTGTCGCCCAGGATGAGCACATCCTGCCCGGCGTATGCGGAAGGCGCGCCGAGGTGGTAATGCAGTTGCCGTCCTTCATGGGCTTCGATGCCGGCGAGTTTGATGCGTCGCGGTTCGAAAGCGCCCACCCCTGCCGCGATGAACACGGTCTTGGTCAGGAATTGGGTGCCGGTCGATGTCCCCACCAGCCACCGGCCATCGGCTTGCAGGTGGAGTGCGGTGACCGTCTGGCCCAAATGAAATTGGGGTGCGAACGGCGCGCTCTGGCGCAGCAAGGCGTCGGCAAGGCCCTGTCCGGTGCAGAACGGCAGACCGGGGATGTCGTAAATGGGTTTGTCGGGGTAGAGCTCCACCGGCTGACCGCCGACGTGGGGCAGGGCGTCGATGACGTGGGCGCGGATGTCCAGCAAGCCCAGTTCGAACACCTGGAACAGGCCCACGGGGCCAGCGCCGATGACCACGGCATCGGCTGCAATGGCAGACATGGCCGCGGGCACCACGTCGCCTGGCCGGGGTTCCATGTTCAGCGGATCAGTTCGGACAGCTTGCCCGAGCGGTCTTTCCATTGCTCGTGGTCGGGCAGCGGTTCTTTGCGCTTGGTGATGCTCTTCCAGTTGGGCAGCTGGGCCAGCTCGGCGTTGAGCGCGGTCATGTGCACCTGGTCCTTGGGCAAATCTTCTTCCGCAAAGATGGCGCTGACCGGGCACTCGGGGATGCAGACCGCGCAGTCGATGCACTCGTCCGGATCGATGGTCAGGAAGTTGGGGCCTTCGCGGAAGCAGTCCACTGGGCAGACATCAACGCAATCGGTGTATTTGCAGCGGATGCAGGATTCGGTGACGACGTGGGTCATGGTGTGGGAGAGAAATCGATCAAACCTGAGATTTTAGGGGGTGCGCAAAGGCCGGGCATGGTCATGCCCTTGGCCTTGATGCAGATTAAGCGGCGCCGGGCGCTCTCAGTTCACCAGCAAGGCTCCGGAGGTCTTGTGGCTGGCGGTGTCGACCAGCACCAGCGAACCCAGGGCGCGCGATTGCGCGAACGGAGCGGTGGCCAGCGGCTCCTGCAGCGCCAGTTCGATGTGGCCGATGGCGTTGGGTTCGAGTTGCGTGGCGTCTTCCTCGGCCAGCGTGTGGATGTCGAGCTTGTGCACGATGCGCTTGACCTTGGCTTTGACCCAGCGGTGGCCGTGCAGCGCCCAGTAGACACGGCCCGCGACCAGGGTTTCGTCGTCCATCCAGGCGACGGTGGCGCGGATCTCGCGGCTGGCTTCCAGCGACTGACCCTGTGGGTCGACGGCCAGCAGCCAGTCGCCGCGCGAGACGTCCACCTCGCGGTCGAGCACGATGCCAGCACTGTGCCCGGCGGGCACGGCCTGGGGGTTGCGCACGTGGTTGAGCACCTGGGCCACGGTGGCGGTCTGGCCGCTGGGCATGACCTTGATCTGCTGACCCGGCTGCACGGCGCCGGTGGCGACACGGCCCCAGAACACGCGGCGGCCCTGGCTGGTGTCGGACGACGACGAGAACTTCTCGACCCACTGCACCGGGAAGGCGAAGGGCAGGGTGGTGTCGGCTGCGGTCACGGGCAACTGCTCCAGGATGGCGAGCAACGTGGGGCCGGTGTAGCCGCACCAGCCGGCGTCGGCCGCGGCGTCGACCACGTTCCAGCCCTTGAGGGCGGACACGGGCACGGTGGCGGTGACGGCGATGCCGGCGTCGGCAGCGAAGGCGGCCAACGCACCGCTGATGTGGGCGAAGGCCAGGGCGCTGTCTTCCACCGCATCGAGCTTGTTGACGGCGAACACCACGGACGGCACGCGCAGCAGCTTGAGCAGCAGCGAGTGGCGGCGGGTCTGCGGCAGCAGCTTCAGGCCGGCGTCTTTCCAGTCCAGCTTGGTGGCGTCCACCAACACCACGGCGGCGTCGGCGGCGGAAGCGGCGGTCACCATGTTGCGGGTGTACTGCTCGTGGCCGGGTGCGTCGCCGATGATGAACTTGCGGGTTTCGGTGTTGAAGTAGCGATAGGCCACGTCGATGGTGATGCCTTGCTCACGCTCGGCCGACAGGCCGTCGGTCAGCAGGGCGAGGTCGGTCTCACCCTGGCGCTGGACGCCGGCCAGGTGGTCCTGAAGCACGGCCTTGCTGTCGACCAGCAGACGTCCAATGAGAGTGCTCTTGCCATCATCGACAGAGCCGCAGGTGATGAACTTCAGCGCGGTGCGGGTGTCTGCGGCGGTGGAGGGGGTAACAACAGCGTTCATACAAAACTTTCGCGAGAGGTGTCCAAATCAAGGGCGCCGCGGAACCGGCTTTGCCGGGCCGCCAGCGCCGCCCCCTGGGGGGTGACGCGCCCTTAGGCGCGGCGCGGGGGGGTCAGAAGTACCCGTCCTTCTTACGCTTCTCCATAGAAGCTTCCGACGTCTTGTCGTCCATGCGCGTCGCGCCGCGCTCGCTCACATCCGCGGCCAGCGTCTCGATCACGATGTCGCCGGCCGTGGCGGCCAGGCTTTCCACCGGGCAGGTGCAGGTGATGTCGCCCACGGTGCGAAAACGCACGTCGCGGATCTGGACGGTTTCGCCGTCCTTGGGCGGGGTCAGCTCGGTCACGGGCACCAGCAGGCCGCGGCGGTCGATCACCTCGCGCTTGTGCGTGTAGTAGATCGAAGGCAGGGCGATGTTTTCGCGCTCGATGTACTGCCACACGTCCAGTTCGGTCCAGTTGCTGATGGGGAACACGCGGAAGTGTTCGCCCGGGGCCAGGCGGGTGTTGAACAGGGTCCAGAGCTCGGGGCGCTGGGCCTTGGGTTGCCACTGGCCGAAGCTGTCGCGGTGCGAAAAGATGCGCTCCTTGGCGCGGGCTTTCTCTTCGTCGCGGCGGGCGCCGCCGATCAGGGCGTCGAAGCGGAACTCTTCAATCGCTTCGAGCAGCGTGACCGACTGGTGCACGTTGCGGCTCTCGCCGGGGTGGGCCAGGCGAACAGTGCCGCGGGCCATCGAGTCTTCGACGCTGCGCACGATCAGCTCGGCCTGCAGTTCGGCGGCGCGGCTGTCGCGGAAGTCGGTCACTTCGGGAAAGTTGTGGCCGGTGTCGATCATCAACAGCGGGTAGGGGATGCGGCCCACGCCAAACGCCTTCTCGGCGCACTTGAGCATGACCAGCGAGTCCTTGCCGCCCGAGAACAGCAGCGTGGGACGCTCGAACGCCGCTGCGACTTCGCGCAGGATGAAGATGGTTTCCTCTTCGAGCGCGTCGAGGTGGGCGTTGCTCAGATGGTGTTCGGCGGATTGCAGCACGGCGGTGTCGGTACGGGCGTTCATGATCGGTTTCTGGCGTTTGGTTGGGTGGGGCGCCTTCAATGGGCCAGGTGCAGGCCGCACTCGCGGTTCTCTTCGCCCTTGGTCGGGTCCACGTAATCGAAGTTGTTGGGCAGGCCGTGGATCTCGCAGTACTGGTAGAGGTCTTTGGACGTCCAGTGCAGCAGCGGCGCGACCTTGATCAGACCGTCGGGATTGATGCTCACCGGGTCCATCTGGGCGCGCACAGCGGTGTCGGTGGCGCGCAGGGCGGTGAACCAGACCTTGGGGGCGGTCTCGCGCAGCGCGCGGGCAAAGGGCTCGAGCTTCACTTCTTCGGTGAAGGCGGCATGGCGCGGATCGTCCAGCGCGGGCGTGGCGCCTTCCACGGCTTCGCGGTGCGCGCGCGAGCGGCGCGGCAGGTAGATCTTGAGGTTCAGCTTCAGCTGTTTCGTCACCTCGTCGGCGAAGCGGTAGGTGGCTTCGGTGTTGTAGCCATTGTCCATCCAGACCACGGGCACATCGGGCTTCACCTGAGAGACCAGGTGCAGGATGACCGCTTCGAACGGGCGGAAGTTGGTGGTGACGATGGACGTCTTGCCCAGGCCGAGCGCCCACTTCACGAGGGCAGGGGCGTCACGGCCGAGTTCGGCGTTGATGTTGGCGAGGTCGAGGGTGCTCATGGTGTGTCTTCTGGTCGCTCAGGCCGTGGCGAAATGGGGGCGGGTATCCACCGCATCGCCCTGGTAGAAGGCGTCGTACTGGGCCAGGAGCTGTCGGCCGTGTTCGACGCTCTGGTCGGCGCGCAGCACGGCCTGCGTGAAGCCGCTGCGCTGCATTTGCACCAGCTGGTCGATCAGCACGTCGCCCACCGCGCGGATCTGGCCGGCAAAGCCCAGGCGGCGGCGCAGCAGGAAGGCCTGGCTGAAGGCGCGGCCATCGGTGAAGGCAGGGAACTGCAGCACCACGGTGTGGATGCCGTCCAGCGCGGCGTCGCGCGGGTCGGCGTCGTTGGCCAGGGTCAGGACGCCGTTCTCGTCGGCGGTGAAGCTGTCGGCCTTGAAGAGTTCAATCGTGGGTTTCATGTCGTGTGCTGGTGCGGTTTCAGGCAGCGACGGAGTGGCGGGCCGTGGCCACGCGCACCGCGTTGGCGGCGGTCTTGAACGGTTCGACGCCGACCCGTTTGACGGTGTTGACAAAGGTCTCGGCGGGCTGGCGCTGGGCGCGGTAGGTGTCGATCAGCGCTTCGACCACGTCCACCATTTCGTCCGCCGCGAACGACGGGCCGATCACCTTGCCGGGCACAGCTTCGCCCGAGAGGCGCGTGCCGTCGGAGCCGCCCAGGGTGACCTGGTACCACTCCTGCCCGTCCTTGTCGACGCCCAGGATGCCGATGTGGCCGCTGTGGTGGTGGCCACACGAGTTGATGCAGCCGCTGATGTGCAGGTCGATTTCGCCGAGGTCGTGCAGCTCGTCGAGGTCTTGATAACGGGCCAGCAGGGACTGGGCGATGGGCAGCGAGCGGGCGTTGGCCAGATCGCAGAAGTCACCACCGGGGCAGGCGATCATGTCGGTCAGCAGACCGATGTTGGGCTTGGCCAGGCCCAGGCGGCGCGCCTCGCGCCACAGCTCGGGCAGCTGGTCGCAGCTGACCCAGGGCAGCAGCAGGTTCTGCTCGTGCGTGACGCGCGCTTCGCCGCTGGAGAAGCGGTCCACCAGCTCGGCGGCGCGCTCCAACTGGTCGGCACTGGCGTCGCCCGGGGCCGAGCCCACGCGCTTGAACGACAGCGTGACGGCGCGCAGATCGGGGTTCTGGTGCGGCTTGACGTTGCGCACCAGCCAGCGGCTGAACTCGATGTCGTCCTCGGCCGCGGCCTTGAGGATGTTGGCGATCTTGGCGTCGGCGCTTTTGCGGTCGCAGCTGAGCTGCGGCTGCACGAAGAAGGCGCTCACGCGGTCCAGCTCGGCCTGGGTGATGGTGTGCGGCGCACCGTCTGTTTCGACGATGTCGCGGTACTCGGCTTCGACCTGGTCGGTGAACGACTGGCCTTCGGCCTTGACCAGGATCTTGATGCGGGCCTTGTACTTGTTGTCGCGGCGGCCGAAGCGGTTGTAGGCGCGAACGATGGCTTCGAGGTAGTTGAGGATCTGGTTCCAGGGCAGGAACTCGCGGATCACCGCGCCGATGATGGGCGTGCGGCCCATGCCACCGCCCACGCGGACCTGGAAGCCCAGGTCGCCATCGACGTTGCGCAGCAGGCGCAGGCCCACGTCGTGCCAGGGGGTGGCGGCGCGGTCCTCGCGGGCGCCGGTGATGGCGATCTTGAACTTGCGTGGCAGGAAGGCGAATTCCGGGTGCAGCGTGCTCCACTGGCGCATGATTTCGGCGAACGGGCGCGGGTCGGCCACCTCGTCCACCGCGATACCGGCCAGGGCGTCGGTGGTGATGTTGCGGATGCAATTGCCACTGGTCTGGATGCCGTGCAGGTTCACGCTGGCCAGCAGGTCCATCACGTCGGCGGCGCGGCTCAGGGGAATCCAGTTGAACTGCACGTTCTGGCGCGTGGTGAAGTGGGCGCAGCGGTCGGGCAGGCTGGGCACGTCGGCAAGCGCGACAACGGCTTTGGAGATGTCGTGAACCTCCTTGTGGTCGAAGTCGCGGGCGACCTGGGCCAGGGCACGCAGCTGGGCGCTGTTGATTTCACCGTAGGGCACGGCCACGCGCAGCATGGGCGCGAAACGCTGGACGTACCAGCCGTTCTGCAGGCGCAGCGGCTTGAACTCCTCACCGCCGAGGGTGCCGGCGTGGAAGCGGTCGAGCTGGTCGCGGAACTGAGCCGCGCGCTGCTGGACGAACTGACGGTCGAAATCGGAATACTGGTACATGGATGTCTTGGGAAACAGGAATCGAAACTCAGAAGGCGATCAGCTTCGTGCCGGCGTAGGCCAACAGCAGCGAGAGCATCGAGCGCACCAGGCGTTCAGGCGTGTGCCGCATCAGGCGGGTACCCAGCCAGATGCCGGGCAGCGAGCCCGCCAGCAGCTGCACCAGCAGCGGCCAGTCCACCGAACCCAGGCTGGCATGCCCCAGGCCGGCCACCAGGGTCAGCGGCACGGCGTAGGCGATGTCGGCCGCCACGATGCGCGGCAGCGGCAACAGGGGATAGAGGAGCAGCAGCACCGAGACGCCGATAGCGCCGGCGCCAACCGATGTGAGCGTGACCAGCGTGCCGATGACGGCGCCGAACAGCACCGGCAGGCTCCAGTGGCGGGCAAGCGTTGCGTCGTGCAACTGGCCTTCGGGCAGCGTGCGGGGCAACTGCTTGCCGCGCGCGGCCTTGTAGAGCATGGCGGCCGCCGTCAGCAGCAGGGCCACGCCCAGGGTGTGCGTCATGACCGACTGCACCTTCGGGTCCGCCGGGCCGATGCTGTGCAACACCCACAGGGTGGCCAACGCGGCCGGGATGCTGCCGGCACACAACTGGGCCACCACGCGCCAGGGCACCAGCCGCTGGCGCGCCAGGCTTAGCGTGCCGCCGGCCTTGGTGACGGCGGCGAACAGCAGGTCGGTGCCCACCGCCATGTACGGTTTGATGCCGAAAAAGAAGATCAGGATCGGCGTCATGAGCGAGCCACCGCCCACGCCGGTCAGTCCGACGATGAGACCGACCGCAAAGCCGGCAAAGATGAGGGCGAATTCAGGCATGGGGCGCACTGTAGGTGCGGCCTCTTAGATAACAAACGACTTTTTATTTATGCATTTATTTCTATATCGAATAAGCAACCCCAGCAAGGACGGATGCTGTGTGACCGAGATCACCCGGATGGGGGATGTGTCCGTCGTAACATCTGCGCCATGCTGAACCAGCGCATTTATGTGAGCGTGGTGGGTTTCACCGATGTGGAACGCCACGCGCTCAACACGATTTTTCGCCTGTCGGAAGACCGGGACGTCTCGTACGCCCCCTGGGTGCCGCTGGTGGCGCCGGGCGCCCAGCCCACGCTGATGACCGCGGAAGTGCTGCTGGTGGACGGCGAAAGCGCTGAGGCGGTGCTGTCTCACGCGAAGGAGACGCCGACCGGCCAGCGCCTGATCTGGGTCGGCCCGGACGCGCCAGACCATGCCTGGCGCGTGATGCAGCGGCCCATCCAGTGGGCGCACGTTCTGCACGACCTGGACGCGGTCTATGCCGCCCGTCTGGTGGATTCGGGCTACCTGGACCTGGATTTCACGTCACCGGCGCCGTTGGGCGGCGATCAGTCCGAGCCGCTGCCCCCGTTGCGGCGGGCCTTGCTGGTGAGCAGTGACCTGGCCGAGCGCGAAACCTTGCGCTTGCGCCTGTGCGCGGTGGGCCTGCCCGAGATCGACGAGGTGAGCAACACCGAGTCGGCGGTGGAGCTGGTGAGCCGCAACCACTACGTGTGCGGTGTCTTCAATCTGGATGAACACGACCTGGACACCTGGTCGCTGGCGCGGCTGTTTGCCCAGCACAACCCGATGGCCATGAACATGGGACTGAGCGCGCACGTGGGATCCGACGGCCGCTGGTGGAGCCGCCGCCGCGTCCAGCGCGACGCTCGAAAGGCGCACCTGACCACGGTGCTCGCGCGGCCCCTGCAGGTGCACGACCTCGCGCCCTGGCTGGACCTGCTCAGACAGGCGTGACGGCGGGAGAGGGCGCGGGCTGCTGCTGTCGGCGGGCTTGCCGCCAGACAAACCGGGCCGGATCGAGCGCCGCGATCAGATCGGTGTCCTGCGCAGCCACATCGGGTGCCTGTCCATCCATCATGGCCGCCAGCTGCGTGGCGCACCAGTGCGACAGCGTCAGGCCCCGCGAACCCAGCGCACTGAGGGTGTACAGACCGGTCCAGCGCGGCACCGCAAACAGGGGGACGCGACCACGGCGCGAGCCGGCGGTGGCCATCACGGTCTGCAGAGCGGCTGCGTCGGGCACGGCGCCCATCAGCGGCAAGCGGTCCAGCGAGGCGCAGCGCACCTGGGCCCAGCCCAGCAACTGCCCCTGGGCCATGGCCTCGCGCAGGCGTTGCGCGGCGCCGGGGTGCAGGGCGTGCAGGCTTTGCGCGTTGCGCAGGTGCGCTGCGTCACTGAGCGCACTGCTGTTCAGGCCGCGTTCGTAGGTGGATCCCATGGCCCAGATGCGTGCAGGCCATTGCGGCGGCAGGCCACTGTCTTCGTACAGGGGCACGTACACGCCGTTGTCGCGCTGCGGACGTGGGGCCAGCGGTTCGCCCGCCAGCGCGGCCAGGCTCATCTGGCCCTGCACAGGACGCAGGGGCAGGGCATCGCCATCCAGCTGGGTGCAGCCTGCGAGCAATGCCTGGCTGCCGTAGGCGGCGGCCACCACGACTGCGGGCGCCTCGGCCAGCACGCGGCCATCCGCGGCCAGGGCTTGCCAGCCAACCGCTCCAGAAGGGGTTCCCGATGGCTGCAGCTGGGCTACGGGGGCGACCCACATCGTTTGCAGCGCGCCGCGGTCCCGTGCTTCGTCCAGCCAAGCCCTCACCAGTGCGGCCGGCCGCACCAGCGCCGCAGGCCAGCGCCCGAGGTCGTGTCCGAGGTTGTCCACCTCGCAGCGCTGCCAGCCGGCCCCTGGCGGGACCAGCCGTTCGAGCTGTTCGCGCGTGTCGGCCACGCCCAGTGCCGAGAGGCGCGAGAGCGGGGTCGGCGCGCGGGTGACGTGGGGGCTGAGCATGCCGACCGGCAGCGCCGAGGCTGCCTGTGCCGGGCCAGAGGCGCCGTCGATCAGGGTGGTGCGCCAGCCCCGCCGGGCCAGGGCCACACACACGGCGGCACCGGCCAGACCTGCGCCGATCACCAGGGCGTGAGGGGAGGTGTTCGGGGTGGACAGCATCTTGGGCGGCGTGGCATCCCGGCCACCCGCAGACGGTCAGTTGGCCGGGGGAACGAAACCAGCGGCCGCGTCGGCGCCTTCACCGAAGAAATGCTTCTCCATCTGGCGCGCCAGGTACTGACGGGCGCGGGCATCGGCCAGGTTCAGGCGGTTTTCATTGAGCAGCATGGTCTGGTGCTTGAGCCAGCCAGCCCAGGCTTCCTTGCTCACGTTTTCGTAGATCTTCTTGCCCAGTTCGCCAGGGTAGGGCGGGAAGTCGAGACCATCGGCTTCCTTGCCGAGCTTGATGCAGTTGACGGTGCGGGCCATGGGGGGATCCTGTTTCAGATGGCGCTGTGAATAAGCGATATGACGAATGATTCGTTCCAGTCGGCGCGGGCTGCGGGCATGATGCGCGCTCCGGTGAGACGCCAGCGCCAGCCGCCGCGGCCTGTGAAGCCCCCGACTGTATCAACGAACGGGGGACCTTACTGGCCCTGTGGGTGCCTGGATGCGGTGCTGACATAACGCAAAGTGACGCAAGGCCAGCACTTTTACAATCGCCGGTTATTCGCGGATCGCGCAGACCCGGCCCACAGCCCGGAAAAGCGCTGACCACTGCCTTTCGCCCCGTTTGACGGGGCCATCCAACCACCAACCACAGCATGAGTGCATTTCAGGAAGAGCGCGTGTTGAGCGTGCACCACTGGACCGATCGCCTGTTCAGTTTCACCACCACCCGCGACCAGTCGCTGCGTTTTTCCAACGGCCACTTCACGATGATCGGCCTGCGCGTGAACGACAAGCCGCTGCTGCGTGCCTACAGCATCGCCAGCCCGAACTACGCCGACCACCTCGAGTTCCTGAGCATCAAGGTGCAGGACGGTCCGCTCACGTCGCGCCTGCAGCACATCAAAGTCGGCGACACCATCACCGTCGGCCGCAAGCCCACCGGCACCCTGCTGATCGACTACCTGCTGCCCGCCAAGCGCCTGTACCTGCTGGCCACCGGCACAGGTCTGGCGCCGTTCCTGAGCACCATCCGCGACCCGGAAACCTACGAAAAATTCGAGCAGGTCATCTTGATCCACGGTGTGCGCGAGGTCAAAGAACTGGCCTACCGCGACTACATCGAGAACGAACTGCCCAAGGACGAGTTCCTGGGCGAGATGGTGAGCAAACAACTGCTGTACTACCCCACCGTCACGCGCGAGCCGTTCAAGCACCAGGGGCGCATTCCCGTGCTGCTGGAAAACGGCACCATCGCCAAGGACCTGGGCGTGCCCATGCTCAGCCCGCTGGAAGACCGCATCATGATCTGCGGCAGCCCCGAAATGCTGCGCGACCTCAAGGCGCTGGCCGAAAAGCTGGACTTTGAAGAGGGCAGCACCAGCCGCCCGGGTGATTTCGTCATCGAGCGCGCTTTCGTCTCGAGCTGACCGGGTGCGACCGCGCCGGAACTTGCGCCCGCCCAACGGGTCAGGTTCCAGGTACGGTGACGTTTTCCCGATCATTCAGACCTTTTCATGTCGACCTCTTTCTCCTTGACCTCGCTGCTGGCTTTGCTGGACCGATTTCCCCGACGCATCCTGGCCCTCACGGCCGTGGTCTGTGTGGGTTTGCTGGCTTTCGGGCTGTACCTGCAGCACGCGGTGGGCCTGGAGCCGTGCCCGATGTGCATCGTGCAGCGTTATGCCTTGATGCTGGTGGCGGTGGTGGCCGGTGCCACGGCGGTCCTGCGGGGAGGCCGAGGGTTCACCGTGGGGCTGGCGCTCATGGGCGCTCTGGCGGTGGCGGGTGCGTTCGTGGCTGCACGGCAGAGTTTCTTGCAGTGGTACCCGCCCGAAGTGCTCAGCTGCGGGCGAGACCTCTACGGCATGATCGAATCGTTCCCGCTCAAGCGGGTGATTCCCATGATCTTCAAGGGCAGCGGCGACTGCTCGGTCATCGACTGGACCTTTCTGGGCCTGACCATCGCCAACTGGTCTTTCCTGTGTTTCTCGGGCATCGCGGCGCTCTCGGCGCTGTTGCTCTGGCGTCGTCGCTCGGCCTGAGCGGATTTCGCCGCCGATCCGTATGAGAAAAGCCGCCCTCGGGCGGCTTTTTGCTGGGCGGTCTGGGCAATCCTCAGAGGATCGCGCCCCCAGGGCGCTCACCCCTTTCATAGACCACATGGGCCCGGCCGACGATCAGCGAGTCCAGCGTGCCCAGGTTCTTCGGGTCCTTGTTGGTGTAGGGCAGTTTCTGCAGCAGGTAGCGCATGGCGTTCAGGCGTGCGCGTTTCTTGCAATCGCTCTTGATGACCGTCCAGGGCGAGTCGGCGGTGTCGGTCTCGAAAAACATCGCTTCCTTGGCCTTGGTGTAGTCGTCCCATTTGTCCAGCGAAGCCAGGTCGATGGGGCTGAGCTTCCACTGCTTGAGCGGGTGCGCCTTGCGTTCCTTGAAGCGGCGGCGCTGTTCTTCGCGGCTGACCGAGAACCAGAACTTGATCAGGTGCACGCCGCTGCGCACCAGCTGGCGCTCGAACTGCGGCGTCTGGCGCATGAATTCCTGGTACTCATCGTCGGAACAGAAGCCCATGACCTTCTCGACGCCAGCGCGGTTGTACCAGCTGCGGTCGAACAGCACGATCTCGCCCGCCGTGGGCAGATGTTGAACGTACCGCTGAAAGTACCACTGGCCGCGTTCGACCTCGCTGGGCTTCTCCAGCGCCACCACGCGCGCGCCGCGCGGGTTCAGGTGTTCCATCATGCGTTTGATGGTGCCGCCCTTGCCGGCGGCGTCGCGGCCTTCGAACAGGATCACGACGCGCTGGCCGGTTTCCTTGGCCCAAGCCTGCAGCTTGAGCAGCTCGACTTGCAGCAGGTATTTCTGCGCCTCGTAGACCTTGCGCGAGAGCAGGTTCTTGTAGGGATAAGCGCCGCTGCGCCAGTCCTTGTTGAGTTGCTCGTTCGGATCCACTTCGTCGGACGCACTGGTCCGTTGGGACGACTTGGCTTCGCCGCGCAGCAGCTGGCGGATCGCCTTGGCGTCGTCCGGTGCCGCGCCTTCGAGGATGGCCCGCAGCGACTCGGCCTTCTCGGCCTTGCTGCTCTCTGGCCGCGAGAGGATGTCGCGCACCGCGGCCAACTGGCTGGCCTGGCGCGCCGACACCACCTGGGCCACGGTGTTCTTGCGGATCGTCTTGGGTCGGCTGCTGCCGCTGGTGTCGCCCAGGGCCACGCGGCGCGGGGTGTCGGCCTTGGCGGATCGGGTCGCGGATTTGGCCGAGGATTTCGGGCCGGATTTCGCACCTCTCCCAGCGGCTGCGGCGGCGGGCTGGGGTGTGGCTGTGCTGCGTTCTGTCATGCTGTTTTCACCGTTTGGTCATGCAAACCACCAGTATGGACAGCTGGACAGGCGCCGATTTGATTTTGATCAAACCGGCCTGCGCGAACAGAACTTCAGGTGAGCTTTTTCACCAGCACCTGGCTGCGGCGGTCCCAGTTGTATTTGCGCTTGCGGGCTTCGGGCAGCCAATCGGGGCTGACCTGCACAAAACCACGCTTGACGAACCAGTGCATGGTGCGCGTGGTCAGCACGAAGATGCTTTGCAGGCCCTGGGCCTTGGCGCGGGTTTCGATGCGTTTGAGCAGGCGTTCGCCGTCGCCCTGGCTCTGGGTGTCGGGCGAGACGGTCAGGGCCGCCATTTCGCCGGTGCGCTCTTCGGGGTAGGGGTAGAGCGCGGCGCAGCCGAAGATCACGCCATCGTGTTCGATGATGGTGTAGTTGCCGGCGTCGCGTTCGATCTCGGTGCGGTCGCGCTTGACCAGGGTGCCGTCTTTTTCAAACGGTTCGATCAGCGCCACGATGCCGCTGACGTCGTCCATGCCGGCTTCGCGCACGCTTTCGAGCTTTTCGTCGACCACCATGGTGCCGATGCCGTCGTGGGTGTAGATCTCCAGCAGCAGCGAGCCGTCCACCGCAAAGGGCAGGATGTGGCTGCGCTCGACGCCCGCTTCACACGCTCGGATGCAGTGCTGCAGGTAGAAGGCGGTGTCCGTCGGCTGGGTGGCCAGGGGCAGGGCGGCGAGCATGCGCTTGGCGTCGGCCAGCGGCAGTTCGGTGTCGATCTCGCTGTCCGGGTCGGCCGCGTCCACGTGGATGCCCGCGACCTCGGTCAGGAACATCAGTTTGTCGGCCTGCAGCGAGACCGCCACCGAGGTGGCCACGTCTTCCATGGTGAGGTTGAACGCCTCGCCGGTGGGCGAGAAGCCGAACGGCGAGAGCAGCACCAGTGCGCCCATGTCCAGCGTGCGCTGGATGCCTTCGGTGTCCACTTTGCGCACCAGGCCCGAATGCAAAAAGTCCACGCCATCGATCAGGCCCACCGGGCGCGCGGTGATGAAGTTGCCCGAGATCACGCGCACGGTCGCGCCGGCCATGGGCGTGTTGGGCAGGCCCTGGCTGAACGCTGCCTCGATCTCGTAGCGCAGCTGGCCGGCGGCTTCCTGCGCGCAGTCCAGCGCCACCGAATCGGTGATGCGCATGCCGTGCGAATACCGCGCCTCTTGGCCCTTGAGGCGCAGCTGCTCGTTCACCTGCGGGCGAAAGCCGTGCACCAGCACCACCTGCACGCCCATGCTCTGGATCAGGGCCAGGTCCTGCGCGATCAGCGGCAGCTTGCCGGCCGCGATGGCCTCGCCCGCCACCCCCACCACCACCGTGCTGCCGCGCAGCTTGTGGATGTAGGGTGCCACCGAACGGAACCAGGGCACGAAGGTGAAGTTGAAAACGTTGGACATGGAGGCGCGGTCAGAGCGGTCTTGTGGAGGCGGGCGGCGCGGGATAATCGCCGGTTGCCTGATTTTGACTGAAGTTCCCCCTTGTCCTCTGCGCCGCTGACCATCGAGTTTCCCGAGTCCTTGCCCGTCTCTGCCCGCCGGCAGGAGATCGAGCACGCCATCCGCGACCACCAGGTGGTCATCGTCTGCGGCGAAACGGGCTCGGGCAAGACCACCCAGTTGCCCAAGATCGCGCTGGCCATGGGCCGTGGACGCCTGAACGCCAAGCCGGGACAGCGCGGCCAGCTGATTGGCCACACCCAGCCGCGGCGGATTGCGGCCAGCAGCGTGGCCAAGCGCATCGCCGAGGAACTCAAGACACCGCTGGGCGAGGTGGTGGGTTACAAGGTCCGCTTCCAGGACCGGCTGAGCAAGGACGCATCGGTCAAGCTGATGACCGACGGCATCTTGCTGGCCGAGACGCAGACCGACCCCGACCTGCGCGCCTATGACACGATCATCATCGACGAGGCGCACGAACGCTCGCTCAACATCGACTTCCTGCTAGGCTACCTGCGCCAGCTGCTGCCGCGCCGGCCGGACCTGAAGGTCGTCGTCACCTCGGCCACCATCGACGCTGACCGGTTTGCGCGCTACTTCGAATCGAAGAACGGCCCCGCGCCGGTGTTGATGGTCTCGGGCCGCACCTTCCCGGTGGAAGTGCGCTACCGGCCTTTCGAGGAAAGCCGCGAGTACGACCTGAACAACGCCATCGCCGATGGCGTAGACGAGCTGTGGCGCGGTGGGGCCGGCTCTGGGGGCGACATCCTCGTGTTCCTTCCTGGCGAGCGTGAGATCCGCGAAGCCGCCGACCACCTGCGCAAGCACCTGGCGCACCAGCCGGCGCTGCGCAACGCCGAGGTGCTGCCGCTGTTCGCGCGGCTGTCGCAGGCCGAACAGGACAGCATCTTCCAGCCGCACGGCCAGCGCCGCATCGTGCTCTCGACCAACGTGGCCGAGACCTCGCTGACCGTGCCGGGCATCCGTTTCGTCATAGACGCGGGTACGGCACGGGTCAAGCGCTACAGCTTCCGCCAGAAGGTCGAACAGCTGCTGATCGAGCCCATCAGCCAGGCGGCGGCCAACCAGCGCGCCGGCCGCTGCGGCCGCGTGGCCGACGGCATCTGCATCCGCCTGTACGACGAGGCTGGTTTCAACGGTCGGCCGAAGTTCACCGACCCGGAAATCCTGCGCAGCTCGCTGGCGGGCGTGATCCTGCGCATGAAGGCGCTGCACCTGGGTGCGGTGGAAGACTTCGCTTTCCTGGAGGCGCCGCAACGCCGCGCGATCACCGACGGCTACCAACTCCTGTCCGAACTGGGCGCGGTGGACGAGGCGAACGAACTCACCCGCATCGGCCAGACACTCAGCCGCCTGCCGCTGGACCCGCGCGTAGGCCGCATCCTGCTCGAAGCGCAGCAGCGCGGAGCGCTGGACGAGGTGCTGGTCATCGCCTCCGCCCTGAGCCTGCAGGACGTGCGCGACCGCCCGCTGGAGAAACAGACCCAGGCCGACCAGGCGCACAAGAAGTTCGACGACGAGAAGAGCGAGTTCGCCGGCACGCTCAAGCTCTGGAAGTGGCTGGAAGACAGCAAGGGCGGCCACGGGACCGACCACAAGCTCAGCCACCGCCAGTACGAAAACCTGCTGCGCGAGAACTACATCAACGTTCGGCGGGTGCGTGAGTGGCGCGACATCCATTCGCAGCTCCACACCGTGGTGGCAGAACACAAGTGGGCCATCAACACCCAGCCCGCCAGCTACGAGCAGCTGCACCTGTCCATGCTGGCTGGCCTGCTGGGCAACATCGGCCAGAAGAACGACACCGAAGACTGGTACCTGGGCGCGCGCGGCATCAAGTTCCACCGCCACCCAGGCGCCAACCTGAGCAAGAAGCCCGGCCGCTGGATCGTCTGCGCCGAGCTGGTGGAAACTGCTCGCCTGTTCGGCCGCGGCATCGCGAACATCGAGCCGCAGTGGCTGGAACAAGTCGGCGAGCACCTGCTGAAAAAGCAGATACTGGACCCGCACTGGGAGAAGAAGGCGGCCCGCGTCTCGGCTCTAGAGCGCGCCACGCTCTACGGCCTGGTGGTCTACCACCAGCGGCGGGTGGATTACAGCAAGGTCGATCCTGCTGGTGCGCGCGAGATCTTCATCCGCGAAGCCCTGGTGGGCCACCTGCACGACGACACCTGGGACAGCAAGCTGCCCTTCCTGGCCGCCAACCGACGCACCGTGCGCGAGGTGCAGGAGCTGGAACACAAGGCCCGCCGGCAGGACGTGCTGGTGGACGACGAGCTGATCTACGCCTTCTACGACCAGCAGCTGCCGGCCGACGTGTGCAACGGCGCAGCTTTCGAGCGCTGGTACCGCGACCACAGCCGGGAGAACCCGAAGCTGCTGTTCCTCACCCGCGAAGAACTGATGCGGCACGAGGCCGCGGGCATCACCACCCAGGCTTTCCCGAAGACGCTGCGGCTGGGAGGCGTGGACTGCGCCGTGGCCTACCTGCACGAGCCTGGCGACCCGCGCGACGGCGTCAGCGTGACGGTGCCGATCTTCGCGCTCAACCAGGTCAGCGAAGACCGCTGCGACTGGCTGGTGCCCGGCATGCTCAAGGACAAGGTGCAGGCTCTGCTCAAGACCCTGCACCAGCGCCCGCGATCGCGCCTGGTGCCGTTGCCGGCGACCGCCGAAAAGATGACCGAGGCGCTGTGCCAGCCCGAGGTGTTCGGTGGCGGCAGCCTGATGGACGCGCTGCTCAAACTGGTGCGCGACGCGACCCAGCTGCCGGTGCAGCGCAACGACATCAAGGTCGACATGCTGCCGGCGCACCACTTCATGCACCTGCGGGTGGTGGACGAACACGGCCGCCAGCTGGGACAGGGCCGCAACCTGGGCGCCCTCAAGGCCGAGCTGGGCAGCCAGGCGCGCGGCGCCTTCCAGGCGCTGGCCTCGCTCAAGCTCAAGGACCTTGCCGGCACCACAACGACCGCGCCGGCGCCCGCTGCTGCGCCCGCCGTGGCCGATGGCGCGCGCCGGGTGGCAGCGCCAGGCAAATCACCGGCGCCGCCCGCGGCCACCGCCGACCAGCGCCACAGCAGCTGGGACTTCGGCGAACTCCCCGAGCTGATGGAGATCCGCAAGGGCGGCCAGACGCTGATCGGTTTCCCGGCGCTGGTGGATGACGGCGACGCGGTGCGCATCGAGGTCTTCGATGAGCCCGAAGTCGCGCAGACGCGCCACCGCGCCGGCCTGCGCCGCCTGTTCGCGCTGCAGATCAAGGACGCGCTCAAGTACCTGGAGAAGAACCTGCCCGGCCTGCAGGCCATGGGCGTGGCCTACATGAACGTCGGCAAGACCGATAGCGGTGGGGGCGGTGGCACGCTGGACGAACTCAGGAGCCAGATCCTGGACCTCGCGATGGACCGCGCCTTCCTGACCGACCCGCTGCCCACCGACGCCGCCGCGTTCAAGGCGCGGGTGGACGAAGGCAGAGGACGCCTGACCCTGATCGCTAATGAGATCGCCCGCCAGGCCGGCGTGATCCTGACCGAGTACGCGGCGGCGGCCCGAAAGCTCAAAGACAGCAAACCGCCCGCCGACGTGGCGACCGATGTGCAGCAGCAGCTGCAGCGCCTGGTGCCCAAGACCTTCCTGAGTGCCACGCCGTATGCGCAGCTGCAGCACTTTCCGCGCTACCTCAAGGCGGTGCAGCTGCGGCTGGACAAGCTGCGCAGCGACCCGGCTCGCGATGCCGCCAAGTTCGCCGAACTGCGCCCGCAGGACCAGCGCTTCTGGCGCCTGGTGGCCGAGCGCAAGGGCGTGCAGGACGCACGCCTGCAGGAAGTGCGCTGGCTGCTCGAAGAGCTGAGGGTGAGCTTTTTTGCGCAGGAGCTGCGCACGCCCCAGCCCGTGAGCGTCAAGCGGCTGGACAAGGCCTGGAGTCAACTGAACGGATGACGCCTGGCCCTTGAGCGCGAGCCCGCCCCTGCCCGGAGGGCAGGTGGTGCCGTCGTTGCAAGGCCCGGGGCCCGCTCAATTGTGGAGCGGGGCAGGGCGCGTCACTGCGCGGCCAGCGCCACGCGCACTTCCTTGAGCTGGAGGTCGGACAGCGCGCCCAGACGTTCCACCACAGCGCGGGCGTCTTGCTCGGTGGCGAACCGGTTGATGCGCACCTCGAACCGACCGTCCTTGGGCAGCACCTCCGCCGGGTAGCCTTTGGCGGACAAGCGGTCGCGCAGGGCGCCGGCCTGCACCGAGGTGCTGGTCAGTGCCAGCACCGCGCGCCAGCGACCACCTTGCACCAGCACACCGCTGCCTGGGGTCAGGTCGGCCTGGGTGATGAACTTGGCCAGCTGGTCGGGCGTGGCCTGGCCGGCGGGTTTCTCGGGCTGACCCGTGTACGTCACCCAGAAGGCGCCCGGTTTTTCCAGGTTGATTTCGGGCTTGGCATCGCGCAGCACGGCCACCTTGCCCTCGAACACGCAGACCGCGTCGTGGTCGGCGTCGGTCATGCTCCAGAAATCGGTGCCGCGGATGCCGACGGTGGCGGTGGCCATTTTCAGGTTGAGCTGCCGCTGGTTGCCGGCGAGCTTGCTCGCGGTGTCGGTGGCGTAGCGGAAGACGCCCGTGACCAGTCGCAGCGACGAGTCGATCTGCTGCGGTCGGCCCACACCCCGTGCCTTCACGTCCATGCGATCGATGACCAGCTCGGTGGCCTCACCCAGCTTGACTTCGCTGCGGTCGGGCAGGCGCAGCAACATGCGCGCGCCGGTGGCCGTCAGGGCTTTGTCCCCGCCGCGCAGCTGGATGCCGGGCTGTGCCGGCCGACGCTGACCTTGCCGTTCCACCCAGGCGGGCAGCTGCACGGCTTCCACCTCGGTGGGGGCCGGGCCCGCATGCGCGGCGCGCGGGGCCATCCAGGCGGCGGCGCCGGCCAGCGCCAGCGCGGTCAGCGACCCGCTCAGCCAGCGGCGGCGCGATGGGGAAAGGACGACGGCATGGTCGTGACGGGGCATCGGAACTCCTGGTGCGTTGTTGCGGCAATGCCGCTGTATCGGCATGTGGGTCCGGCAATTGAAGCTGCCGGAACACCGACTACGCAGAGGGAGCGCGGCTGGATGCGGGTTGTACCGCCCGAAAGCGGGAGGGCCGTGACGGAATTGGCGTCCTGGCGCCGGTTCAGAGCCGGGCCAGCCGCTCCAGCGCCAGGCCGAGGGTTTCGTCCTTCTTGGCGAAACAGAAGCGCACAACCTTCTGGTCGAAGCCATTGCCATAGAAGGCGGACAGCGGAATGGCCGCGACGCCCACCACGCGCGTGAGCCACTGGCAGAACTCGCCCTCGGGCAGGTCGCGTTCGGGCACGGTCAGATCTTCGATGCCCACGCACTGGAAGTAGGTGCCCTGGCCGGGCAGCAGGCGAAACCGGGTCTGTGCGAGGCCGGCACGGAACAGGTCGCGCTTGCGCTGGTAGAAAGCACTCAGCTGGAGGTAGGGCGCCGGATCGGCCATGTAGGCGGCCAGCGCGTGCTGCACCGGTGTGTTGACCGTGAACACGTTGAACTGGTGCACCTTGCGGAATTCGGCCGTCAGCGGCGCGGGCGCGACCACGGTGCCGACCTTCCAGCCGGTGACGTGGTAGCTCTTGCCGAAGCTGCTGACAATGAACGCACGCGCGGCCAGGCCCGGGAAGCGTGCGGCGCTCTGGTGTTGCTGGCCGTCGAACACCATGTGTTCGTACACCTCGTCGCTGATCAGCAGCACGTCGGTGGGGGCCAGCAGATCGTCCAGTCGGCGCATGTCGGCCGCTGTCCAGACCTGGCCGCTGGGGTTGTGCGGGCTGTTGATGATCAATGCGCGGGTGCGCGGGGTGATGGCGGCCGCAATGGCATCGAAGTTGGGCCTGAACGTGCCCGGCACCAGCGGCACGCGCACCACCTTGCCGCCGGCCAGCTCGATGTTGGGCACATAGCTGTCGTAGCAGGGTTCGAGCACGATGACCTCGTCGCCCGGGTGCACCACGGCCAGGATGGCGGTGAGGATGGCCTGGGTGGCACCGGCGGTGACGGTGATGTCGGTGTTGGGGTCGCAACGCAGGCCATAGAGCGCCTGCATCTTCGCCGCCATGGCCTGACGCAGCGCCGGCACGCCGGGCATGGGCGGGTACTGGTTGTGGCCGGCCTGCATGGCGCGGGTGACGGCATTGACCAGTTCCGGGTCGCAGTCAAAGTCCGGGAAGCCCTGGCCCAGGTTGACCGCACCGACCTCGGCCGCCAGGGCCGACATGACGGTGAAGATGGTCGTGCCGACGGCGGGCAGGCGGGATGTGAGGGCCGGTGTGCGGGGCAACGATGCGGTGTTCATGCGGAGCGAAAACATCAAATGTCGAAATGGTGGCCCTCACCGGCCATGGCCTGCAGGATCAGGTCGCGGCTGAGCCGGTCGCTCAGCAGTTCGGCAAAACGCAGCACGAAATGCCGCAGGTAGGTGCCGCGCTTGAAGGCCACGCGCGCCAGGTTGTGGCCGAACAGCTGGGCCGCCGGGCGGGCCACGAGGTCGGGCGTGGCGTTTTCGCCCTGCATGGCCATCTCGGCCACGATGCCCACGCCCATGCCGAGCTTGACGTAGGTCTTGATCACGTCCGAGTCGATGGCTTCGAGCACGATGTTGGGCTGCAGATGGCGCAGGGCAAACGCCTGGTCGATGCGCGTTCGGCCGGTGAAGCTGGGGTGGTAGGTCACCAGCGGCACCTGGGCCAGGTCTTCGAGCGAAATGCGATCGCGCTGCACCAGCGGGTGGTCGAACGGCAGCACCAGCACGTGCTGCCATTCGTAGCAGGGCAGGGTGACCAGTTCGGGGTAGTTCACCAGCGACTCGGTGGCCATGCCGATTTCAGCGGTCTCCTCGATCAGCATCTTCGCCACCTGGTCGGGCGAGCCCTGGTGCAGGCTGACGGAGACCTTGGGGTAGGCCTGGCGCAACGCAGCTACCGGGCCAGGCAGCACGTAGCGCGCCTGGGTATGCGTGGTGGCGATCGACAGCGTGCCGCTGTCCTGGGCCGAGTACTGCTCGCCGATGCGCTTGAGGTTGTTGACCTCGCGCAGGATGACTTCGATGCTCTTGAGCACCTGCTGGCCCGGCTCGGTCACGCGCTTGATGCGCTTGCCGTGGCGCGCAAAGATCTCGATGCCGAGCTCGTCTTCGAGCTCGATGATGGCCTTGGACACCCCCGGCTGCGAGGTGTGCAGCGCCTTGGCGGCCTCGGTCAGGTTGAGGTTGCGGCGCACCGCTTCCTGCACGAATCGGAACTGGTGCAGGTTCATGCGACGGTCTTTTCCAGCGCGATCCTCGCCAGCAGTTCGGCCAGGCGCGGGTCTTCACCCGCCGCGGGCAGGCATTCGCAGTGCACCCCCGGGTGCTGTGCGGCCAGCTGTTGCATCAGCACCGGCAGGTCTTCGCGCGCATGTTTGCCCATGCCAAAGAACAGGGGCAGCACACGCAGGTGCGTTGCCCCGCTGTCGATCAGGGCGGCCGCTGCGCTGGGCAGGTCGGGTTCGCTGAGCTCCAGGTACGCGCAAGCCACGCGGGCTTGCGGGTCGGCCTGCGCGATGCGCCGGGCCACGGCCTCCACCGGCAGGCGCCAGAGCGGGTCGCGCGAACCGTGCGCAAAAACGATCACACCGAGCATGTTGTCATCTCCTGAGCACCAGCCACCCGAAAGCGCCGAGCGAAACCACCGAATAAATGAGGGCTGGCGACGCCGCCGCCAGCCAGGGCTGCCACTGGTTCAGGTTGCCGATGTAGCCGAACACGTTGTTGAGCAGGAAGAAACTGATGCCGGCCATGACGCCACCGAACACATAGGCCGTGATGCTGCCGGAGCGGAAATGCAGATACGCAAAGGGTAGGGCCAGCACCACCATGACCAGGCAGGACAGCGGGTAGAACACCTTGCGCCAGAACTCGATCTCGTAGCGCTGCGCGGTCTGGCCGTTGGCTTCCAGGTGGCGGACGTAGGTGTACAGGTCTGTCGTGCGCATGCGATCGGGCTTGAGCAGGGCTGCGGACACCATTTCGGTCGTGATGCTGCTCGGCCAGCGCAGGCTCTCGAGCTGGCTGCTGACGATGCGGGCCGACTCCAGCCCCGCGGTGTCGAACTCGCGGCGCTGCACCTGGGTCAGTGTCCACGACTCGTCCTCCTCGATCTGGCCAGCCTGGGCTTGCAGGGTGGACACCAGGAACCCCTGGTTGTCGAACTCGAACACGCGCACCCGGCTCAGGCCACCTTGCGGCGTGAGAGCGCCCACATTGACCGAGAAGTTGCTGTAGGTCTGCCGTTCCTTGAGCCAGGCGCCGGTTTGCCCCAGGCTGATGTGGCCCTGGTAGCGCGCCTTGAGCAACTGCCCGGTCTTGTCGGCCAGCGGGGCCACGTAGTCGCCCAGCGCAAAGGTGAGCGCCACAAAAATGGCGCCCAGCCCCAGCAGGCTGCGCAGCGCGCGCCACGGACCGAGCCCACTGGTGCGCAGGATGGTGTATTCCGAGCCCTGGGCCAGCCGTGCCAGCACGAACACCGAGCCGATCAGCACGGAAATGGGCAGCAGCTCGTAAATGCGGCTGGGCATGAGCAGGCCCACGTACATCAGCGCCTGGGGCAGTCCGTAGACGAGCGACTTGTCCAGCGGCGAGGCCTTGCCCAGCGCCGGCAGTTCGTCCACGAAGTCGAAGAAAAAGAACAGCGAGAGAAAGGCCAGCAGCACAAAGCCGACGGCCACGAACACCTCGCCATAGATCAGGCGGCGGATGGTCCTCATGCCGGGCTCCCTTGCAGGGTGTGGCGGCGGTGACGCCGTGCGGTCCACCAGCCGCGCAGGCTCAGGTTGTGGTGCCGCTTGGTAAGCCACAGCAAAGAAAGCACGAACACGCTGCCGTGCAGCATCAACATGAACGGCAGCAGGCTCACCAAGCCGGAGGCCACCCAGCTCTGACCGAGGTTGAGCAGGTTGTAATAGAACACGAAGGCGAACAGGGTGAAGAAAAGATTGCCACCGCGACCGGCACGCGGGTTGCCGGTGGTGGTGGCCAGCGCGAGGAGCACGAAATTGATGGCGGTCAGGGCCATGCCGATGCGCCAGCCCAATTCGCCCAAGTTGGACTGGCTCGGGTTCTGGATCAGTTCCCAGCTGGACCTGGACTTCAGGCCAGGGCGCACACCCGTGACGAAGGCTGCCGAGCCGATCTGCGTGGCGTAGGTCTCGAATTCGCTGACTTTCAGGCTCTTGCCGTCGGCTGCGGTTTCCAGGCGCTGGCCGTTGTTGAGCATCAGCATCTGCTGCTCGCCCTTCCACTCAATGCGGCCCGAGCGCGCCGACGTGATGGTTTCGCGCCCGTCGGCCTCTTTGCTGGAAATGAAGATGTTGCGGCCCTCGGTGCCGTTGGCCGTGTCCTTGTCGATGAAGAACACGCGCCGCCCGCTGGACGATTCCTGGAACTGCCCGGGCGCCACGCGTTCGAGATCGCCACGACGCTCGAAGCGGCCGCGCAATTCATCGGTCTGCTGGTTGGCCCAGGGCCAGACGAACAGCGTCATGAGCGTGATCACCAGCAGGATGGGCCAGGCAAAGCGCAGCACCGGCCCGAGAAAGCCCCCGAGCGAGCGGCCGCTGGCCAGCCAGATGATCATTTCGCTGTCGCGGTACATGCGCGCGAGCGTGAACACGATGGAAATGAACAACGCCAGCGTGAGGATGGTGGGCATGCGGCCGAGCACCGTGTAGCCCAGCACCAGCATGATTTCTTCCGGGTTGACGCTGCCGCGCGAAGCCAGCCCCAGCGTGCGGATCAGCAGCATGGTCAGCACGATGGTGAACAGCACCACCAGGGTCGCGCCAAAGCTGCGTGCCAGCTCTCTGCGAATGGAAGAATGGAATAACATCGACTGCACTTATTCGGAAACCGCAATTATGGACTTCGAACTCAAATCCCTGACCGCCGAACAGGCCGCCTCGCTGGCGGTCGATGCCCTGCTCGTGCTCGTGCCCGACAGCCTGCCCAAGACCACGGGCAAAGCCGCTTCAGTGCTGCATGACCTCATCGCCAACGCGGTGCAGCACAGCGACCTGGAAAGCGGCGCAGGCAAGTGCCTGGCCTGCTACCGGCCAGCGGGTTTCAAGGCCGCTCGCGTGGTGCTGGCGCGTGCCGGTGACGGGTCCGCGGCTTCGGTGCGCAAGGCGGTGGCGGCTGGCATGGCCAGCCTCAAGCTGCCACAGGTCAAAAAACTGGGTCTGGTGATGAGTCTGTTGCCTGATAACGGCAGCGCCGTGCAAGCAGCGCTGATGGCGTGCGCCGATGCGACGTATGTCTACACCCACACCAAGCCAACCGCCAAGGCCCGCCATCTGCAGCGTGTCACGGTGGGCGTGACCTCCGCCGATGCGGTGCGCCCCGGTTTCGCTGCCGGCAAGGCCATGGTCACCGGGGTGGAGATGGCCAAAGAATGGGCCAACCGGCCAGCCAATCACGCCACGCCCAGCCTGCTGGCCGACGCGGCGCGCGCGCTGGGCCGCAAGCCCAACATCAAGACCGAGGTACTCGGCCTCAAGGAAGTGGCGGCGCTCAAGATGGGCGCCTTCATGGCCGTCGCCCAGGGCTCGGCCGAGCCGCTGCGCTTCATCGTGCTGCGCTACAACGGTGCGGCCAAGACCGACGCGCCGGTGGTTCTGGTGGGCAAAGGCATCACCTTCGACACCGGCGGCATTTCCATCAAGCCCGCGGCCGAAATGGACGAGATGAAGTTCGACATGGGCGGCGCAGCCAGCGTGCTGGGCACCTTTGCCGCGCTGGCCGAACTGCAGCCGGCCATCAACGTGGTGGGCCTGATCCCAAGTTGCGAAAACATGCCCGACGGCCTGGCCGTCAAACCGGGCGATGTGGTCACCAGCATGAGCGGCCAGACCATCGAGATCCTCAACACCGATGCCGAAGGTCGGCTCATCCTGTGCGATGCGCTGACCTATGCCGCGCGCTTCAAGCCGCGCGCCGTGGTGGACATCGCCACCCTCACCGGTGCCTGTGTCATTGCGTTAGGGGCCCTCCGCTCAGGCCTGTTCTCGGCCGACGATGCGCTGGCCCAGGCGCTGCACGCCGCGGGCGAACAGTCGCAAGACCTGTGCTGGCGCATGCCGCTGGACGACGAGTACGCAGAAGGATTGAAGTCCAACTTCGCCGACATGGGCAACGTGGCCGGCCGTGCTGGTGGATCCATCACGGCGGCCAAGTTCCTGCAGAAGTTCACCGGCGAACTGGCCTGGGCCCACCTGGACATCGCCGGTTCGGCCTGGAAGAGCGGCGCCGCCAAAGGCTCCACCGGTCGCCCGGTGCCCCTGCTGGTGCAGTACCTGCTGGACCAGTCGGCGCTGCCGCGAGCCGCCAAGCCCACCGCAGCGCGCAAGGTCAAGGCCTGAAGGCAGCCGCTGGCAGCCGTGCATCCGACATGACCGAGGTGGCTTTCCATTTCAATGCGCCCGACCGGCTGGGTTACGCCTGCCGGTTGCTGCGCAAGGCCTACCTCAAAGGTGCGCGACTGCAGGTGCTGGCCGATCCTTCGCTGGCGGCCGCGCTGGACCAGCAACTCTGGCTCATGACCGGTGTGGAGTTCGTGCCGCACTGCCACAGTGACGCTTCCGCCACCTTGATGGCCCGTTCCCCCATCGTGATCGGCAGCCAAGTGACCGATCCGGCCGGGAGCGACCATGTGCTGGTGAACTTGAGCGACGCGTTGCCCGAGGGTTTTCAGCGCTTCGCACGTGTGATCGAGGTGGTCACGGCCGATCCGCCCGTGCGCTCGCTCGCCCGGGAGCGCTGGAAACAATACAAGGCCGCCGGCCACGAACCCCAGCACCTCGACCTGAGTGTCACCAGCCCAGCCCGCACCTGAGTCCGGTCAGTGCGTGCGGTCCGTTGCTGTTGCGGCGCTAATGGATCATTCGCTGCACTGATACAGCTACAGGCAAACCCTTGCTCACCCTTTCGTACTCAAGGCCTGGCGCGTGGGCTGCATTTTTTTGGGGTATCTTTACGGTCGTGGAGAAAAAAGTTCCCTCCGCAATTCAAACTTCATTCCTTTCCGAGGATATCTATGCAACTGAACCTGAAACTGGCCGTCATCGCAGCGGCTGTCGCCCTGGCCGCTTGCGGCAAAAAAGAAGAGGCTGCACCCGCTGCTGCCCCGGCAGCTGCACCCGCTCCTGCGGCTGCTCCCGCTCCGGCTGCTGACGGCGTCATCAAGATCGGTCACGTCGGTCCCACCAGCGGTGGTATTGCCCACCTCGGCAAGGACAACGAGAACGGTGCCCGCATGGCCATCGAAGAGTTGAACGCCGCCAACCTGACCATCGGTGGCAAGCCGGCCAAGTTCGAACTGCTGGCCGAAGACGACGCTGGCGATCCGAAGCAGGGTACCGCTGCAGCCCAGAAGCTGGTCGATGCCAAGGTCAACGGCGTGATCGGTCACCTGAACTCCGGCACCACCATTCCCGCCTCGCAGATCTACAACGACGCTGGCATTCCCCAGATCTCCCCGTCGGCCACCAACCCCAAGTACACCCGTCAGGGCTATGCTGGCGCGTTCCGCGTCGTGGCTGATGACGTGCACCTGGGTGGCACCCTCGGCAAGTACGCCGTGGAATCCCTCAAGGGCAAGAACATCGCCGTCATCGACGACCGCACGGCTTACGGCCAGGGCGTTGCCGACGAGTTCGAAAAGGGCGTGACGGCCGCTGGCGGCAAGATCGTTGGTCGCGAATTCACCAACGACAAGGCCACCGATTTCAACGCGATCCTGACCACCCTGAAGGCCAAGAAGCCTGACGTCGTGTTCTTCGGCGGCATGGACGCCGTTGCTGGCCCGATGCTCAAGCAGATGAAGGCCCTCGGCATCAAGGCCAAGTTCATGGGCGGCGACGGCATTTGCTCGTCGGGCCTGGTGGATCTGGCCGGTGACGGCATGGCCGACGAGCAGGTGTACTGCGCCGAAGCCGGTGGCGTCGAAGGCGAAGCCAAGGCTGGCATGGAAAAGTTCAAGGCCGACTTCAAGGCCAAGTTCAACGCCGACGTGCAGGTTTACGCTCCGTACGTGTACGACTCCGTGAAGGTGATGGTCGAAGCCATGAAGGCCGCCGATTCGTCCGATCCGGCCAAGTACCTTCCCAAGCTGAAGGAAACCAACTACAAGGGCGTGACCGGCGTGATCGCCTTTGACGAGAAGGGCGACATCAAGAATGGCGCTCTGACGCTCTACACCTACAAGGGTGGCAAGCGCTCCGAAATCGCTGTGATCCGCTGATCTCCAGCCTCACCAAAAAAGCCACCTTCGGGTGGCTTTTTTTCTGTGCGCTCTGCCGACTGACCGGCTCGCATCGATCAGCCTGGACCGTTTGGCCAAAGAAAAAGCCACCCGAAGGTGGCTTTCATTTTTCGTGGCGGAGAGGGCGGGATTCGAACCCGCGGTGGGGATTAGCCCACACACGCTTTCCAGGCGTGCGACTTAAACCGCTCATCCACCTCTCCGCGAAGCCTCACATTGTAGCAGGCTCTGCAGCGCTTCTCAGCGCGACGGCTGGCTGGTGGCGCCGACCATCTTCATGGCCGAGGCGATGAGGGTGGACACCTCGGTCATGTTGCCGGGCACGATCAAGGTGGTGGTGGCGTCTGCGGCCACCTTGGCGTAGGCGTCCACCGCGCGCTCGGCCACTTTGAGTTGCACCGCCTGCTCTCCACCGGGCTGGCGGATGGCCGAAGCAATGCGTTCGATGGCCTGGGCGGTGGCATCGGCCACGGCGGTGATGGCAGCCGCTTCGCCTTGCGCGGAGTTGATCGCGGCCTGCTTCTCGCCTTCCGATCGGGCGATGAACGCTTCGCGTTCACCGGTGGCGATGTTGATCTGCTCCTGGCGGCGGCCTTCAGACGCTGCGATCAGCGCGCGCTTCTCGCGTTCTGCCGTGATCTGCTGCTGCATGGCGTGCAAGATCTCCTTGGGTGGCGTCAGGTCCTTGATCTCGTAACGCAGCACCTTCACGCCCCAGTTGAGCGCGGCTTCGTCGATGGCCTGCACCACCTGTGCGTTGATGATGTCGCGCTCCTCGAAGGTCTTGTCGAGTTCGAGTTTGCCGATCACCGAGCGCAGCGAGGTTTGCGCCAGCTGCGTGACCGCCACGATGTAGTTGGACGAGCCGTAGCTGGCCCGCATCGGATCGGTGACCTGGAAGTACAGGATGCCGTCGACCTGCAGCTGGGTGTTGTCCCGCGTGATGCAGACCTGGCTGGGCACGTCCAGCGGGATTTCTTTCAGACTGTGCTTGTAGGCCACCTTGTCGATGAAAGGGACCAGGAAGTTCAGGCCTGGCGCGAGTGACGCGTGGTATTTACCCAGGCGCTCGACCACCCAGGAGTTTTGCTGGGGCACGACCTTGATGGCGCGCACCACGAAGATGGCAGCGATGACGAACAGCAGGACGGCGATTTCCATGTGGCATTCCTTCTTGGGTTCAGACTTTTTCGACCAGCAGGCGGCTGCCCACCAGTTCGGTGACGCGGTGGGTGCCTGGCTCTGGTAGTGCGTCGGCGGCCAGAACGGCGGTCCAGATCGCACCCCGGTATTTCACCTGGGCCGTTCCATCGGCGAGCCAGGTTTCCACCTGCACCAGTTCGCCCACGTCCAGGTTGACGCTGCGCTGTGCCCGCACCGAGGGGTCACCGGGACGCCGGCGCTTGTGCCAGCTCCAGCCCAGCACGGCGCCCAGGCCCACCAGGGCGGCCACCACGATCTGCACCGTGAAAGAAGAACCCGTGTGCGCGACCAGCGCACCCGCGGCCGCGCCGAGGGCGAGCATGAGCAAATAAAAAGTTCCGGTCAGCAGTTCCAGTGCCACCAGGGCACCGGCCAGCAGCCACCACAGGGTGGAATCGGCCATGGGAAAAATCCTCTCTGTTCGGGTGGGACCTGCGCATCTGTAGGACCCTTGCCACATTCTGCGCCATGGGTTGATCGTATCGGCTCGGGTGTCATGGGTTTTCCGTACACTTCGCGCCTGCCTTGGAGCCATTTGGCTTGGCGAGGTCGGTACCAGCCCGGAGAACACCATGAAATTCCGCTTCCCCATCGTCATCATCGACGAAGACTTCCGCTCGGAGAACACCTCTGGCCTGGGCATTCGTGCGCTCGCTCAGGCCATCGAGACAGAAGGCTTCGAAGTCGTCGGCGTCACCAGCTATGGCGACCTGTCCCAGTTCGCGCAGCAGCAAAGCCGCGCCAGCGCCTTCATCCTGTCCATCGACGACGAAGAGTTCACCCCTGGCCCGGACCTTGATCCGGCCGTGCTGAACCTGCGCAACTTCATCGACGAAGTGCGCCGCAAGAACGCCGAGGTGCCAATCTACGTGCACGGCGAGACCAAGACCAGCCGCCATCTGCCCAACGACATCTTGCGCGAGCTGCACGGCTTCATCCACATGTTCGAGGACACGCCGGAGTTCGTGGCGCGCCACATCATCCGCGAGGCCAAGAGCTACCTCGAAGGCATCCAGCCGCCGTTCTTCAAGGCGCTGCTGGACTACGCCGAAGACGGCTCGTACTCGTGGCACTGCCCGGGTCACTCGGGCGGCGTGGCCTTCCTCAAGAGCCCAGTGGGCCAGATGTACCACCAGTTCTATGGTGAGAACATGCTGCGCGCCGATGTGTGCAACGCGGTGGAAGAGCTGGGCCAGCTGCTGGACCACAACGGCGCCATCGGTGCCAGCGAGCGCAACGCGGCGCGCATCTTCAACGCCGACCACTGCTACTTCGTCACCAACGGCACCAGCACCAGCAACAAGATGGTCTGGCACCACACGGTGGCGCCGGGCGATGTGGTGGTGGTCGACCGCAACTGCCACAAGTCCATCCTGCACTCGATCATCATGACGGGCGCGATCCCGGTCTTCCTCAAGCCCACGCGCAACCACTACGGCATCATCGGTCCCATCCCGCAGGCCGAATTCGAGATCGAGTCCATCCAGGCCAAGATCCGCGCCAACCCGCTGCTCGCCGGTGTGGACGCCGAGAAGGTGAAGCCGCGCATCCTGACGCTGACGCAGTCGACCTACGACGGCGTTCTCTACAACACCGAAACCATCAAGAACCTGCTGGACGGCTACGTCGAGAACCTGCACTTCGACGAGGCCTGGCTGCCCCATGCGGCCTTTCACCCGTTCTACGGCACGTTCCACGCCATGGGCAAGAAGCGGGCACGTCCGCAGAAGTCGGTGGTGTACGCCACGCAGTCCATCCACAAGCTGCTGGCGGGCATCAGCCAGGCGAGCCATGTGCTGGTGCAGGACTCGCAGAGCACCAAGCTGGACCGCCACCTCTTCAACGAGGCCTACCTGATGCACACCAGCACCAGCCCGCAGTACAGCATCATCGCCAGCTGCGACGTGGCCGCCGCCATGATGGAGCCGCCCGGCGGCACCGCGCTGGTGGAGGAGAGCATTGCCGAGGCGCTGGACTTCCGCCGTGCCATGCGCCAGATCGACGCCGAGTTCGGAGACGACGACTGGTGGTTCCAGGTCTGGGGGCCGGACGAACTGGTGGACGAAGGCATCGGCCGCGCCAGCGACTGGGTGCTCAACCGCAAGAAGGACGACAAGGACACCGAAGAGGACTGGCACGGCTTCGGCGACATGGCGCCGGGCTTCAACATGCTGGACCCGATCAAGGCCACCATCGTCAATCCGGGCCTGAACCTGGACGGGCGCTTCGAGCCCACCGGCATCCCCGCGTCCATCGTCACCAAGTTCCTGGCCGAGCACGGCGTGGTGGTCGAGAAGACCGGCCTGTACTCGTTCTTCATCATGTTCACCATCGGCATCACCAAGGGCCGCTGGAACACGCTGCTGACCGCGCTGCAGCAGTTCAAGGACGACTACGCCAAGAACCAGCCGATGTGGCGAATCATGCCGGAGTTCTGCGCCAAGCAGCCGCGCTACGAACAGATGGGGCTACGCGACCTGTGCCAGCACGTGCACGCGCTCTACGCCAAGTACGACATCGCCCGCCTGACCACCGACATGTACCTGAGCGACCACACGCCGGCGATGACCCCCAGTGACGCGTTCGCGCAGATCGCGCGCCGCACCACACAACGAGTGCCGATCGACGATCTCGAAGGCCGCATCACCACCAGCCTGGTGACGCCTTACCCGCCGGGCATCCCGCTGCTCGTCCCGGGCGAGGTGTTCAACAAGAAGATCGTGGACTACCTCAAGTTCAACCGCGAGTTCGCGCGCGAATGCCCGGGCTTCGAGACCGACATCCACGGTCTGGTGCAGGAAACCGGCACCGACGGCGTGGTCCGCTACTACGCCGACTGCGTCCAGATCTGAAGGCTTTTTAGGCCTGCGGACGGCGCCAGGCGTAAGATGAAAGCGGGGGCGACGCCCTCGCTGCACATCAACCGCCTCGGAGGGACCGCATGTTTCCTGAGTACCGCGAACTGATCAGCAAGCTCAAAGGCCACGACCTTCATTTCACGCGCCTGTTCGACAAACACAACGAGCTGGACCAGCGGATCAAGAACAAGGAAGCCCACATCGAACCGGGCTCACAGCTGGAAATCGAGCAGCTCAAGAAGGAAAAGCTGGCCTTGAAGGACCAGCTCTACACGCTGCTCAAGCAGGCCAGCGCGTGATGTGACACCTTTCAGGGGCGAATGGGCGGCAGGCCGTTGAGGTCCGCATCGGCCCGCACCCGCACAAAGGTGGCGAACCGGGGCAGGCCGCTCTCATGCTGGCCTCGGAACCGGTAGGTGACCCAGCTGCCCACTGGCGGGGGCTGCTCCCGCTGTTCGTCGGTGAAGCCACTGCCGATGCGAAAGCGTCGACCCTCGGGCGTTTCCACCACCAACGCGCCCAGCCGACCCTGGTGCTTGCCGCGCCCGGGCTCGTGGCCGATCACGCGGGCCTCGGCGTCTTCGTGCGTCTTTACCTTGAGCAGGTCGTCGCTGCGCTCGGCCCGGTAGGGGGCATCGGCCCTGCGCAGCATCAGGCCTTCACCACCCGCGCGCACCACTTGGTCAAGCCGGCGCAGCAGCCGGGGGTCGTCAGCGACGCGCTCCTGGGGGACCGCCACCACCCAGGGCTGGCGAAGGTCGCCGACCAGCGCCTCGTAAGCGCTCTTGCGTTCGGTGAAAACACCGGGGTGCGCCGGGAGATCGAACACCATGAATTGCACCTGGCGCCAGGCCGCGTCGTCGGGCCACTGTTGCCGCACGGTGGACACCGTGTCTTCAAACCGGCCGCGGCCGCTCCAGAGTTCCCCGTCCATGGGCTGCGATGGCCAGTCCGCCGTGAACCACGCGGGCGCCACGATGGGCAACCCACTACGGGTGAGCAGGCGATGGCCGTCCCAGAAGGCGCGCACACCATCGTACTTTTCGCTCAACCAGTAGGCGCTCAGGTCAATGCCGGGCCGGTACACATTGGCCCGCACCAGGGCCGGGGGTTCGGTGGTCCAGAACGCTGGCAGTGGACCCATCAGCAGGGCGCAAAAAAAGCCCAGCGCCTTTCGGCGGCTGGGCGGGAGCGTCTGTTCGGCTGGCGGCATCTGGGTGGCCGACACCAGTGTGGTGCGGGTCAGGCGACCTGTTGGCTGTCGCGGCTGATGCCACCCGTCTGGCTGAAGCCACCGTCCACATAGGTGATCTCGGCCGTCAGGCCCGAAGCCAGGTCGGACAGCAGGAACGCCGCCACGTTGCCCACCTCGTCGATGGTGATGTTGCGGCGGATCGGCGAGGCGTCGGCCACCACCGAGAGCAGCTTGCCGAAGTCCTTGATGCCGCTGGCGGCCAGGGTTTTGATGGGGCCGGCGCTGATGCCGTTGACGCGCATGCCTCGCGGACCCAGCGACTCGGCCAGGTAACGCACGGACGCTTCCAGACTGGCCTTGGCCAGACCCATGGTGTTGTAGTGCGGAATGATGCGCAGCGCGCCCAGGTAGCTCAGGGTGAGCAACGACGCCTTGTCGTTGAGGTAGGGCAGGGCGGCCTTGGCCATGCCGGGGAAGCTATAGGCGCTGATGTCGTGGGCGATGCGGAAGTTCTCGCGCGAGAGCCCATCCATGAAATCGCCAGCAATGGCTTCGCGCGGAGCGAAGCCGATGCTGTGCACGAAACCGTCGAACTTGGGCCAGACCTGTGAGAGGTCGGCGAACATCTTGTCGATCTGCTCGTCGGAACTGACGTCGCAGTCAAAGATCAGCTTGGAGTCGAATTCGGCAGCGAAATCGGTGATGCGGTCTTTGAAACGCTCACCCACGTAGCTGAAAGCCAGCTCGGCACCCTGCTGGTGGCAAGCCTTGGCCACGCCGTAGGCGATGGAGCGGTTGGACAGCACGCCCGTGATCAGCAGTTTCTTGCCTGCGAGAAAACCCATTGTTCTATCTCCAAAGAAAATTCCAGCAGAATTGTCGCATGCACTTCACCCCGCCCAGGCTCCGCCCGCTGCTCGCTTCCTGCGGCCTGGCCATGGCCTTGCTGTTGGGCGCACCTGTGGCGCAGGCGGCCCACGGTTACGCGTTGTGGGGCGAGCTCAAGTACCCCGCCGGCTTCACGCACTTCGGCTACGTGAACGCCACGGCCCCCAAGGGGGGGGAACTGCGGCTGGTGAGCAACCTGCGGGTGTCCACCTTCGACAAGTACAACCCATTCACACTGCGCGGCAACGCGCCGGCCTACCTGTCGGCGTTGATGTTCGACACGCTGCTGACCGGCGCGCTGGATGAAACCGGATCTGGGTACGGCTTGCTGGCCGAAGACGTGGAGGTGACATCCGACCGGCTCTCGGCCACGTTCCGTCTGCGGCCCGAAGCGCGCTTTCACGACGGTCGACCGGTGCTGGCCGCCGACGTGAAGCACAGCTTCGACACCCTGATGGGGCTGCACACCGCGCCGTCGTGGAAGACCGTACTGGAGGACGTGGCAGGTCTGGACCTGATCGACGAACGCACCGTGCGCTTTCGCTTCAAGAAACCCAACCGTGAACTGCCGCTGACGGTGGGCGGCTTGCCTGTCTTCAGCCGTGCCTGGGGTCAAGGCAAGCCCTTCGACGAGGTGGTGATGGATGTGCCCATCGGCAGCGGGCCCTACAAGATCGGTCCGGTCCGCTTCGGCAAGGACATCACCTACGTGCGCGATCCGCAGTACTGGGCGCGCGACCTGCCGGTGCGCCGGGGCACGGCCAACTTCGACCGCATCACCGTCAAGATCTACAAGGACAACACGGCCAAGCTCGAAGCCCTCAAGGCCGGCGAGTTCGACCTGATGCGCTTCTTCTCGGCCGGCGACTGGGCGCGCCGCGTCAATGGCAAGCGCTTCGACACAGGTGAACTGGTCAAGACCGAGTTCACGCACCGCTTGCCCACCGGTTTTCAGAGCTACGTGCTCAACACCCGGCGCCCGCTGCTGGCCGACATCCGGGTGCGCCAGGCCCTGGCCCTGGCTATGGACTACGAGTGGATGAACCGGCAGATGTTCTACGGCGCCTACCAGCGGGTGCAGGGTCTGTTCGGCAACACCGATTGCGCGGCCGACGGTGTGCCGTCCCCGGCCGAACAGGCATTGCTCCAGCCCTGGCAGGCACAGTTGCCACCCGCGGTGTTCGGTGCCGCCTTCCGGGCGCCACGCACCGACGGGACAGATTCGCTGCGCGGCAACCTGCGCAAGGCACAGAGCCTGTTGCGCGAGGCCGGCTGGACGGTGCAGGGCGGTGTGCTGCGCAACGCCCAGGGCCAGGCCCTGGAACTGGAATACCTGGACAGCAACGAATCGGGTGCGCGCGTGGTCACGCCCTGGTCGCGCAACCTGGAAAAGCTGGGCATTCAGCTGCGCTTCCGTCCGGTGGACTTTGCCCTGTACCAGCAGCGCCTGCGCACCTTCAATTTCGACATCACGTCGCTGGCCTATGGCGGCACCCACAACCCGGGACCGGAATACGCCGACCTCTTTGGCAGCAAGGCCGCCGACACCGAAGACTCGGGCAACATGGCCGGCGTCAAGAGCACGGCGGTGGACGCGCTGATTGGCCGCATGGTGGGCGCGTCGACCCGGCCGGACTTCCTGGCCGCCTGCCGTGCGCTGGACCGCATGATCATGCAGAGCCACTACCTGGTGCCACAGTGGTCGGCCAGCACGCACCGCATGGTCCACAACGCCTGGCGCCTGGGGCTTCCTGCGGCCATGCCGCCGTACGCCGCCGGTGAAGACTGGGCCATTGACACCTGGTGGAGCAAACAATGAACACCCCTGCGCCGCGCTGCGCGCGTGACCCCCTCAAGGGGGCACCACCTGTGGCCCGGCGAAGCCGGTTCCACCGTGTTGGCTGGACTGGAACCTGTCTGCTGTACCGGAGGGCCTGAAGTCTTATGTGGTCCTACATCCTCAAACGCCTGTTGCTGATGATCCCCACGCTGTTCGGGGTGCTGCTGCTGACCTTTGTGGTCATCCAGTTCGTGCCGGGCGGGCCGGTGGAGCAATACCTGGCCGAAGCCCGCACCGGGCAGGGCACGGGGGCCGAGGGCGGATCGGTGTACCGGGGGGCGCAAGGTGTGGACCCGAAACGTCTGGAGCAGATCAAGGCGCTGTACGGCTTCGACAAGCCGCCCACCGAGCGCTTTTTTCAGATGCTCGGCCAGTTCGCGCGATTTGACCTGGGCACCAGTTTCTTCCAGAACAAGGCGGTTTCCACCCTGATCTGGGAAAAGCTGCCGGTCTCCATCAGCCTGGGCTTGTGGAGCTTCTTCATCAGCTACCTGGTGGCCGTGCCACTGGGGGTGGCCAAGGCGGTGCGCGCAGGCTCGAGGTTTGATCTGGTCACCACCTTGATCGTGCTGGTGGGTTACGCCATTCCAGGCTTTGTGCTTGGGGTGGCGCTGCTGGTGATTTTTGGCGGGCAGCTGCAATGGTTTCCGCTGCGCGGCCTCACGTCGGCCAACTGGGACGAGCTGAGCTGGGGCGCGCGGATCGTCGACTACCTCTGGCACATCACGCTGCCGGTCACGGCCATGGTGCTGGGCAGCTTCGCCGTGACCGCCATGCTGACCAAGAACGCGTTTCTGGAAGAAATCCGCAAGCAGTACGTGATGACCGCGCGCGCCAAAGGCCTGAGCGAACGGCAGGTGCTGTGGAAGCATGTGTTCCGCAACGCGCTCATTCCCATCGTCACCGGCTTCCCGGCCGCTTTCATCGGCGCCTTCTTTGCGGGTTCGCTGCTGATCGAGACCCTGTTCTCGCTCGATGGACTGGGCTTGCTGAGCTATGAAAGCGTGATCCGGCGTGACTATCCGGTGGTGCTGGGCACCTTGTACCTGTTCACCCTCATCGGGCTGGTGACCAAGCTGGTGTCCGATCTGTGTTACCTGTGGGTAGACCCGCGCGTGAAGTTCGACTGATGAGCACCGCATCTCTGTCTCCGTCCCGCCGCGCCTGGCAGCGCTTCAAGCGCAACCGCCTGGGCTACTGGAGCCTGCTGGCGTTCGCCACGCTGGTGGTGCTCAGTCTGTTTGCCGAAGTGCTGTCCAACGACCGGCCGCTGGTGGTGCGCTACCAGGGCCAGACCTACTGGCCGCTGGTGAACGACTACCCGGAAACCACGTTCGGCGGTGACTTCGAAAGCAACACCGACTACCTGGACCCGTTCATCCGCGAACAGTTGGGGAAAGACGGCAACTGGGCGGTCTACGCACCCAACCCCTATGGGCCGAAGACGCTCAATTACTTTGCGAAGTCGCCCAACCCCTCGGCTCCGACGGCCGACAACTGGCTGGGCACCGACGATCGTGGCCGCGACCTGCTGGCCCAGCTGATCTACGGGTTCCGTGTCAGCGTGCTGTTCGCACTGGCCCTCACGGCCATTGGCACGGTGCTGGGCATCGTCACCGGTGCGATCCAGGGTTTCTTCGGCGGTCGCACCGACCTGGCTTTCCAGCGCTTCATTGAGATCTGGGGCTCAATGCCCCAGCTGTACCTGCTGATCATCTTCGCTGCGTTACTGACACCAAGCGTGGGTCTTTTGCTGGTGCTTCTGAGCCTTTTCGGGTGGATGAGTTTGTCTGCCTACATGCGAGCCGAATTCCTGCGCAACCGCCAGATGGACTATGTAAGGGCGGCCCGGGCCATGGGGTTGAGCAGCTGGCAAATCATTTGGCGCCATGTGTTGCCCAACAGCCTAACTCCGGTGGTCACATTCCTTCCCTTTGAGATGAGTGCCTCCATCCTAGCGTTGACCTCGCTGGACTTTCTGGGTCTGGGTGTGCCGCCCGGCACACCCTCGCTGGGCGAATTGCTCAGCCAGGGCAAGAACAACATCGACGCCTGGTGGATCTCCCTCTCCACCTTCGCGGTGCTGGTAATCACGCTGTTGCTGCTCACCTTCATGGGCGACGCCCTGCGCGACGCGCTGGACCCGAGAAAGCAGGACACATGACAGCGCTGCTGGACGTTCGCGACCTCCGGGTCGGGTTCAATGGGGTCGACGTGGTGCACCGGATCGGTTTCACCATCCAGGCGGGCGAAAAGCTGGCACTCGTGGGTGAATCCGGTTCGGGCAAAACCGTCTCGGCGCTCTCGCTGCTGCGCCTTGTGCAGAACGCCCAAGTGCAGGGATCGGCGTCGCTGCAGGGGCGCGACCTGCTGCAACTGAGCGAGCGCGAGCTGCGTGGTGTGCGGGGCGACGAGGTGGCGGTGATCTTCCAGGAGCCCATGACCGCCCTGAATCCGCTCTACACCGTGGGCGAGCAGATCGCCGAGGTGCTGCAGCTCAAGCGCGGCATGACGGCTCCCCAGGCGCGTCAAGAGGTGGTGGCGCTGCTGGCCTCCACAGGCATCCCCGAGCCCGAGCGCCGCGCCGGTGCCTATCCACACCAGCTCAGCGGCGGCCAGCGCCAGCGCGCCATGATCGCCATGGCGCTGGCCAGCCGCCCCAAGCTGCTGATCGCCGACGAGCCCACCACCGCGCTGGACGTGAGCCTGCGCGGGCAGATTCTGGATCTGCTGTCCGCGTTGCAGCGCCAGCACGGCATGGCGGTGCTGCTGATCACCCACGACCTGAACCTGGTGCGCCGCTTTGCCGACCGCGTGGCTGTCATGGAGCGCGGGCACCTGGTGGAGCAGGGCTCCGTGGCCGAAGTCTTTGCCGCACCACAGCACCCGTACACACGCCGACTGATGGCCAGCCAGGTGCAGCGCGCAGTGGTGGAGCCGGCCACCGATGCGCCCGTCGTGATGCAGGCACAGGGCCTGCGGGTCAGCTACCCCGTCCCGCGCCCTGGTCTGGCCGGCTGGTTTCGCCGTGGGGCGTTTGTGGCGCTGGAAGGTGCAGACTTCACCATCCCGGCCGGTACCACGCTCGGTGTGGTGGGCGAGTCCGGGTCGGGCAAGTCCACGCTGGCCCTGGCGGCCCTGGGCCTGCTGCCGCACGAAGGTACCCTGCGCCTGGGCGAAACAGGCTGGGCGGAGGCTCGAAGGGCGGGTCGGGAGCGCAGCTTGCGGCAGCGGATACAGGTCGTGTTCCAGGACCCGTTTTCGTCACTGTCGCCCCGCATGACGGTCGAGCAGATCGTGGCCGAAGGCCTGCGCACGCACGAGCCTGGGCTGGACGCGATGCAACGGCGCGAGCGCGTGCTGGCCGCGCTGGCCGACGTGGGCCTGTGTCCCGATCCGCATCAGGCGGCATCGTGGCTGCAGCGGTATCCCCACGAGTTTTCAGGCGGGCAGCGCCAGCGTCTGGCCATCGCGCGGGCCTTGATCGTCCAGCCGCAGCTGCTGGTGCTCGATGAGCCCACCAGTGCGCTGGATGTGACGGTCCAGCAGCAGGTGCTGGAGCTGCTGCAGAGGCTGCAGCGCGAACGTGGCTTGAGTTACCTGCTGATCACGCACGACATCAGCGTGGTCCGCGCCATGGCACATGCGGTGCTTGTGCTCAAGGACGGCAAGGTTGTCGAGCACGGGAATGCCGTCTCGGTGCTGGACCGGCCCCGACACGCCTACACCCAGGCACTTGTCAGCGCCGCGTCCTGAGCATGATTTAGGATCGAACGGCGCTGTCTTCGCGCCGTCGTGCAACCCGACCCCGTTCGCTTAAATGTCCAACATGCGTCCATTGCCCCCATCCGCTCCACCAGGCCCCGTCGCGGTGGACATGGTCTCACCGACCCGATGGATCGAGCGCGGCTGGGAGGATCTCCGCAGCAACCCCGTGCCCGGGCTGGCGCACGGGTTGGCCCTGACCGTCTTTGGCTGGTTGCTGGTGTGGGTGGCGCGCGATCGTTTCTGGCTGCTGGCCGGTGCCTTCTCCGGCTTCCTCATCGTCGCCCCCATTCTGGCCACCGGGCTGTACCACGTCAGCCGCGAACGGGCGGCAGGGCGCAAAACCGGCTTGCGCGATGTCCTGGCGCTGTGGCGGTCTTTTGACGGACGCCTGGTGCGCTTCGGGCTGTTGCTGGGCCTGGCCGGAACCGGCTGGGTGATGACGTCGGCCGGCCTGATCACGCTCTGGTCTCCGGTACCCATCCTCAAGCCAGCGGACTTTTTCCGGCACGTCGTGCTGGTCAAGGAAGTGGGGCTGTTCGAGGTCTGGATCCTGGTCGGGTCCCTGCTCGCCGCTCCGGTGTTTGCCTCCAGCGTGGTCGCCATCCCGATGCTGGTGGACAAGAGCGTTCCAGTGAGCATGGCGGTGACCGCCAGCTGGCGGGCGGTCGCCGACCACCCCGGACCGCTGGTGTGGTGGGCGGTCCTGATCTCGATGCTGGTCGGCCTGGGCATGTTCACCGCCTTGCTGGGGCTGGTCGTCGTCATTCCCCTGATCGCGCACGCCAGCTGGCACGCCTACCGCGACCTGACCGCGGCCCCTTCAGCTGCGCCGGTGCCGGCCCCCTGAGCCGCATCCAGCCCTCTCGCCATGGAAAACACGCTATTTGGTCTGACCGAGGGTCAGATTGCCCAGTTCGGCCTGACGTTTGGCGTCGGTGCCTTCATCCTGTACATGTTGTTCATTGTGTTGAACCTCGCGCTGGAGTCCAAGGCCGGCAAGTTCGGCACCTTCATGATCTTTCTGGTCCTCTCTCTGGGCATGATGGGTTTCCTGGCGAAAAACATCATCCAGTGGGTGCTGGGAATTTGATCATTTGATGGCCTGAATATTGCAATAAGGGGTTGGCAGGCGCTACAATGCGCGCTTCACGACCAAATGGGCGGGTTACCACCGGCCCATTTTTTTTGGCCGATCGCTTCTCACACCCCCTCTCAACACAAGGCAGCAAACGCACAAGATGGCCTGGCAGGACACCGTCGCACAAACCGTCACCGGACTGGGTTTTGACCTGGTGGATCTCGAACGATCTGCCGGGGGGTTGTTGCGGGTGACGATCGATCTGCCGTGGCAACCGCCCGTGGAGGGCGCGCCGGTGATGGCCGATCAGTTCGTCACGGTGGAAGACTGCGAGACGGTGACCCGTCAACTGCAGTACCTGCTGGAAGTGGAGGCGGTGGATTACCGCCGTCTGGAAGTGGGGTCGCCGGGCATTGACCGGCCGTTGCGAACGGAAAACGACTTTCTGCGTTTTGTCGGCCAGGTGGTGGACCTCACGCTCAAGGCGCCGATCGGCGCCACCGGTACCGACGTGGCGGCCAACCGCAAGAAATTTCGCGGCACGCTCGAACGCGCCGAAGATGGCCAGCAATGGCAGATCGTCTGGAGCGACGAGCCCGCGCCCAAGCCAGGGCAGCGTGTCAGCAAGAAGCGCGTGCCGGCACCGCTGCAGGCCTTGACGTTTCAGTTGAGCGATCTGCAGCAGGCGCGATTGGCGCCGCTGGTGAATTTCAAAGGCCGCTCGGCGGCCGACAAAGATTGACGGCGCTGGCCAATGGGCCGGGCCACAAGCATTTTTTTGAAGTATCTGGACAATCTGTCAGGAAAGGTGGGCGAGTGATATGAACCGCGAAATGTTGATGCTGATCGATGCCATCTCGCGCGAGAAAAACGTCGAACGCGACGTGGTGCTGGGCGCCGTTGAACAGGCGCTGGCCTCGGCCACCAAGAAACTCTACAAGGGTGATGTGGACATCCGTGTGGCCATGGACCCGGACAACGGCTCTTACGAAACCTTCCGCCGCTGGCTGGTGGTGCCCGACGAGGCCGGCCTGCAGAACCCCGATGCCGAAGAGCTGCTGACCGATGCCCGCGACGAGATCGCCGACATCGAAGAGGGCGACTACATCGAGAAGCCGGTCGAGAGTGTGCCGATCGGGCGCATAGGCGCCATGGCAGCCAAGCAGGTGATCCTGCAGAAGATCCGTGACGCCGAGCGCGAGATGCTGCTCAACGACTTCATGAGCCGTGGCGACAAGATCTTTGTCGGCACCGTCAAGCGCATGGACAAGGGCGACCTGATCGTCGAGAGCGGTCGTGTCGAAGGCCGCCTCAAGCGCAGCGAGATGATCCCGAAGGAAAACTTCCGGACCGGCGACCGCGTGCGCGCCATGATCATGGACGTGGACCTGACCCTGCGCGGCGCGCCCATCATCCTGTCGCGTTCCGCACCGGCGTTCATGATTGAACTCTTCCGCCAGGAAGTGCCCGAGATCGAGCAGGGTCTGCTGGAGATCAAGACCTGCGCGCGTGACGCCGGTTCGCGCGCCAAGATCGCGGTGCTCTCGCACGACAAGCGCATCGACCCCATCGGCACCTGTGTCGGTGTGCGCGGTTCGCGCGTCAACGGCGTGACCAACGAACTCGCCGGCGAGCGCGTTGACATCGTGCTGTGGTCCGAAGACCCGGCGCAGTTCGTGATCGGCGCGCTGGCGCCAGCCAACGTCGTCTCCATCGTGGTGGACGAAGAGCGCCACGCCATGGACGTTGTGGTGGACGAGGAAAACCTCGCCATTGCCATCGGCCGTGGCGGTCAGAACGTACGCCTGGCGTCCGAGCTGACCGGCTGGCGCATCAACATCATGACGGCCGACGAGTCGGCCCAGAAGCAGGCCGAAGAGGCCGACGGCATCCGCAAGGTGTTCATGGCCAAGCTGGACGTGGACCAGGAGATCGCCGACATCCTGATCGAAGAAGGCTTCACCAGCCTGGAAGAAGTGGCCTACGTGCCGCTGCAGGAAATGCTGGAGATCGAGTCTTTTGACGAAGACACCGTCAACGAACTGCGCACCCGTGCCAAAGACGCCCTGCTGACGATGGAAATCGCCCGCGAGGAAAGCGTGGAAGAAGTTTCGCAGGACCTGCGCGACCTCGAGGGCGTGACGCCCGAGCTGGTGGCCAAGCTGGCCGACGGTGGCGTGCACACCCGCGACGAACTGGCCGATCTGGCCACCGATGAATTGACCGACATCACCGGTCAGACCCCCGAAGACGCCACGGCACTGATCATGAAGGCCCGCGCGCATTGGTTCACTGGCGACGAAGCGCCAGCATCGAACTGAACCATGGAGGCCCGAGCGGAGAACCACACCCATGACAAGTACCACCGTCGCTGAACTCGCCAACGAGCTCAACAAACCCACCTCCCTGTTGCTGGAGCAGCTGTCGGCTGCCGGCCTGAACAAGTCGTCCGGCTCCGATGCCGTGACCGAGTCGGACAAGCAGGCCCTGCTCAACCACCTCAAGGCCGCCCACGGCACCGCGGGTGGTGAGCGCAAGAAGATCACCCTGGTGAAGAAGTCCACCAGCGAGATCAAGCAAGCCGATGCCACAGGGCGTGCCCGCACCATCCAGGTGGAGGTGCGCAAGAAGCGCACCTTCGTCAAGCGCGATGACGAAGTGGTCACACCCGAGCCCCAGGCCGTGGCCGCTGAACCGGCAGCGCCTGTGATCGACGAGGCCGAACTGGCACGTCGCGAGGAAGAAGCACGCCGCCAGGCGGAGCTGCTGCGCCGTCAGGAAGAAGAACTGGCCCGCAAGCGCGAAGAACGCGAAGCCGAAGAAGCCCGGCAGGCACAGGCTGAGCAAGCACGTGCCGCCAGCGAAGCCGCTGCCGCCGCCAAGGCTCAGCAGGAAGCCGCTGTGGCGCAGAGCAAACCCGCTCCCGCCGCAGCCGCCGTTGCAGCGCAGGACGCGGCAGCCGAGCAGGCCCGTGCCGTTGCGCAGGAGCGCGAAGCCGCTGCACGTGCACTGGCCGAAAAGAACGCCGAAGCCCGCAAGGTGGAAGAAGCCCGGGCACAGGACCTGCTGGAGCGTCGCCGCAAGGCCGAAGCCGAGGCGGCCAACATCCGCGCCATGATGGCCGCGCCGGCCAAAACCATGGTGGCGAAGAAGCCCGAGCCGACGCCCGATCCCAAGGCGATCAAGGGCACGCTGCACAAGCCGGCTGGAACACCGGGCGCCAAGACGGCCCCGGCCGCCGGCGCTGCTGCGGGCGCAGGCAAGAAAGAAGTCAAGTCCGAGGCGCTGTCGTCGACCTGGAAGGACGACGCCGCCAAGAAGAAGGAAATCAAGACCCGCGGCGACACGAGCGCTGGTCGTTCGAACTGGCGCAGTGGTCCCAAGGGCCGCCGCGGCGATCGCGACAGCCGTGATTCGGGGCAGTCCAACTTTGTGGCGCCGACCGAAGCCAAGGTCATCGAAGTGCATGTGCCGGAAACCATCACGGTGGCCGAACTCGCGCACAAGATGAGCCTGAAGTCGTCCGAGGTCATCAAGCAGCTAATGAAGCTGGGCCAGATGGTCACGATCAACCAGCCGCTGGACCAGGACACCGCCATGATCGTGGTGGAAGAGCTGGGCCACACCGCCGTGATCGCCGCGCTGGACGATCCGGAAGCCTTCACCGACGAAGAAGCCGGCCAGCACCAGGCCGAGCTGCTGCCACGCGCGCCGGTGGTCACCGTCATGGGTCACGTGGACCACGGCAAGACCTCGCTGCTGGACTACATCCGCCGTGCCAAGGTGGCCGCGGGCGAAGCTGGCGGCATCACGCAGCACATCGGCGCCTACCACGTCCAAACCCCGCGCGGCATGGTGTCCTTCCTCGACACCCCGGGTCACGAGGCCTTCACGGCCATGCGGGCCCGTGGTGCGCAGGCCACCGACATCGTCATCCTGGTCTGCGCGGCCGACGACGGCGTCATGCCGCAGACCAAGGAAGCCATCAAGCACGCGAAGGCTGCTGGTGTGCCCATGGTCGTGGCCCTGACCAAGATCGACAAGCCCGGCATCAACCTGGAGCGCGTGCGTTCCGAGCTGGTGGCCGAAGAGGTGGTGCCCGAAGAATTCGGTGGTGACGTGCCTTTCGTGGGCGTCTCGGCCAAGACCGGCGAGGGCGTGGACGCTCTCCTGGAACAGGTGCTGCTGCAGGCCGAAGTGCTGGAACTCATGGCGCCGGTCGATGCCATGGCCAAGGGTCTGGTGATCGAAGCCCGTCTGGACAAGGGGCGCGGCTCCGTGGCCACCGTGCTGGTGCAGAGCGGCACGCTCAAGACCGGCGATGTGGTGCTGGTCGGTCAGACCTCTGGCCGCGTGCGCGCCATGCTGGACGAAAACGGCAAGCCCATCAAGGAAGCCGGCCCGTCGATTCCGGTGGAAATCCAGGGCCTGGCCGAAGTGCCGCAGGCCGGTGACGACTTCATGGTGATGACCGACGAGCGCCGTGCGCGCGAAATCGCGACTTACCGCGCCGGCAAGTTCCGCAACACCAAGCTGGCCAAGCAACAGGCTGCCAAGCTGGAAAACATGTTCACCGACATGTCGGCCGGCGAAGTCAAAGTGCTGCCGATCATCGTCAAGGCCGACGTGCAAGGCTCGCAGGAAGCCCTGGGCGCGTCGCTGCTCAAGCTCTCGACCGACGAGGTCAAGGTGCAGCTGGTGTTCTCCGGTGTCGGTGGCATCAGCGAGTCCGACGTCAACCTGGCGATCGCCTCCAAGGCCATCATCATCGGCTTCAACGTGCGGGCCGACGTCGGCGCGCGCAAGCTGGCCGAAGGCAACGATGTCGATCTGCGCTACTACAACATCATCTACGACGCCGTGGACGAGTTGAAGGCCGCCATGTCGGGCATGCTGGCACCGGAAAAGCGCGAAGAGGTCATCGGCTCTGCCGAGATCCGCACCGTGTTCGTGGCCTCCAAGATCGGTACCGTGGCCGGCTGTATGGTCACGTCCGGCACGGTCACCCGCAGCGCCCACTTCCGCCTGCTGCGCGAGAACGTGGTGGTCTACACCGGCGAACTCGAGTCGCTCAAGCGCCTCAAGGACGACGTGCGCGAGGTCAAGGAAGGCTTCGAGTGCGGTATCAAACTCAAGAACTACAACGACATCCACGAGGGTGATCAGCTGGAGTTCTTCGAGGTCAAGGAAGTGGCGCGTACGCTGTAAGGCACAGGCTCACCATGCCACGCAAGGCTTCTTCCGTTCCCAACCGCGGCTTCCGCGTCGCCGACCAGATCCAGCGCGATCTGGCGGAGCTGATCGCGCGCGAGCTCAAGGATCCGCGGGTGGGCATGGTCACGATCAACGCGGTCGAGGTCACCCCTGACTATGCGCATGCCAAGGTGTTTTTCAGCCTGCTGACCGGGAGCCCGGAAGAAACCCAGCAGGGGCTGAACGCCGCGGCCGGGTTCCTTCGCACCGGCCTGTTCAAGCGACTGCACATTCACACCGTGCCGACGCTGCACTTCGTGTTCGACCGCACCACCGAGCGCGCGGCCGACATGAACGCACTCATCTCTAAGGCCGTGGCCTCTCGTTCCAAAGACGGGGAATGACGATGAGCGCGCCACGCACGAGGGTGCAACGGCGCCCTGTGCATGGGGTGTTGTTGCTCGACAAACCGCTGGGGTTCTCCAGCAACCAGGCCTTGCAGAAGGCCAAATGGCTGCTGCGCGCTGAAAAAGCGGGCCACACCGGCACGCTGGATCCGCTGGCCAGCGGCGTGTTGCCCTTGTGCTTCGGCGCCGCCACCAAGTTCAGCCAGCTGCACCTCGACGCAGACAAGACCTACGAAACCACGGTGCGCCTGGGCGTGAAGACCACGACCGGCGACGCCGAAGGCGATGTGATCGACACACGGCCGGTGACCTGCTCCGTGGGCGAGGTGGTCGAGGTGCTCGACCGCTTCATGGGACCGATCACCCAGGTGCCGCCCATGCACAGCGCACTCAAGAAAGACGGCAAACCGCTGTACGAATACGCCCGCGAGGGCGAAACGGTGGAGCGCGAGCCCCGGCACGTCACCATCCACGACCTGGAGTTGCTGGACCTGCTACTGCAGGGCGACGAACCCCACCTGCGCCTGCGTGTGACCTGCAGCAAAGGCACCTACATCCGCACCCTGGGCGAAGACATCGCCGAGGCGCTGGGCTGCGGTGGTCACCTCAGCATGCTGCGGCGCGTGCAAACCGGCCCGTTCGATGCGAGCCAGTGCATCACCGTCGAAGCGCTGGAAGCGCTGGACGAGGCGGCGCGGCTGGAACGGCTGCTGCCCATTGAAGCCCTGCTGCCCAGCCACGCCCGTGTCACGCTGGTGTCTGAAGATGCAGGGCGGTTTCTCAGCGGCGTGCGCCGCCGGGGCGACTGGCCCGACCAACCGCAGGTGGCCGTGTTCGGTCCGGCGCCCGACGGGCAAGCGCCCGTGCTGCTGGGCAGCGGCCACACCTGCGGTGGCGAACTCATCCCGGGGCGGCTGCTGAGCCCCATCGAAATACAGCACATCCTGGAAACCTCACCGGAACTCACATCATGAGCAAACAGATCCGCAACATCGCCATCATCGCCCACGTCGACCATGGCAAAACCACCATGGTGGACCAGCTGCTGCGCCAGTCGGGCACCTTCGCCGAACACGAAAAAGTCGTGGACACGGTGATGGACAACAACGCCATCGAACGCGAGCGCGGCATCACCATCCTCGCCAAGAACTGTGCCGTGAGCTGGGAAGGCACGCACATCAACATCGTCGACACCCCCGGCCACGCGGACTTTGGCGGTGAAGTCGAGCGCGCGCTGTCCATGGTCGACGGCGTGGTGCTGCTGATCGATGCCCAGGAAGGCCCGATGCCGCAGACCCGCTTCGTGACCAAGAAGGCCCTGGCCCTGGGTTTGAAGCCCATCGTGGTGGTCAACAAGGTCGACAAGCCCGGCGCCAACCCCACCAAGGTGATCAACGAAGCCTTCGACCTGTTCGCCAACCTCGGCGCGACCGACGAGCAGCTGGAGTTCCCGGTGGTGTACGCCTCCGGTATCAACGGCTGGACCTCGCTGGAAGAGGGCGCCCCGGGTGAGCAGTGGGGCCCGAACATGTCGGCCCTGTTCGACACCGTGCTCAAGCACGTGCCGGCCCAGACGGGTGATCCGGCCGCGCCGCTGCAGCTGCAGATCTCCGCGCTGGACTTCTCCACCTTCGTCGGCCGCATCGGCGTCGGCCGCATCAGCCAGGGCACCATCAAGCCCAACATGGACGTGCTGGTGATGGAAGGTCCGGACGGCAAGACCATCAAGGGTCGCATCAACCAGGTGCTGACCTTCCAGGGCCTGGACCGCGTGCAGGCCACCGAAGCCGGCCCGGGCGACATCGTGCTGATCAACGGCATTGCCGACATCGGCATCGGCGTGACCGTGACCGACCCGGCCAACCCGGCACCGCTGCCCATGCTCAAGGTGGACGAACCCACCCTGACCATGAACTTCTGCGTCAACACCAGCCCGCTGGCCGGTCGCGAAGGCAAGTACGTCACCAGCCGCCAAATCTGGGACCGCCTGCAAAAAGAGCTGCAGTCCAACGTGGCGCTGCGCGTGAAGGAAACCGACGAAGACGGCATCTTCGAAGTCTCTGGCCGCGGCGAACTGCACCTGACCATCTTGCTGGAAAACATGCGCCGTGAAGGCTACGAACTGGCCGTGTCCAAGCCGCGCGTGGTGTTCCGCGAGATCAACGGCGAGAAGTGCGAGCCGATCGAGCTGGTGACGGCCGACATCGAAGAAGGTCACCAGGGTGGTGTGATGCAGGCCCTGGGCGAGCGCAAGGGCGAGCTGGTCAACATGATGCCGGACGGCAAGGGCCGGGTTCGACTGGAGTACCGCATCCCGGCACGCGGCCTGATCGGTTTCACCAACGAATTCCTGAACCTGACCCGCGGCTCCGGCCTGATCAGCAACATCTTTGATGGCTACGAGCCGCACAAGGGCGACATCGCCAGCCGCAAGAACGGTGTGCTTATCTCCATGGACGACGGCGAAATCTTCACCTACGCCCTGGGCAAGCTCGACGACCGTGGCCGCATGTTCGTCAAGCCCAACGACCCGGTATACGAAGGCATGATCGTCGGCATCCACAGCCGCGACAACGACCTGATCGTCAACGCCACCCGCACCAAGCAGCTGACCAACTTCCGTGTCAGCGGCAAGGAAGACGCGATCAAGATCACGCCCCCGATCGACCTGACGCTGGAATACGGCGTCGAGTTCATCGAAGACGACGAGCTGGTCGAAATCACACCCAAGAGCGTTCGTCTGCGCAAGCGCTTCCTCAAGGAACACGATCGCAAGCGCGCTTCGCGCGACGCTTGATACTCAGCGCTGTGAAGGCTGGCCGCCGAGATGAGCGAATCGTGGATCAACGACAAGTGGCAGTGGCTGCTGGTGGGGTCGACTGCCGTCGTGATGTACGCCAGCATCGACCGAACTGTCGACACACGGCGCCCGAGCTACGAGACCCAGGCCGACTGTCTGCGTGACTGGAGCGATCCCCGCGACTGCGAGTCTGGCACCGGTGGCGGTTCATCGGGCGGAGGAAGCGGAGGGGGGCGGTCCTGGTACGGTCCTGACATGGATAGCGATGGCAAGGCCTACCACGCCGATGGACGCGTCACGAGCGGCCACAACGCACGATCCCTGAGCACCACCAGCTTCCGCGGCTCCAGTGTCGCGCGTGGCGGGTTTGGTGGTGGTTTCAGCCGGGGCGGCTGATGCAACGGCTGCCCCAAATCGAGCGTGCCGACTGGCGCCAGAAGATGGCGTCTCTGGGGTTCGGTTTCCACAGCATTGATGGCGTGTACTGGAAGGAGCACGTTGCGTACCGCTTCAGTTCGCAGCAGATCGACACGTTTGATGACGCGGTAACAGAGCTGCACGCCATGTGCCTGGACTTTGTCGACGACTTCATCCGCGCCGGTGACTTGAGCCGCCTGCCGCTGCCGGATACAGCCATTTCCGCCATTGAGCGCTCGTGGCTGCGGCGTGAGCTGGGTCTGCTGGGGCGCTTTGACTTTTCGTGGGACGGCGTGGGCATGCCCAAGATGCTCGAATACAACGCCGACACGCCCACCTCTCTGATGGAAAGCAGCCTGGCGCAGTGGACCTGGAAAGTGGACGTGCAGCCCGAAGCAGACCAGTTCAACAGCCTGCACGAGAAGCTTGTGGCGCGGTGGCGCACCCTGCGGATGCAGGGGCACAGCGATGTGCTTCACTTTGCCGGTCAGTACGAGCAGGAGGAGGACGCCGTGCACCTGGATTACCTGCTGGACACCGCCCTGCAGGCGGGTTGGCGGACCCAGTGGCTGGCGATGAAAGACGTGGGCTGGGACGGCGCATTCTTCGTCGATCACGAGGGCGCGCCCATCCGACAGCTGTTCAAGCTCTACCCATGGGAATGGATCTGGCGCGACAGCTTTGCCGAGCCGGCGGCCACCGACGCGATGCGCTGGATCGAGCCGCCCTGGAAGCTGCTGCTCTCGAGCAAGTCATTGGCGGTGCACCTCTGGCAACGTCACCCGGGTCATCCGCTGCTGCTGCCCGCCGCATTTGCCCGCAGCTCGCTGCCGCCGAACCAGGCATATGCCCGCAAACCTATGTTCTCGCGCGAGGGTGGTGGTTGCAGTCTGCACCAGCCCGATGGCACGCTGATCGACGTCGAGCGCGTGTTCGAGGAAACCGGAGACTGGGTGTATCAAGTGCTAGCACCGTTGCCGCGGTATGAGGAGTACTGGAGCGTGGTGGGCGGCTGGGTGGTCGGTGATGATGCGGCTGGGCTGTGCATCCGTGAAGACGCCTCGGCCATCACCAAAAACAGCAGCCACTTCGTCCCGCATTACTTCGTCTGACCCCCTCGATCCAAGGAACGATCCGTGCCTGCATTTGCCCTGTATTTTTTCTGTGGCCTGGCCCTGATTGCCGTTGCCAGCGCGATCTTCGTGCGGCTCACCCCATTTCCGGAAATGCAACTCATCGCGCAGGGCAACCAGGCCGCTGCCTGGGTCTTCGTCGGCACCGTGCTGGGGTTCGCGTTGCCGGTGACCAGCGCCATCGCCTACAGCGTCTCGCTGGCCGACATGTTGTCCTGGACCGCGCTGGGCTTGCTCTTTCAGTACTTGGCCCACCTGGCCATCCGGGCCCTGCTGCCCGGGTTCGTGCAGGGTATTCGCGACGGCGTGACGGCGTTGGGAATTGCCAGCGCAGGCCTGTCGGTAGCGGTCGGGATGGTCAACGCGGCCAGTCTGGTGTTCTGACATGAGAGGTCGTCTGACCCACACCCAGGCGGTGCTGCTCATGGTCGTCGTGACCCTGATGTGGTCCATCGCGGGCGTGGTGTCGCGTCAGCTGGAATCCGCGGCGCGGTTTGAGGTGACCTTCTGGCGCAGTGCCTTCACAGCCCTGTCGCTGCTGGTCATCCTCCCGCTGTGGCGCTCGGCCGCTCGCGCTTCGAATGCGGCCCCTCTGGCGGGAGCAGGGCAGGGCGCGCTGTTCCGTCACTGGGGCATTCTGGCCAGTTCGCGCACCTTCTGGCTCTCAGGCGTGTGCTGGGCCACCATGTTCACCGCCTTCATGCTGGCGCTGACCTTCACCAGCGTGGCCAATGTGCTGGTCATCATGGCCGCAGGGCCGCTGTTCACGGCCCTGGTTGCACGGGTGTTCATTGGCCAGCGGCTGCCGCTGCGGACCTGGGGCGCGATCGTTGCGGCCGGGCTGGGCATCGTCTACATGTACGGCAGCCAGATGTGGACCGCCTTCACCGACCCGGGAGCCAATGCATCCAGTCTGGTGCTCGGTTCGCTGGCATCCTTGTGTGTGCCGGTGGCAGGCGCCATCAACTGGACGGTGGTGCAGCGCAGCCAGCAACAGGGTCAATCCATCGACCTCGTGCCCTCGGTGCTCGTGGGGGCGTTGCTGTCAGCGGCGGCCACCCTGCCGCTGGCGCTGCCTTTCGCAGCCACCCAGAGTGACATCGCTTGGCTGGCCATGCTCGGCTTGGTGCAGCTGGCCATCCCATGCGCGCTGGCTGTTGTCTGTGCACGTTCGCTCAAGGCGCCCGAAGTCTCGTTGCTGGCATTGCTGGAGGTGATCTTCGGCATTGTCTGGGCCTGGCTCTGGGCCAACGAAACGCCGGGTCGCGAGGTCTTGCTGGGCGGCAGCCTGGTCATGAGCGCGCTGCTGATCAACGAAGTGCTGGCCTGGCGCGCACGTTCAACCCCTTCGCCAAACGTTCTGCCCGATGAAAGCGGCGCCACGCCGCACTGACCTTTTCGAGGAAGCACCACCATGAGCCAAGCCCCCGAGACCCACGTCATCACCGAAGTCCGCGGCCGCGTTGGCTGCATCACGCTGAACCGGCCCAAGGCGCTGAACGCCTTGTCGCTGGGCATGATCCGGGACATCACCGCCGCGTTGCTGGCGTGGCGCGACGACACCCACGTGCTGGCGGTGGCCATCCGCGGCACCGGCAAAGAGGGACCGTTCGGCGCCTTCTGCGCAGGAGGCGATATCCGCTTTTTCCACCAGGCCGCGCTGTCGGGCAACCCCGAACTGGAAGACTTTTTCACCGAAGAGTACGCGCTCAACCACCTGATCCACACCTACCCCAAGCCCTACATCGCCTTCATGGACGGCATCTGCATGGGCGGCGGCATGGGCATCAGCCAGGGTGCGAGCCTGCGCGTCGTCACCGAGCGCAGCAAGATCGCGATGCCCGAAACCGGTATTGGCCTGTTTCCCGACGTGGGCGGGGGCTACTTCCTCAGCCGTTGCCCCGGGCGCAGCGGGGAATACCTGGCGCTGACCGGTCTGGTGCTGGGCGGGGCGGAAGCGCTGACGGTGGGGCTGGCCGATGCGCTGATGGATAGCGGCCGCCTGGCGGGCCTGTGGGACAGTCTGGGCCAGACGCCCTACGAAAGTGGCGAAGCCGTCGAGCGCTGGTGTCTCAACCACGTGCAGAAAGCGCTGGTCAAACAGACCTGGCCGCAGGCCGAGATCGATCGTGTGTTTGCTCTGGACAGCGTGGGCGCCATGGTGGCTGCACTGGAGCGCGGCGAGCGCGACTGGGATCGCGACACCGCAGCCTTGCTGCGCAAACGGTCACCCCTGATGCTGAACGTGGTGTTGGAACAGGTGCGCCGCGCGCGCGGCATGGGTCTGGCCGACGAGTTGCGCATGGAGCGTGACCTGGTGCGTCACTGCTTCCACCTGCGACCTGGCGCTGCCAGCGAAACGGTGGAAGGCATTCGCGCGCTGGCGGTGGACAAAGACCACCACCCGCGCTGGAATCCGGCGCAGATTGAAGACGTGACGCCCGAGCAGGTCAGTCCGTTCTTCGTCAGCCCCTGGCCGGCGGCGGCACACCCGCTGCACGACCTCGGGCGCTGAGCGCACGCCCCCGCGCTGAAGGCCGGCGGCGGGTTCAGCGCTGCCGGTGCTTCATGGCGCGTTCCACCTCGCGCTTGCCTTCGCGGTCCTTGATGGTGTCGCGCTTGTCGTGCTCGCCCTTGCCTTTGGCCAGGGCCATCTCGCACTTGACCTTGCCGTTCTTCCAGTGCAAGTTCAGCGCCACCAGGGTGTAACCCTTCTGCTCGACTTTGCCGATCAGGCGGCGGATCTGCTCGCGATGCAGCAGCAGCTTCTTGGTCCGCACGGCATCGGGGCTGATGTGGGTGGAGGCGGTGTTCAGCGGGTTGATCTGGCAGCCGATGAGAAACAGCTCGCCCTCGCGGATGAGCACATAGCCGTCGGTCAGCTGCACCTTACCTTCGCGCAACGCCTTGACTTCCCAGCCCTGCAGCACCACGCCGGCCTCGAAACGTTCCTCAATGGCGTAGTTGAACAGCGCCTTCTTGTTGTCGGCAATGCGCGAGTCGGCAGGTTTGCCCTTGTTCGAAGAGCTGGATTTGGTGACCATGGAGATTCAGATGGGGCCATGGAGCGCAATGTCCATGGCCAATACAATCGGGCAGCTTGCGGCGGTCTGGCACGGGGGTGTGACCGGATGGTGTCAGCAAGTGATCCCGATTGTATGAAAACGATCCAGAAGTCCGTCCTGCTCTGGCACAGTGCCCACGAAATGTTCGCGCTCGTGACCGACGTGCAGCATTACCCGCAGTTTTTGCCCTGGTGCGACCACAGCGAAGTGGTGGAGCGCGACGAGCAGGGCATGGTGGCCAAAGTCGGCATGGCCATCAGCGGGCTGCGCCAGAGCTTCACCACCAGAAACCGCCACGTGGACGACCGTCAGGTGCTGATGGAGCTGGTGGATGGCCCGTTCTCACATCTGGAGGGCGTCTGGGACTTCACCCCGCTGGGCGATGGCACTCAGCGCGCATGCAAGGTGGAATTCACGCTCACGTATGGTTTTGCCAGCCAGACACTCGCCACCCTAGTCGGTCCGGTGTTCGACAAGATCGCTGGCAGCCTGGTGGATGCCTTTGTCAAGCGGGCCGATCAGGTCTACGGCGCATGAACATCACGCTGGTGTACGCCAGTGCGCCACGCATGGTGCACGAAATCGCGTTGGAAGTGCCGCACGGCTGCACCCTGGAGCAGGCGCTTCGGTTGGCCAGCTGGTTTGAGCGATTCCCCGAGGTCGGAGCATTGCCCACGGGCATCTGGAACCGCAAAGCATCCCGCGAGTCGGTGCTGCGGGACGGCGACCGGGTGGAGGTCTACCGCGATCTGCGGGTGGACCCGAAAGTGGCGCGTCGGGAGCGGTTTGTAGGGCAGGGTGCCCGAGGGGCCGGGTTGTTCTCGCGGCGCCGGCCAGGCTCCAAGGCAGGTTACTGAGCGGCTGAGGCCGGCAGGGGGCCGCAATCGCTGCGGATCGTCTCCTCAAGGCGCTGCGATTCGCTGGCACGTGCCTTGTCGTCCATGATTTCGCGCTCGCCCTTCGCATTGGTTGTGGCGATGCGAATGCCCGATTCCAGAGTGGTCTTGGCTCGCTTGGCGCGCTCGCAGTTTTCAGCGCGGGCCTTGGTGAACTTCTCCAGCTCGGCTTTCTTCTTGGCTTGTTCGGCCTCTTCTGCCTGTTTCTTGCGGGACTCCAGCTCTTTGTCCTTCCCGCTGGGTTTGGCCGCTGCAGCCATGGTCGTGCTGGTTGAACTGCTGGCAGGGGTGCTGATCGTGGCGGTCGGGCGGGGCGTACCGGGGCGCTTGAGAATGTTCTTTTCCAGCGTCCCCGCCGGCGGCGGCGTGTCGCTGAAAACCCGGTTGCCCGTGCCATCGATCCATTGCCATTGTGCCGAGGCCGACCCGGTCGACAGCATCATCAGTGTGGCCAGTGCGAGGGCGCGCGAAAACGGGTGTGAAGTCGAGTCCATGCGTTCAGTTTACCGGCACGTACCTCGCCGCGGTGGGCAGAAAGCCGCGCAAATGTGAGCGATCGGCGTGTTCGGTCGATTTTGGCGACCGAATGGCGAGTGATCTGTGGCGGGGCCGGGCGGCCAGAAGCACGCGGGTACAATGGTGTTTTTGGAGCTTTACCCTATGCGCCTCCTCGGCAAAGCGCTCACTTTTGACGACGTTCTGCTCGTCCCCGCGTACTCCCAGGTCCTGCCCAAGGACACCTCGCTCGCCACCCAGTTCTCCCGCAACATCCAGCTGAACCTGCCTTTGGTGTCGGCTGCGATGGACACCGTGACAGAAGCGCGGCTTGCGATCGCTATCGCCCAGGAAGGCGGCATCGGCATCATCCACAAGAACCTCTCGGCACAGGAACAGGCCGCGCACGTGGCCAAGGTCAAGCGCTACGAGTCTGGCGTGCTGCGCGATCCGGTGGTCATCAGCCCCCAGACCACGATCCGGCAGGTGATGAAGCTCTCCGATGAGCTGGGCGTTTCAGGCTTCCCGGTGGTGGACGGAGGCAAGGTGGTCGGCATCGTCACAGGGCGAGACCTGCGCTTTGAAACGCGCTTTGACCTGCCGGTGAGCGAAATCATGACACCGCGAGAGCGCCTGATCACCATGCCCGACGGTACCACGCCGGCCGAGGCCAAGACCTTGCTGAACAAGCACAAGCTCGAGCGCCTGCTGCTCGTGAACGACGCTTTCGAACTCAAGGGGCTGATCACCGTCAAGGACATCACCAAACAGCTCAACTTCCCGAACGCCGCCCGCGACGCGGCCGGTCGCCTGCGTGTGGGCGCGGCGGTGGGCGTGGGCGAGGGCACCGAAGAGCGGGTGGAAGCCCTGGTCAAGGCCGGCGTCGACGCGATCGTGGTAGACACCGCCCACGGTCACAGCAAGGGCGTGATCGACCGCGTGCGCTGGGTCAAGCAGAATTACCCGCAGGTCGACGTGATCGGCGGCAACATCGCCACCGGCAGCGCTGCGCTCGCACTGGTCGACGCAGGTGCGGACGGCGTCAAGGTCGGTATCGGCCCCGGTTCCATCTGCACCACGCGCATCGTGGCCGGTGTCGGCGTGCCGCAGATCATGGCCATCGACAATGTGGCCACCGCGCTGCAGACCACCGGCGTGCCCATGATTGCCGACGGCGGCATCCGCTACAGCGGCGACATTGCCAAGGCCATCGCGGCCGGCGCCCACACCGTGATGATGGGCGGCATGTTCGCCGGCACCGAAGAGGCGCCGGGCGAGATCGTGCTCTACCAGGGCCGCAGTTACAAGAGCTACCGCGGTATGGGATCGATTGGCGCCATGCAGCAGGGCAGCGCCGACCGCTACTTCCAGGAAAGCAGCACCGGCAACCCCAACGCCGACAAGCTGGTGCCCGAAGGCATCGAAGGCCGCGTGCCCTACAAGGGCTCGGTGGTGTCGATCATCTTCCAGATGGCCGGTGGCATCCGCGCCTCCATGGGTTACTGCGGTTGCCCGACCATCGAGCACATGCGCGCCAAGGCGGAGTTCGTCGAGATCACCTCGGCCGGCATCCGCGAAAGTCACGTTCACGACGTGCAGATCACCAAAGAAGCCCCGAATTACCGAGCGGAATAAAGCTCCCCCCGCGCCGCCTGCGGCGTTACCCCCCAGGGGGCGGCACCAGCGGCCCGGCAAAGCCGGTTCCGCGGTGCCCCTGGAAGGGGTGGACTCTCGCTCAACGGGTCGTCCTTTGTGACGACCTTTGTTTTTTTCTGAAGTCACCGACACGCCATGCAGCACCAGAAAATCCTCATCCTCGATTTCGGTTCCCAGGTCACCCAGCTGATCGCCCGCCGCGTGCGCGAAGCCCATGTGTACTGCGAAGTGCATCCCTGCGACGTGAGCAGCGAATGGGTGCGTGAGTTCGCGGCCGATGGTCAGCTCAAGGGCGTGATCCTGTCCGGCAGCCACGCCAGCGTCTACGAGGTGGACGACAAGGCCCCCGACGCCGTGTTCGAGCTGGGTGTGCCGGTGCTGGGCATCTGCTACGGCATGCAGACCATGGCCCAGCAACTGGGCGGCAAGGTCGAGGCCGGCAAGACGCGCGAGTTCGGTTACGCCGAGGTGCGTGCCCGTGGCCACACGGCGCTGCTCAAGGGCATCGAGGACTTCCACACGCCCGAAGGCCACGGCATGCTCAAGGTCTGGATGAGCCACGGCGACAAGGTCACCGAAATGCCGCCGGGCTTCAAGCTCATGGCCAGCACCGACGCCTGCCCGATCGCTGGCATGGCCGACGAGGCCCGCGGTTATTACGCGGTGCAGTTCCACCCAGAAGTCACCCACACCGTGCAGGGCAGGGCGCTGCTGGAGCGATTCGTGCTGGAGATCTGCGGCACCCGCCCGGACTGGGTGATGCGCGACCACATCGAAGAAGCGGTGCAGAAGATCCGCGAACAGGTGGGCGACGAAGAGGTCATCCTGGGCCTGTCCGGTGGTGTGGACTCTTCCGTGGCCGCGGCCCTGATCCACCGCGCCATCGGCGACCAGCTGACCTGTGTGTTCGTCGATCACGGCCTGCTGCGCCTGCACGAGGGCGACATGGTGATGGACATGTTCGTCGGCAAGCTGCACGCCAAGGTGATCCGCGTGGACGCCGCCGACCAGTTCCTCGGTCACCTGGCCGGAGTGAGCGAGCCGGAAGCCAAACGCAAGATCATCGGCCGCGAATTCGTCGAGGTCTTCAAGGCCGAAGCGGCCAAACTGATCTCAAGCGGGGCATCAACAAAAGGCGCCAAGTGGTTGGCACAAGGCACTATTTATCCGGATGTGATCGAGTCCGGCGGTGCCAAGAGCAAGAAGGCCGTGACCATCAAGAGCCACCACAACGTGGGCGGTTTGCCGGAGCAGTTGGGCCTGAAGCTCCTGGAGCCGCTGCGCGATTTGTTCAAGGACGAGGTGCGCGAACTCGGCGTGGCCCTGGGCCTGCCGCACGACATGGTCTACCGACACCCGTTCCCGGGTCCTGGCCTGGGCGTGCGCATCCTGGGCGAGGTCAAGAAGGACTACGCCGACCTGCTGCGCCGGGCCGACGCAATCTTCATCGAAGAGCTGCGCTCGACCATCGATCCCATCAGCGGCAAGAGCTGGTACGACCTGACCAGCCAGGCCTTCACCGTGTTCCTGCCGGTCAAGAGCGTGGGCGTGATGGGCGATGGCCGCACCTACGATTACGTGGTGGCCCTGCGCGCGGTGCAGACCAGCGACTTCATGACCGCCGACTGGGCCGAGCTGCCGTATGCGCTGCTCAAGAAGGTCTCCGGCCGCATCATCAACGAGGTGCGCGGCATCAACCGCGTGACCTACGACGTGAGCTCCAAGCCGCCCGCGACCATCGAGTGGGAATGAGCTGACGCTCAGTCGGGCAGGGTCCTGAACGCGGCGCGTTCAGGGTCGGCGGGGCCATGGTCCAGGGTGTCCGGTGCCGGCACCCGGATCAGGTCCCGGACCTGGGGCATGCTGCCGTGCAGCCAGGCGTCCTGGTCCTGCTCCCAGATCGGGACCACCGTGCGTTTGTCCTGCCGACGGGCTGGAAGGTTCGGGTCGGGCTTGTGCATCAGCGCCAGGATCGGATGCCCGTCGCAATTCTGGGTGAGCAGGGTGTAGCTGGCCACCGATTCACCGGTGACGAGATCCGCCCAACGTGACCAGAGCCCTGCCAGCATCCAGGGCAGACCATCGGCGCGTCGAAAATGCCAGGGTGTCGACTTGGGTGCGCAGGTCATCAGGTCGGTGTGGCGGATGCCCCAATACGGCTCCTGGTACCACCAGGCTGGGATCAGGCAGCGTTGCCCGCCATGCCAGGCACCCCGGAAGGTCCAGGCGCTCGCCACCGTCTCGCTGCGGGCGTTGTTGGTGGACAGCGGACGACCGGTGGACGGGCTGACCGGCCGGCGCGTAGGGGAGCCGGGCGGGATCATGCCCCACTGTCCCGAACAGACCAGGCCCTGCTGCCGTATGAACCAGGCCTGTGCCAATGGACCGACGACCGCAGGCGCCTCGGGCAGATCGTCCGGAAGCTGCACAAAGGTCAGCGTGCGCAGCGTCTTGCGGTCGGTGGAGCCGTACAGGTTGCACATGGCACCAGCATAAAGGCTTCAATGGCCCCGCCGGCGCCCACCGCGGCTGCACGACAATCGTGCACATGAGCGACACCGATCACATGGGCCTGGCATTGCAGCAGGCGCGCGCAGCCGCAGCAGCGGGCGAGGTGCCGGTCGGCGCGGTGGTGGTTCACCAGGGGCGCGTGATCGCCACCGGGCGCAACGCGCCGATCGGAGCGCACGACCCCACGGCCCACGCCGAAATCGTGGCGCTGCGCACGGCCGCGCAGGCCCTGGGCAACTACCGCCTGGACGATTGCGAACTGTTCGTCACCCTGGAACCCTGCGCCATGTGCAGCGGCGCCATGCTGCATGCGAGGCTGCGGCGGGTCGTGTACGGCGCGTCCGACGCCAAGACGGGCGCTGCGGGCTCGGTGGTCGACCTGTTCGGCCAACCCCGGCTCAACCACCAGACCCATGTGCAGGGAGGGGTACTGGCCGAAGAATGCAGCGCCTTGCTCAGCGACTTTTTCAAGACCCGGCGTGAGCAGCAGCGCCGCGAAGCCCACCCGTTGCGCGACGACGCACTGCGCACGCCCGACCGGTGTTTCGAAGGCCTGCCCGGCTATCCGTGGTCACCCCGGTACATCAGCGACCTGCCATCGCTGGCCGGCCTGCGCATGCACCTGCTCGATGAAGGGCCGCCAGACGCACCGCGCACCTGGCTGTGCCTGCACGGCAACCCGGCCTGGAGCTACCTCTACCGCAAGATGATCCCGGCGTTCCTCGCGGCCGGCGACCGCGTCGTGGCGCCGGACCTGATCGGCTTTGGCAAGAGCGACAAGCCCAAGAAAGACGGTTTCCACCGTTTTGGCTGGCACCGGGACGTCTTGCTCGAACTGGTCGAGCGGCTCGATCTGCGCAACGTCGTGCTGGTGGTGCAGGACTGGGGCGGACTGCTTGGCCTGACCCTGCCCATGGCGGCGCCGGCGCGCTACCGCGGGCTGCTGGTGATGAACACCCTGCTGGCCACAGGCGACCGGTCACTGTCCCAGGGTTTTCTGGACTGGCGCGACATGTGTGCCCAGAAGCCAGACTACGACGTGGCACGCCTGTTCGCCCGCGGTAACCCGCAGCTCAGTGCCGCCGAATGCGCCGCCTACGCCGCGCCCTTTGCCGACCGCGGCCACCGGGCGGCGTTGCGGGCGTTTCCGGCTCTGGTGCCCGAGCGGCCGGACGACGATGGCGCCGCCCTGTCCCAGCAGGCGCGGGATTTCTGGCGCGAGCGCTGGCAGGGCCAGACCCTCATGGCCATCGGCCAGCAGGACCCGGTGCTGGGCGAACCGGTGATGCGGGACCTGCTGTCCCACATCCAAGGCGACACCAAGGTGCTGATGCTGCCCGAGGCGGGCCATTTCGTGCAGGAGCAGGGCGAAGGCATCGCCCACCAAGCCTGCGCTTTTTTTGGGCGATGATCGCCCCCTGTCCCCGTTTCCCACCTTTCCCCCATGAGCCACATCTACATCTAGTCCCCCTCCAGCGCGGTGCGCGACAAGGCCGCGTTCCGCCGGGGCGTCAAGCGTCTGCAGCAACTGGGTCACGAGGTGGAAATCGACGAGGCGGCGCTGGCCAGCCACATGCGCTTTGCCGGCGATGACGCCACCCGGATCGCCGCCGTTACGCGTGCGGCCGCCAGCGGCGCCGACATCGCACTGATCTCGCGCGGCGGCTACGGCCTCACCCGCATCCTGCCCGAGCTGCCCTACAAACAGATCGCCAGAGCCATCCACAAGGGCACACAGTTCGTCGGGCTGAGCGACTTCACCGCGCTGCAGTGCGCGCTGCTGGCCAAGACCGGCGCCGTCAGCTGGGCAGGCCCGGCCGTGGGCGAAGACTTCGGCACCGAGGAAACGCCCGACGACATCATGGAAGCCTGCTTCGACGACCTGACCTGCGGTCAGGGCGAAGGCTCCGGCTGGCAACTGCCCAAGTCCGACCTGCCCGCACTGGCTGCCCGCCGCAAGACGGCCAACGAAGCCACGCCAGCGCTCAAGGTGAGCGACGCCACCCTCTGGGGTGGCAACCTGACCGTGCTCTGCTCGCTGGTGGGCACGCCCTGGATGCCACGTGTCAAGGGTGGCATCCTGTTCCTGGAAGACGTCAACGAACACCCCTACCGCATCGAGCGCCAGCTCACGCAACTGCTGCACGCCGGCATCATCGGTGAGCAGAAGGCGGTACTGCTGGGTGCGTTCAACCGCTTCAAGCTGGGCCCGCACGACAAGGGCTTCAAGTTGCAGACGGTGGTGGACTGGCTGCGCAGCCAGACCCGCACGCCGGTGCTGACCGGACTGCCGTTTGGCCACGTGCCGACCAAGGTGCTGTTGCCGGTCGGCCACCGGGTGGACCTGCTGGTACAGGATCGGGACGCTCTGCTGTTCTGGGGCTGAGTTCCCGTACCAGATCCCCAAAACAAACAGCCGCCCGTGGGGCGGCTGTTGTGATCAGCGCAGGGCCGGTGACAACCGCTGTCAGCGGCGCATGCGGCACGAGTCCATCATGCTCTTGGGCAGCAGGCCTTGGAACACCGGCGACAAGCCGAGGACCGTGTCCACCGCCTTGGCTTCGCCGTGCAACCGGCTGAGCACCGCGACCATCTCCGAACGAGCAAACCACAAGGCTTGAACGTCGTGGAGGTACATCAGGCGGTGTTTGAGCCGCGGGTTCATTTCGGCGCCTTCTTCACCCAATGCGGCAAGCATGGCCTGCCGAACCGGCTCCAGGGCTTCGGGGGAATCTTTTCGCACCTCGGAGCCCAGCAGGGCCGAGATGGTGTTTCGCAATCCGGGTTTCATCCAACGCATGACGGACGCCTCAACGACTGTAAATATAGTGGGTTGAAGAATACGGGCAGGTCGCGGGATAGCGCAACCGTGTTTGCGTGACCAACGTCAAAAAAACAACTGCCAAATCATGTGTTTACCGGATCACCTTGAGGCAGTACCTGACATTGTTAATACCTTTTCATGTCAGGCCCGGCGATTCCGAGGTCTTTGTGTGCAGCACCAGCATGCCCTCCCATGTCCGGAAGGCTTCATTGATGGAATACTTGGGAAAACCGGGCGCATTCCTCGTTCTGGGCGTTGTGGCGGTGTGCTAAAAGTCGCATGAAGAGGGGCGAGAAGGACCCGTTGGGGATCTGTCAACGGGGTCCCGTCACTGTGATGTAATGAAGCGATTCCTAACGACTGCCCATGGCTGAACTGACAATCGCATTTGTGGATTTGACCGGCAGCGTGTCCGTGTTTGAGACACTGGGCAACGACCGCGCCACGCAGGCTGTGACGAAGCTGACGCAATGGATCGGTGCCACCGGCCAGGAGCATGGAGGCAAGGTCGTCAAGATGCTCGGCGACGGTGTGTTGCTCTCCTTCACGAACAATCGCCACGCCGTGGAGGCCATCACCCAGATCCAGCAGGAGCACTCGCAGCGTGTCGCACAGTGGCCCAACCGGTTGAAGCTGTTGATGCAAATCGGTATGGCCCGCGGTCAGGTGGTGCAGATCGACGGTGACTGCTTCGGCGATGCGGTGAACGTTGCCTCCCGGCTGAGCGACCTGGCCGGACCCGAACAGATCCTGGCGACCGACACCGTGATCCGCAAGCTGGGCGCCCGCAGCGGCGTGCGCAGCCGCAGCCTGGGGCCCATGCGCATCAAAGGACGGGTGGAGCCTTGCGAGGTGTTTCGCATCGAGTGGCAGCAGGAAATGCTGTCCGAGTTCCTCACATTGCCAGCCGATCTGCACGCTTTGCGCAAGACCACCGAATCGGTGTTCGGTGGCATTCAGTTGGGCTGGCTGGACGCCAATCACGCGTTCAATCTGACCGACCTGCCACTGAAAATCGGGCGTGTGCCCGAGGCCGACTTCGTGGTGAACGATCCGCGTGTTTCACGCATGCACGCCAGCATCGACATCCGCTCGGGCAACTACGTGATCGAAGACACCAGCAGCTACGGCACCTGGGTGCGATTCACTGGCGGCGACAACGTGATCGCCCTGCGCCGGCAAGAGTGTTTGCTGCACAGCGACGGAGAGATCGCCATGGGCGCACCGTTCACCGACTTCAGCGCCCCCACCGTGGCTTTCCGGCTGGTGGACGGCAACATGGTGCTCGGCCACGGCCCGTTGTTTGCCTGAGGGCTGGCCGGCATGAAGCGCTGGCTGCGCCGCATTCTCTGGGCCCTGTTGGTGGTGCTGGTGGTGTCCGGCGCTGTGCTCGGCTGGTACGCACGACAGAGCCTGCCCCGGACCGACGGCGAGCTGCGCTTGCCCGGCCTGAAGGGCCCGGTACAGGTGCAGCGCGATGCCAGCGATGTGACCCACATTCAGGCCAGCGACCCCCGCGACGCGTGGATGGCCATGGGCTATGTGCACGCGCAAGAACGCGGCTGGCAGCTGGAATTCAACCGCCGCGTCATGCGCGGCACCCTCTCGGAACTGCTGGGCCCCGCCACTCTGGAGACCGACCGGCTGATGCGCACCCTGGGCATCCGCGACGCGGCTCAGCGCCAGGTGGCGCGCCTGCCGCAGGAGGCGCAGATGGCCCTCCAGGCCTACAGCGATGGTGTCAACGCGTTCTTTGCGTACAGCCCACAGGCTCTGTCGCCTGAGTTTTTGCTGTTGCGCTCCGACCCGCGCGAGGCGGCCCGCGCCGGGCAGTATTGGGACCCGGCCGACAGCGCGGGCTGGGCCCTGATGATGGCGCTGGACCTGGGCGGCAACTGGGGCAACGAGGTGGCGCGCTTGTCAGCCCTGCAGGTGCTGGACACCGAGCAACTATGGCAACTGTTCCCGCCGTATCCCGGCGAGCCACCCGCATCGGCGACGGACCTGGCGCGGCTGTACCGCGAACTGGGCGTGTACCGGCCCGAGGCACAACGCGTCTCTTCCTCTCTGTCGGCACGTGAGCCGGTCACCCACCCGCTGGCGACCGATGTCGTGGCCTGGGCACAGGAACTGGGCAACATCGAAGGCAAGGGCTCGAACAACTGGGTGGTGGACGGCTCGCGCAGCGCGACGGGCAAGCCGCTGCTGGCCAACGACCCGCACCTGGGCCTGAGCGCGCCCGCCATCTGGTATTTCGCCCGCCTGCAGGCGCCCGACGCGGGTGGCATCAAAGGCATGGACGTGGTCGGCGCGACCCTGCCCGGCACACCCTTTGTGGTGCTGGGGCGCACAGCGGCGGTGGCCTGGGGTTTCACCAACACCGGGCCAGACGTGCAGGACTTGTACCTGGAGCAGATCCGGCCTGGCCAGCCCGACCAGTACCGCCTGCCTGCGTCCGAAGGACAGGAGGCCTGGGCAACCTTCGAGACCCGTGTCGAAACCATCCGCGTCAAAGGCCAGGCCGACGTGCAACACATGGTGCGCCGCACGCGCCACGGCCCGGTGATCAGCGATGTGCCAGGTCGAACACACGACCTGATCGACACCCGACGGTACGCTCTGGCCCTGCGCTGGACGGCGCTGGAGGACAGCGACAGCAACGTGCAGGCGACCCTGGAATCCAACCGAGCGCAGTCGGTGGGCGATCTGCTGGCGGCGTACCGCAACTTCCATGCGCCGATGCAGAACGTGGTGATGGCCGATCGCAGCGGTCGTATCGCCTACAAGGCCGTGGGGCGGGTACCGGTCCGTGGACCGCTGCACGACATCCGCGGCATTGCCCCGGCGCCGGGCTGGGACGCGCGCTACGACTGGGCCGGCTGGCTGCCCTACGAGGACACACCGCAGGACGGTGGCGCCAAAGGCTGGATCGCCACCGCCAACCAGCGCATCCACGCGGCCGATTACCCCCATTTCCTCACCCAGGACTGGGCGCCGCCGTACCGCCAGCAGCGCATCGAGGCCTTGCTGGAGCAAACACCCAAACACAGTGCACAATCGTTCCAGGCCATGCACGCCGACCTCCAGTCGGCCGCCACGGTGCTGCTGCTGCCGCACTTGCAAAAGACCCGATCCGACCACCCGTTGGCCCCCGCTGCCATGGCCGCGCTGAAGGACTTTGACGGCAGCATGTTGGCCGACCGTGCCGCGCCGCTCATCTTCACCGCCTGGGTCGACGAATTCACGCGCGGCGTGATCGGCGACAAGCTGGGACAGGAGCGATTCAAGGGCCTTTACGGCAAACGGCTGTTCCGCAGCGCGGTGGAAGGCATTCTGGCCCGCGACGACAAAGGCTGGTGCGGGCCTGGTGGCTGCGCGTCCGCCAGCAGCGCTGCGCGGGGCCGCGCACTCGACCAACGATCCCAGATGCCGGGCAACGATGTGAGCGCATGGCGCTGGGGACGATCTCACCAGGCCTATTCGGTGCAC
>CALRYD010000018.1:0-75071 GCA_943372305.1 Hydrogenophaga intermedia | reverse complement strand
CACGCCGGTGCCCGACGTGCCCACCGTGCTGAAGCCGCCCCAAGACACGCTGGACCAGCTGCGCGGCCTGCTGAGCACCGCCCTGTCGCTGGGGCAGGACGGCACCGCGGCCGGCACCCACGCCGCCGCGCGCCGCATGCTGGTGCTCTCGCTGTGCGAGGCGCTGCTCGGCTGCCTCGGCAGTGGCACGGCCACCAGCGCGCTGCCCGCCAGCGCCGCCAGCCGCCGGCGCATCGTGGCGCGGTCGCGCCAGTACATGCAGGACCACGCGCACGAAGTCATCGCCGTGCCCGACCTCTGCCAGGCCATCGGCACCTCGCGCCGCGCGCTGCAGTACGCGTTCGAAGAAGTCATGCAAATCAGCCCCGTCACCTACCTGCGCACCATGCGCCTGAACCGCGTGCGCAGCGAGCTGCGCGAGTGCCCCGCCAGCACCGTGGGCGACGTCGCCGCGCGCTGGGGCTTCTGGCACCCCTCGCGCTTTGCCAGCGAATACAAGGCCCTGTTCGGCGAATCGCCCTCGGCCACCCGCGCCACCAGCCTGCGCGCGGCCTGATACGGGGCGGCCTGTGCCACCGGTGTCCGAGTCCCTGCCCGAACCGTTGCCGGTTGCCATCGGCGATTGGTTCCGCTTCCGCCGCTGCGGTGACGGCCTGACCCTCATCACCGAACCGCACGTCGTCCCGCTGCTTCGCTGCAACATCTGGCACATCCAGGGCCGCGACCTCGACCTCGTGGTCGACACCGGCCTGGGCGTGAGCAGCCTCTACCGCGCCTCGCACCACCTATTCGGCCAGCGCGTGGCCGCGGTCGCCACCCACGTGCATCTGGACCATGTGGGCGGCCACCACGAATTCGACGACTGCTGGTGCCACCGGCTCGAAGCACCCGGCCTGCGCGGCGCCGACCCCGCCTACACGCTGGCCGACATCGACCTGCGCGCGCTGGACTTTGCCGCGCCCGGCTACGAAACCGGCGGCCCCGCCCTGACCGCCCTGCCCGAACCCGGCTACGACCTCTCGGCCTGGCAGATCCGGCAGGCCACCGTCACCCGCGAGCTCGAAGACGGCGACGTCATCGACCTGGGCAACCGCCACTTCGAAGTGCTGCACCTGCCCGGCCATTCGCCCGGCAGCATCGGCCTGTGGGAAGCGGCCACCGGCACGCTGTTTTCGGGCGACGCGGTCTACGACGGCCCGCTGCTCGACAACCTGCCCCATTCCGACCGGGTGGCCTACGCCCGCACCATGGAACGCCTGCTGGCCCTGCCCGTCAACGTGGTGCACGCCGGCCACGACCCGAGCTTCGGGCGCGAGCGCCTGCGCGGGCTGGTGCGCGCCTGGCTGGACCGCCCGCCCCCGGCCTGAGTGCACAAGGCCGGCGCCGCGGGCCGAAAGCGAAGACACTGGGGCCATGCACACCCCCACCGCCGACCCGTCCATCGCCGCCCCGCCCGCCGTGGACCCCCTGTTCCTGGCCACGCCGGGCATCATGACCTACGACGGTGGCGTCGCGCTCACCAATGCCTCGGGGTTCTTCTTCCGTCGTGGCGATCGCCTCTTCCTCGTGACCAGCCGCCACGTGCTGATCGACCAGCCCAGCAACCACCGCCCCAGCCGGCTGGCCATCACCCTGCACCTGGACGCCCGGAACCTCTCGCGCTACACCGAGTTCTCCATGCTCCTCTACGCCAACGGCACGGCCGTCTGGCGCCAGGGCCGCGACGGCGGTGGCGAGATCGACGTGGCGGCGCTGGAAATCGACCGCAGCGCCCTGCCCGAAGGGGCCATCGTCTGCGCCTTCACGCCGGAGCACCTGCCCGGCCGTTTCGACACAGTGCCCATCGATGCCGCCCTGTGCATCCCCGGATTCCCGCTGGGCTTTCGCGACACCGTGTACCAGCTGCCGGTGCTGCGCCACGCCGCCATCGCCTCACCCTTCGGTGTGCGCTTTCAGGGCCGGGGCTTCTTTCTCACCGACGCGCGCACCCACCGCGGCACCAGCGGGGCGCCGGTGGTGACGCGTCACCCTGCGATGACGCGCGAGGGCGCGCCGCTGCCCTGGCAATTGCTGGGCGTGCACTCGGCGCGCATGGACATGGGCAACCGCGACCGCGTGCAGGACGAATCCCTGGGGCTCAACTGCGCCTGGTACGCCGACATCCTGCTCACGCTGACGGCGTGATCGCGGCGCCGAGGCAGGTGTTCAGGCCGCCCCCGGGCGCCGTTGCTTCACGATCCGGTCCCAGGCGCGCAGCGCCTGCAGCAGACGGTTCTTGGCGTCGGTGTGGCGCTCGCCAAAGGTCTTGGCCAGGCGCTCGCGCAGCGCCGCGTCCGGCGGCGGCGCGCCCACGGCCTTGAGCCGGTCTATCACCAGCATCACCACCTGGAAGCTGTCCGATTCCACCGCCATCGTCAGCGGCGTTTGCCCGTCGGCCGCTGCGTCCAGCACATTGGCGCCGTGGTCCAGCATGTGCTGCACCACCCCGGCCTTGCCGGCCGCACAGGCCCAGTGCAGCGGCACCAGCCCACCGTCCAGCCGCGCATTGAAGTCGGCGCCGGGCGCAAGGTGCTCCGCCGCCAGGGGCCAGCCGGAGGCTTTGATCATTTGCTGGAGCTTCCAGTCGGTCATGGGTGGGGGCGTGAAGGTGGGGTGGAGGGCTGCAAGGGTATGCGATGCGTAGGGTCCTCGGCGTTGGGCGCGTTGCGCTGTGTGCGATGGGCTGGATCCAACCCTGAGCGGGAGCACCACCTCTAAGCCATCACAGTGGTTGCAAAGCCGGGAAGTGTTTATTGCTAAAGGATGCTGCGCGTCGCTAGACTGCCGAGTGGAATGTGCCCTGCTGGGATTGCCGCTTAAACCAAACTCGGACCTCATGAAACAGCCTCGGAAGCTTGTCGCCTTTTGTCCTCATTGCGGGAACAGATCACCGCAGCGGGTGGTCTATGAGCACTCATACCGGGACACTTGGTATAGCCAGGACGGAACGCCCACCCCTCTTAATGAATCGCCTGAGAGTGAAGCAGTTCTCTGCATATGCGAGACCTGCAACCTCGCTCTCCTCTACGACGGCTTGGGGTGGTCGGAAACTGGAGCTTGGCCGCCAGAATTGGTATACCCAAAGGGCGAATATTTATCTAGGTCAGTCCCCGAGTCGGTACGCTCGATTTATCGTGAAGCGGCAATCGTAAAAAGAAACGCACCGAACGCATTCGCGATGATGATCCGCAAGGGGCTCGAAGCGATCTGCGACGACAGAGCGGCGCCCGATGGAACTCTTGCCAAACGACTGAAGTTCTTGGTGGATAAGGGCGATATTCCACCGGTTCTCGCGGAAGTAACCGATGTTCTTCGCGTTGTTGGAAACTCTGCCGCTCACGGGTCTCTGCAGAACATAACGCCAAACATGACTTGGGCGATAGACGACTTCTTTCGAGTGCTGATTGAATATGTGTACTCGGCGCCCAATAAGCTGCAGAAGTTTCGAGGGCGGTTGGACGCACTGAGGAAGAATGGGAATGACGCCGCTGGGCTCTAACAGATTCTTCGACGCGGGCACGCACCGGCAAGGCGCCTCTAGCCGAGCGCAGGAGCATCCGTCCTTCGACGCTCTGCCGGTGCATGCCGGTCAACTCCGACTCTAGGCCTCACATTGGAACTCCTGCGCAACGCCATCGCCTTCCCCGGCCGGATTCGTCATCGCTGGAAGAATCGTCGGCGCCTTGCCGCCTCCGCTAGCCTTCAGCAAGCCTTGAAGATCAATGGAGACAAGGCCCAAGCTGCCGGCATTGCGAGCTATCGTGGTATCTACAACGTCGCGCTCTACGTTGCGATTGCCGAGCACGATCTAGCCACCTATTCCGAAGCACTAGTGTTCGCTCGCTCTGAGTGGCATCGAAAGTTCCATGCTCGCGGGCTCGCCGTTCTTCTCTTCGAGGTAGCTGAGGACTTGCCAGAACTTCTCGGCAAGCAGTACCGACAATGGCTTAAGGACCTCCAGGCTCCCGAAATCTACCTGGAACGACTAAACGGGATTGGCAAGTCGATCAACACCTTTCGGAAAGCTCACGAACCATTTCTGGCGAGAGTCCGTAACTACGTCGGTGCACATCGAGACCATGACGCTTTTACCCAGTTCGAAGTCCTTGAAAAGCTCGACGTTCTGGAAGTCTTTCGACTGGCCCCACAGCTTTCGGAGCCAGTCCGTAGTTTGATCGCGCTCCATACTGACTTGCTGCAGTACATGGCTAAGCCGACGGTCATGCTGAGTCAAATGCCGAGAGCTGCACAGTGAGGCCTACCCCTTTGTTCCAGCGGTCCGCCACCGGCGCCCTTTGAACTCAAACGGCTAGGTCGCACGAAGTGCCAGTTTCCACCGTTGTATCCGTTCTTGTCGCCTTCTTGATCGGCCTCTTGCTGGGCCGTTACCGTGCAAACCGCTATCAGAACAGCGGCGAGGCGCTTGTATCCAACGCGGTCCGCGCAAACTTCGCGCCGCCCGACTATCACCTGCTGAATCACGTCACGCTACCGCTGAAGGACGGCACGACACAGGTCGATCACATCCTCGTCTCCCGCTACGGTGTCTTCGTCATCGAGACCAAAGACTACAAGGGCTGGATCTTTGCCAACCCCAAGCAGGCCAGTTGGACGCAGGTCCTTTTCAACAGCAAGTTCCGTTTTCAGAACCCGATCCACCAGAACTTTCGTCATGTGCGGGCCGTGCAGGATCTCCTCGATTTCCTGCCACCTGAGGCCATTCGGTCCGTCGTTGTCTTCACGGGGAACGCAGAGTTCAAGACTGAAGTACCGGCAGGTGTCTTCAACTTGGCAGGCTTTGTGGACCACATCCGCAGGAACACGATGGAAGTCATGTCTCTCAATCGCCTGCAGTTTTGTGTGGGTCGGCTGGAGACGACGCGCCTCGCGATCAGCGGCAGAACCGACGTTGAGCATGTTGAAAGCCTAGAGCGCCGGCACGGGGGTCCGGTCTGACCCTTCCGGTGACAGCCGCCCCGACCCAGGGCGCATGCTCCCTGGCACCAAACCTGCTAAACCCACACTACAGAGAGGCGGGCGCACCAAACTGGTGACCTGCTGCCTTGAAGACCGCTAGGGTTCCGGGCGCCATTTGCTGGCGCTGACTGGTCCGAGAGCGGTCGGCCATGATCGTGTGGCTCCACGGAGGGACAAAAGCCCGGGAGATGCTGGCGCGCCGCTTGCGGTGTGTGCCCGCCTCTCTGGCCCATGTTCCCCCCGATCAGGAGCCCGCATGTCCTCCCTGCATCCTGCTGTCACTGCTGTCACAGCCGCCCACCTGGCCGATACCCCATCGGCCAGCGGCGTTGCCTCTTCGGCCGCTGTGCAGCCGCCGCCCGCCACGCCGCCGCGCCGCCCCTGGTCCAGCCTGTGGACGGTGCGCGCGTCCATCAGCCGCCGCGCCTACTGGGTGCTGGCCCTCACGGGTCTGATCGCGCCGCTGCTGGGCTGGTGGGCGCTGGCCGCCTGGGGCGGGCTGGACCCGACCTTCATGCCCTCGCCTGGTGCGGTGTTGGGCAAGTTCTGGTTCTGGCTGACCGAAAACGACCTGATCGACGACATGGCGATCAGCACCTACCGCGTGGTCGCGGGCTTCCTGCTCTCGGCGGTGTTCGCGCTGCCGCTGGGCCTGTTCATCGGGTCCTTCCGTTCGGTGCAGGCGCTGCTGGAGCCGCTGACCGACTTCATCCGCTACATGCCGGCGGTGGCCTTCATCCCGCTGGTGATGCTGTGGGTGGGCATCGACGAGGGTTCCAAGATCGCGATCATCTTCATCGGCACCTTCTTCCAGATGGTGCTGATGGTGGCCGAGGACGTGCGCCGCGTGCCGGCCGCGCAGGTGGAGGCGGCGCAGACCATGGGCGCCAGCCGCGCCGAGCTGATCGAAAAGGTCATCCTGCCCAGCGCCAAGCCCGCGCTGTTGGACACGCTGCGCATCACCATGGGCTGGGCCTGGACCTACCTGGTCGTCGCCGAGCTGGTGGCCGCCAACTCGGGCCTGGGCTACGCCATCCTGCGGGCGCAGCGCTTCCTGCAGACCGACACCATCTTCGCCGGGATCATCGTCATCGGCCTCATCGGCCTGGCGACCGACCAGCTGTTCCGCCTGGCGCACCGCAAGGCGTTCCCCTGGCTGTATCTGAAAGGTTGATGCGCCATGAACACGCCATCCTCCACGCCATCCCCCACCGCGGCCAAGATCCGCATCCGCGACCTGCATAAGCGCTTCGACGGCGCGCCGCTGAACGCGCTGGAACACATCGACCTCGACATCGCGCCCAACGAGTTCGTCACCTTCGTCGGTGCCTCGGGCTGCGGCAAGAGCACGCTGCTGCGCACCATCGGCGGGCTGGAAACGCACACCAGCGGTGAACTGCTGGTGGACGGCCAGCCGGTCAAGGGCCCGGACATCGACCGCGCCATGGTGTTCCAGCACTACAGCCTCTACCCGTGGATGTCGGTGATGGAGAACATCAAGTTCTGCCGCCAGCTGGCCGCGCACCGCAAGGACCTGACCTCGGCCCAGGTCGAGGCCGCCTCGGGCCGGGCCGATGCGCTGTTGCGCCTCATGGGCCTGCAGGCCTCGGCCAAGGCCTGGCCCAACCAGCTCTCGGGCGGCATGCAGCAGCGCGTGGCCATTGCGCGGGCGCTCATGGGCCGCCCCGGCATCCTGCTGATGGACGAGCCTTTCGGCGCGCTGGACGCGCAGACGCGCGAGGTGATGCACGACCTGATCCGCCACGTGCACCGGCTAGAGAAGGCCACCATCGTCTTCGTCACGCACGACGTGGAAGAGGCCATCTACCTCGGTGGCCGCGTGGTGCTGATGGCGCCGCGCCCCGGCCGCATCGACACCGTGTACGACGTGCCCTTCGGCGACCGGCGCGACCAGGACCTCAAGCACGCGCCCGAGTTCCTGGCGCTCAAGCGCGAAATCCTCGAACGCATCCGCGAGACCTCGGGCATGAAGACCGACCTTGAACAGCTGCAGCGCCTGTCCGGTCTGGCCGAAGCCTGACCCCCGACTTTCAGGAGACCTTTCCATGAGCACACCCATGCCCGAAACCCAAGCCTCCACCCCCTGGACCGAACCCGCGGTGCCCGTGCCCGCCAACCCGCCGCAGGCCGCGCCGGTCGATGCGCTGGCGCTGTGGCAGCGCTTCCCCGCCGCGGCGCTGGCCGGTGTGGACACCAGCAAAGCGATGTGGAGCGAGATCGTGCCCGGCGGCGGCCACTGGAGCTGGCGCATGCCGCGCGGCAGCGCCATCCGCTTCGTGGCGCTGGAAGACGGCCCCAACGTCAGCGCGGTGCTCTATTCCGCGCTGGAAAAGCTGGAGCGCTACAACATGCCCGACAGCCTGAAGGCGCAGCACACCGCGCACTACCAGGCCGGCCATGTGCTGATGAGCGACATGGGCCGCAGCCTGGCCAGCGTCACGGCCGACAGCCTGGGCTGGCACGACCCGCTGGGCGCCCTGCTCGACAACGAACGTTTGGCATTGAAGTACGGCGAGCGCCGCTACGAAGACGCGCGCAACGGCATGTACCGATCCGGCAAGGACGGGCTGCTGATCGAGATCGGCAAGTACGGCCTGAGCAAACGCGACCTGATCGCGCCGGTCAACCTGTTCAGCAAGGTCAGCGTCGATGCGCAAGGCCGCTTCCAGTTCGCGCCCCAGCACGCGAAGGCGGGCGACTTCGTCGAACTGCGCTTCGACATGGACGTGATCTTCGCCATCAGCACCGCGCCGCACGCGCTGGACCCGAACCCGGTCTACGCGCCCAAGAAGGTGGGCTTGCTGGCCTGGCGCTGCGGCGCCGCGCCAGCCAACGATGCGTGCCGCGCTTTCCGCCCCGAGAACGCACGTGCGCTGCACAACAGCGACGTGCTCTACCTGTGATCGAGGAACAGCCATGAACATGACCACCCCATTGGCTACAGAAACCCTGGCCACCGATATCCGCATCCAGGAAAGCCGGCTCGACCCGGCCGCTGCCGTCATCGACCAGCGCCACCCGCCGGGCGAGCCCATCCTGTTCCCGCTCAACCAGGGGCAGACCCTGCGCATCGTGGACCTGGAAGGCAACCAGGCCGCCGACGTGCTGTTCTACAACCGCGACGACATCGCAGAGCACTACAGCGCGGTGGACACCATGGTCCACCAGGGCGGCATCTACCTGACCACGGGTTCGGTCATCCGCAGCAACGACGCGCGGCCTATGCTCACCATCGTGGCCGACACCTGCGGCCGGCACGACACGCTCGGCGGTGCCTGCGCGGCCGAGAGCAACACCGTGCGCTACGCGCTGCAGAAGAAGTTCATGCATTCGTGCCGCGACAACTACCTGATCGCCCTTCAGCACGCCGACATCGGCCTTGGCAAGCGCGACCTGGTGCCCAACATCAACTTCTTCATGAACGTGCCGGTCACCGACAGCGGCGACCTGAAGTTCGACGACGGCGTGTCCGGCCCGGGCAAGTACGTGGAGATGCGCGCCGAGATGGACCTCTGGGTGCTCATCAGCAACTGCCCGCAGCTCAACAACCCTTGCAACGCCTACAACCCGACGCCCATTCAATTGCTCGTCTGGGACCCGGTCTGACCGAACCCTTGTGAAACCGGCCAGCAGGACGGCCTGCTGCGCGACACCCCTCGGCAGGACGGCCTGCCACCGGAGAGCCCATGTTCCGCAAGGTCCTGATCGCCAACCGCGGCGCCATCGCCTGCCGCATCATCCGCACGCTGAAAACGCTCGGCGTGCAGAGCGTGGCCGTGTATTCCGAAGCCGACGCGCAGGCCCGCCACGTGCGCGAGGCCGACGAGGCCTACCTGCTCGGCCCCGCGCCCGCGGCGGAGAGTTACCTCAAGGCCGAGCGCATCCTGCAGATCGCCAAGGACTGCGGCGCCCAAGCCATCCACCCCGGCTACGGCTTCCTGTCCGAGAACCCGGGCTTCGCCCAGGCTTGCGAAGACGCGGGCATTGCCTTCATCGGCCCGACGCCCGAGCAGATGCGCGCCTTCGGCCTCAAGCACACGGCGCGCGACCTGGCCGAGCAGCGCGGCGTGCCGCTGCTGCCCGGCACCGGCCTGCTGGCCGACGCGGCGCAGGCGCGCGCCGAGGCGCTGCGCATCGGCTACCCGGTCATGCTCAAGAGCACGGCCGGCGGCGGCGGCATCGGCATGCGGCTGGTGTGGAGCGAAGACGAACTCAGCGACGCGTTTGCCTCGGTGCAGCGACTGGCCAGCGCCAACTTCAAGGACGCCGGCCTCTTTCTGGAAAAGTACGTCGAGCAGGCGCGCCACATCGAGGTACAGGTGTTCGGCGACGGCGCGGGCACGGTGCTCGCGCTGGGCGAGCGCGACTGTTCGGTGCAGCGGCGCAACCAGAAGGTGATCGAAGAGACGCCCGCGCCGGGCCTGAGCGACGCGCAGCGCAGCGCCCTGCACGCCACCGCCGTGTCGCTGGCGCAGGCGGTGAACTATCGCTCGGCCGGCACCGTGGAATTCGTCTACGACGCCGCCACTGGCCAGTTCTATTTCCTTGAAGTCAACACGCGCCTGCAGGTGGAACACGGCGTGACCGAGCAGGTGACCGGTGTCGATCTGGTCGCGTGGATGGTGCAACTGGCCGCGGGCGAACTGCCACCGCTGGCCACGCTGGCGCCCACCGCGCAGGGCGCGTCCATCCAGGTGCGGCTGTACGCCGAAGACCCGGCGAAGAACTTCCAGCCCAGCGCCGGTCTGCTGACCGAGGTGGTGTTCCCGAGCGATGCGCGCGTGGACGGCTGGGTCGAGCGCGGCACCGAAGTGCCCGCCTGGTACGACCCCATGCTGGCCAAGCTCATCGTCACCGCGCCCGAACGCGAGCAGGCTTTGCAGAAGCTCGACGCCGCTCTGGCCGCGACGCGCCTGGCCGGCATCGAGACCAACCTGGGCTACCTGCGCCAGGTGGTGCGCGACCCGGTGTTCCGCGAAGGCCGGCAGGTCACACGTTTTCTCAACAGCTTCCACTACCGGCCCGCCACCGTCGAGGTGATCGAGCCCGGCGTGCAGACCAGCGTGCAGGACTGGCCGGGCCGCCTGGGCCACTGGGACGTGGGCGTGCCGCCCAGCGGCCCCATGGACGCCTACGCCCACCGCATGGCCAACCGGCTGGTGGGCAATGCGCCCGACGCGGCCGCGCTGGAGATCACGCTCTCGGGCCCGACGCTGCGCTTCCATACCGATGCTGTGATTGCGGTGACCGGCGCGCCCGCGCCCGTCACGCTCGACGGCCAGCCGCTGGCCATGTGGCAAGGCCACCGCGTGGCCGCCGGCAGCGTGCTCGCCATCGGCCGTGCCGAAGCGGGCTGCCGCCTCGCGCTGGCCGTGGGCGGCGGCTTCGACGTGCCGCTGTACCTGGGCAGCCGCAGCACCTTCACGCTGGGCCAGTTCGGCGGCCACGCCGGCCGCCACCTGCGCACGGGTGACGTGCTGCATTTGATGTCGGCCGAAACCAATACGGAACCCGCCGCACTGCCCCCCAGCCTGGTGCCCGCATACGCCCACCACTGGGACTTGGGCGTGCTCTACGGCCCGCACGGCGCGCCGGACTTCTTCACCCCCGCCGACGTGGACACCTTCTTCGCCACCGACTGGGAGGTGCACTACAACTCCAGCCGCACCGGCGTGCGCCTGATCGGCCCCAAGCCGCAATGGGCGCGCACCGACGGTGGCGAGGCCGGGCTGCACCCGTCCAACATCCACGACAACGCCTACGCCATCGGCGCCATCGACTTCACCGGCGACATGCCGGTCATCCTCGGCCCCGACGGCCCCAGCCTGGGCGGCTTCGTCTGCCCGGCCGTGGTGGTCAACGCCGAACTCTGGAAGCTCGGCCAGCTGCGCCCCGGCGACACGGTGCGCTTCCACCGCGTGTCGCTGGCGCAGGCCGCCGCGCGCGAGGCCGCGGTCGAAACCGCCATCGCCACGCTGGCCGGCGCCCTGCCCGCCGCGCCGCTGGACGACGCGCTGGCGCACAGCACCCCGGTGATCCACGAAGACCCGGCGCGCGACGACGACAGCGTGCCCGCCATGGTGGTGCGCCAGGCCGGCGACCGCTACGTGCTGGTCGAGTTCGGCCCGCTGGTGCTCGACATCGAACTGCGTCTGCGCGTGCACGTGCTCATGCAGGCCCTGCAGGCGCGCATGGACGCGGGCAGCCTGCCCGGCATCATCGACATGACGCCCGGCATCCGCTCGCTGCAGCTGCACTTCGACCCCGCGCTGATTCCGCGCGAAGCGCTGCTGGCGGTGCTGATCGAGGCCGAGGCCGCGCTGCCCGCGGTGGACGACATTGTGGTGCCCAGCCGCACCGTTTACCTGCCGCTGAGCTGGGACGACCCGCAGACGCGGCTGGCGATTCAGAAGTACATGCAGTCGGTGCGGCCCGATGCGCCCTGGTGCCCGAGCAACATCGAGTTCATCCGCCGCATCAACGGGCTGGACAGCATCGACGAGGTGTTCCGCACCGTGTTCGACGCGCGCTACCTGGTGCTGGGCCTGGGCGACGTGTACCTGGGCGCGCCGGTGGCCACGCCGCTGGACCCGCGCCACCGCCTGGTGACCACCAAGTACAACCCTGCGCGCACCTGGACGCCCGAGAACGCCGTGGGCATCGGCGGCGCCTACCTCTGCGTCTACGGCATGGAAGGCCCCGGCGGCTACCAGTTCGTCGGCCGCACGCTGCAGATGTGGAACCGCTGGCGCCACGGTGAGCCGGGCTCGGTGTTCGAGCAGCCCTGGCTGCTGCGCTTTTTTGACCAGATCCGCTTCGTGCCGGTCGATCAGGACGAGCTGCTGCGCATCCGCGCCGCCTTCCCGCACGGCGGCTATGCGCTGCGCACCGAAGACGGCACGTTCAGCCTCAAGGACTACCGCGCCTTCCTGGCCGACAACGCGGCCAGCATCGGCGCCTTCCGGGCGCAGCAGCAGGCCGCCTTCCACGGCGAGCGCGAGCGCTGGGCCGCCGCCGGGCAGGACGTGGTGGCCAGCGACGCCGACCTCGCCGCCGCCGGCCACGAAAGCGAGCTGGACCTGCCCGCGGGCGGCCGCGCCCTGGCCACCAGCGTGCCCGGCAGCGTGTGGAAGGTGGCGGTGGCAGAAGGCCAGCGCGTGACGGCTGGCGAGGTGCTGGTGGTGATCGAGTCCATGAAGATGGAATTCAGCCTGCTCGCCCCGGCCGACGCCACCGTGCACAAGCTCATGTGCCAGCAGGGCGCGCCGGTGTCGGCGGGCCAGAACGTGCTGGTGCTGGTGGAATGAAGCAACCCCCCGCGCCGCTTCGCGTCACCCCCCTCGAGGGGGGCGGCACCAGAGGCCCGGCAGAGCCGGTTCCTCGGTGCCCCTGGATGGGACCGCTTCATGCGTCGCGGGTGACGCTCCGGCGCCATGGACCACTGAAACACTGAAACAGATGTAGACCCTTTTCACGGAGCCTCCGATGGACCTGAGCACCCTTTCTTTCGACCTCGCCAGCCTGCGCGCCGCCTACGCCGCCGGCACCCCCGTGCGCGCCGTCATCGCCGAAGCCATGCGCCGCTGCGCCAGCGATGCCAGCAACGCCTTCATTCACCGCCTGACCGACGCCGAGATCGAGCCCTACCTCGCCCACCTCGACGGCGTGGACCCGGTCAGCCTGCCGCTCTACGGCGTGCCGTTTGCGATCAAGGACAACATCGACCTCGCGCACATCCCCACCACCGCCGGCTGCCCCGAATACGCCTACACGCCAACGGAAAGCGCCTTCCTCGTGCAGCAACTCATCGCGGCCGGCGCGGTCCCGCTGGGCAAGGCCAACCTCGACCAGTTCGCCACCGGCCTCAACGGCACCCGCTCGCCCTACGGTGCGTGCCGCAACGCCTTCAACCCCGAGTTCGTCTCCGGCGGCTCCAGCAGTGGCTCGGCCGTGAGCGTGGCCAAGGGCTGGGTCAGCTTCTCGCTGGGCACCGACACGGCCGGCTCCGGCCGCGTGCCCGCCAGCTTCAACAACCTCATCGGCCTCAAGCCCAGCCTCGGCCTGCTCTCGGCCACGGGCGTGGTGCCGGCCTGCCGGTCGGTGGACACCGTGTCCATCTTCGCCCTCACCGCATCGGATGCACAGGCCGTGCTGGCCGTGGCAGCCGTGCCCGACGAAGCCGACGCCTTCAGCCGCGCGGCCAAGCCCTTCGGCGTGGACTTCTCGGCCAGCCCGTTCCGCTTCGGCGTGCCGCGCGCGCAAGACCTCAATTTCTTCGGCAACGAGGCCGCGGCCGCGCTGTTCGCCGACTCGGTCGAACGCCTCAAGGCCCTCGGCGGCACCGCGGTCGAGGTGGACCTCACCCCCTTCCTCGACGCCGCGCGCCTGCTCTACGAAGGCCCCTGGGTCGCCGAGCGCTACGTCGCGATCCAGGACTTCATCGAAGCCCAGCCCGAGGCCGTGTTCCCGCCCGTGCGCACCATCATCGAAGGCGGCCGCAGCAAGACCGCCGCCGATGCGTTCGCGGCCAGCTACCGGCTGCGCGCGCTCAAGCGCGTGTGCGATGCCGTGTGGAAAGACATTGACTGCCTGCTCACGCCCACCGCCGGCACCATCTACCGCATCGCCGACATGCAGGCCGACCCGATCCGCCTGAACAGCAACCTCGGCTACTACACCAACTTCATGAACCTGCTGGACTACGCCGCCGTCGCGGTGCCCGCAGGCTTCCAGGCCAGCGGCGACGCGCAAGGCCTGCCCTGGGGCGTGACCCTGGCCGCGCCCGCGTTCAAGGACGTGCCCCTGCTGCGCCTGGCGGATCGCTTCCACCGCGCGCAGGCGCTGTCACTCGGCGCCACCCCCGCAGCGCTGGCCGACACCCCCGCCATCAGCACCACCGAGCTGCCCAAAGGCAACAACACCGCCGGCACCGTCAAGGTCGCCGTCTGCGGCGCCCACCTCAGCGGCCTGCCGCTCAACTGGCAACTCACGCAACGCGGCGCGCGCCTGCTCGGCGCGGTGCAGTCCGCACCCGAATACAAGTTCTATGCATTGGCCGGCGGCCCGGTCCAGCGGCCCGGCATGGTGCGCGTCAACGAAGGCGGCGCCGCCATCGACATGGAAGTCTGGGAACTGCCCGCCGAACACTTCGGCAGCTTCGTCGACGGCATCCCCGCCCCGCTGGGCATCGGCAAGGTCAAGCTGGCCGACGGGGCGTGGGTGAGCGGGTTTGTGTGTGAGGCGATTGGCGTTGAGGGCGGGACCGAGATCACTGGGTTGGGGAGTTGGCGGGCTTGGTTGGCGCGGAAGGTCTAAGGTTTTGAACTCCAATTTTGAGCGAGAGACTGCGAAACAGCCTCTGCGGTCCTTAAATCGCCATCGCAAAACTCACGTTGCCAGTTGAAGAGCCGTCGTCGGCTTATGCGACCTTTGTCCGGATGGACTGCCGATTTGAAAATCGCAACATTAATTTGCGAAGCTCCGTCACGTCTCTGAGGAGTTCCGCTTGCAACTAGCCCAACTCATAGCGCAGTTTCCCCCGTATTTCGCATACGGCCTCAGAGTTGTTCGCAGGGTGTAGGTACTCGATGTTGCCTATGCAGAAAAAATCCGAAGGTTGTGTGATGTCTTCGCTGCACAATTGCAAGCCCAGGTAGGAGTGGGAGGCCTAACTGGCGCGCATTAGCCGGCGAAGCCTGAACGCAGGTTCCGGGATGGCCTCCAGCGAGATTTACGGAGGACATAAATGAAGCTTCAGGCATATCGCCTACGGAACTACCGCAGGCTGCACGACGTCGTCATCGAACTCGATGACAAGATTTCCATCTTCGTCGGCGCAAACAACAGTGGAAAGACATCGGCCGCACAAGGCCTCTACTCAATGCTCCGTGGCGATGCTGCCAGCTTTGAGTTGTTCGACTTCAGCGCCATCCTTTGGGCCGAGATAGACAACATCGGCAACGCTTTACCGGGTGACGTGGACTCGCCGAAGCTGCTTCCGGCCATCACCCTTGACCTCTGGTTTCGCGTTGGAGACGCCGATCTGGGTGTCGCCATGCCGCTGCTGCCAAGCACCGACTGGGAGGGCAAGTGCGTGGGTATCCGTGTTTCCTTCGAACCGAAGGATCCCTATGACCTCGTGAAAAACTACCGAGAGCTGCGAGAGAAGACCACGGCAGCTGCCATGAAACTTGCGGCGAAGGCCGCGGTTGGCGCGGCGCCTGCCGCGGGAGGCGTCACTGATTACAAACCGTGGCCGCAGACTCTAACGAAATTCCTCACCAAGGAATTGACGAAGCACTACGGCTTCCGCTACTACGTACTCGATGAACGCGAGTTCAATGGATACAAAGAGAAGTCCGCAGGCTATATCCCACAAGAATTGGCGGGCGATAGAAAGGGCGACGCCATCCTCAAGTCGCTCGTGAAGGTGGATTTCCTGCGTGCCCAGCGTCACTTGGATGACCCGCAAGGCGGAGGAACCGCTGCGCGGGCAGAGAACCTGTCCAGCCGCTTGAGCAAGTTCTACGAGCGGAATCTCGAGAAGCGTGAGGACGACCACCAAGCGCTTCAGGCCTTGGACGTTTCCGAGAAGGAACTGAACTCTCACCTCAAGAACGTCTTCAGCGACACGCTCGAGCAACTGAAGAAGCTTGGCTATCCCGGCGTGAACAACCCCGACATTGTCATCAGGGCCGCGCTGGACCCGTCCAAGGTACTGGGGCAGAGCGCAAAGGTGCACTACGTCGTTCCTGGGGGCGGCGAGGCGCAACTTCCCGACAGTTACAACGGCCTTGGATTCAAGAACCTTGTGTACATGGTTGTCGAGTTGATTGACCTGCATGAGCGCTGGAGCAAGGAGAAGGACGATCGGCCGCCGTTACATCTCGTGTTTGTCGAGGAGCCTGAGGCGCACCTGCATGCGCAAGTTCAACAGGTCTTCGTCCGCAACGTCCTGAGGCTCCTGGAGGAGAACCACGAGAACGAATCGTTCTTTCACACCCAGGTCGTGGTCACCACTCATTCCCCGCACATCCTTTACGAGCGTGGCTTCTCTCCGATTCGTTACTTCCGGCGTGTCAGTGCGGAAATGGAACATCACACCGATGTTCGGAACCTTTCCCGCTTCAAGGCGGGCGAAGAGGAGAAGGAGGCGCTCGCGTTTTTGCAGCGCTATCTGAAGCTGACGCATTGCGACCTGTTCTTCTCCGATGCCGCCATCCTCGTGGAAGGCAACGTCGAGCGACTGCTCGTTCCAGCCATGATTGAGTCCTGCGCGGAGCGGCTCCGCTCCTCGGCGCTCACGATCTTGGAGGTAGGCGGCGCGTTTGCGCATCGCTTCCGCGAGCTCGTCGAGTTCATTGGAATCACAACGCTCGTCATCACGGACCTAGATAGCGTCCTTATCAAGGTACCTGCTGCAACCGGGGCGGCCGCCCTCGCCGCTAGTCAAGAAGATGAAGAAGATGACCTTAAGGTATTCGAGGCGGAAGAAGAGGATGGAGGTGGGGAAGGCGGTGTGGACCTGGGCGTGAAGAAGATCTCAAAGAAGCGTGGGAAGACCTGCGAGGCGCACACCCCAGACGCCGTCACCGCCAACCAAACGCTCATCAGCTGGATACCGAAGAAGCGGACTGTTGAGGAGCTGTGGGCCGTTGGCGACGCCGAGAAGGTGCATGCTCTCGATAGCGGCAAGGCGCATGTGCGCGTGGCCTATCAAACCAAAGTCAAGGTCACCGTAAACGAGGTCACCGCCGAGCTTTGCGGCCGCACCCTAGAAGAAGCATTCGGGCTGGAAAACGCGGAATGGTGCCAGGATGAAAAGAATGCGGCGGTGGGCCTCAAGCTGCGTAGTGCAGCCAAAACGCCTCAGGAACTGGCGACTGGGTTGCACAAGAGGGTAGTCAGCAAGAGCTTCGACAAGACCCGCTTTGCACTGGAGGTCCTAGCTAGTGGATCGCTCAAGGGCTGGAAAGTCCCCGCGTACATTTGTGAAGGCCTGACTTGGCTTGAGACGATGGTCGCCTATGAAGCGGAGACGGAGGGGGTCGTGGCTGCCAACGCTGCAGCAATTGCTCCCATCGACGGCGGCGCTATCGCACCTGAAGCAGCCCCTGGAGCTAAAAAATGAGCCGGCGCGCCAACAGTCCTGACACAGATGCCGACAGAGAAATACTCGACTGCATCACCGCCAAGCCTCCTCAATCCTTCATCGTGACGGCTGGCGCAGGCTCCGGCAAGACTACGTCTCTCATCAAAGCGTTGGAGCGGGTGATTGAGCAGCATGGTCAGAGCATGATCATGAAGCGTCAGCGAGTCGCCTGCATCACCTATACCGAGGTCGCGGCCAACGAGATTCGAGAGGAGGTGGAGGCCGAGAATCTCGTGATTGTCTCGACCATCCACAGCTTCTACTGGACCATCGCAAGCACGTTCCAGGCTGACATCAAGGCATGGGTGCTGAGAGGCCTTCAGGAGCACCTAGACGGGCTCGTCAACAAGGTGTTCGGTCCTAAGGTTCATCAGAAGACTAAGGATAAGAATAAGAAGGACCAAGCCCGGTACAAGAAATACCTGGAGGCAGCGTCCAAGGCGACTTCTTTCCGATATGGCGTCGCCAGCGACTACGAAGACGGTGTACTCGGACACGAAGACATCCTCAAGCTCTGCAACTATCTGCTTCAACACAAGCCGCTCTTCAGACGCGTGGTCGCACTCAACTTCCCCTTCATCTTCATCGACGAGAGCCAAGATACCTTCCCTGAGGTTGTCGAGTCGTTCAGGATGTTGGAAGCGCAGATGCGCGAACATTTCTGCCTTGGCTTCTTCGGTGACCCGATGCAGAAAATCTATCTTCGGGGGGCAGGAAAGATTGGAATCGAAGAGGGGTGGAAGGCCATCACCAAACCAGAGAACTTCCGATCCGCACAGAGCATCCTGCGCGTTGCCAATTCAATTCGCAAAGAAGGTGATGGGTTGCAGCAGGTCCGAGGCCTCCATGAGCTCGTTGATGGTGCGCTGCAGCCCGTTGAGGGCTCGGCCAGAATCTTCGTGCTCCCGAACACGAGGAATCGCCAAACAGCGCTGGGCCAACTGCGTGCGTGGAACGCGGCCACGACTCGAGACGACGGCTGGCTCACACCAGAGGATGCGGTCAAGATTCTTGTGATCGTTCATCGTATCGCTGCGAAGCGGCTTGGATGGGCCGGGATCTACTCCGCGCTCAACGACCAGGCACCAACGTCGTTCAAGCAGGGGCTGCTCGATGGGACTTGTTGGCCGGTTCGTCAGCTCCTGGGCTTCGTTGTGCCACTGGTCCAGGCGGTCGACCGCGCGGATGAGTTTGCGGCAATGAACATCTTGCGTGAGCATTGCCCACGTCTCCAACGGGCAGGTGCCGCCGGTGGCAGTGTTTCTACAGTTCTCAAGGAAGTCCGAGGCGCGACGCTTGCACTGCAAGGGATGATTCGAAATCCAGCGGCGACCCTGGAAACCGTCGTCGCCCATCTGCGTGCCACGCAGTTGCTGACTCTCGATCCGCGCATGGAGCGTGCGCTCGGGCTAGGGGCAGGAGTCGAGGATGAAGCTGCAGTTGACGCTGAAGCGGAGGCCGACGGCGGTGAGGAGGGGACCGGCAGTAGTCCCGCCGCCGATTTGTCTGTGACGAAGCTATTGCAGTGCCCCACTGCCGAGCTTCTGCCATACGCGCTGTATGTGGCGGAGGGCTCACCGTTCGCGACTCAGCATGGTGTCAAAGGAGCTCAGTTCGACAGAGTGCTGGTGGTCATGGACGAAGAGGAGAGTGACTACAACCTCTACGACTATGAAAAGGTTCTAAGCGAGAAGCAGGCCAGCGCGGATGACCGCAAGGCATTCGAAACTGGCAACGACAACACATGGAGCCGTACGTTGAGGCTGCTGTACGTGTGCTGCACACGCGCTAAGCGAGATCTTGCTCTGGCTTTCTTCGTTTCGAACCCTGAGGCAACTGCGGCTCACCTCGTTGCAAGTGGGATATTTCCCAAAGGCTCGGTCATAACCCAAGATATCTTGGATGCTGCCTGGCAGTCGTCAGTTGGAGTCGGCAGCGACCACCCCGACTGAATTGTCTGGATCTGGCGACTGGCCACCCCGCGCCAAACTCCGCCCCACCCGCTCACTCGCCCGGCGCAGCCGCTCTTTCAATACCGGTGGATCCAGCACATCAAACTCCACGTCCAGCGCCATCAGCCAGTACACGAGCGAGTCCAGCTGGCCGGTGCCGCAGAGCATGAGGCAGTGCGTGTCGTCCATCGCTTCCAGCGTGGCGGCGGATGGGGGAATGGTTTTCGCCATCACCTCGCGCGGCTGGTGCAGCACCACGCGCGCCTGATCGCCCTGCTGGTGCACGCCGGCCATGGCCCCGGTGACGTAGGCGCGCAGGTCGCCCGCGGGCGGCGGGCGCGGCGCGAAGTGCGCGCCGGTGCGGGGCGTGCCCTGCACGCGGTCGATGCGGAAGGTGCGCCAGTCGTCGCGCGCCGGGTCCCAGGCCACCAGGTACCAGTGGTGGCCGGTGTGCACCAGCCCGTGCGGCTGCACCTGGCGCACGCTGGCCTGGCCGCGCAGGTCGCGGTAGCTGAACCCCACCTGCAGCTGGTCGCGGCAGGCCGTGGCCAGCGTGGCCAGCACGCTGGCGTCGATGGTGGGCCCCATGCGCTGCACCGGCACGATGGCCGAGCGCAACGCAGCCGTGCGGCGGCGCAGGCGGGTGGGCATCACCTGCTCCAGCTTCACCAGCGCGCGCAGCGAGCTTTCTTCCACACCGCTCACGGTGCCGGCCGCGGCGATCTGCAGGGCAATGGCCACCGCCAGCGCCTCTTCATCGTCCAGCAGCAGCGGCGGCAGCGACTGCCCCGCGCGGAACGCATAGCCGCCCGCCACGCCGCTGCTGGCGTGAATGGGGTAGCCGAGCTGACGCAGCCGGTCGATGTCGCGCCGCAGCGTGCGCGGGTGCACGGCCAGCCGCTCGGCCAGTTCGGGGCCGGCCCAGTGGCTGCGGGTCTGCAGCAGCGAGAGCACCCGCAGCAGGCGCGAGGACGATGAAAGCATGGTGGCACTCTAGCTTTTATTGAGGGCCGAAGCTGTCCGCAATGGGCGCGACATTGCAGCCACGGGTTCGGCGCGGTGCCGGGCCCGCCAACCACACCACCCAGGAGCCCACCATGTCCAAGATCGTTCTCTACTGGCACCCCATGTCCAGCGCCACGCCGGTCGCCTGCGCCCTCGCCGAACTCGGCGTGCCGCACGAGCGGATCAAGGTCGACATCACCACCGGCGAGCAGCGCCGGCCCGACTACCTGGCCCTGAACCCCAACGGCAAGGTGCCCACCATCACCGTGGACGGCGCGCCGATGTTCGAGGCGCTGGCCATCGAGCTGTGGCTGGGTCACACCTATGGCGTGAAGAGCGGCCTGTGGCCGGCCGGCGGCACACCGGAACACCTGCAGGCCATGTCATGGAGCACCTGGTCCTACGTGACCTACGGCGCGCAGATATTCCGGCTGCAGGCGGCAAAAGACATGGGCACGCCCGACGATGCCCACGGCACTGCGGCACTCAAGGCGCTGGACGAGCTGCTCACCGTGCTCGACGGGCGCCTGGCCCAGCACCCCTGGCTGCTCGGCGATGCCTACTCGCTGGTTGATCTGATCGTGGCCTCGGTGATCGGCTACAGCGTGTACCTCGGCGCGCCGGTGGACCAGCACCCGGTCACCAACGCCTGGCTGCAGAAGGTGCAGGCGCGCCCGGCGATGCAGATCGACGCCTGACCGAACAGCCCCTCAAGCCTTCACTTCAACCACCGTTTCGAAGCCGCCGAAGATCATGCGTTTGCCGTCGAAGGGCATGGGCGGGTTCGCTGGGTTGGTCGGGTCCATGCGCGGGTCTTCCAACATCTTCTTCATGCCGGCGTCGCGCGTGGCCTTGTCCGGCCATTCGACCCACGAAAAGGCCACCGTCTCCTCGGCCGTGGCCTGGACGGCGCGGCGGAAGTCGGTGACCTTGCCGTCGGGGACGTCGTCGCCCCAGGACTCGAGCACACGGATCGCGCCCAGCTCGATGAACAGCGCATCGAAATGCCGCGCGTGTTCGATGAACTTCTGCTTGTTGGCTGTGGGAACCGCGATCACGAAACCATCGATGTAGGACATGTCTTCACTCCAGTGGGGTTAAGGGGTCGGCGCCATGCTGGAGGGCGCCCCGTATGCCGACGACGAACGACAGGGTGCCATATCGACACCTCCTGCGGCAAACTCCCGGCCATGAGCACCCAGAAAACCGCTCCCCTGTCGCCACCGGCCCCAACCCTGTTCAGGAACGCCAAGGCGTTCGAGACCTGGCTGAAGAAGCACCACGCCAGCTCCGACGGCCTCTGGCTGCAGATCGCCAAACGGGGTGCCCATGAACCCAGCGTCACCTACGCCGAAGCGGTGGAGATCGCGCTGTGCTGGGGCTGGATCGACGGCCAGAAGAAAGGGCTGGACGACCAGCACTTTCTGCAGCGCTTCACGCCACGGCGCGCGCGCAGCGTCTGGTCGAAGGTCAATGTGGAGAAGGTCGCGGCACTCATCGCGGCCGGGCGCATGCAGGCGCCGGGCCTCGCTCAGGTGGAAGCGGCCAAGGCCGATGGCCGCTGGGCCAGGGCCTACGACGGCGCGAAAACGTCGGTGGTGCCCGACGACCTGCAGGCGGCGCTGGATGCACTGCCGCCCGCCAAGGCCTTCTTTGCCACACTCAACGCCAGCAACCGTTACGCGGTCTTTTGGCGCATCCAGACCGCCGTGAAGCCCGAGACGCGTGCCCGCCGCATCGCCCAGCTGGTGGACATGCTGGCGCGCGGCGAGACGATTCACATCTTCAAGCCCAAGGTCGACACCAAAGCCAAGGGCTGACGGCGGGGCCGGCGTCTTTGCGTCGGGGTCACCCGTTCGCTTCAAGCAACGGCGTCCATTCGCGCTGCCCCGCCGGCGTGATTGCCACATCCCTCCCCCGTTCCCCGCCGTACCCAGCCCTGGTTCGCGCCGGTTGGGCGAACGCCCCTGTGCTCAGGCGCTCGCCTTTTGCACGGTGGCGCCGCCGGCCCGCAGCGTCTTGATGGTTTTGGCGGGCGTGTCGTCCGGCACCACCAGCAGTGACAGCGCGTTCATGGGTGCAACCACGAACGCCGAGGCGCTGAGCAGCTTCTCGCTGGACGCGAGCACGATGGTTTCCGCCGCCCTCGCGTGCAGGGCGCGCTTCACATCGGCTTCTTCGGCATCGCCGGTGCTGAGACCCGCCTCGGGGTGCACGCCGGTCACCCCCAGGAAGAACAGGTCCGCGCGGTAGCGTGAAGCCGCTTCAATGACCGACGCGCCCACATTCACCATCGAGTGACGGAACAGCCGCCCGCCCAGCACGATGATGTCCACATGGGGATGCGCGGCCAGTTCGACCGCGACATTCGGGCTGTGGGTGATCACCGTGGCGCGCAGGTCCGCCGGCAGGTGGCGCGCCAGCTGGATGGCGGTGGTTCCCCCATCCAGCATGACCACCTGGCCCGGCTTGATCAGCTGGGCCCCGCAGCGCCCCAGCGCCTGCTTTTCCTGCGACGACACCTGCTCCCGCACCCGGAGGTCACCCGTCGCCGCCGAAGCGGGCAACGCCCCGCCGTGCACGCGCTGCAGCTTGCCCAGCTGCGCCAGTTCGCGCAGGTCGCGGCGAATGGTGTCTTCCGACGTGCCCAGTTCTTCGGCCAGCGCCTTGGCCACGATCTGTCCTTGTGTGGCGAGCCGGCTGAGGATGAGGTGTTTGCGCTGGGTGGTGAGCATGGGTATGGCGGCAGGGCGCTTGTGTGGTGCAGACAAGCACGATACGATTGCACGATGTTAAACGAAATTGCACGAAATCAAACGATGAAAAATGCAACAGATCAGGGCTTGCGGGCCTGCTTCAAAGTGAGCGAGGTGCCCGCACTTCGCGAGGGCGCCTGACATGCCGCGCCCTCACCACCGGGACCAACCCCTGCCCGCGAACGAGCGGGTCCGCATCGTCGAACAGCGTGTCCTGGCCGACGACTGGTTCGTGCTGAAGAAGACATCCTTCGACTACCGCCACAGCAACGGGCAGTGGCAACGGCTGCAGCGGGAAACCTACGACCGGGGCGATGGGGCGACCCTTTTGCTGTTCAACCGGGAGCGGGGGACGGTGGTGCTGACGCGCCAGTTCCGGTTTCCGGCCTACGCCAACGGACTGCCCGACGGCATGCTGGTGGAGGCCTGTGCGGGCCTGCTGGACGACGAGGCCCCCCAGGCCGCCATACGCCGTGAGGTGCAGGAAGAAACGGGCTTTCGCATTCACATGCCGCGCAAGGTTTTTGAAGCGTTCATGAGCCCCGGTTCGGTCACCGAGCGGTTGCACTTTTTCGTGGCCGAATACGAAGCGAAAGACCGCATCGACGAAGGCGGTGGCGATGCCAGCGAGGGCGAAGACATCGAGGTCCTGGAGCTGACGCTGGACGAGGCCCTGCGCATGATCCGCAGCGGAGCGATTCAGGACGGCAAGACCATCATGCTCTTGCAGCACGCCGCGCTGGTCGGGCTGGACCGGCTGTAGGCGTCTCGCGGTTCAGCGCACCTCGGCCAGAACGGGCAACAGCACCCGCTGGCCCAAGGGCGTCACCGCCACGTCTCTGCCAGCCCCGCGCCGCACCCAGCCCTGCGCCACCAGATGCAGGTACAGGCGGTCGGCCAGTTCGCCCGCCAGGTGGTCGCGCCGCTCGGACCAGTCCAGGCAGGGGTAGGCGTAGCGCCTTTTCTTGCCGGGCTCCGGCGGCTCGAAGCCCAGCCGCAGCAGCCACGCGCGGCCGCTGTCGGTGAGCGTGTAGCCGCTGCTCACCGGCTGCAGCGCGTCGGCAGACATCAGGCCGTCGAACAGCCGGATGCCCAGCCGCCCCGCGAGGTGCCCGTAGCAGCAGCGCGCCTCGCGCAGGCGCGCCCGTTCGGGCGATAAGGCCCATTGCTGTTCGTGTTCGCCGCGCTCGGCCACCACGGCCAGGGCTTCCAGCGCGTGGGCCACGTCGGCGTCGGCGAGCCGGTAGTAGCGGTGGCGGCCGCGCGGTTCGCAGACCACGAAGCGGGCTTCGAGCAACTGGGTGAGGTGGCCGCTGGCGGTGGCGGGAGTCACGGACGCGGCCTTGGCCAGTTCGCTGGCGCTGGCGCATTCGCCGCTGAGCAGGTAGGCCAGCATGCGCGAACGCGCCGGGTCGGCCACCATGGCGGCCACGCGGGCAAGGCGGGGTTCGTGCGGGGTGCGGGTCATGGCCCTCAGCGTAGCGCAGCCCGCGAATCTTCGGGCGCCTGAGTGCGCTCCTGCAGGCCGTAGTCGCGCAGCACCTCCGCCACACGCAGCCGGTAGTCGGCGAACACCGTGGATCGTCCGGCCTGTTGCGCGGCGCGGTGGTGGTCCTGGCTGCGCCACGCGAGCACGGCGGCCTCGTCGCGCCAGAAGCTCAGCGACAGGTAGCGGCCCGGTCGGGCCAGGCTCTCAAAACGCTCCACCGAGATGAAGCCGTCGATGGCTTCCAGCTCGGGCCGCAGGCTGGCCGCGATGTCGAGGTAACGCGGCGCGGCGCCTTCGTGCGGCTCGACCTCGAAGATGATCGCGATCACGGCGCCACCTGCCGTGGCTGGTGGGCCGTGCCGGCCACGTCTTCGAGCCAGCTGCGTTCCTCGCGCAGGATGAAGCGCTGCGCCTGCGCCAGCTCGAAGTTGGCGCGGCCTTCGGGGTCGGCGCGCAGCACCGCGCGGTAGCGCTCGTAGGCGGCCAGGTCGTCAAACCCGATCAGGCCCCAGGCGATGTCGTTGCTGCCTTCGTGCGGCAGAAAGTAGCCCAGCAGGTTGCCGCCGCAGCGGGGAATGATGCGGCCCCAGGCCTCGGCGTAACGCCGAAACGCCTCGCGCTGGAACGGGTCGATCTGGTAGCGGATGAAGCAGGTGAGTGGCATGGCAGTGGATGGGGGTGGAACAGGTTGTCCACTGTGCGGCAGACCCGCCATCCGATGCTTCGGCATGGACCGAAACGTGACCGCATCAGCGGCCGATGCGCGCCAGTGCGTCCGACGCCAGCACCACGACACCCTGCGCGGTCGGCACCGTGCGCACCAGGGCTTGCGCCACTGCATTCGCGTGGACCGGGCGGTAGGCGCCCGGCATCAGCGGGCCGATCAGTTTGGCGATGGGGATGGCGAGGCGTTCGCCCAGGCGCGAGGGCTGCTGCAGGCCGTCGCGCAGGTCGAGCAGCAGCGAAGGCCGGGCCAGCACCAGAGCCTGCAGGTCCAGGGCCTTGAGCGCGTCTTCCAGCTCGCCCTTGATGCGGTTGTAGAACACCGACGACTGCGCGCTGGCGCCTGCCGCGCTGACCAGCCCGATGCGCCGCGCGCCCGCAGCGACTGCGGCCCGTGCCACCGCGAGGTTGGCGTCAAGGTCGACGGCGCGGAAGGCCGCCTGGCTGCCGGCGACCTTGATGGTCGTACCCAGGGCCAGGTAGACCTCGTCGGCCAGCGGCAGGGCGGGCAGGGCGGTGAAGTCGACCAGGTGTGTCTGCAGCTTGGGGTGGCTCTGGTTCAGCGGCCGGCGGGTCAGCGCGTGCACCTGCACCACCGTCGGGTCGGCGAGCAGGGCCCGCAGGATCTGCCCGCCCACCAGGCCGGTGGCGCCGGCGAGCAAGACGGTGCGTGTGGGGTTCATGGTGGGCTTTCGGGTTCGGTAATTCCCATTGTGTGCACATTCCCGGGCTGGCGCATGTCTTGCAGGGTGGTGGGCAGCCCACGTCCGGCCGCACTGGCCCGGTGCGTGTTTTCTCACCTGTTCTGGAGATTCGCCCATGCACACCCGTCGCACCACCCTGGCCTGCGCTGCCGCCCTGGGCGCCCTGTCCTTCACCGGTTTGTCGGCCGCTCAGGGCAAGTACCCCGACCAGACCGTCAAGCTCATCGTCGCCCTGCCGGCCGGTGGCAGCGTGGACATGATCGCCCGAACGCTGGGCCAGAAGCTCAACGCCTCGCTGGGCGTGCCCTTCATCGTGGACAACCGCGGCGGCGCGTCGGGCCAGATCGGCATGCCGGTGGTGGCCAAGGCCCCGCCCGACGGCTACACGCTCGCCGTGTCGCCGGCCTCGTTCCTGACGACGAACAAGAGCGTGTTCAAGACCCTGCCCTACGATCCGGAGGCGGACTTCACGCCCGTCACCCGGCTGGTCAACCAGCCCATGGTGCTGATCGTCAAGGACAAGCAGAAGTACCCCTCGGTCGCGGCGCTGATCGCGGCGGCCAAGGCCAATCCGGGCAGCATCACGTTTGCGTCGTCGGGCGACGGCAGCCCACAGCACCTGGGCGGCCTGCTGTTCGAATCGCGCGCCAAGGTGAAGATGCTGCACGTGCCCTACAAGGGCGGCGCGCTGGCCATCAACGACACGCTGGCGGGAACGGTGGACGTGATGTTCGCAGTGATGCCCGAGGCGGTGCCGCACGTGGCGGCGGGCAAGCTGCACGCGCTGGGGGTGATGAGCCCGACCCGTTCGCCGGTGCTGCCGCAGGTGCCCACCATGACCGAGGCGGGCGTGGCCGACATGAACCTCTCGGCCTGGATGGCGCTGCTGGCACCGGCCAAAACGCCGCGCCCCATCGTGGACCAGCTCAACCGCGCGGTGCAGGCCGCGTTCGACCCCGAGCTCAAGGCCAAACTGGCTACGAGCGGTATCGAGGTGGCGACCAGCTCGCCCGAAGACCTGCAACGCCTGATCGCCAACGACATCAAGCTGCACGCCGAGCTGGTGAAGTCGGCGGGCCTGGTGCCGCAGTGAGCGCAGCCCTGCGGGGCTCAGTTCACTTCAGCACGCCGGCAAAGTAGGCCGACAGCTCGGCGCGCGCGTCCAGCGGCAGCACGTGGGCCACGTACTGGTCGGGCCGCACGACGATGAGGCAGCCCTGCTCGCGGTCGATGCCGCGCATGTCGTAGATGTCGCCCAGGCCCTTGTGGTCCACGCAGAAAATTTTTTCGTGGTCGGTCAGGCCGAGCTTGCCGGTCCGGGGCTTGAGCAGTGAAGGCATGCGTCCGTAGTCGAGCTGGTCGAAGGTGGGCTGGAACACGGCGCGCACGTCGATGATGGCGTCGATGTCTTCGCCCTGGCGCGTGTGCTTCACGACCGGTGAGGCCGGGTCGTTCTCCAGCCACTGGGCCAGTTGCGCCATGGGTGCGCCGGGCTGGCCCACGTCGCCCTGACCTGCGAAGGCGTAGATCCGCCAGCGCGCGTCGGCCTCGGCCACGTGGCCCAGCTGCATCTGCTTGGCGTCCGACAGGCGAACCACGGGGGCGGAGTGGAAACGGCGGCCGATTTCTTCGCCCTTGGCCAGTGCCTGGTGCGTGCCGGGTGCGAACAGATACGAGGTGTCGTACTTCACCGCGGTGCCGCCGGTGAATTCGAGGTTGGCCTTGAACTGGCGGATGATGCGCGGCTCTTCCTTGCCCTCGCGTTCAGCCTGCGTCGTGGGGGCCGACATGATGCGCGACCACTCGTGGTCGGTTTTGACCAGGCGCTTGGCTTCGGTCAGGCGCTCCTTGCTGTAGCTGCGCAGCAGGCTCGGGTCGGCCCGGCCCTGCAGCACGTGCACCAGCTTCCAGCCCAGGTTGAAGGTGTCCTGCATCGACACGTTCATGCCCTGGCCCGCCTTGGGCGAATGGGTGTGGCAGGCGTCGCCCGCGGTGAACACGCGCGGCGCGCGGTCGCTGCCTTCGGGCACGTCGTCGAACTTGTCGGTGAGGCTGTGGCCGATGTCGTAGATGGACCACCAGACGACTTCCTTCACGTCGATGGAATAGGGTTTGATGATGCGGTTGGCCGCCGCGATCATGTCGTCCTGGGTGAACTTCTTGCTGGCGGCTTTCTCGCCTTCCTTGAGCTTGTCGAGCTCCACGTACATGCGGAAGATGTAGCCGCCTTCGCGCGGCAGGATCAGCACGTTGCCCTCGTTGGCCGACGAGATCAGGCACTTCTGGCGCACGTCGGGAAAGTCGGTGTTGGCCAGGATGTCCATCACGCCCCAGGCTTGGTGCGCGGCGTCGCCGTGCAGCACGCCGCCAATGGCCTTGCGCACGGCCGAGTGCGCGCCGTCGCAGCCGACCACGTAGTTGGCGCGCACGGTGCGCGTGGCGCCCCAGTGGATGCCGGTCGAGTCCTTGAGCGTGACGGTCACCGGGTGGTCGTCGGTGGTCTCGTCGATGGTCAGGCCCACGATCTCCCAGCCGTAGTCGGGCGCCAGGCGCGAGGGCGAGTTGGCCATCACCTCCAGGAACAGCTCGTGCAGGCGCGCCTGGTTGATCAGGATGTGCGGCATTTCGGAGCTGTCGTCGGCCACGTCCTGCACGCGGCCCACGCGTTTGATTTGCGCGGGGTTGGCCGGGTCGGGCATCCAGAACGCGGTCTGGTTCACCCAGTAGGTTTCGCGCTTGACCTTGTCGGCAAAACCGAAGGCCTGGAACATTTCCATGGTGCGCGTGTTGATGCCGTCGGCCTTGCCCTTGACGATGTTGCTGGCCATGCGTTCGATGATCATGGTGTCGATGCCGGGGAACTGCGCCAGCTGCGCGGCCAGGCACAGGCCGGCCGGGCCGGTGCCCGCGATCAGCACGTCCACTTGCTCGGGCAGCGGCTCGTTGACGCAACGGTTGCGCCGGTTGGGTGCGGCGGGTTTGACGTCGGGGTTGCCGCCGCGGAAGCCGTCTTTGTAGAACTGCATGGGTTGTCTCCTGAAGGTGGAACGCCGCCGTCGGCGATTGGTGTGTGAGCAAATGATATCTATGCTTACTAAACCTTGTCAACACGATACGTATACTTATCAACACGGCGCCGCTGCGGCGGGCCGGTGTGAACATCCCTTTTAGACGGAGCGCGAGCATGGACTCACTCGACATGGCCGGGCACCTGATCCGGCGCCTGCACCAGCTGTCCACGCAGGTGTTCGTGCAGCGCACGCAGGCCGTGGGGTACGACCTCACGCCGATCCAGTTCGCGGCGCTGGACGCGATCCACAACCACCCCGGCACCGACCAGGCCACGGTGGCCGAGCTGATCGCCTACGACCGCGCCACCATCGGCGGCGTCATCGAGCGGCTGGAGCAAAAGGGCTGGGTGGACCGCGTGGTCAGCGAGCGCGACCGCCGCGCGCGCGAGCTGTCGCTCACGCCCGAAGGGCAACGCATCTTCAAGATCCTGGTGCCGGTGGTGCGGAGGCTGCAGGACGAAATCCTGCAGGGCCTGGGCGAAGCCGACCGCGCGCGCTTCCTCAAGCTCGCGCGGCAGGCCGTGGGGACGTAGTCACCGCGTGCCACGGCGCGCCATGTGCAGCGCCAACCCCTGCAGCAGCAACAGCGCGAGCAGCCCGAGCCCGGCCGTGAGCCACAGCGCGTGCCCGCCCCAGTGCGCCATGGCCATGCCGAACAGTACTGGCGCAAAGGCCTGCGACACCCGGGCCGGCGCCATCAGCCAGCCCTGGCGCTCGCCGTAGCCCGCCGCGCCAAACACCACCAGCGGCAGCGTGCCCTTGGCGATGGTCAGGATGCCGTTGCCCATGCCGTGCATCACCGCGAACAGCCAGCCACTCAGCGGCCCGCCCAGCGCCAGCAGCAGCACGCCCAGCGGGTGCCCCGCGGTCGCAAAGCGGCTCGACAGCAGTGGGTGTGCCCGGCGCAGAAAGCCGAACTCCAGCAGCCGCCCCGCCACCTGCGCCGGGCCGACCAGCATGGCCACGCCCAGCGCGGCCTGCGCTGACAGGCCCTGTGCTTGCAGCAGCAGCGGCAGGTGCGCGGCCATGGCGGTGCTGGTGAACCAGGCGATGGCGAACACGGTGGCCAGCACGATCGCCACGCCGTTGCCGGCAGCGACGTGCGACGTCGCTGGGGGTGCAGATGGGCCGGTGTGCGACGGGTCCGCAGCCTGCAACGGCGGTGCTGCTTCCACCCGCCCGCGCGGCAGCAGGCTGTGCAGCGGCAGGCCGAGCACGATGTGCAGCGCAGCCCAGCCCAGGCAGGTACCGCGCCAGCCCAGTGCGCCGATGCCCCATTGCGTGAGCGGCCAGCCCACGGTGCTGGCAAAGCCGGCGATCAGCGTGATGCCGGTGATGGCGTTGCGCGCACTCACCGGGTAGAGCCGTACCAGTGTGGCAAAGGCCGCGTCGTACAGCCCGCTGCCCATCGCCAGCCCGATCACGCACCAGGCGGCCCAGACCTGCCACTCGGCCTGCGCCAGGCCCAGCGCGGCCAGGCCGGCGGCAAACAAAAGATTGGTCACCCGCAGCACGGTGCGGCCGCCGTGCCGGTCGATGGCGCGGCCCGCAGCCGGCCCGACCAGGGCCGAAATCACCAGCGCGAGCGTGAAGGCGCCGAACACGTGGGTGACCGCCATGCCCAGCTCGACCGCCAGTGGCGCGGCCAGCAGGGCTGGTAGGTAATAGGACGATGCCCAGGCCAGGGTCTGGGTGGAGCCCAGTTGCAGCACCACACCGATCTGGCCCCTCGGGCGCGCGTCCTGCGCTGTCACATCACTTCACTTCGGTGACGAACTGGTCCAGCGGGCGGCGCACCTTCTGGAGGTTCTGCAGCCAGTCGCCTTCGGCGGCGCGGTAGCCCAGCGGCACGATGGCGACGCTGCGCAGGCCACGTTCGCGCAGCTTCAGGATCTCGTCCAGCTTGGCCGGGTCGAAGCCTTCCATCGGCGTGGCGTCCACTTCCTCAAACGCGGCGGCGATCAGCGATGCGCTCAAGCCGATATAGGCCTGGCGTGCCGCGTGCTCGAAGTTCACCTGCGCATCGCGCGCCGGGTAGGTCTTGAGCAGCATCTGGCGGTAGTTTTCCCAGCCCTCGTTGCGGAAGCCCCGCACTTCGTTGGTCAGGTCGAACATGTGGTTGATGCGCTCGGCCGTGTAGTTGTCCCAGGCGGCGAACACCAGCAGGTGCGAACCGTCGGTGATCTGCGCCTGGTTCCAGGCGATGGGCTGGATCTGTTCGCGCAACGCCTTGCTGGTGACGACGAAGATCTCGAACGGCTGCAGGCCGCTGGAGGTGGGCGCCAGGCGCGCGGCCTCGACGATGCGGTCCACCTTGTCCTGCGGCACGGCCTTGGACGGGTCCATCTTCTTGGTGGCGTAACGCCATTGCAGTTTGTCCAGCAGCACGGGGGCCTGGGGTTGCGAAAGATCGCTCATGGGATGCTCCGAAAAAGAGGGAGTGTCCGCCCGGTGCGAACACATAGTCGCGATGATGCCGCAGTGCAGCAAATCTCGGTGTCTCCCAGGCGGAAGTGCGCCACCGGAACGCCCATGTAACGCCGCCTCAGCGCGGCGCCGTTGGATCGGGTATACGCGTGCGCCGGCTCAGCGCGACACATCGTCCCAGCGCAGACCGTGCTTGTGCAGGTACTTGCGCAGCCGGTCAGCGTCATTGACCACCGTGCGCTGCGTGCGCGAGCGGTGGAACAGCGTGCGCCCGGCCTCCGACAGCGTGCGCGACGCGCGGCACACCTGCACCACGGCCGCCAGCTGCAGTCGGTCGAACAGGTCGAGCTGGTCCAGCGCCTGTGCGCCCATCACGTCCGACAGGTCCACCGTTTCCGACACAGGGGCAGCGCCCTGCGCGCCGTTTATCTGCCAAAGCCAGCGCAGGCGCTGCAGCTCGGCCTCCACCAGCGGCGCTGCGATGCGACCGCCTTCGGCCAAGGTGCACAGCCGCGTGACGCTCGCCGCCAGATCGCGGAAGTTGCCGCTCCACAAGGCCTCTGGCGATTGCGCAAACCGCAGATAGAGCGCCTTGGCCTCGGCGTTGAAGCGCACCGCCCGGCCCAGCTCGGTGGCGCAGCGCGTCACCAGGTGGTCCACATTGGGTTCGATATCTTCGGGCCGCTGCGCGAGCCCGGGCAGCGTGTACGACCAGAGGTTAATGCGCGCGTAGAGGTCTTCGCGAAAACGCCCTTCGAGCACGTCCACGCGCAGGTCGCGGTTCGTGCCTGCGATCAGCTGGAAGTCGCTGCTCACCTCGCGGTCGCTGCCCACCGGGTAGAAGCGCTTTTCCTCCACCGCCTTGAGCAACATCGCCTGCTCGTCCAGCCCCAGCTCGCCGATCTCGTCGAGAAACAGCACACCGCCGTGCGCCGTGCGCAGCAGGCCCGCGCGGTCGCTTGCGGCGCCGGTGAACGCGCCCTTTTTGTGACCAAACAACGTGGACGCCGCGCCCTCGCCCTGCAGCGTGGCGCAGTTCACCTCGACGAAATCACCGACGACCTGGTGCCGCGACTTCTTCAGCTCGAACATGCGCCGCGCCAGGTGCGACTTGCCCGCGCCCGTCGGCCCGGTCAGCAAGATCGGCGCCTTCGAGCGCAGCGCCACGCGCTCGACTTCTTCGATCAGCGCGTTGAAATCGGCGTTGCGCGTGGCGATGCCGCTCTTGAGGAAATCCAGCGCGTCGCGCTGCGCCTGTTCGAAGCGTTGCGCCAGGGTGTCGTAGCGAGAGAGGTCCAGGTCGATCAGCGCGTAGTCGCCCGGATGGCCTGCCCGCTGTTTGCGCGGTGGCGAGGTCTGCAGCAGCACGCCGGGAATGTGGCGCGCTTCGGTCAGCAGGAACATGCAGATCTGCGCCACGTGTGTGCCGGTGGTGATGTGGGTCCAGTAGCGCTCCCGCTCGGGGTCGAACGGGTACTGCTTCACCCAGTCGTAGAGCACGCCATAGACCTCGCCGAAGTCCCAGGGGTCGTCCATGACCAGCGGCACCAGCCGCACCGCGGTCTGTGGCGAGGCGGTTTCGATGTCTTGCTGGATCAGCTGCGCCAGCTTCTCGTGCTGGCGCGTGTACAGCAGTTCCAGCCGGTGGACCTGCATGTCCTCGTGCTGCACCAGCGAAACCGTGGGCCGCCACTTTTCCCACCGGCCGGCGCCCTGTCCGCCGTCGAGCTGGGTGCCGAGGAATCCGATGACGACGGTTTTGAACGACATAGCTGAAATTCTAGTTTGGCTAGTCCTATGGCTTGGGTGCCTTGTGCCCTCGCCAGAGCGGCGGCGCGACCGCTATCGCAGGCCGAGCCGCGTCAGCTTCTTGATCAGGCCGACACGGGAAACCCCCAGCCGCCGCGCCGCCTCCGACTGGTTGCCGCCCACCGCGCTCATGGCATCGCGCACCATGCGCAGTTCCAGCGCATTGAGCGCGGCGTCCAGTGGTCCGGACGTTTCTTCAGGCGACGGAACCAGGGAAGCCGACACGGGCTCACTGGCGGTGGTTTCGCCGCTCGCCAACCGCAGCAGGTCCACGTCCACCTCACGCTGGCCGGGCAGCAGCAAGGCGCCCGCCGACTCCACGATCGATTTCAGCTCGCGCACAGTGCCGGGCCAGGCCCGGGCCATGAGCCAGGCGAGTGCACCGGCCGACAGGCATGCACGCGGTGCAACGCGTTGCAGAAACCGGGTGGCCAGCAGGGGGACGTCGGCAGGGCGCTCGACCAGCGCGGGCGTGCGCAGCACCACACCCTTGAGCCGGTAGTACAGGTCTTCGCGGAAGCTGCCGTCGCGCACCATGGCCTCAAGATCCCGGTGGGTGGCGGCCACGACGCGGGTGTCGGCGTGTTTCTGCACCCGCCCGCCGACCGGGACAAAGACGCCTTCCTGCAAGAAGCGCAGCAGCTTCACCTGCATGGGTGGCGGCATTTCCCCCACCTCATCTAGGAACAGGGTCCCACCATGGGCCGTCTCGACCAGGCCGGGCTGATCGCGGTACGCGCCCGTGAAGCTCCCTTTGAGGTGACCGAAAAGCTCGCTCTCCAGCAGCTCGGCCGACAGCGCGCCGCAGTGGATGGCCACGAAGGGTGCCTTCTGCCGCTCGCTGCAGGCATGCAGCGCCCGGGCCACCAGTTCCTTGCCGGTGCCGGTGGGGCCCAGCACCAGCACGCTCACCTGCGTCAGCGCCACGCGACGCACCAGGGCCCGCAGTTGCACCGTGGCCGGCGCCTGTCCGACCATGCCCAGATCGTCGGTGGCCTGCCCGGTGCGCAACGTCGCCACCTCGGCATCCAGCCGCGCTTTGCGCAGCCCGCGAGCGACCACAAAGCGCAGCATGTCCGGGTCGATGGGCTTGGTCAGGAAATCCCATGCCCCGAGTTCGGTCGCGCGCAAGGCCAGGGCGTGGTCGCCGTGTCCTGTGAGCACCACCACCGGAACCTGCGCGAAGCCGGGGATCAGTTCCAGTCCCTTCTCGGGATCCATGTGGGGCGGCAGTGCCAGATCCAGCAGCACCAGCTCCGGCCTGTGCTGGTCAAAGGCCGCCTGGGCCTGTGCGACATCACCGGCCAGCGTGACGGTGTGGCCCAGTTCGCGCAGGAAGTTGCCCCCCAGGCGCTGGAAGGCGATCTCATCGTCCACCAGCAGCACGTGGCCTGTTTCTGCTGCGAGGTTGGTGGTGTCTGGCATGGCGCTCATGGGGTGTTCGTGCGGGGAAAGCTCAAGGTGAAGCAGGTTTGCCACGGCGGGCGCTCGGTGAGCGCGACCGAGCCACCGTGGGCCGCCATGATCCGGGCGACGATGGACAGCCCCAGCCCGGTACCGCCCGGGCTGCGGGACGCAAAGGGTTCAAACAAGCGGTCACGGATGTCGTCTGGCACACCTGGCCCGTTGTCGCAGACGTGCAGCAGGATGGCGGTGTCCGTGGTCTGTGCGTCGATATGGACGTGGGCAAAGGTTGGGGTGAGGCGGGCGTCGTTCGTGTCCGACGCGACGGCTGTCCGTGCGTTTTCGAACAGGTTGCTCAACACCTGCTCCACCCGCTGCGGGTCGGCTTGCAGCATCAAGGGCTGATCCAGCCCCTGGCCCAGGCTGACATCGGGCAGGCGCTGGCTGGCCGCGCGCACCTGGGCCGCCAGATCGATGGTGCTGGTGGTCAGCTTCCATGGCTTGGCGTAGTCCAGCAGGTCGCGGGCCAGGTTGGCGATGCGCTTGACCTGTTCCGACACTTCTTGTCGGGTCCCCGCCGGTGCAGACGCCACCGCCATGGAGATGATGTTCAGCGGGTTCCGAATGTCGTGGGCGACCGTCGCGGCCAGCGAGCCCAGTTCGGCCAGGCGCGCCTGCAGCTGACGCTCGCGTTCCCGGGCGGCGAACTGCTGGGCCTGGTCCAGGTGCGCCGCTGCATCGGCCACCACCGTGCCAAACAGCTCTGCCATGTGGCGCGGTCCAGGAGGCGCGGCCTCCCAGCCCCTGAGGGTGCTGCTCCATCCCTCAGGGCCCTGGGCGCAGACCAGTTGCGGAAGGCTGGCCTGTGCGCCGGGCGGCCCATCGGGCTGCTCGCCCACACGCACCTGGACCGGTGTGCCCATGCGTGCGCTCAGCAGCGCGGCGGCCTGATCGGCCAGCCGTTCGACCGAGTCTGCGGTGTGCAGCGAACCGCGCCAGGTGCGCAGCTCGTCCATGGACACCTCGCCGCCGGGGTAAATCAGCCGCTCGGCAAACCGCCGCACAGGACCGTTGAGTGCCAGCACGCTTGCGGCCACGGCCAAGCCCGCCAGCCAGCGCGACTCGAAAGGCAACAAGACCGGCGTGAGCGCCACCATGGCAGCGCCCAGCGCAAGCAGCAGGGCCCACACGAGCGCGCGGCGCGCCCAGGCGTTGGCGACAAACACGCCATAGCGCAGGATGCCGTACACAAGAATCACCGAGTACATCGGCAGGCCCAACAACGGAAAGGGATAGACGGGCAGGTTCAGCGAGGCGATCGCATAACCCGACAGACAGAGTGCTCCCCACACGCAGGAGGCAGTGACCGCTGCGATCTGACGGAACTTCTGGCGGTCCCGCTCGCGTTGCGAACGCCACAAGCCTTGCACCAAAACAGCCAGCCCACCCAACCCCAGGGCGACCCAGGCCAAGCTGGCGGTCCAGCCGATGGTGTTGGCCACAGGGATCCAGCCAATGACGCTGTGGGGCCCGAAGGTGCCAGGTCCCATCACCATGGCGAACACGCTCGCGCCAATGCCCAGGGCATAGGTGGCGGCGATACCCAGCCGCCCGGTGCGTGCACCGCACAACACGGTGCAGAAGTGGAAAAACAAGGCGGATGCCAACGGCGCGGTGGACAGCAGCATCAGGGCTGTGTGCTCCTGCGCGGGGCCGAACCAGTTGGGCAGCTCGTTGCCCACCAACCAGAGTGAGATGCTGCACAGAAAGGCGGCCAGCAACCGGGCCCCGGCGACACGGTCTGCCCAGACCAGCAACACGGCTGCCAGCGCGAGCGTCTCCAGCAGGGCGAATCCGAGAACAGCGTGAATCAGCATTCGGGTGGGGTTTGATGGGTGGCGGGGCGACGGGGGGCCTGTTCCTGCGGTTGACGACAGGGCCGGTCGAGACTGTAAACGAGGTATGCAGGTCTTTCGAAGACAGCCAATGAAATCAATGACTTGCGTATGCCTCGCAGCCTGGCCCGAATCTCGCGAACGGGGTGTTCCAGAACCATCCAAGGAGCACCCACTTGTCCATCTTCACCACCCTTTCCCCATGCAGCCCGCCACACATCGCGACCGGGTGGCAGGGTTCGACCGCCCCCGGCACACGCCCAGACGCCGCGTCTGGCCCTTGCTCGCTGGATTTGCAGTCCTTCGTCGGCGCTGCCGCCTGGGCGCGGCTGCCGCCGGCCGTGCAGCGGCGTTTCGCCACGGCCCACGCCGACGCGAGCTATGAAGGCCACATGACGCTGCGCTGCTCGCTGATCGGTCGCCTGTACGCCGCGTGTTCGCATGTGCTGGGCGGTCCCTTGCCCAACCGGAATGCCAGCGACATCGGCACCACCGTTCGCGTTCGCGACAACGGGCGCGGCGGCGTGGTGTGGGAGCGGGACTTCCATGCCGGTCAGGACGGCTGGCGGCATGTCGTGCGTTCGACCAAGGAGGCGGATGCGCGCGGTGGACTGATGGAACGCACCGACGGCGGCCTGAGCATGTCGCTGGACGTTTTCGAAGAAAACGGCGAGCTGGTCTTTCGCAGCCGTCGGTACTGGCTGTTGCTGGGCCCCTGGCGGCTGGGCATACCCGCCTGGCTGGCTCCTGGTACCTGCCGGGTGGTGCACACCGATCTGGGCGCCGGCCGGTTCCGTTTCACCATGAGCATGGTGCATGCGCTGTGGGGTGAAACCTTCTACCAAACCGGTGTGTTTTCCGATCCCGCCGGATGTCACGACGAAGGGGCCGCATCATGAACACCGTGTTTTTTGTGCTGTCGGTGCAGGCGCTGATGGGGGCCTTTGACAACCTGTGGCATCACGAACTGGAGGCCAGGTTGCCTCAGCGCACGTCGGCCCGCCATGAGTTGAGCTTGCACGCCGCGCGCGAAGCCATCTATGGCGTGTTGTTCATGGGCCTGGCTTGGTTGGAATGGCGCGGTGCCTGGGCCTGGGTGCTGGCCGCCATGTTGCTGACCGAGCTGGGCATCACCCTGGCCGACTTTCTTGAAGAAGACCGCACGCGGCGCCTGCCGCCCTTCGAGCGGGTGCTGCACACGCTCCTGACCATCAGCTACGGCCTGTTCCTGGGCATCTTTGCGCCGGTGTGGATGGGCTGGGCCCGGCAGGCGTCGGCGCTGTCGTTCGTTTCGCACGGCTGGGTCTCGTGGCTCTTCACGTTGTATGGCATCGGGGTATTGGCCTGGAGTGTGAGAAACCTGTTCGCCGTGCTGCGCCTGTACCGCGCCGCAGTCCCCGGTGGCGGTGCCCCGGCGCAGGCGTGCGGTGCTCACCGGGTGTCGCCGGCCGTGCTGGTGACGGGCGCCACGGGGTTTGTGGGAAGTGCGCTGGTGGCCGATCTGCTCCGCGACGGCCGACGGGTCATCGCCTTGTCGCGCGACGCCCGGCAAGCGCGTGCGAGCTTCGGTCCGGGGGTGTGGGTTGTCGAGAGCCTGGACGCCATTCCCTCGGAGACGCGCATCGATGCCGTCGTCCACCTGGCCGGCGCACGCGTGCTGGGCATGCCGTGGACCGCCGCCCGCCGGCGCATCCTGCTGGCCAGTCGCACGGAGATATCGGCGCAGGTGGTGGATCTGATGCGCCGTTTGCAGCAAGCGCCCCGTGTGCTCATCAGCGCATCGGCCGTGGGCTACTACGGTGCCACGTCACAGGCACCGTGCGACGCGCGGGATGAGGACGCCCCGCCCCGTCCGGGTGAGTTCCAGTCCGACCTCTGTGCGGCCATCGAGCACGAGGCGCGTCGGGCCGAGGGGCTGGGCGTGCGCGTGGTGCGCTTGCGCCTGGGCGTGGTGCTGGGGTGCGGCGACGGCGCCTACCCCGCGCAGGCCCTGGCCGCGCGTCTGGGGCTGGGCGCGGTCCTGGGCAGCGGGCGTCAACCCGCCCCCTGGATTCACCTGGAAGACGCCGTGGGCCTGGTGCGGTTTGCCCTCGCGAACGATGACCTCCGAGGCGCGGTCAATGCGGTGGCCCCTGACACGCGATCGCAGGCGCAGTGGGTGAGCGCCCTGGCCGCGTCGTTTGGGCGCCGTGTGCGGTTTCGCGTGCCCGGTGCGGTGTTGCGCATCGCTTTGGGAGAAATGTCCACCCTGCTGCTCGACGGACAGAACGTCCAGCCGCGGGCCGCGGTGGCCGCCGGGTACGCGTTTGTGCATCCGCGTCTGGAGGGCGCACTGGCGGCCCTGGCTCCGCGCGCCGGGTCTTCCCTGGCGACTGCGGATCGCGCAGCATCGGCGGCACCGTGACATATCTAAATGGCTAGTTGACTAGCGGTAGGGCTATTGTTTTTCAGGCCATCTCAGCGGCTCACCCGTCCAGATCTTTCTCGATGAGGAAAAAATCCAATCAAATCAATGATCTAAGGATTTTCTGGCGCAATCGCCCAGACCTGGCACACCCGTTGCAAAGAAAGGAGCACACACGTTGAATGCACACGGAGAACACCATGGTCAACACCCAACTCTTTCAAACGCTCAAGGGCCGGCTGCTGCCCCAGGCCACGGCCCAGAACCAGGCCGGCGCACCCGCCTACGCCCTGAGCCCCCGGCACCAGCTGGCGCAACTCGCCGCCACCGGTTGCCTGAGCCAGACCTTCTACGCCGACGCCCAGTCCCAACTGGACGCGGTGCAATCGTTGGCCGCCCAGGTGGAGCCTGCCTTTGTGGCCAAGACCGCCGTGTACGCCCGTCAGACCGCGTTCATGAAAGACATGCCCGTGCTGCTGGCTTCGCTGCTGGCGGTGCGCGACGTGACGCTGCTGTCGCAGGTGTTCGGCCGCGTGGTCGACAACGGCAAGACCTTGCGCGGCTTCGTGCAGATGCTGCGCAGCGGCGCCCTGGGTCGCAAGTCCCTGGGCACGCGGCCCAAGAAGCTGGTGCAGCAATGGCTGTTGAACGCCAACGAAAAGCAGCTGCTGAACGCTGCGGTGGGCAACACGCCCTCGCTGGCCGACGTGGTGAAGATGGTGCACCCCAAGCCCACCGAGGCCTGGCGCGCCGCCTGGTTCGCCTGGCTGATCGGCAAGCCGTTCGACGAGGCCGCGCTGCCGCCCGCCACCCAAGCCTTCGAGCGCTTCAAGCGCGCGTTGGCGGCCGGTGAGGTTGCTGAGGTGCCGGACGTGCCGTTCCAGATGCTGACCGCGCTGGAGCTGCAGGCAGCGCACTGGGCGCAGATCGCCCGCGCCGGTTCGTGGCAGATGGTGCGTCAGAACCTGAACGCCTTTGCGCGGCACGGTGTGTTCGAGCAAGCTGGTCTGACCGAGGTGATCGCGGCCAAGCTGCGCGACCCGGTCGCGGTGGCCAAGGCACGGGTGTTCCCGTACCAGTTGATGGCGGCCTTCAAGGCCTGCGGTGAGAACGTGCCGCCTGCCGTGCGCGAGGCACTGCAGGACGCGATGGAAGCCGCGCTGGTGAACGTGCCGGCGCTGCAGGGTCAGGTGGTGGTGTGTCCCGACGTGTCGGGGTCCATGGGTTCGCCCGTGACGGGTTACCGTGCCGGCGCCACCTCGTCGGTGCGCTGCATCGACGTGGCGGCCCTGGTGGCGGCGGCGGTTTGCGCCAAGAACCCGCGCGCCCGCGTGCTGCCTTTTGAATGCGATGTGGTGAAGCTGGCGCTGAACCCCCGCGACTCGGTGATGACCAACGCCCAGGCGCTGGCCGCCATCGGTGGCGGTGGCACCAACTGCAGCGCGCCGCTGGCCTTGCTGAACAAGGAGCGTGCGAAGGTGGATCTGGTGGTCCTCGTCTCGGACAACGAGTCGTGGGTCGATGCGCGGCGCGGTGGTGCGACGCAGACGATTCTGGAGTGGGAAAAGCTCAAGCAGCGCTGCCCGCAGGCCAAGCTGGTGTGCATCGACATCCAGCCGGGCCGCACCACGCAGGCCGCGGAGCGCGCCGACATCCTGAATGTCGGCGGCTTCTCGGACGCGGTGTTCACCATGCTCGCGCAGTTTGCTCAAGGAGCCGCCGGCGCAGACCACTGGGTGGGCGAGATCGAGAAGGTCTCGCTGACCCAGCAGTAGAACGAAGAAAACGCTGTCGCGTGGCGAATGCCGGTGGGACTACATCGTCAAAAGTGTCTCACCACCTGTTGGTCGCCACGCGGGGGGCGTTGAACGAATGATGTGTTTTTGCGCGAATGCGGACAGGACTACATCGGTACGCCGGGGGTTCGAATCCTCAACCGGGAAACCGGCATGGCAGAGTCTTGTCAACCCTGGTCGCGCTTTTTTTGGAATGTCTCGCGGCGAATGCCGGTGGAACTACAGGCTCTGAATCTCGTTGTCGCGGGTTCGAATCCCGTCGACCCCATCACTGGGGCCGTAGCTCAGTCCGGTAGAGCACGATGTTTCACCCACCCTCGTCGCCGGGGGGCATCCTCCTTTTTCGCAGTGAATGCGGATGGAACTACAGGTAGACGCACACGCCCTCCGGGGCGTGGGTCGAAGGCCACGAAAGAGGTCTGAGGCGCCCGGGTTCAAATCCCGGTCCGGCAACGGATGGCGGAGAAAAACGGTTTCATCAACCCTCGTCACTGCACCCTGATACCCGCCACACGGCACAAGGAGCTTTCATGAACTACAACACCGAACAACCCGAAGGCGGCTTGCCCATCAAGATGTGGACGCGCGGCGTGCCCGTCGAAGACGAAGCGAAGCAGCAACTGGCCAACACCGCGCGCCTGCCCATCGTGTTCAAACACATCGCGGCCATGCCCGACGTGCATCTGGGCATCGGCGCGACCGTGGGCTCGGTGGTGCCGACCTTCAAGGCCATCATTCCGGCCGCAGTGGGGGTGGACATTGGTTGCGGAATGATGGCCTGCAAAACCACGTTGCGTGCCGAAGACCTGCCCGACAACCTGGGGCCACTGCGTTCGGCCATCGAAAGCGCCGTGCCGCACGGCATGACGCCGATCCGTCAGCGTTCGGGGCGCGACAAAGGCAGCTGGGAGAACCCGCCTTCGCTGGTGGACCATGCCTGGTCGACGCTCAAGGACGAGTTCGACGCGATCTGCGAGCAGTACCCGCGCCTGAAGAACACCAACAACCACAAGCACCTGGGCACGCTGGGCACCGGTAACCACTTCATCGAGGTCTGCCTGGACGAGGCGGGCGCCGTGTGGTTCATGCTGCACTCGGGTTCGCGTGGCGTGGGCAACGCCATCGGCACCACCTTCATCGAACTGGCGAAGAAAGACGCCGAGCGCAACAACGGCCACCTGCCCGACCAGGATCTGGCGTACTTCGAGGAAGGCTCGCAGTACTTCGGCGACTACGTGCGCGGCGTGGGCTGGGCGCAGAAGTTCGCGCGCCTGAACCGCGAGGTGATGATGAAGAACCTGGTCACCACGGTGAAGCAGGTGATCACCAAGCCCTTTGAGACGCACGTCGAAGCGGTGAACTGCCACCACAACTACGTGCAGAAGGAAACGCACTTCGGCGAAGAGGTATTCGTGACCCGCAAGGGCGCCGTGAGTGCGAAGAAGGGCGAGCTGGGCATCATCCCGGGGAGCATGGGCGCGCGCAGCTACATCGTGCGCGGCCTGGGTAACCCCGAGAGTTTCGAGAGCTGCAGCCACGGCGCGGGCCGCGTGATGAGCCGCACCAAGGCCAAGAAGATGTTCACCGTCGAGGACCAGATCAAGGCGACCGAGGGCGTGGAATGCCGCAAGGACGAAGCCGTGATCGACGAGATCCCGATGGCCTACAAGGACATCGACGCGGTGATGGAAGCGCAGAAGGACCTGGTGGAGGTGGTGTACACGCTCAAACAGGTGTTGTGTGTGAAGGGATGAAGGGAAACGCTATGAACGTCTACAGCGAACAGGTAGAAGCGCTTCAAAACCTGCTCGTCGCCAGAGCTACAGGGAGCATGGAAGGCGATGCAGACTACATGAGGCTTCGGCAATCGGTGCTTGCCGAAAAGCAATTCGATGCAGAGGTTCCGAGTTTTGTTCGAACATGCCGAAGCCTGTCTCAGTTTTGGCAGTTCATAAAGGGCAAGTATGCGACCTATGCCGAGCGAAGGGAGTTCATTTGGAGCGAGTTCAGACCTTTGCTGGAAGCCAGTGAAGGTCACCAGAACTCCCCTTCTGACGCGCTGGTTTCTGGGGCAGTAAAGAAGCTCGATTCTGCATACGCGCAAGCCATCTGGTCGAAAGCGCTGGATCGAAGAGCATCCGACCCTGAGGGCGCAATCACGGTAGCGCGCACGCTTATGGAGTCGGTTTGTAAGCAGATCTTGGATGAGCGTGGCGTCTCGCATGATGACAACCCGGATATGAACAAGCTGTATCGACTGACCGCAGAAGAGCTCCAGATCGCTCCCTCGCAACACACAGAGCAGGTCTTCAAGCAAATCTTGGGAGGTTGCACTGCAGTGGTTGAAGGATTGGCCGCTCTGCGCAACCGATTGGGAGATGCGCATGGCAAAGGGAAGGTTGGTGTTCGACCTGCCGCTCGGCACGCAGAACTTGCCGTCAATCTGTCTGGAGCCTTGGCGGTCTACTTGCTTGCGACGCACGAATCACGCAAGGACCTGTCGGCGTGAAAGCAGAGCGCGAGACCATGAATGTCTGCGCCCATAGGTGAACCCATATGTCAATAGAAAAAGAATTCGTCTACTCCGCCCACGCTGAGCGCGAAGTGGTCATGGAGTATCTGGGTGCCATAGAGACCCGCAATTCGCCGGAGCCCGCATGCTGACCATCGACGGCTCCACCGGCGAAGGCGGTGGCCAGATCCTGCGCACCAGTCTGTCGCTTTCGATGATCACGGGCCGGCCCGTGCGCATCGAAAGCATCCGCGCCAAGCGACCCAAACCCGGCCTGATGCGCCAGCACCTGGCCTGCGTGCTGGCCGCGCAGGCGGTGAGTGGCGCGCAAGTCAGCGGTGCCGAACTGGGTTCGCAGGCGCTGGTGTTCGAGCCCGGCGCCCTGCGACCCGGTGAGCACAGCTTTGCCATCGGCTCGGCGGGCAGTTGCCTGCTGGTGCTGCAGACCGTGCTGCCCGCGCTGATGCTGGCCGATGCGCCCAGCCGCCTGGTTTTGCAGGGGGGGACGCACAACCCGCTGGCGCCCAATTTCCACTTCATCGAACGGGCGTTTCTGCCGTTGCTCGCGCGCATGGGCGTGAAGGTGGAGGCGGCGTTGCGGCGCCACGGGTTCTACCCCGCGGGCGGTGGCGAGATCCGGGTGGCGATCGAACCGGCGACGGGAGGCCTGCGCCCGCTCGATCTGCTGGCGCGTGGGGCGGTGCGGGAGTCGTTCGCCGAGTCGCTGGTGGCGGCGGTGCCGCGCCGCGTGGCCGAGCGCGAACTGTCGCTGATTCAGGCGGCGCTGGGCTGGACCGACGGGCAGCTGCGCGTGCCCGTGGTGCGGCAGAACGAGGGCCCGGGCAACGCGCTGATGGCGACGCTGGCGCACGAGCACGTGACCGAGGTGTTCACCGCCTTCGGCGAAAAGTCGGTCAGTTCGGAGCAGGTGGCCAGCCGCCTGCTGCGGGAACTCAAGATCTACCAGGCCAGCACGGCGGCGGCGGGGCCGCACCTGGCCGATCAGCTGGCCCTCCCCTGGGCGCTGGCGGTGTACCAGACGGGTCAGCCGGCTGCCTACACCTGCAGCGAGGTGACGGAGCATCTGCGCACTAATCTCGACGTGATCCAGCGGTTTTTGCCTTTGAAGGCCGAGGTGGTGTGCGAAGGCGCCGAGGTCTGGCGGGTGGTGTTCGTTCGGCGCTAGGGGCGCTCGCCCGTCTTCACCATCGCGATCGCGTCGAACGGGCAGCGCACCGCGCACTTGGCGCAGCCGGTGCAGCCGGCTTCGTCGTGCAGGGTGCTCTTTTTCTGCCAGTTCGGTGCCGCTTCCAGCGACAGCACCCGCGGCGGGCACACGCCCACGCACCAGCCGCAGCCGGTGCAGCGCGTAGCGTCGATGACAGGCAGGGCTTTGCGCTCGGTGACCATGCCGCTATTGTGTCGGTCCATGCAAGACGACATCCCCACCCTGCGCCGCATCCTCGCGCGCGACCGCACCATCGCGGTGGTCGGCCTCTCGGCCGAATGGCACCGACCCAGCTACTTCGCTGCGAAATACATGCAGGAGCGCGGCTACCGCATCGTGCCGGTCAACCCGCGTTACCCGGAGATCCTGGGCGAGAAGAGCTATGCGCGGCTGGAAGACATCCCGTTCCCGGTCGACATGGTCGATGTGTTCCGCAAGGTCGAAGAGATCCCGGCGATTGCGGCCAGCGCGGTCGCCATCGGTGCCAAGACGCTGTGGCAGCAGCTGGGCCTGATGAGCGAGGAGGCCGACCGCATCGCGACCGGGGCGGGCCTGGATTCCATCTGGGACCGCTGCGTGAAGATCGAACACGCGCGACTCTTCGGCGGCCTGAACTGGGCCGGCGTCAACACCAAAGTGATTTCGGCCCAGCGGCCGAAGCAGGGCTGAACCCATGGCCGACCGCAACTTCCAGCCCGAGACGCTCGCCATCCACGCGGGCCAGATCCCCGACGCCGCCACCGGCGCGCGCGCCCTGCCCATCTACCAGACCACCAGCTTCGTGTTCGACAGCGCCGACCACGCGGCCAGCCTGTTCAACCTGCAGACCTTCGGCAACGTTTACTCGCGCCTGTCCAACCCCACGGTGGCGGCGCTGGAAGAGCGCGTGGCCGCGCTCGAAGGCGGCCGTGCCGCCGTGGCCACGGCCAGCGGTATGGCGGCCGAAGCGCTGGCGCTGACCACGCTGCTGCAGGCCGGCGACCACGTGGTGGCGGCCGGCGCGCTGTACGGCGGCAGCGTCACCATGCTGGCGGTCAACCTCAAAAAGTTCGGCATCGACACCACGTTTGTGGACGCGACCAGCCCCGACGCCTTCGCTGCCGCCATCCGGCCCAACACCCGCGCGCTGTTCGCCGAGACCTTGGGCAACCCCAGCATGGTGGTGCTCGACATCAGCGCCATCGCCGACGTGGCCCACGCCCACGGCCTGCCGCTGGTGGTGGACAACACCGTGCCCAGCCCCTTCCTCTGCAACCCCATCAAGTTCGGTGCCGACATCGTGGTGCACAGCGCCACCAAGTACCTCGCCGGTCACGGCAGCACGCTGGGCGGCGTGGTGGTCGAAAGCGGCGCCTTCCCCTGGGACAACGGCAAGTTCCCCGGCATGACCGAGCCCTCGCCCGGCTACCACGGCGTCAAGTTCTACGAGACCTTCGGCAACTTCGGCTTCACCATGCGCTGCCGCATGGAAGGCCTGCGCGTGTTCGGCGCCGCGCTCGCGCCCACCAGTGCCTGGCAGATCCTGCAGGGCGTCGAGACCCTGCCGCTGCGCATGGAGCGCCACTGCGCGAATGCACTGGCCGTCGCGCAGTACCTCCAGGACGACCCGCGCGTAGGCTGGGTCAACTACCCCGGCCTGCCCGACCACCCGCAGCACGAACTGATGAAGCAACAGATGCGCGGCGCATCGGGTCTGCTGGCCTTTGGCGTGAAAGGTGGCCTGGCGCAGGGCGTGAAGTTCATCGAGAGCGCGCAGTTCATGAGCCACCTGGTCAACATCGGCGACACGCGCACCCTCATCAGCCACCCCGCCAGCACCACCCACCGCCAGCTCGACGCGGCCCAGCAACTGGCGGCCGGCGTGCCGCCGGACATGGTGCGCATCTCGGTCGGCCTGGAGCACATCGACGACATCCTCTGGGACATCGACCAGGCGCTGGACCGCGCGGTGCGCGGCTGAAGATCACTCCCCCGACTTGAAGCCGCGCGGGAACACGGTGGCGTGGTCGCGCTCGCGCAGCCGGTAGCCCATGGCGGGGCGGCCCTGGTCGCCCGTGACCGGGCCGGCCTCTTCCAGGTAGTCCGCGTCCAGCATGCGCTTGCGGAACGCGCTCTTGTCCAGCACCCGGCCCAGCACCACCTCGTACACCCGCTGCAGCTGCGGCAGCGTGAACGGCTCGGGCAGCAGGAAGGCCGGCAGCGAGGTGTATTCGACCTTGCTGCGCAGGCGCTCGATGGCGGCGGCGAGCAGGGTGTTGTGGTCGAAGGCCAGCCGGCGCCGCAGCGCCTGGTCGTAGGGCACCCACTCGGCGGGCGTGCTGCCCGCTTCTGTGCTGGCAGGCCGCGGGATCAGCGCGAAGTAGGCGTGGGTGCTGGACCAGCCACGCGGGTCGCGTTTGGCGTCGCCCCAGCTGCCCAGTTGCTCCAGGTAGGGCGATGCCACGCCGGTCTTGGCCAAGAGCTTGCGCTGCGCGCAGGCCAGCAGCGAGGCATCCTGCCGCACATCCACGAAACCACCGGGCAGCGCCCAGCGCCCGGGGAAGGGCTCGCCCTCGTCGTCGGGCCGGCGCACCAGCAGCACGCACAGCTGTTCGTCGATGACGCTGAAGATGACCACGTCGACCGTCACCAGCGGCCGCTCGAAGTCCACGTTCCTGAAAACCGCACGCGTGAGGGACATGGCTTGACACTCCGGATTTAAGTTGTACTATACAACCCATGTTAGTTGTACAGTGCAACTTTCAAGGCAGATGAAGCCCGACGCTTCACCTACCATCGACCCAGGAGGACACCATGAGCAGCCGCACCACCCTGTTGATCATCGACCCGCAGAACGACTTCTGCGATCTGCCAGAGGGCTGGCGCGCCACCGACCCGCTGCGCCAGGCCCTCGCGGCGCCCGCGCTGCCGGTGCCCGGTGCCCACGCCGACATGCTGCGCCTGGCCGCGCTGATCGACGCCGGCGGTGACGCCCTCGACCGCATCGTGGTCACGCTCGATTCGCACCAGCGCGTCGACATCGCCCACCCCACGTTCTGGCAGACCGGCGAAGGCCAGGCCATCGGCCCGTTCACCCCCATCACCGCCGCGCAGGTGCGCGCGGGTGAATACCGGCCTCGCGACGCCACCGCCCTGCCGCGCACGCTCGCCTACCTCGACGCGCTGGAGCAGGCCGGCCGCTACACGCTGATGGTCTGGCCGGTGCACTGCGAGATCGGCAGCTGGGGCCACAACGTGCACGCTGCCGTCAAGGCCGCGTACAACCGCTGGGAGGAACGGCGCCTTGCGGTGGTGCAGAAGGTCACCAAGGGCGAAAACCCCTGGACCGAGCACTACAGCGCCCTGCAGGCCGAGGTGCCCGATGCCGCCGACACCGACACGCAGCTCAACGCCGCGCTGATCGCCAGCCTCGACGAGGCCGACCGCATCGTCATCGCCGGCGAAGCCAGCAGCCACTGCGTCAAGGCCACCGTCGAACACCTGGCTCAGCACCTGCCCTCGCGCCGGCTGGACAAGCTGGTGCTGCTCACCGACGCGATGAGCCCCGTGACCGGCTTCGAGTCGCAGGCCCGGGCCTTCCTGGCCGACCTGCAGCGCCAGGGCGCGCATCTGGCCACCTGCGCCGAAGTCCTTCCCCTTCTGCAGGCCCAGGCCTGAACCCGGAGCCACCATGGAACGCGTCATCACCAGCCTGCTGGACACCGACCTCTACAAGTTCACGATGTGGCAGACCATGCTGCACCGCCACCCGCAGACGCAGGCGGAGTACCGCTTCGTCTGCCGCAACCAGCCCGCGTTTCCGCTGACCGACCTGCTGCCCGAGATCAACGCCGAACTCGACGCACTGTGCGCGCTCTCGTTCACCGAGGACGAACTGCGCTACCTCGGCGGCCTGCGCTACATCAAGAGCGACTTCGTCGACTTCCTGCGCATCTTCCGTTTCCAGCGCCGCTTCATCGAAGCCAGTGCCGACGGCGACCGGCTGCGCATCGTGGCCAGAGGGCCGCAGGTGCACGTCATGGCCTTCGAGATCTTCGTGCTGGCCATCGTCAACGAGTTGTATTTCCGCCGCTTCGACCGCGCCGCCGCCGAAGCCGAAGGGCTTCGCCGGCTGGCCGCCAAGATCGGCACCATCGAAGCCTTCGTGCAGCAGCCGGCCCTGCGCCACCCTTTCGAGCTGTTCGACTTCGGCGTGCGCCGCCGCTTCTCGCGCGCCTGGCAGCGCGAGGTGGTGCAGGCCTTGAGCACGCGCCTGCCCCAGGTCTTCAAGGGCACGTCCAACGTGCGGCTGGCCGCCGACCTGGGGCTGGTGCCCATCGGCACCATGGCGCACGAGTACCTGCAGACCTACCAGGCGCTGGGCGTGCGCCTGCGCGACTCGCAGAAAGCCGCACTGGAAGACTGGGTGCAGGAGTACCGCGGTGACCTGGGCATCGCGCTGACCGACGTGGTCGGCATGGACGCCTTTCTCGCCGACTTCGACCTCTATTTCGCCAAGCTGTTCGACGGCCTGCGCCACGACTCGGGCGACCCGCTGGTCTGGGCCGAAAAGGCCCTGGCCCACTACGCGAAGCTGCGCATCGACCCGCACACCAAGCGCCTGGTGTTCTCCGACGGGCTGACGGTGGACAAGGCCATCGGCCTCTACCGCGCGCTGGGCGACCGCACGCAGCTGGGCTTCGGCATCGGCACCCACCTGTCCAACGACGTCGGCCTGACGCCGCTGAACATCGTCATGAAGCTCACCAGCGCCAACGGCCAGCCGGTGGCCAAGCTGTCGGACTCGCCCGGCAAGACCCTGTGCGACGACGCTACCTTCCTGGCCTACCTGCGCCAGGTGTTCAACGTGCCCGCGGAGGCCGCATGATCACCATCACCCTGGCCCAGCTCAACGTCACCGTGGGCGACATGGACGGCAACGTCCGCAAGATGGTGGCGGCCGCTCAACGCGCCCGCGACGACGGTGCCGATCTGGTCGTCTGCTCCGAGCTCTCGCTCACCGGCTACTACCCTGGCGACCTTCTGGACGAACCGCACTTCAGGGCCCGCGTGGACGCCGGCTTCGAAGCCCTGTTGCAGGCCTCGCGCCAGATGCCCTCGCTGCACTGGGTGATCGGCATGCCGGCGTTGCACGCCGGGCCGGGCAAACCGCTGCGCAACGTGCTGCGCGTGGTCCGCGCCGGCGAAGTGCTGCTCGAATACGCCAAGCAGTTGCTGCCCACCTACAACATCTTCAACGAACGCCGCCACTTCGAGCCCGGCCCCGACGTGGCCAAGGTGCTGCGCATCGGTAACGCACAGGTCGGCTTTCTCATCTGCGAAGACGGCTGGAACGACGACAGCGGCGGCTACGCCGTCAACCCCTTTGAGCGTCTGCGCGACGCCGCACCCGACCTCGTGGTGTCCATCAACGCCAGCCCGTCGAACATCGGCAAGCGCGAGCAGCGCCACAAGGTGTTCGGCGCCGCCAGCCGCCGCCACGGCCTGCCCATCCTTTACGTCAACCAGGTCGGTGGCCACGACCAGCTGGTCTACGACGGCGCCTCCTTCGCGGTGGAACCGAAGGCCGGCGTGGTGTTCGAAGCCCAGCGTTTCGTGGAGGACGTGACCACGCTGCGCTTCGAGGCCAGCGGCTTCCGCAGCGCGCGCGGGGATGCCCTGCCGCCCGTGCCGGCCGCCGGCCTGCCGACCATGGCCTTCTACCGCCAGCAGATCGTGCTGGGCCTGCGCGACTACGCACGCCGCTGTGGCTTCACGCAGGCGGTGGTGGGTTCGTCCGGCGGCATCGACTCGGCCATCACCCTCGCGCTGGCGGTGGAAGCCTTCGGTCCGGACCGTGTGGCCGCCATCACCATGCCCTCGGTCTACTCCTCGGCCGGTTCGGTGGATGACTCTCAGGCCCTGTGCGACGGCCTGGGCGTGCGCTTGTACCGCCACCCCATCGCCGACCTGGTGCAGGCCTACCGCGCGGGCTTCGAGGCGAGCTTCGGCGCGCCCCTGCAAGGCCTGGCGCTGGAGAACCTGCAGGCCCGCATCCGAGGCACCATCCTCATGGAACACTCCAACACCTGGGGCCACTTGCTGCTGACCACTGGCAACAAGTCGGAGATTTCGGTCGGCTACTGCACGCTGTACGGCGACACCAACGGCGGCCTCGGCCTGATCGGCGATCTCTACAAGACCGAGGTGTTCGCGCTGGCCCGCCACCTCAACGACGTGGCCGGTCGCGATGTGATCCCGCAGGCCATCATCGACAAGCCACCCTCGGCCGAACTCGCGCCCGATCAGAAGGACACCGACAGCCTGCCGCCCTACGAGGTGCTCGACGAGGTGCTCAAGCACCTGATCGAAGGCCACGGCCTGGCGCGCGAGGAGCGCACCGAGGTCGAGGCCTTTGTGGCGCGCCTGGTGCAGCAGCCCGAGGGCGCGGCGCTGGTCGAGCGCGTGCGCCGGCTGGTGGCTCGCAGCGAATACAAGCGCCGCCAGGCCCCGCCCGTCATCCGCGTGCGCGCCCGCGCCTTCGGCTCCGGCCGCCAGATGCCGATCGCCGCCCAACATTTCTGAACACCATGAACACCCCAACGAACGTCACCGCCGCCGTCTGCATCGGCCGCTTCCAGGGTCTGCACCTGGGCCAGCTCGCCGTCATCCGCCGCGCCCTCGCACTGGCGCCCCACGTGGTGGTCGTCATCGGCTCTGCCTTCCAGGCGCGCAGCGCCAAGAACCCCTTCACCTGGACCGAGCGGGTCGAGATGATCCGTCTGGCGTTGGGTGCCGACGAGGTGGCACGTGTCGCCTTCTTGCCGGTGCGCGACCACTTTGACAGCCAGCGCTGGGTGGACGCCGTGCGCGCTGGGGTGCAGGCGCAGGTCGGCACCCTGCCGCCGGGCCAGACGGTGCTGGTCGGCCACCACAAGGACGCCACCAGCACCTACCTCGACGACTTTCCCGGCTGGCTGCTCGACGACGTCGGCTCGCAGGGCGCGCTGCATTCCAGCGCGGTGCGCGACGCGCTCTTTGGCGCCGCCGGACACTCGCTGGAGCCGGCGCTCGCGGCCCTGGTCAGCCAGGTGCCGCCCTCGACCGTCCACTTCCTGCGCGCCTGGGCCCAGCTGCCCTGCTACACCGCGCTGGCGGCCGAGTGGGCCAGCCTGCGCGCCGAAAAAGCCCGCTGGGCCAGCGCGCCGTATGCGCCGGTGTTCGTCACGGTGGACGCGCTGATCCAGTGTGCCGGCCGCGTGCTGCTCATCGTGCGCGACCGTGCGCCCGGCCAGGGTCTTTACGCGCTGCCTGGTGGCTTTCTGGAACCGCGCGAGACGGTCTACCAGTCGGCCCTGCGCGAACTCCAGGAAGAGACCGGCCTGCACCTGCTGCCCGGCGACATCGCACACGCGCTCAAAGGTGTGCGCGTGTTCGACCATCCCGACCGCAGCTCGCGCGGCCGCGTCATCACCCACGCCCACCACTTCGACCTCGGCCAGCGCCCGCTACCCGAAGTGCAGGGCAGCGACGACGCGCGCTCGGCGCAGTGGGTACCCATAGGCGACCTGGCCGGCATGGAGGACCGCTTCCACGACGATCACTTCCACATCCTCGACAGCTTCCTAGGGCTGACCGTCTGAACCCCGCGCATGGCCATGAACCTTCCCGACCACCTCACCCTGCTCGAATGGGCGGCCACCGCCACCACCGCTCTGTCCGTCTGGCTGGCAGCACGCCGTCACATCGCCACCTGGCCCATCGGCATCGTCGGCTGCCTGCTGTACGGCGCGCTGTTCGCGTCCACCCAGCTCTACGCCGACGCCACCCTGCAAGCCTTCTTCGTCGTCACCAGCGCCATCGGCTGGCGGCAATGGCGGCGCGCCGCGCAGGACACCACGGCCACGCCCGCGGGCGCCCCGCTGCGCCCTGCGCACTGGGCCCTGTTGCTCGTCGGCGGCGTGGCGGTCACCCTGGCCTACGGTGCCCTGCTGCTGCACTGGACGAACGCCTTCGCGCCCTTCTGGGACTCCGCCGTGCTCACCACCAGCGTGGTGGCCCAGGTGCTGCTGATGCAGGGCCGGCGCGAAACCTGGCTGTTTTGGATCGTGGTCAACACCCTGTCGGTACCGCTGTACCTCAGCCGCGGGCTCGACGTCACGGCCGGCCTCTACGCGCTGTTCTGGCTCAACGCCTGGCACGGCTGGTGGCACTGGGGCCGCCAGGCCAAGGTGGCGGTGGCTGAACGACAGTCCGCCCAGCCCGCATGACGGCCTTGGCACCAGGCCACCGGCTCGGGCTGGTGGTGGGCAAGTTCTCGCCCCTGCACCGCGGGCACGAACACCTAATCGCCCAGGCCCTGGCAGTCTGTGAACAGGTGGCCGTGGTGGGCTACAGCCAGCCCGAGTTTCCGGGTTGTGTTCGGCAGCAGCGCGAGGCCTGGGTGGCGCGGCGGTTCCCGCAGGTCATCAACCTGCAGGTGGACGACGACACCGTGCGTGCGCACTGCGCCATGCGCGGCATCGCCTGGCGCTCCATGCCCCCCAACACCGCGCCCGACGCCGTGCAGCAGGAATGGTTCGCCTGGCTGCTCGACGGCCCGCTGGCGCTGCGCCCCGACGCGATGTTCGCCAGCGAGGCCTACGTCTTCCCGACCTGCGAACGCCTGAGCCGCCTGTGGGGGTACGTGGTCACGCCCGTGTGCGTGGACCCCCAGCGGCGCACCCACCCCGTCAGCGCCACGCAGATACGGCGCGACCCGCACGCGCACCGCGAGCACTTGCACCCCGAGGTCTACCGCAGCTTCGTGCGCCGCGTCGTGCTGCTGGGCGGCGAATCCAGCGGCAAGACCACGCTGACCCAAGCGCTGGCCGAGGCATTTCAGACCTCCTGGGTGCCGGAGTACGGCCGAGAACGCTGGGTCGAGCGGGACGGCCAGCTCACCCTGCAAGACCTGCTGGACATCGGCCGCATCCAGGTCGAACGCGAAGAGGCCCTGCTGCCGCAGGCCCGTGGTCTGCTGTTCTGCGACACCTCGCCCCTCACCACCCTAGGCTACGCGGGCTGGATGTTCGGCACCCAGCCCGAGGCCCTGCAGGCCCTGGCGCAGCGCCCGTACGATCTGGTCGTGCTGTGCGACGCGGGCATCGACTTCGTGCAGGACGGCACCCGCCAGCCCGCCGGGTTCAGGGCACGCCAGCAGGCCTGGTACGGGCAAGAACTGTCGCGTCGGGGTGTGCCCTGGGTGGCGGCGCGCGGTTCCGTGGCACAGCGTGTCGCCCAGCTCCGACCCCTGTTGCACGCGCTGCTGGGCGCTGAGCCATCATGACGGTGTCACCACCGCCCCCCGCCATGCCCGAAACCACCTTCCACATCCCCGCCCTGACCACCCAGGCCGACGCCGACGCTGTCATGTTCGAACTGCAGGACCTGCCCTGCGTGAGCCAGGCCGATGTCGACCTGCCCGCGCAGACCGCCTGGGTCAGCCACACCAACATGATCGCGCCCGAAGATATCGCCGCGGCGCTGGCCGAGGCGGGCTACGAAGCCACCGCGCGCTAGGTCAGCACGCGCTCAGGGCGCTGGTCGCTGCGCCAGGGCCGCCGTCAGCGCACGGGCCGCGGGCGAAACCCCGGGCGCCGCCGCACCGGGCGCGCCCAGCCGGGCGATCAGGTTTTCCACAAAGGCCGGTTGCGGCGGCACCGCGCCCAGGTAGAGCGCGCGGTCCCCGCGCATCAGCAGCACGGTGGGAAAGGTCTCGATCTCCAGGCCCACCGCGTCCATCAGGTCGGCCTCGTCCTCGATGTCCAGCCACTGCCAGCGCAGCTGCGGGTGGCGCGCGGCCAGCGCGTCCCAGTCCGGCTGCCAGGCCCGGCAGGCACTGCACCAATCGGCACACAGACAAACCACACGCAACATCCACCGGCTCCTGAACCCTCACAATCCGGGGAGCATAGCCGCGCCTCGCGCGCCGATCCACGTCTCCGCCGAACCAGACCCCACCCATGCAAGGCATTCGCCGCAAAGTCGTTTACGTCGGCCTCTACGAACTGTTCGCCATCGTCATCAGCAGCACCGGGCTGGCCGCCGGCTCGGGTGCCAGCCTGGAACGCGCCGGCGTGATCGCGGTGGCCTCGGCCGTGATCGCCGTGGTGTGGAACCTGGTCTACAACACCCTGTTCGAGCGCTGGGAGGCGCGCCAGAGCGTGCGCGGCCGCAGCCTGGGCCGCCGCGTGGCCCACGCCATCGGCTTCGAGCTGGGCTTTCTGGTGCTGCTGGTGCCGCTGTTCGCATGGTGGTTCGGCATCAGCCTGCAGCACGCGCTGGTGCTGGAAATCGGGCTGGCCCTGTTCTTCCTGCTCTACACCTTCGTCTTCAACTGGGCGTTCGACAAGGTGTTCGGCCTGCCGCTCTCTGCCCAGCCGCTGCCCGACAAGGCCTGACCAGAGCAGACCCGGGTCGACCCGGGGCCGCGCGCTCAGCCCCCGGGCTGTGCCTGCGCTTCGAGCCGGTAGCCCAGCCCGCGCACGGTCTGGATCAGCGCGGTGGCGTGGCCTTCGTCGATCTTGCTGCGCAGGCGGCGGATGTACACGTCCACCACATTGGTCAGCGGGTCCTCACTCTGCCCCCACACACTGGCCAGGATGCGTTCGCGGCTGAACAGCCGCCCCGGCGCGCTCATCAGCAATTCCAGCAGCGCCAGTTCGCGCGCGGTCAGCGTCAGCGCCTGGCCGGCGCGGCTGGCCTTCATGCTCTCGCGGTCCAGCACCAGGTCGTCCACCTGCAGCCGCACGGCCCGCGCGGGCTGCAGCGGCCGCGCGCGGCGCACCAGCGCCTCCAGCCGCGCCAGCAGTTCTTCAAACTCGAACGGTTTGCACAGGTAGTCGTCGGCGCCCATGCGCAGCCCGGCCACCCGGTCTTCCAGCGAACCCAGCGCGGTCAGCATCAGGATCGGCATCGCCACGCCCGCCGCGCGCAATGTCTGGCAGATCTCCATGCCGTTCATGCCGGGCAGCATCAGGTCCAGCACCAGCACCGTGGCGGGGTCCGCGGGCTGGGCTTGCCGCGCGGCCTCCTGCGCCAGCGCCAGCCCTTCGTGGCCATTGGCGGCGCGCTGCACCTGGTGGCCTTCGGCCCGCAGCCCGCGCAACAAGAAATCGGCGATCCGCGGATCGTCCTCCACCAGCAAGATGTTCATGGGTTGTCGTGTTCGCTCAGTTGCAGGGGCCATTCGCCCAGCACCGAATCGGGGTCGTGCCACAGCGGCAGTGTCAGCACCGCGCAGGTGCCGCCGTCGCCGTGGGCGTTGCAGGGGCTGCGCAGTTCCAGCGAGCCGCCGTGGGCCTGCGCCAGCGCCCGCGCAATCGGCAGGCCCAGGCCACTGCCGCTCGCGCGATGGCGCCGCGCCGAATCGCCCCGGAAATGCCGCTCGAATACCTGGGGCAGTTCGTCGGGCGGTATGCCAATGCCGGCGTCCAGCACGCGCACCTCCACCTTGTCGCCCCGCTGCTCCACCCGCCAGCGCACCTCGCCACCCGGGCGCGAATAGCGGATCGCGTTGTCCAGCAACAGCATCAGCAACTGCGTCAGGCGCTGCGCATCGCCAAACACCTTGCACCGCTCGGGCGGCGTGCCCTCGGGCCTGAGCAGCACGCCGTGCTCGGCGGCCAGCGCCGCGGCCTGGCTCAGCGCGTTCAGCAACGGCTGCGTCAGCGACAGCGGCTGGCGCGCCAGGCTGAAGGTCTCCATGTCGGTGCGGGCCATGGCCAGCAGGTCGTCGATGACCGAGCCCAGCTGCCTGGACGTGTCCACGATACGCGCCAGCGCCGCGCGGTACTCGCCCACCGGTTTGTCCTGGCCGCGCAGCGTCACCTCGGCCTCGCCGCGGATCGCCGTGGTCGGCGTGCGCAGCTCGTGGCTGATGTCGGCCAGCAGCTGGCGCCGGCGCACATCGGTGCGGCGCAGGGACTCGTTGGCCTGGTGCAGGTCGGCCGTGCGCTCGCGCACCGTGGCCTCCAGCACCTGGCGCTGCTGCACCTCGCGCCGGCGGTGCTGTTCCAGCTCGTCGGCCATCGCGTTCATGCTGCGCGCCACGTCGGCAAACTCGTCGCCACCGGTCAGGTCGATGCGGTGCTGCAACTGCCCCTGCTGCAGCGCCTGCGCGCCCGCGGTCAGCGCGTCCAGCGGGCGGCGCAGCGCGCGGCCAAAGTAAGCGGTGGCCGCCAGCGCGCCCAGCGCCAGCACCAGGGCCGTGCCCATCCACCACAAGCGCATGCGCGTGAGCGAGGTATCGGCCGCCGCCCGCTCGCGCTCCATCGCGGCGCGCTCGCGTTCGATGCTGCGGGCAATCACCTCGCGCAGGTCCCGCCCTTCGGCCTGTTCGAACACCGCGGTCAGCGCATCCCAGGCCGCGCGCGCCTGCACGTCGGGCGACAGCGCCGGCGTCTGGCGGATCGCATCACCGAGGGCCACCACGCTCTGCTCCAGCAGCTGCAGCGCGTCCAGCCGGGCCGCCTGTTCGGGCGGCGCCTCGGCCGCCAGCCCGGTGTGGTCGGCTTGTTCGGTCAGGTCCCTCAGCTCGGCCAGGGCGGCGCGCATGCGCAGCTCCAGCGCATCGCGCTCGGCCACCTCGCCACCCGCGCCAATCTGGCGCTGAGTCACCCACGACCGCAGGCGCTGCTTGGTCGCCGACAGCTCCACAAAGCGCTGCAGGATGTCGCTGGCAATGCGCCCGCGCACCACCTGGCGCTCGGCTTCGCGCGTGGCCAACACCGCCGCCACCGCTTGCAGCACCACGGCAGCGGCCAGCAACACCAGCACCAAGCTCAGTCGTCGTCGGAACATGCCGCCATTGTCGTGCCGCGGCCCGGCCAGGCCGCCAGTTCATCTGGCGTTCATGTGCCCGTCAGCCGGCGCTCATCTGCCGTTCAACGGCGGTTCAAACCCGCGCCGTCCAATGGTTCCGTGCAGCCCAGCGCCGCGCGCCTCAACGTCACCACACCCTCAAGGAGCCCTTTTCCATGAACGCACGCCACCTCGTCCCCTTCGTCCTGGCCGGTGCCAGCACCCTGGCCAGCGCCACCGTCGTCAACCAGGCCATCACCGAAGCCGAAGTCCGCGCCGCCCAGCAGGGCTGGTGCCAGGCCCTGGTCGACATCAGCAGCGCCCACGACAAGGGCGGCCAGCCCGCCGCCAAGGCCCTGGCCGAAAAAGTCATCGACACCGCCTACGGTTACCAGATGGGCGCCGTGCTCTTCAAGCCCACGCTGACCGTGGCGCCGCAGACCTTCCGCACCACCCGCGCCGGCGCGCTGGCCTACTTCGTCGGCGGCGACAGCGCCTTCCCCAAAGACACCGGCTTTGCCCTCAAAGGCTGGAACAAGTGCGAATCCAAGAACGCCGCCGTCTTCATCGCCGGTGACTCCGCCACCACCATGGGCAACGTCATGATCACCGGCAAAGACGGCAAGGTCACCACCGTCGACAAGACCTGGGGCTACGTCAAGGACGACGCCGGCAAGCTGCGCATCGTGCTGCACCACTCCTCGCTGCCCTACGCCGGCAACTGAGCACCGGCATGACAATGGCGCGTTGACCCACCACACCATCAACGCGCCCGCATGACCCCAGCCACAGCCCCTGACTCCATCACCCGCCACCTGCGCATCACCGGCCGTGTGCAAGGCGTGGGCTACCGCTGGAGCATGGCACGCCAGGCCAAAACGCTGGGCCTGCGCGGCTGGGTGCGAAATTGCCGCGACGGCAGCGTCGAAGCCCTGGCCAGCGGCCCAGGCAACGCAGTTCAGGCGCTGGCCGACTGGGCCCAGCGCGGGCCCGAACTGGCGCGGGTGGACGCAGTCGTGGTGACCGCCTTGCAAAGCGGCGAACTGCCTGAGGGGTTTGAGCAGCGGGAGACGTTGTAGCGCTGCGCCGGCGCATAAGATGCTGCCCAAATCAAAAAGGGGAGCACAACGTGATCGTTTTCCTGATCGATGCGGACAACCTGAATTCACCCGCCTGGGTGAACGAAGCCATCACCGCGATAGAGGCCACTGAGGGGCCAGTAGCGGTTCGGCGCGCATACGGCAGCGCGGAGAACCTCAAGGGCCTGGCCGAACCACTGCGCGACTGGGCCATCCGACCCTTCCTCAACGTCTACCTCACCAAAAACACCACCGATATGGCTCTGGCGGTGGACGCCATGGAGCTGGCCTGCCAGGCGCATCCACCGAAAACGCTTGTCATCGGTTCGGGCGATGCGGACTTTGTGCCGCTGGTGGTCCGGCTACGCGAGCGAGGCATCAAGGTGCTGTGCGCCACGGAGCACAGCAAGATGGCCCCCGAGGCCGTCAAAGCCTATGACTCGGTTATCTACGTCGGTCAGCAGATCACCACCACAACCCAGTCCGCACCCGTCCCCAAGCAGACCGCCGCCACGCCAGCCCCAGCGGTCAAAAAGGCAGCAGCCAAGAAGGCTCCGGCTGCCAAGAAAGCCGCGGCAAAGCCTGCGCCGGCCGCCACCGTCCTTTCAGCAGACAAGGTGACGGCGGACATGGTGCTGGACGCCATCCCCAAGCTCCGCACGGGCGCCTGGCTGCATATTTCAGACGCAGCCAAAGCGCTGCACGACAAGAAGCTGCTCAGCAAGAACGCATCCAGCGTCAAGTTGTTCAAACGCTTTCCGCAGGTTTTCGAACTGATGCCAGATAAGCAGCCCAATCAGGTTCGGCTGAATACCGCCACCGCCTAGGCCCATGTCGGAGTTCGACCATGTCTATGTATCAACGAACGTGCCACTGGGCCAAACGACAAGTGGCATCTCTCCGAGCTTGATTTCAGGAACCAGCCAGTCGAGCCTAGAAGTCAAGTCGCCTCCTCGTAGGCCGCATTAGGCCAAGGCCGTTTTCGCCCGTGATGCGCTCAGGTGGTAGTTGGCAAAAAGGGCGAAGCTGCATGGGCAGCGGTGTGACACAGAGCGTGACGCGCCTCAGCCCAGGCTGTCCAGATACGCCGCACTGTCGTCCACCGAGAACTCGATCCACATCGGCAGGTGGTCGCTCATTTGGTACGAGCGCCAGTCGTTGAAGCTGCGGCCGCGGCCGTTGCGCACGGTGTCGTAGGCGGTGGCGTCGCGGTAGACGTGTTCGTAGAAGTCGAACACGTTGGCGCGCCCGGTGGTGCTCATCTTCGAGAGCTTCTTGTAATAGGCGATCTGGTCGTAGTGCTTGTTCTTGGCGGCGTTGCTGCCGGGCAGTTGCTGCAGTTCGGGGGGCACCACAAAGCCGGCGGTGGTGATGGCTTGTATCGTGGCGTCCTGCCGGTTGAAGATGTTGAAGTCGCCCAGCATGATGAGGTTGCCAGGGTCGGACACCTTGCCCGGTTCGTACTGCGGCGCGGCGCTGTACTTCTCGGCGTTCTTGGCCACGGTCTGCGCGAACTGGGTGATTTCATGCAGGCGGCGCGGGTCGACGGCCACATCGTCGCCGTAGTAGATGTGAGCGGTCAGCAGCGTGAGGTAGGCCCAGCCCGACCGAAACCCAGCCAGGTAGGGTGAGCGGGCGAACTGCAGGGGCTCTTCGGTGGCGCCTTTCTTTTTGGGCAGCACCAGCTCGGCCGCCAGCCCGGTGAACGCGACCTTGCGGCGGTCGTAGATGTAGGCCATGCGCTCGGAATTGCCAGAGGTGCCGAGCGTGACGTCGGTGACGATGTAGTCCCACCAGCTGCCCAGAATGCGCTGCAGCCGTTGCAGCGGGTACAGGCCTTGACGCAGTTCCTGCACCGCGATCAGGTCGAAGCGGCTGAGGATTTCAGCGATGTAAAAGTAGCTCTCGTCCAGGCGAGGGCCGTAGCGCCCGGAATCGAATTCGCGGATGTTCCAGGTGGCCAGCAGCAGGTTGTCGGTGGACGACTTGGTGGGCACCTGCGTCGACAAGGCCTGCCGCAGCGCCTTGAGGCCAGCGACGGTGCGCGCACGCTCCTCGGGGTTCTTGATCGCCTTGATGCCGCTGTAGAAGATCATGCTGGCCTCCTGTTGGCACCACCATGCGCGCGGCGGTACTCAGGCCATTATGCGGAGCGGCGGTGCCAAGGGGAATGCCCGGTCAGCGGCCGGCGTTGCGCGACCCATCAGCCGAGAAAAGCCATCTTCGCGAATGATTGCGCTACCGGCCACGCACGACAAGCTCGCTCTCACTGCGCGGGGCTACAGGCACAACTCTTGAAACTAAACGGTTCACAAGTGAGGAAGTAATGCAGCAGACTTCTGGCAACATACCGATGCTCTGACAGCACACCTCACATAAGTTGGCAGCACATACCTTTCGCTTCGTAGACCTTTTTGCGGGTCTCGGAGGTTTCCATCTCGCACTCTCTCGCCTCGGGGGCGAATGCGTTTTTGCGTCGGAATGGAAGCCTCTGCTCCGGGATTTGTACGAGAAGAACCACGGGATACGCCCGCACGGTGACATCACTCAGGTTGCGCCTTCAGAAATCGCTCCCCACGACGTTCTGACGGCGGGCTTTCCCTGCCAACCCTTCTCGAAGGCAGGTGACCAACTGGGTTTCGAGTGCAGTGAACAAGGCCGGTTGTTCTTCAATGTGGAAGCCATCCTTGCTGCGCAGCGGCCAGCCTTCTTCGTCCTGGAGAACGTACCCAACTTGCTGAAGCACGACGGTGGCAGCACCTGGAAAACTATCAAGACACAGCTTGGTGCCTTGGGCTATGACGTCCGTGCTGAACGCCTGTCGCCCCATCACTTCGGAATCCCTCAGGTTCGGGAGCGGGTTTACATCGTCGGCTCGCAGGAGCCACTGACCAAATTCGAGTGGCCTCAGACGACCACAGCTCCTACCTCCATCGAAGACGTTCTGCTGGCCAACCCGAGTGACGCTAAGCCCCTAAGCCCTCAAGTGGAGCGGTGCCTTGAGGTCTGGGATGAATTTCTAAAGGCTTCTCCAGAAAACCTACAGCTTCCCTCTTTCCCCCTTTGGTCAATGGAGTGGGGCGCCACGTACCCCTTTGAGACGGAGACCCCGCACGCACTTCTTGCTCGACAAGGGATTGAGGGGCTAAACGGATACAAAGGCAGTCACGGAAAGCCGCTGACTGGGCTGCCGACAAGGGAAGCACAGTTGGCGGCCCTGCCTAGTCACGCAAGAACACCTCAGCTTGCGTTTCCGACCTGGAAGAAGACTTTCATCCGTCAAAACAGGGAGTTCTTTGAGCGGAACAAGAGTTGGATTCGGCCTTGGTTGCCCAAGATTAAAGAGTTCCCTTCTAGCCTCCAGAAACTCGAGTGGAACCTGCAAGGCGAAGAGCGCAGCGTCTGGCCGCACGTAGTGCAGTTTCGGGCGTCTGGCGTACGAATAAAGCGACGAACAACCGCGCCGAGCCTCATCGCCATGACTGACACACAAGTACCCATCATCGCGTGGGAGCGCCGCTACATGACCCCTCGGGAGTGTGCTGCCCTCCAGAGCATGCAGGACCTGCAGTACCTGCCCAGCAGCCGTACCCAGGCGTTCAAAGCGCTTGGAAACGCAGTAAACACAACAGTAGTCGAGCGAGTTGCCCAGGCGCTGCTCAACGGTGTCGAGAATCCAAAACTAGCGAAGCGTGGGGAGGCTGCGAAGACGGCGCGCTTCGAGGAAGCGGAAGCATGCTGAACCCTGAAGTTACTTCGGTAAATCAAGTAGGAATTCGCCCCAACTCATCCATCTTGTCGGTGCTATCGCACCTCAACTACAAGGCTTGGTATGCCGTTGCAGAGTTTGTAGACAACAGCATTCAGAGCTATCTGAGTAACAAGGCGGCGCTCGAAGAACTGCATGGCCAGGGCTTCAAGCTGGAGGTCAAAGTCTGGCTTGACCAACACAACAACCTGATTGAAATTCGGGACAACGCTGCGGGGATTTCTGGTGCCGACTTCCCGCGAGCCTTCAAGCCTGCTGAAGTGCCCCTAGACCGTACTGGACTGTCTGAGTTCGGTATGGGCATGAAGACCGCAGCTTGCTGGTTCACCCCCACCTGGAACGTACGAACCAAAGCCTTGGGCGAGCCGGTGGAGCGAACAGTTCGCTTTGACCTGGCCAACATCGTCGGCAACAAGCTCGAACACCTCCCTGTATTGGAGTCCCCCGCCCCGATAAACGACCACTACACGGTGGTACGACTCGAAGATGTTGGGAAAAAGTTTCCCGTCAAGCGGACCCAAAAGAAGCTGAGAGACCACCTCGCCAGCATCTACCGAGTCCATCTTCGCTCAGGAAATATCCAACTCTTCTATGACGAGGACAAGGAGCCACTGCGGTACCAGGACCCTGAGGTTCTCCGTGCCGCTCCATACAACTCCCTTAATTCGGAACCAGTACTTTGGCGCAAGGAAATCGATTTTTCGTTCGGTGATGGGAAACGGGTCACTGGTTTCGCTGCCTTGCGTCAAGAAGGCTCCACGACTCATGCAGGATTTGCGCTGTTCCGGCGAAACCGCCTGATTCTGGGCAGTGACGACGAAACCTACCGTCCCCAGGACATATTCGGCAACTCAAACAGCTACAGATATCAGCGGTTGTTCGGGGAACTCCATGTTGAAGGGTTCGAAGTAAGTCATACCAAGGATGGGTTCCATTGGGACGACTTTGAGGAAGGCTTCCTCGAAAGGTTACGAGTACTTCTGAAGAGCGATGCACTGGACCTCTTGGCTCAGGCAGACAACTATCGAGCACGACCGACCAAGACACAAATTCAGTCTCAAGTTAACGAGGCCACCGAGTCGCTGGTGTCGGATCTGACAGAGGCCGCGGAACCCGCACTGTCGATGCAATATATCGGTGCGGCCGTGATAGCTGCTACGCAACCGCTCGTGCTCGATGACACCTTGACAGCAGCAACGCGCTACTTTGAGTTGAATATTGATGACCACCTTTGGTGCATCACCCTTGACACGACCGTAGACGCTGCAGTCTCTGATTGGGTGAGCTTCAATGCCAAGGATGCACAGCAGCGCCTGTTAAGCGGTTCGGCCAGCGATGTCCACATTGTGGTGTCGATGGCCCATCCGTTCTCGCTAAGGTTTCTCGGGCCTAAGGGGGAAAACGCAGAAGTCTTCATCCGCTTTGCCGTGGTGCTCGCGCTCAGTTGTCTCAAGTTCAAGCGAGCGGGCTACTCCTACGGAGCACTTTTGGCAGGGGTCAACGGACTTCTGCGAGCAACCGCGCAAAAGGACTTTGCATGACAGTAGTAACCGTCCGGCGATTGGAAGACGTCCGGCCCCCCTTGCTCTGGGAGCCTGTTGAAGCAGAGGAAACACGGGGCTTCCTAGACCGGAAGTCCAACGAAATTCCCCGGGATGCATTGAATGCTGTGGTGTTCGAGTCGCTGCAGATTCTTGGCCGGTGCATTGAGCCGAAACCCTCAAACGAGACCTCAAGCTCGACTGGACTGGTAGTTGGCTATGTCCAAAGCGGCAAGACGCTTTCCTTCACGACGTTGTGCGCGTTAGCTCATGACAACGGGTTCGGTCTCATCATCCTCATCGCGGGGACCTTGGACAACTTGCGCAAGCAGACGCGGACGCGAATCGAAAGTGACCTTGGCATTGGAGACGCCGCCAGTGCCATAGGCCGGCCTTGGCTTGTTGTTGACAACCCTGGCATTGATGACCCGTCTGCTGAGAGTTTGAAGCGCGCACTTCAGAACTGGGTCAACCCAAAGACCACCCCCTTGCTCAAAAAGGTCTGTTTGGTGGTGCTCCTCAAGCAGCACAAGCGGCTCGCCAATCTCGGGAAGTGCCTGGATGCCATAGGACAGGACCTGCTTTCTAAAGTCCCCACGCTGGTTATCGATGATGAAGCTGACCAAGCCAGCCTGAACACGTTTGCGGCGAAGAACATTGCCCAAGGCACCAACAAGAAAAGCAGCAACTACGCGGGCATTCTTGCGCTTAAGACGCATCTCCCGCGGCACACGTACGTCCAGTACACGGCTACGCCTCAGGCCAATCTTTTGATGAGTCTGGACGACGAGTTGTCCCCTGAGTTCGGTGAGTTGCTTACGCCAGGAGACGGGTATGTCGGGGGAGCTACCCTGTTCGGAAAGCGCTCACAGTACACAAAGAGCATTCCGCATTCACAGGCGGAAGCCGCAGCTGATGAAGTCGCCCCTGCAACGCTGCAAGAAGCACTTCGTTTCTTCCTCCTGGGAGCTTGCGCAGTGCTCCTCGAAGGTAAGCCTGCAGTGCGCACGCTGATGGTTCACCCCTCTCAGCAAACAGGACGGCATGGAGCCTATCTCTCTTGGCTGTCAAACTTGGTGAAGGAGTGGAAACAACTGACCAGTGTGTCGGTCCCAGGCTACCTCTTGGATACGTTTGAGTCCGGCTACAAGGACCTGCAGACAACAGTCGGCCCGAGCCTCCCCACATTGGACGTTCTCGGGTCAAAGCTCCACGAGGTCCTGTGCAACGTCGCTGTTCGGGAGGTCAACTCCACGGCGACCGGTGCCAGCCCGATACATTGGAGCGAGTCACCATTTTGGGTGCTTGTGGGAGGCGCCAAACTCGACCGAGGCTTCACTGTCGAAGGTCTTACGGTTACCTACATGCCACGTCCTCTGGCAACGGGCAACGCCGACAGCCTGCAACAGCGGGCCCGCTTCTATGGATATAAAAAGAAGTACCTGGGCTACTGCCGTGTGTTTCTGCTGCCCGACGTCCTAGAGGCCTTCGAGCAGTATGTGGAACACGAAAAAGACATACACCAGAGCCTTGTTGAAACACGGGGGCAGCCGCTCAAGACCTGGGTGCGGAACTTCACGCTACATGCCAGCATGCAACCCACCCGAAAGGGCGTTATCGGAGTTCCCATCACGGAGCTGATTGCTGAGGGCTGGATGCAAGCCCGCGCGGCTCATCGAGAGCCAACTGTCATATCGGACAACAGCATACTTTTTGAGGCGTTTACCAAATCTCTCGGAGCAATCGACCAGGCGGTACGCGCCCAGGACGCATACCCAGAGCGGTTCACCGACCTCCGGCCATCTGCATCCTCGTTTTCCAACCTCCTGTTCGAGCAAGTGCCGCTGGAGTCGGTCATAGACGACCTGTTGCGTAGGCTGAAAACCTGTGACGAAGATGACGAATTTGAGCTCGCTGGCGCAATTCTGGCTCTGAGAAAGCTGCTTGAAAAAGGTCAGCAGTATGCGGACGTGTTCCTGATAGGTTCGATGGCTCCGCAGGGACGCTCTTTAACCGACCGAAATCAGATAAATCAGGTTCATCAAGGCCAGTCAAAGAATTACAGCGGCGACAAAAGCTTTTCGTCGGCAGAGCGCGTTTCCGTACATTTGCGGAAATTCAACCTGAAGGATGCTGCTGACACTGTAGTCGCGCACGAGGTTCCATGGTACGCCTTGCACATCCCCAAGGCACTTGCACAGCGATACCTGATTCAGAACGATTGATGAACTCTCCTGACCATTTCGCTTGGCAAGACTTTTGTGCACTAGCCGTAGGTACTGACGGTGAAGGTAAAGGATTGCCCTGCGGTAAGAGCAGTCGTCATTTGCTGGTGAAGGGTGCTAAAGGAGAGCCCATTCTGTTCCTCAATTCGGCTGCTCGTACAAAGCCAAGAGCGCCGATTCGATTGAGAAACGTAGTTGGTGAGTTTGACCGTCGATATGCACTACAGGCCGACGCCAACTCCGAGTCTTCAGGCTACTTCACTACCCTACGCTGTCTGCCGGAAGCGGCCCACCTTCATCCGTTTTTCGTTGAGATGGCGGTGGCGACTGCGAACACCCAGCCAGAGGTGCTTTCCGAAGAGCAAGTCGATGCTCTGATTGATGGGTTGATGGACGTTTTCCGCCAAGGGAAGGTCCCGGTTGCTTCAACCATTGTTGGCTTGTGGGGAGAACTCGTTGTACTAGCCGGGGCTGATGACATCGATGCGTGGGTCGCCGCTTGGCATGACACCACAACCGATGCCTTTGACTTTTGCTTCAAAGACAAGCGCGTCGAGGTGAAGTCCACAGAGAAGCCCTTGCGTGAACATGAATTTTCAGTTGCTCAAGTGTCTGAGGCGCAAGCTGGTGACTTCATCGCCTCAGTGCAGCTCAAACGCTCCGCTGCGGGTCACACGGCAATCGAACTCGCCAACGAAATCGCTTCCAGGCTTACTGAGGGTTCACGGGTTAAGTTCTGGAGCCTCATATACGCCACATTGGGCGAGGATGCCATCTCTATGGATATCGCCCGCTTTGATCTTGCAACTGCGCGGCAAAGCGTTTTGTTCATCCCTTCCCGGAACATACCCTGCGTCGTTATTCCAGAAAAATTCTCCGCATTCGTATCGCATGTCCGATACCAAGCAAACATTGAGACAGTTGCTCAACAGCACGGACTACGGTGCATAGAGCACTCTACTGGGAAACACGTATAAATAGGTTTTCGAAGAGACTTCAGTTGGGATAAGGAAGGTGCTACCAAAAGCAAGGGGCCCATAAGTTTCTGAACTCATGGGCCCCAATTTCTCAGCTTATGGGTCTTCTCTACACGAAGCTCAAACGTCGATGTTGCCAGCGCGCAAGGCGTTCGCCTCGATGAAATCGCGGCGCGGTTCCACTTCGTCGCCCATCAGCATGGTGAACACGCGGTCGGCTTCGATGGCGTCGTCGATCTGCACGCGCAGCAGGCGGCGCACGGTCGGGTCCATGGTGGTTTCCCACAGCTGCTCGGGGTTCATTTCGCCCAGGCCTTTGTAGCGCTGGCGGGCGGTGGTGCGTTCGGCTTCGCTGATCAGCCACTGCATGGCCTGACGGAAGTCGCCGACCTTTTCTTCTTTCTGCTTGTCGCCTTCGCCGCGTTGCACCTTGGCGCCTTCGCCGAGCAGGCCGCGGAAGGTGTCGGCCGCGGTGGCCAGGGCGGCGTAGTCGGCGCCGTGCACGAAGTCCTGCGTGAGGATGCTGCTCTTGACGTTGCCGTGGTGGCGGCGGCTGATGCGCAGCACCGGCTTGTCGGTGCGCGCGTCGAATTCGCCGGCCACTTCGGGCGGCACGCCGGTGGTGGACAGCTCGGCCAGCTTGGCCTGCATGGCCACGGCGCTGGCTTCGGCTTCTTCCACGGTGTCGAGCTTGACGCTGACGCCGTCGGCCATGGCGCGCAGGGCTTCGGCGTCCATGAAGTTGGACAGGCGCTTGATCACGTTCTCGGCCACCTGGTGCTTGCGCGCCAGTTCGGCCAGGGTGTCGCCGTCCAGCGTGGTGCTGTTGGCGCCGCCGGTTTGCACCTTGGCGCCGTTCAGGGCGATGCGCAGCAGGAACTGGTCCAGCGCGGGCGCGTCCTTGAGGTACAGCTCTTCCTTGCCGTTCTTGACCTTGTACAGCGGCGGCTGCGCGATGTAGATGTGGCCGCGCTCGACCAGCTCGGGCATCTGGCGGTAGAAGAAGGTCAGCAGCAGGGTGCGGATGTGGGCGCCGTCGACGTCGGCGTCGGTCATGATGATGATGCGGTGGTAGCGCAGCTTGGCGACGTTGAAGTCGTCCTTGCCGTCGCCGTTGGCGCCACCGTTTTCACCGCCGCCGGCCTTGCCGATGCCGGTGCCCAGCGCGGTGATGAGGGTCAGGATTTCGTTGGAGGTCAGCAGCTTTTCGTAGCGCGCTTTTTCCACGTTCAGGATCTTGCCGCGCAGCGGCAGGATCGCCTGGAACTTGCGGTCGCGGCCCTGCTTGGCGGAGCCACCGGCGGAGTCGCCCTCGACGATGTAGATCTCGCACAGCGCCGGGTCTTTTTCCTGGCAGTCGGCCAGTTTGCCGGGCAGGCCCATGCCGTCGAGCACGCCTTTGCGGCGCGTCATTTCGCGGGCCTTGCGGGCGGCTTCGCGGGCGCGGGCGGCTTCGACGATCTTGCCGCAGATGATCTTGGCGTCGTTGGGCTTTTCCTGCAGGTAGTCGGTCAGCAGGCGGGCCACCACGTCTTCCACCGGGCCGCGCACTTCGCTGGACACCAGCTTGTCCTTGGTCTGGCTGGAGAACTTGGGTTCGGGCACCTTGACCGACAGCACGCAGCAAAGGCCTTCGCGCATGTCGTCACCGGTCACTTCGACCTTGGCCTTTTTGGCGAAGTCGTTTTCTTCGATGTACTTGTTGATGACGCGGGTCATGGCCGCGCGCAGGCCGGTGAGGTGGGTGCCGCCGTCGCGCTGCGGGATGTTGTTGGTGAAGCAGAGCACCTGCTCGTTGTAGCCGCTGTTCCACTGCATGGCCACTTCGACACCAATGTTGGTGCCTTGGTCGCTGGTGCGGTCGCCCAGCGCGTGGAAGCAGTTGGGGTGCAGCACCTGCTTGCCCTTGTTGATGAACTCCACGAAGCCCTTGACGCCACCGGCGCCGGAGAAGTCGTCTTCCTTGCCGCTGCGTTCGTCCTTCAGGCGGATGCGCACGCCGTTGTTCAGGAAGCTCAGTTCGCGCAGGCGCTTGCTGAGGATTTCGTAGTGGAAGTCGTTGTTCTCTTTGAAGATCTCGGTGTCGGGCAGGAAGTGCACCTCGGTGCCGCGCTTTTCGGTCGCGCCGATCACCTTCATGGGCGAGACCTCGAAGCCGTCGCGCGTCTCGACGATGCGGTTCTGCACGAAGCCGCGCGCGAATTCGATCTGGTGGACCTGGCCTTCGCGGCGCACGATCAGGCGCAGCCAGATGGACAGCGCGTTCACGCACGACACGCCCACGCCGTGCAGACCGCCCGAGACCTTGTAGCTGTTCTGGTTGAACTTGCCGCCGGCGTGCAGCTCGGTCAGCGCGATTTCGGCGGCCGAGCGCTTGGGCTCGTGCTTGTCGTCCATCTTCACGCCGGTGGGGATGCCGCGGCCGTTGTCGGTGACGCTGATCGAGTTGTCGGTGTGAATGGTGACGACGATGTCGTCGCAGTGGCCGGCCAGGGCCTCGTCGATGGAGTTGTCGACCACCTCGAACACCAGGTGGTGCAGGCCGGTGCCGTCGGACGTGTCGCCGATGTACATGCCCGGGCGCTTGCGCACGGCCTCCAGGCCTTCCAGGATCTGGATGGCACCCTCGCCATACCCCTCGCTCGCGCCAGCCTGGTTGGCGTCGATCTTGGGCTGGAAGTTGGAGCTGTCGACCCCGGCTTCACCGGTGTGGACGGCATCGTTTCCGGTTTCGGCGGGCTTGTTGGCTTCGGACATGGTGGATTTCTCTGACTTCTAGAAACGCCAAACCCGCTGGTCAGCGGGTTGGCATGCAATCGGGCTGCGGGGCGCTGCGGATCAGATCCGCATGGGCATCACCACGTATTTGAAGGCGTTGTCGTCGGGGTTGGTGATCAGCGCCGAGCTGTTGCCGTCGGCCAGCTCGATGCGCACCATCTCCTGCGTCATGTTCTGCAGCGCGTCGATCAGGTAGGTGACGTTGAAGCCGATCTCGATGGCGTCGCCGCTGTAGTCGATGTCGAGTTCGTCGACGGCTTCTTCCTGCTCGGCGTTGCTCGACGCGACGCGCAGCGTGCCGGCTTCGACGTTCAGGCGCACGCCCTTGAACTTCTCGCTCGTCATGATGGCGGTGCGCTGCAGCGAGGCCAGCAGCGGCTGGCGGCCCAGCGTGACGATGTTCTTGTGGTTCTTGGGGATGACGCGGTTGTAGTCGGGGAACTTGCCCTCGACCAGCTTGGTGACGAACTCCATGCCGTCGAAGCTGAACTTGGCCTGGTTGGACGCGAACTGCATCTCGATCGCGCCTTCCTTGTCGGACAGCAGGCGCTGCAGTTCCAGCACGGTCTTGCGCGGCAGGATCACTTCCTGCTTGGGCACTTCCACATCCAGCTCGGCGCTGGCAAAGGCCAGGCGGTGACCGTCAGTGGCCACCAGCGACAGCTTCTGGCCTTCGGCCACGAACAGGATGCCGTTGAGGTAGTAGCGGATGTCGTGCACCGCCATGGCGAACGAGACCTGGCCCAGCAGGCTCTTGAGCGTTTTTTGCGGCACGCTGAAGACGGGGCCGAAGCTGGCCGATTCCTGCACCAGCGGGAAGTCTTCGGCCGGCAGGCTCTGCAGCGTGAAGCGGCTCTTGCCACCCTTGAGGATGGTCTTGCCGCCGGTGTGTTCGAGGCTCACAGCCTGGTCGCCCGGCATGGTGCGCAGGATGTCGATCAGCTTGCGCGCGCCCAGCGTGGTGGCGAACGAGCCGTCGTCACCGCCGAGCTCGGCCGTGGTGCGGATCTGGATCTCCAGGTCGCTGGTGGTCAGCTGCACCTGGCCGCCGGTCTTGCGCAGCAGCACGTTGGCCAGGATCGGCAGGGTGTGCCGGCGCTCCACGATGCCCGCCACCGACTGCAGCGCAGCCAACACTTTGTCCTGGGTCGATTTCAAAACGATCATGTCAGGGTCTTTCGTCTCGGGGGGCCTGTTGGCCGGCACTCTGGTTAAGCCAAAACTTTGCTATTTTCACCGGTTTCCAGGGGCTTTTTCGCTGGCGGCTGAGAAGCCACGCAAGGGCCGGCTCAGGGTCATCCCTTGAGGGTCTGTTCGAGAACGTGCAGCTGCTGGTTCAACTCGGTGTTGGTCTGGCGCTCGGCGGCGATCTTGCGCACCGCGTGCAGCACGGTGGTGTGGTCGCGGCCACCGAACAGCTCGCCGATCTCGGGCAGGCTCTTCTGGGTCAGTTCCTTGGCGATGAACATCGCAATCTGGCGCGGGCGGGCGATGCTGGCCGGGCGCTTCTTGCTGTACATGTCCGCGACCTTGATCTTGTAGTAGTCGGCCACGGTCTTCTGGATGTTCTCCACGCTGATCTGCCGGTTCTGGATCGACAGCAGGTCCTTGAGCGCGTCGCGCGCCAGCTGGATGGAAATTTCCTTCTGGTTGAAGCGGCTGTAGGCCAGGATCTTGCGCAGCGCACCTTCGAGTTCGCGCACGTTCGAGCGCACGTTCTTGGCCACGAAGAAGGCCACTTCCTCGGGCATGACGGCGTTCTCCACCGCGGCCTTGTTGATCAGGATGGCCACGCGCATTTCCAGCTCGGGCGGCTCGATAGCCACCGTCAGGCCGGAGTCGAAACGCGAGACCAGGCGTTCGTGGATGTCGGCCAGGCCCTTGGGGTAGGTGTCGCTGGTCAGCACGATGTGGCTCTTGCGGGCCAGCAGCGCTTCAAAGGCGTTGAAGAACTCTTCCTGCGTGCGTTCCTTGTTGGCGAAGAACTGCACGTCATCGATCAGCAGCAGATCGAGCGAGTGGTAACGCTCTTTGAACTCGTCGAAGGTCTTGCGCTGGTAGGACTTGACCACATCCGAAACGAACTGCTCGGCGTGGATGTACAAAACCTTGGCATTGGGGCGGTCCGCCAGCAGGTGGTTGCCGATGGCATGCACCAGGTGGGTCTTGCCCAGACCGACGCCGCCGTAGATGAACAGCGGGTTGTACAGCTGGCCCAGGCTGCCGGCCACGTGCATGGCGGCGGCGCGCGCCATGCGGTTGGCCGAACCTTCCACCAGCGTGGTGAAGGTCAGGGCCGCGTTCAGGCGGCTCTTGGGGCCGGCCACCACGGCGGCCTCTACCGGGGCGACGTCCGGCATTTCCGACAGCACCTGTTCCTGCACGGTGCGGGTGGTGGGTGTCGAGCGCGCGGGGCCTTCGCGCGGAGCAAGCGCTAACTCAAGAAAAACAGGCGCGCCCTGGATGTTTTCGAGCAGCGCACTGATGCGGGCCGCGTACTGCGCGCGGATCCAGTCCATCTTGAAGCGGTTGGCCACCTGCAGCGTGACCTTGGAGCCGTCGGGGGCCACCGTGGCGGCCAGCGGCCGGATCCAGGTGTTGAACTGCTGCTCGGGGATGTCCTGGGCCAGTTTGTCCACGCAGGTCTGCCAGAGGTCGGCGGCCGCGGGCGGCGTCAGGTCTTTGGGAATGCCCTCGATCATGCTGGGGAAACGGGAGAGAGTGTTGTGGACAAATGACAGAGGGCTGAGGCGGCATTGTAGTGCGCAGGGGCACTTATCCACAAGGCGGCAACGCGCCGGGGCGGACCTGGGCCGGCCGCCGGTCAGGGGCGCGAAGTTTACGCAGAAAACCGGGTTTGCCAGTTAAGTGCTTGCCCTGTTTTAGATTTTGGCGCGATAATCGCGGGTTTTCCTCTAACTTGAAAAGCCCTGGCCTTGCCTGGGCCGCACTGCCATGGCAATGAAACGCACCTACCAGCCTTCCAAGATCAAGCGCGCCCGTACGCACGGTTTCCTCGTGCGCATGAAGACCCGCGGTGGTCGCGCCGTCATCAACGCGCGCCGCGCCAAGGGCCGCAAGCGTCTGGCCGTCTGAGGCCATTGACGCGCTGGCCGATGCTGGCCGGTCGGATGCCCTTCACCACCCGCACAGGCGGAGCTGGCTGATGCAGCGCATCCGCAACCGCGCCCAGTTTCAGGCCGTCCTGGCGGGCCCACCCGTGGCCAAGACCGCCCACTTCGCCTTGCACCGTGGCGCCCTCGATGGCGAGCACGAAGGCCGTCCCCTTTTCGTTGTGGCCGACGCTTGGCTGGGCGTGCTGCTGCCCAAACGCTGGGCACGCCGCGCGGTCACGCGCAACACCATCCGCCGCCAGATCTACGAAACCGCCCGGGTGGCGCCCGTGGGTTTGCCGCACGCGGCTTGGGTAGTGCGTCTGCGCAGCGAGTTCAGCCGCCAGCAGTTCGTCAGTGCCACGTCGGAGCCGCTCAAGCGCGCCGTGCGCGCCGAGCTGCAGCAGCTGCTGGGCAAGGTGAGCAAGGCGCGGGCGCCTGCAGTGGAGGCCCAGCATGCTGGCTGAATGGCCGCGCCGCGCCCTGATCGGTCTGGTCAAGGGCTACCGTTTGCTGCTCAGCCCCTGGCTGGGCAACAGCTGCCGCTTCGAGCCCACCTGTTCGGTGTACGCCATCGGCGCCCTGCAGCGCCATGGTGCGCTGGCGGGCACTTATCTGATGCTGCACCGTATCGGCCGTTGCGGCCCGTGGTGTGCAGGCGGTTGCGACCCGGTGCCCGAGTCGCTCCCCCGGCTGTTCACGCGGCTGATTCCTTCTTCTTCCCCTGAAAAGCAGAACCTGTCATGAATGACATCCGTCGGTCCATCCTGTGGGTGGTTTTTGGTTTTTCGATGGTCCTGATCTGGGACAAGTGGCAGATCCACAACGGGCAGAAGCCGACCTTCTTCCCCAGCGCCGCGGTCACCGCTCCGGCTCAGGGCAAGCCGGCAGCGACCGCGACCGATGGCTCTGTGCCCGCGGCCAGCGGCGCCTTGCCGGCCACCGGTGCTGCAGGGACCGCGCCAGCGGGTGCCCCCGCACCCGCCCCGGCGGGCCAGCGCGTGGACGTCAGCACCGACCTGTTCAAGCTGACCTTCAACACCGAAGGTGGCTCGCTGATCGGCGCCACGCTGCTCAAGCACGCCAGCAAGGAACTGGGCACCGACCCGATCCAGCTGCTGACGCAGACGCCCGAGCACACCTACATCGCGCAGACCGGCCTGATCGGCGGTGCCTTCCCGACCCACAAGACGCCCATGACACTGGCCGCCGGCCCGACAGCGCTGGCCGATGGTCAGGACCAGCTGCAAGTGCGCTTCGAGTCGGCCGACGTGGGTGGCGTCAAGCTGGTCAAGACCTACACGCTGCAGCGCGGCAGCTACGTCATCGGCGTCAGCCACGAGGTGGTGAACGCCGGCGCCGCGCCGGTCAGTCCGCAGTTGTACGTGCAGCTGGTGCGCGACGGTTCCACCGGCGCCAGCGAGACCCCGTTCTATTCCACCTTCACCGGCCCGGCGGTCTACACCAACGAGCAGAAGTACCAGAAGGTTGAGTTCACAAAGATCGACGACAACAAGATCGACATCGTCAAGACCAGCAGCGATGGCTATGTGGCCATGGTGCAGCACTACTTCACGTCGGCCTGGTTGCTGGCCGAGGGCACGCCGCGCGACAACTTCGTGCGCAAGGTGGACAACAACCTGTACGCCGTCGGCTCCATCACCGCGCTGCCGGCGGTGGCGCCGGGCCAGAGCCAGAAGGTCGACGCCCGCCTGTTCGTCGGTCCGCAGGACGAGCACGTGCTTGAAGCCACGGCCCCGGGCCTGGAGCTGGTGAAGGACTACGGCTGGCTGACCATCCTGGCCAAGCCGCTGTACATGCTGCTGTCCATGATCCATGGCTTCGTGGGCAACTGGGGCTGGGCGATCGTGCTGCTGGTGGTGCTGCTCAAGGCCGCGTTTTACTGGCTCAACGCCAGCGCCTACCGCTCCATGGCCAAGATGAAGGCGATCAACCCGCGCATCATGGAAATGCGCGAACGCCTCAAGAGCAACCCGCAGGCCATGCAGCAGGAGATGATGAAGATCTACCGGGAGGAGAAGGTCAACCCCCTGGGCGGCTGCTTCCCGATCCTGATCCAGATCCCGGTGTTCATCGCGCTGTACTGGGTGCTGCTGTCCTCGGTCGAGATGCGCAATGCGCCCTGGATCGGCTGGATCACCGACCTCTCGACCAAGGACCCGTTCTTCGTGCTGCCGCTGGTCATGACGCTGACCACCATCGTGCAGACCGCACTGAACCCGCTGCCGCCGGACCCGCTGCAGGCCAAGATGATGTGGATGATGCCGCTGGTGTTCTCGGTGATGTTCTTCTTCTTCCCGGCCGGCCTGGTGCTGTACTGGATCACGAACAACCTGTTGACCATCGCGCAGCAGGCGTACATCAACCACAAGATGGGCGTGCC
>CALRYD010000017.1:0-76749 GCA_943372305.1 Hydrogenophaga intermedia | reverse complement strand
CGCCGATGCGCAGCGAAATGCGGCCGTCCTGCGGCAGGCGTTTTTCCGAAATGTCGAGCTCGGCCATGATCTTCAGGCGCGAAATCAGCGCGGCGTGCAGCGCGCGGTTGGGCTGCACCACCTCTCGCAGCGTGCCGTCGACGCGGAAGCGCACGCTCGAATGCCGCTCGTAGGGCTCGATGTGGATGTCGCTCGCGCCGTCTCGCGCGGCCTGCGTGAGCAGGGCGTTGAGCATGCGGATGATGGGCGCGTCGTCGGCGGTTTCCAGCAGGTCCTCGATGGCGGGCAGCTCCTGCATCATGCGGCTCAGATCGGCATCGCCCTGCACTTCGCTGACCACAGCGGCCGCGCTCGATTCGCCTTGCGCGTAGGCGGCGCTGATGCGCTGGGCCAGCGCATCGGCCGGTTGCCACAGCACCTCGCGCACATCGTGCCGGCGCAGGATTTCGGACAGCGCCGACAGGCGCCTGGTCTGCGCGTCGGCGTCCACCGCGGCCGTGCTGCTGCCCAGCAGCGTGAGCTGCTCGCCATCGTCTTCCAGCAGCCAGTGGTGTTCACGCGCGAAGGCGTAGGGCAGCGGGTATCTCATGGGCGCGTGCTCAGCGGACGGCCGGGGCCATGAAACCCGCCGGTGCCTGCGGCGGCATCACCGGTGCTTCGTTGACCGGCACCACGACGCTGGGCACCGGCTGCGCGTCCTTCTGGATCGCGCGCATCTGCTCGTAGCGGTCCAGCGACAGGCTACTGCTGGCGCGCGCGTCGCGCAGCACCACCGGGCGCAGGAACACCATCAGGTTGGTCTTCTTGCGGGTGCGCTTCTCGCTTTTGAACAGGTTGCCGAAGATCGGCACATCGCCCAGGCCGGGCACCTTGTCTTCGTTGCCGGCGAACGAGTCTTGCAGCAGGCCGCCGAGCACCACCACCGCACCGTCGTCCACCAGCACGGTGGATTCGATAGAGCGCTTGTTGGTGATCAGGCCGCCACTGGAGTTGACCGACGATTCCTGCACGCTGCTGACCTCCTGGAAGATGGTCATCTTGATGGTGCCGTTTTCGCTGATCTGCGGTTTGACACGCAGGGTCAGGCCCACGTCCTTGCGTTCGATGGTCTGGAACGGGTTCACCGAGCCGTTGTTGCTGCCCGTGTTGGTGAAGCTGCCGGTCACGAAAGGCACGTTTTGGCCGATCACGATCTTGGCTTCCTCGTTGTCCAGGGTCAGCAGGTTGGGGGTGGAGAGGATGTTGCCCTCGCCGTTCTGTTGCAGGAAGCGCGCGAGGAAACCCAGGAAGTACACGCCGTTGGCGCGCGCGGCGATGCCCAGGTTCAGGCCGGCCGCCGGCGCGGTGGCGCCACCGCCGGCGGCCAGGTTGAAGATGTTGCTGCCACCGGTGCCGAAGTTGGTGCCCAGCACGCCGATGGCGCCGTCACCGGCCTTGCCGATGGGCCCCTGCCACTGGATGCCGAACTCGGCCGCTTTGTCGGCGTTGACCTCGGCGATCAGGCTTTCGACATAAACCTGCGCGCGCCGCGCGTCGAGCTGGTCGATCACGGCGCGCAGCTGGCGGTACTGCGGCTCGGGCGCGGTGATGATCAGTGCGTTGGTGGCGGGATCGGCCTGGATCTGACCGCCGGTGGACGGCGCCGCGCTCGATGAGACCGGGGCTGTGGCGGCGCTGCCGCCCGCAGCGCCCGCCGCGGCGGAGCGCACCGGGGTACCGGCGGACGAACCGCCCCCGCCCGACATGGCGGCGCGCAGCGTGGTGGCCAGGGCCACCGCGTCGGCGTTCTTGAGGTAGACGACGTGGATATCACCGGCCGCGGCCTGCGAGGTGGGCTGGTCCAGCTTGGTCACCAGGGCGCGCACCAGCGCCAGCCGCGCCGGGTTGGCCGCGCGCATCACCAGGCTGTTGCTGCGCGGCTCGGCCACCAGCGTGGTCTTGAAGGACGCGTCGCTCGCACCGGCCGCTGCACCGCCGCCGGTGCCGCCCGATTCGATGAGCTTGGTCACCAGCGGCACCAGGTCGGCGGCGATGGCGTGCTGCAGCGGGATGATCTCCACGTCGGTCGCGCCCGCCACGTCCAGCGCCGCGATGATGCGGCCAATGCGCTGAAGGTTGTCGGCGTAGTCGGTGATGACCAGCGAGTTGTTGCCAGGGTTGACGTTGATGGTGTTGTTGGGCCCGATCAGCGGCCGCAGCACCGGCACCAGGTTGTTCGCGTTCTCGTGGTTGAGGCGGAAGATCTGCGTGACGATCTGGTTGGACGCCGGCAGTTTGCTCACCGGCCCGGCGTTGACGGTGGTGCCCTGCAGCTTGGCGTCGGCCTCGGGCACGATTTTGTAGAGCCCGCCCGTGTCCACCAGCGCAAAGCCCTGCAGGCGCAGCGCGGCGGCGAACTGGTTGAGCGCGGTGGCCGGCGACACCGGCTTGTCGGTCGACAGGTTGACCGTGCCTTTGACGCGCGGGTCCAGCACCACGTTGCGGCCGGTGATGGTGGACAGCGTGCGCGCCACGGCTTCGATGTCAGCGCCCACGAAGTTGAGCACCACCGGCTCCTGCCCGCGGCTTTGCGCATGGGCTGCCGGCAGACCCAGCAACGCACAGGCCATGGCCAGGGTCGTGAGCGTCGCCACGGCCGGGGCCGTCGCGACACGAAGGGGGTTGGGTTTCATGAGTTGATCCTATCGCGAAGTCTGTGGTGCGCCGCGTCGCAAACGTCACCCGATGTTCAGCAGCGAACGCGTGCCCTGGCGACGTCCGATGATGTTGAGCAGGTTGGCCAGCGCGGTCTCGCGGCCCGGGGCGGCGATGGCTTCACCACGAAAGCGCAGCCGTCCGCCCACCCATTGACCGTCGCCCTGCAACTGGAGTTCACCGCGCAGCGTCTGAAGTGCCACGGTGGCGCTGTCGCTGCCCGCCGGGGCGCTCAGTGCGATCCGGTAACTGCCCAGCGGTCGCAAGGTGGACAGGCGCGAGGCCATGTCCAGCGCCTCGATGGTCAGCGCACCCTGTACCTGGCTGCGGCCCGCGGCCCATTGCAGGTCCAGCCCGGGGGACTGCAGTTGCAGTCGCCCTTCCAGGCGCAGCGTGTTCCAGGGGGTGCCCAGGCCGGTGAGCATTTCGGTGGGCCATTGGCTCTGGAAGCCGGCGACCTGCAGACGCCCGCCTTGCCAGCCGGGCAGGGCGGTCAGCCGCAGCGGTTGTGGCGTGCAGCAGGGGGCGGTCAGTTGCAGCTCCAGTGCTGGCGCATCCGCCCAGGCGGGGCGCAGTTGCCAGCGCAGGCCTTGCGGCAGTGCGGTCAGGGTGCGGCTGCCCTGGCCACCCGTCAGCAGCAGGTCGGCCCGCCCGTCCCAGACCGTGCCGCGTGCGTTGACCAGTTGCAGCCGCCCCTCGCTGGCCGCGCCGATGCCTTGGGCCAGCCAGCGCGCAGGCGCGAACAGCAGCAAGGCCAGCGCCAGCCCCGACAGGGCGCCCAGCCAGGCCAGGCGCGCGGGCCAGGCGGTGTGCATCAGTTGCCCGCTCCCAGACCGGGACCAGCCAGCACCAGCTGACCGGTCCAGCCGGCCGGGTCGTTGCTGCGCTGCAGATCAGCCTGCACCGGCACCACGCGGGCGTTGATGCGCACCTGCGCCAGCCACTGCGCCAGCGCATCGGGCGGTGTGCCCCGCAGGGTGATGGTTGCGCGGTCGCCTTGCACCGACAGCTGTGCCGTGCCGGCCAGCGCGGTGGCGGTGGCCTGTTCCAGCGCTTCGCGGGCGCTGGCGGGCGACAGGGCCTGGGCCTTGTTCTGGCTGCGCAGGGTGTCGGCGGTGGCCGCGATCTGGCGCATCTGGGTCAGCTGCGCGTCCAGCTGCTGGTGTTTCGCGGGCGCCTGGCGCAAGGTGGCCAGCGCCGGGGCCACGCCCAGCCACCACAACAAGGCCAGCCCCACCACGGTGGCGGCAGCCCCCACGGCCAGGCGTTCGCGCGGCGCCAGCCGTGCCCAGGCGGGCTGTACCGTCTGTCGCAGGCGCTGCAGGGGGGAGGTGGTGCGGTCGGTCATGGGGTGTTGGGGCGCAGGCGAAGGGCCTGACCGTCGATTTGCGCGTTCCAGGCGCCGCCCGCCAGCGCCTGGGCCAGGGCGCGCAACTGGTCTTCGGGCGCTTGCAGCCGCAGCTCGCCTGGGCTGTAGACCAGGCGCTGGGCGGCGGTCCCCGGGCCGGTGCTGCCCAGGGCGGACAGCATGGCTTCGAGGTCGCGGCCCGAGAGCTGGCCGCCGGCCTGCTGCAACTGGGCCAGCTCGCGCTGCATTTGCAGCGGGGCGTCGAGCACCAGCGTCACGTTTGGAAAGGTTTGCTGCAGCGTCTGGCGTACTGCCTGGCGCTTGGCGTCCAGGCTGCTGCGTTCGTGCCAGGCGGCCGCGTTCAGCCCCAGCAGCTGGGCCACCAGCAGGGCGGCCAGGCCCCAGCGGGCCGGGCGCCAGGCGGGCGCGGTGCGGAACTGGCGCAAACCCTGCCGCAGCCGCTGGCCGCGCCGCGCGCCGCTGGAGAGGCTGAGGTCGAATTGCGCGAGGTTCCAGTCGGACTGGGCCACGCGCAGCAGCCAGTCGTGCAGCGGCACGGGCGCCAGGCGCCGGTCCAGCGACTGTTCGGCTTGCGCGGCCACGGCCGGGTCGGCCAGCCATTGCGCTTCGGGGCCATCGGCGGCCATGCGGTCGGTGCTGTTGGCGGCCAGCGGCAGGCATCGCACACCCTCGGCGCTGGCGCTGGCCAGCCAGGCGTGGCCGCCGCTGTCGTGTGCCCAGTGCACCGCTTGCGCCGTGGGCCAAAGCATGGGCACGATGCGCGAGACCGGGCGTGCGGCCGCCTCCAGCGCCTGCAGCCAGCTGCGCAGCCAGGCCTTGTCGCAGGCCGCCACCCACAGGCTCTGGCCGGTGCGTGCGCCGGGCTCCAGGGCGAAGTGCAGCTCGGTGGTGTCGCTGAGCAGGCGCTCTTCGAGCAGGCCGTCAAGCACCGCCCGCAAGCGCGAGGTGGCCACCTTGGGCACGGCCAAGCGGTGCCAGGACAGGGCCCGCACCGGCAGTGCCAGCACCACTTCGGTCTCGGCCGGCAGCAATGAGGCGGCGCAACGGCCGTGTTCAAGCGCCTGCCGGCCGTCACCGGAGCGCACCCACGACAGCTGGGCCGAGGGGCCATCGGCGGGGGCGAGCGAGAAGTCGGAGGGGGTGAGGATCAGCACGGGTGGGAGCGAGGTGGGTTGGTGACCATTCTAGAGAGCGTCCAGCGTGCGGTGGGCGGTCATCAGCGGGTGGTGATGCGTTCGCGCCAGAGCACGCGCACCTGCAGGTTGTTGCGCACCACCAGCGAGCGCTCTTCGATCACGGTGTCGTCCAGTCGCAGACGGCCGCGCACTTCAAAGTAGCGGCTGCGCACATCGTGGCGATCGGCTTTGAGCTGGCTGGCGATGCCCGGCTTGGTGCGCGCCGCGTCGGCGATCTGGCGCCAGGGATCGCGCTCGCGCTCGGTCACCAGCTGCTGGGCGTCGGCCAGGCTGAGGTCGGTCACGCTGGCCGCCAGCACCTGGGCGCTGGCGGTGTTGAGGTTGACCGGTGTGCGCTCGGGCAACAGCGTCACGTGCGGTTCGAGCGCCACCAGGCTGGCGCGGCCGATACCCAGCCAGGCCAGGTGGGCCAGCTTGGACGGGATGAGCGCGGTGTGCGAGGGCTGCGGGTCGCTGGCCGCGAGTTGCGAGGTGCGCACCAGCGCCTGGGCAGCGGCGTCCAGCTCGGCGGCGGGCAGGTCCAGCAGTTGGTAGAGCTTGGTGAAGGCCTGCAAATCGGCCACCGACAGTTCAGCCTTGGTCTGCGCCCCGGCGCCGCTCACGCTGACGAGGTTCAGGAAGTTCAGCCGCGACTGCTGATCGCGCACCTCCCCCGAGAGGAAGGCGGGCAGCTCCATGTCGGCGCTGTTGTCGCGATCGGCGGCCAGGAAGCTGGACAGGCGCGCTTCTTCCAGCGGCATTGCCCAGGGCTCGCCCAGGTGGTCGGGGTTGCCGCTGTTCTGGTTGCTGCGCGCGTCTTCGCGCAGGATCAGTCGGGCCCAGTCCAGCGCCCCGGTCAGGATCCAGCCCGCCTGCACCCGCTGGCGCTCGGCCGTTTCCACCTGGGTGGCACGCCACTGCTGCCACAGCGCGGCCGAGGCCAGAGTGGCCACGAGGGTGACGGTGAGCATGGCGAGGAGCAGGGCTGCCCCTCCTTGACGGCTCCCCTGGCCCAGGGCTGGCGACACCCGACGCGAGGAGGCGTCTTGCCAGGGCACCGCCGGGCCGGCTTGGCCGGACGGCCAGTGCCGCCCCCCCGCGGGGGGGTGACGCGAAGCGGCGCGGGGGGGATTCATCACTGTCCCGCCTCCAGCGTGGGGCGCACCCAATCGCGGGTGAGCGTTCCCTGCATCGCTTGTCCTGTGCTCAGAGTAAGCACCAGGCGCACGCCGTTGGGCAGGCTGGTTCGGGTGCCTGTTCCTGTTCCTGTTCCTGCGCCAGGGCCCTCTGCCTCGTTGCCCACCGACGAGAGCGGGTTGCCCCAGGTTTGACCGCGGTGGTAGAAGATTTGCCACTGGTCGACGGCAGCGACCGCCACCGCGCTGTCGGCCTCGCTGCGTTGCGCGGCGTCGGGCGCCGACGCTTGGCCCCACAGCGCTGCGCGTTGCCAGGCACGGGCCAGATCGTCGCGGTGCTGCAGCGGGCCCGACTGCCAGCGCATCCACTGCCCGTCCAGCCGCGTCCACGCCACCACGCGCACGCCGGCGCTGTCCAGTCCGGTCTCGCCGCTGTCGCGCCGCGTCAGGCGCAGCAGCCGGCCGTTGTAGTCCAGAGGGTCCACCTCCTGCGTGTCGGTGATCGCATCCAGATCGGCCCCCCACTGGCCCAGCGCCGCCTGCAGGCGCAGCAGCTGGTCCGCGCGCTGCTGGGTCAGCGCCTGCGTGCGCGTCATGCCGTCGATGGAGCGCCAGCTCAGCACCGCAAGCAGTGCCATCACCGAGATGGCCACCAGCAGTTCGATGAGGGTGAAGCCGCGGGAGCGGCGCACAGGCAGATGCCAAGCGTCACTCGGAAGCGAGTGTCTCGGTCCAGTGGCGCCGTGGAACGGGCTTGGCCCGGCCACAGGTGCCGTCCTCCCCGCGCAGCAGGGGGGGAAGACGCGCAGCGGTGGAGCGTGGGGGCGCAAGACGGGCCAGCCGCCGGGCCGCCCCAAGGCGGGCCCAGCCCCCTCGAGGGGCAGCGACCCGCGCGGCGGTGGAGCGTGGGGGCGCAAAACGGGCCAGCCGCCGGGCCGCCCCAAGGCAGGCCCAGCCCCCTCGAGGGGCAGCGACCCGCGCAGCAGTGGAGCGTGGGGGCGCAAAACGGGCCAGCCGCCGGGCCGCCCTAAGGCAGGCCCAGCCCCCTCGGGGGGCAGCGACCCGCGCAGCGGTGGAGCGTGGGGGTCCATCTAATACCGCCCCATCACAGTGGACAGCATCAGCAAGCGCACCGTTGCACCGTCGACCGGGCCCTCCACCACCGCGTCGATGCGCCGGAAGTTCGGGTTGGGCGTGGGTGCGACCACCAGACGCACCGCCAGCGTCTGGCCGGCCTGTGTGCAGTCGGCGCTGGACTCACCTACACCGGGCAGCTGGCGCGCCAGGCGCAGCCGGGTGAGCTCGTTTTCGGCGCAGAGCTGGGCCAGCCATTGGTCGCTTTGGCGGCTGGCGGCGCGGGTCAGGGCACCAGTGGCCTGCAGCCCGGCGGCCAGGGTGATGGCCACCACCGCCAGCGCGACCAGCACCTCGATCAGGGTGAAGCCCCGGCTGCGGCGCCTGTTCGTCATGGTGTGGCGCCCTCGGGCACCACCGCGAACGGTGCCAGCCCGTCGGTGCCCAGACTCAGGCGCCGGTCACCTTGCAGCAACACCAGCCGTTGCGCGGCGATCAGCGGCTCCGGACCCAGCACCAGCACCGCCGCATCGGCGGGCTGCGTGATCTGGGCCCGTGTGTCCGCACTCAGCCAGCTGCGGGTGTTGGACAGCCCGTCTGCCGAGCCGGGCGTGGGCGCCACCCCGATGAATTCGAAGCCACTGCCGGTGCTGCGCCAGAGCACCGGTACCCCGCTGGTACGCGACTGGGCGCGGGCCGATTCGAGCAGCGCCGACAGGCGTAGCGCCTCGCGTTCCAGCTGCGTGCTGTCGCTGTCCCGCAGCGCCAAGCTCACGCCCGCGGTGGCCAGCGCGATGATGGCCACCACAAGCATCAGTTCTAGCAGCGTGAAACCTTGCGCACAGCGCGACGCGAGGACATGGTGGAGGCCGAGGTGTCTTCTATCCAGGGGCCGCGTGGAACCGGCTTTGCCGGGCCACAGCGGCCGTCCCCCCCGCGCAGCAGGGGGGGAAGCCGCGCAGCGGCGCAGGGGGGGGCTCACTGCCAGCTGCCGATGTCGGCGTCCTTGCCTTCGCCACCGGCCTGTCCGTCCGCCCCCAGCGACAGCACGTCGACTTCGCCGTGCAGGCCCGGGCTCAGGTACTGGTATGGCCGGCTCCAGGGGTCGGCGGGCAACTTGTCCAGGTAAGGCCGCCAGTTGGGTGGAACGGGGCCGGCACCCGGCTTGGCCACCAGGGCGTTCAGGCCCTGTTCGCTGGTCGGGTAGCGCTGGTTGTCCAGCTTGTAGAGCTTGAGCGCCTGCATCAGGTTGTTGACGTCGGTCTTGGCGGCGGTCACTCGGGCGTCGTCGGCGCGGTCCAGCACGTTGGGCACGATCAGCGCGGCCAGCACACCAATGATGACCAGCACCACCATCAGTTCGATCAGCGTGAAGCCGCGCACCAGGGCGCGGCGGGCGGTGTGGCGCAGGGGGTGAGGTTGTGTCAAAGCGGTCTCCGGGTTCGGTCGGGCATGCCCTGGCGACGGGCTTGCGGATGGTGCTGTGCAAGGCGCGCAACCGGCTCTTTCTGGCCTGGGATTGCGCTGTGTCGGTCGATCATAATGCGCCCATGAACAAGGCCATCCGTGCGCGCCGTCTGGCGCAGCCCTCTCTGTCTGCCCCGGGCCTGGTGCCCGCGCTGGCTGCGGGGTTGCTGTGGCTGGCGGCAGGGTTGAGTGCCGGTTACTGGGTGCTGCTGGCCTGGGGGCGCAGCCCGGTCACGCCAGTGGCGGCGGCATCGGCGGCGCCCGTGGGCAGTGACACGGCCGCGGTGGCCCGGGCCCTGGGAGCAGCGGCGCCGGTGGCCGCCGCTGAAGCGCCAGCGCCATTGGCCGCGTCTGCGCGGTACCGCCTGCTCGGCGTGGTGGATCAGGCCGGTCGCCAGGGCGCCGCGCTCATCGCGATCGACAGCCAGCCTCCGAGGCCCTACACCGTGGGCGCGGCGCTGGAAGGCGGGCTGGTGCTGCAGTCGGTGGATCGCCTGGGGGTAAAGCTGGGCGCCAGCAGCACGGGCCCCGCCACGGTGGAACTGAGCCTGCCGCTCCCACCCAAGAACTGAACCGCCGGCGCGCTGTGGAGCCGTCAGTGTTCCAGCAGGCGCTGCGCAGTCTGCAGCAGCGGCCAGGCCAGCAACGCCCCCATGCCTTGGCCCACGCGCAGTTCCATGTCCAGCAGGGGCTGTGCCTGCAGGTGGATCAGCAGCAGGCGGTGGCCGGGTTCGGCGGAACGGTGGGTGAACACGAGGTAGTCGGTCACGGCGGGTACCAGACCGCGCGCCACCAGCGCCGCGGCGCCGGCCACGAAGCCGTCCACCAGCACCACGCGCCGCTCCGACGCGGCCTGCAACATGGCGCCGGCCATCATCGCGATCTCGAAGCCGCCCATGGCCGCCAGCACGTCCAGCGGGGCCGTGGCCTTGCGGTGCCTTGAGGCCGCCGCGAACAGCTTCTCCAGCTTGTGCTGCAACTGGGCATCGTCCAGACCGCTGCCGCGGCCGCAGGCATCGGCCAGCGGCACGCCGCACAGGCGTGAGAGCAGCAAGGCTGCACACGACGTGCTGCCCACACCCACGTCGCCCAGCGCGACCACATTGCCTGGCAGGTGGTGCACCACGTCCATGCCCGCGTGCAGCGCCGACACGGCCTGGGTCACCGACATGGCCGGGCTGAGCACGATGTTGCGGGTGGCGTAGCCGATCTTGCGCAACTGCAGCGACACGCCCGCCTTGAGATGGGCTGGCGGTTGCAGGTGGGTGGACACACCAGCGTCCACCACGGTCAGGTCGAACCCGTGCAGGTCGGCCAGGGTGTTGGTCGCGGATGCACCCTTGAGCAACTGTCCGATGCGCTGACGGGTGGCCGACTGGGGGAACAGCGAGACGCCTTCATCGGAAATCCCGTGGTCGGCGGCGAACACCACCAATTGAGGCGAGTCAAAAGCCAGCAGATCGAACGGGAAAGGCGAAGCGTTTTGGATGCGCGCCAGTTGCAGCAACAGCGTTTCCAGGCGCCCCAGCGCGTGGTCGGGCAGTTCGCCCCGGTGCAAACGCTTGCGCAGCTCGGTGTCGAGCACGGCGTCGGCGGTGGGTTGGATGGTCGGCAGCCGCAAACCCGCCAGCCTATCCGCGATCTGTGGGGCATCGTCGCTGGCAGGGAAGGGCTTGATGATCATCTGGGGGTGCGGTCAGCTCTTGAGGAACAGACGGTACACGGGATTGTGGGTTTCTTCGACGAACGGGTACCCCAAGGTGTGTAAGAACTTGTCGAACGCCTTGTGGTCCTTGGGCGGCACCTGCAGCCCCACCAGGATGCGCCCGTAGTCGGCGCCCTGGTTGCGGTAGTGGAACAGGCTGATGTTCCAGCCCGGGCGCATCAGGCTCAGGAATTTGAGCAAGGCACCGGGGCGCTCTGGGAACACGAAGCGCAGCAGGCGCTCGTCCTGCGCCAGCGGCGAATGGCCCCCAACCATGTGGCGGACGTGTTCCTTGGCCAGGTCGTCGTGTGTCAGGTCCAGCGCCTCAAAGCCCTGTCGACGGAAGTTCGCTGCGATTTTGGTGGACTCGCCTTTGCCGTGCGTGGTCAGCCCCATGAACACGTGTGCGGTCTCGGCGTTGCCGATGCGGTAGTTGAACTCGGTCACATTGCGCGGGCCGCCCGGTAGGTTGCCGATGGTCTCCAGAAAGCGCTTGAAGCTGCCGCGCTCCTCGGGAATGGTCACCGCAAACAGCGCTTCGCGCTCTTCGCCCACTTCGGCGCGCTCGGCCACGAAGCGCAGGCGGTCGAAGTTCATGTTCGCGCCGCACAGGATGGCGGCGTAGGTCTCGCCCTTTGTCTTGTTTTTCGCGACGTACTGCTTGATGGCGGCCACCGCCAGCGCGCCGGCCGGCTCCACGATGGAGCGCGTGTCCACAAAGATGTCCTTGATGGCTGCGCACACCGCGTCGGTGTCCACCGTCATGAACTCGTCGACCAGGCCGCTGGCCACCCGGAAGGTTTCTTCCCCGACCAGCTTGACCGCCGTGCCGTCGGAGAACAGGCCCACGTCGGGCAGCGTCACCCGCTCGCCGGCGTGCACCGACCGCATCATCGCGTCCGAGTCGTTCATCTGCACGCCGATGACCTTGACCTCGGGACGCACGGCCTTGATGTAGTTGGCCACGCCCGAGATCAGTCCGCCGCCGCCAATGGCCACGAACACCGCGTCCAGGTGGTTGGAGCCCAGGCTTTGCACCTGGCGCAGCACTTCCATGGCAATCGTTCCTTGGCCGGCGATGACCAGCGGGTCGTCGAAAGGGTGCACGAAGGTCAGGCCTTCTTTCTTCTGCAGGGTCACCGCGTGGCCGTAGGCGTCGGAATAGCTGTCGCCGTGCAACTGCACCTCGCCACCGAGCGCCTTGACGGCATCGATCTTGACCTGCGGCGTGGTCGTGGGCATCACGATCACGGCCCGAGTGCCCAGTTTCGAGGCGCCCAGCGCCACGCCCTGGGCGTGGTTGCCGGCCGAAGCGCAGATCACGCCCTTTTTGAGCTGTGCGGGCGTCAGGTGCGCCATCTTGTTGTACGCGCCGCGCAGCTTGAAGCTGAACACCGGCTGCTGGTCCTCGCGCTTGAGCAGCACCGTGTTGTGCAGGCGGCGGCTCAGGTTCTTGGCCACCTCCAGCGGCGACTCCACCGCCACGTCGTACACCCGGGCCGTCAGGATCTTCTTGAGATAGTCGGCCGGTCCGAGCGTGGTGACGGGAGATTCGGCGACAGCGGGGGACTTGTTCGGGCGTGCGGGCATGGTTTTTCCTTGGGCGCCCATCATAGCCAGCCGGTCTGGACGGAAAAACCGGCCTGACCGGGCTGGTCCGGGTGGGCTGCGCCCGCCCAGGACAAAAAAAACCCGGGCCGGCTGAGCCGGTCCGGGTTTGAATCCACCCGTGGAGGGTAGAGGAGACAACCTTCAATACAATGTCGCGAGTATATCGAAGCCATGCTGCAACGCAACATGCAAAGACGGCCAATTGCTATCTTTTAGAGAGCTTCTTCCAAAAACCGTAACCAATCTCACAACTGGACCCCACCATGGAATGCACCGTCACCTGGACCGGCGCCACCGGCACCCGCTCGAACATGGGGTTTGTCGCCGAAACCGGCAGCGGCCATGTGCTGGTGATGGACGGCGCGCCCGACGCGGCCAAGCCTGAAAACGGCGGCGCCAACCTGGCGCCGCGTCCCATGGAAACCGTGCTGGCCGGCACCGGTGGCTGTACCGCTTACGACGTGGTGCTCATCCTCAAGCGCGGCCGACACGACGTGCGCGGCTGCAGCGTCAAGCTCACCACCGAGCGCGCTGAGACAGATCCCAAGGTTTTCACCAAGATCCACATGCAGTTCACCGTCACCGGCAAAGGCATTCCCGCCTCGGCGGTGGAGCGCGCCATCGCCATGAGCCACGACAAATACTGCTCGGCCAGCATCATGCTGGGCAAAACCGCCGACATCACCACGGGCTTCGACCTCGTCGAAGTCTGATCTGTGCTTCAGATGCGGTGCGCCACGGTGGTCATGACCCTGGCCGCCAGCCGCATCAGGCCCTTGACCGGCACAGGCAACTCGCTCGCTCCGGCGTGCTGTGCCTCCCGAGCGTGGCGGGCTTCGTCGTCTTTCATCTGCGCCACGATGGCGCGCGATGCGTGGTCGTGGGCAGGCAGCCGGTCCAGGTGGCTGGCCAGGTGCGCCTCCACCTGCCGCTCGGTTTCCACCACAAAACCCAGGCTGACCCCCGGCCCGAGTCGCCCGGCCAGCAGCCCCAGACCGAAGGCGCCGGCGTACCAGAGCGGGTTCAGCAGGGAAGGGCGGGCACCCAGTTCATCCAGCCGTTCTTTCGTCCAGGCCAGGTGATCGGTTTCTTCGCGGCCAGCCGCTTCCAGTCGCTGTGCCAGCGCCTCGTTGCCAGCCGCTTGCCAGCGCGCAGCCAGCGCCTGTGAGGTGTAGAGCGCCTGCGCACAGACTTCGCCCACGTGGTTCACGCGCATCAGCGACCCTGCGAGCGCTCTGTCCGCATCGCCCAGCGACGTTTCGGGCGATTCGGGCAGCGTGGGGCAAGAGCGGGAGGCCCGGGGGGCGGCGAACAGCGTGCGCAGCGCCGAGTCGGCGGCCGTCAGGACGGGATCCAGTGTCATGAGGAAGCTCCGCAAATCAAAACCGACAGTATGGTTCAAGCACCGAAAAGCAGGTGGCTGAAAGGGTGTGCGGACCCATCAGTGGGTGGGCGTCTCGTTGCCAAGTCATGGGGCACGGTGGTTTGTCGCCACGATGCAACAAGATGTGCAAGGGTTTTCCCGCGACCGTGCGGGTTGACGGTGACGGCCGGGGGCGCCTTCTGGTGCAATGACTTCAGCTTCCACAAAACGGAGGTCGGCATCGAAGGTCGTTTCCTTCAGCCTCTTTATCAACCTTGGAGAACTCCTCAATGAAAAAGACCCTGATCGCTCTGGCTGCCGTGGCCGCCACCGGCGCTGCCTTCGCACAATCTTCCGTGACCATCGACGGTGCTGTCGACCTGGGTCTAGTCAAGCCCATCATCGGTATCACGTCTTCCGCTACCGAAAACCCGATGCGTCTGGACGCCACCAATGGCGCCAACCAGATCCGTTTCCTGGGTACCGAAGACCTGGGCGGTGGCCTGAAGGCCCACTTCACGCTGGCCCAGCGCTTCAGCCCGGAGTCGGGTGGTAACGACGGCACCACGTTCAACCGTCCCACCTTCCAGGGTGAGTCGACCGTCGGCCTGTCCGGTGGCTTCGGTGCCGTCAAGCTGGGTCGTGCACTGACCGCTTTCCAAGGTCCCGTCAACATGACCGACCCGTGGGGCACCCTGCAGCAGGGCAGCTTGGCTGTGCTGACCTCGGGTTACACCACCGACAAGGAAAACAACGCCGGCTCCGCAGGTCTGGGTCGTACCGACGCCATCCACTACAGCTCGCCGAAATTCGGCGGTTTCTCCGCTGCTGTCAGCTACGGTTTCAAGCAGCACACTGGCTCCGCTACGCCTTTGCCAGCTGGCACCCAGAACCTCACCAGCCTGTGGGCCAGCTACGGTGCCGGTCCTCTGTACATCGGTGGCGGTGTGGAATCCAACCGTCAAGACGACCAGATCACGGCCCTCCTGGCCACCTACAACCTGGGCTTCATGACGGTCGGCGGCGGTTTCTCGCAAATCGACATCAAGGCTGCTGACTCTCCGGCTGAGTTTGATCGCAAGGCCTGGAACATCATGGCGGTTGTGCCGATGGGTGCTTTCGTGATCAAGGGCGGCTACGGTGTGAGCGAGGCCGACGCTACGGGTGACAAGGTTGTCAAGAAGCTGGGCCTGGGCGTGGACTACATGCTGAGCAAGCGCACCAAGATCTACGCCTCCTACGGCAACGACAAGGGCCTCTTCACCAAGGATGGTCTGCGCACCGGTTACGACCTGGGCATCCGCCACACCTTCTGATCCCCGCACTGGCCTCGGCCAGTTAGAAAGTCAGAGCAAAGCCTGCCGTGTTGCCACGGCAGGCTTTTTTGTTTGTATTGCGTATGCATGCGTTGAAAAAGAATGCTTTGGAACTCTTTTCCAGGTCATGTGTAGCCAAAAACCGACGATTTGGGCGAATGTGCCAACTGTTTCCGGGATAACCCTTGGGCTCAGGGTTGACCCGGATGTAGGATTCCGGCTGTGAGTTTTAGTCACACCGGCTTTCATCAGAAGGCTGGAATTTTCAAAGGAACATACCTCATGAAAAAGTCTCTGATCGCTCTGGCCGTTCTGGCCGCTTCCGGCGCCGCCATGGCCCAATCCACCGTCACTATCTACGGCGTTGCTGACGCTGTGATCCACAAGGACAAGGGCGTTTCCGCCAAGATGACCAGCGGCGGCGTGAGCGGCAGCCGTCTGGGCTTCAAGGGTGCCGAAGACCTCGGCGGCGGCCTGAAGGCTACCTTCAAGCTGGAACAAGGCATTGATCTGACCAGCGGTGCTTCCACTGGCTTCAACCGTGAAGCCACGGTGGGTCTGGCTGGCGGTTTCGGTGAAGTTCGCTTCGGCCGCATGTCGACTGCCTTTGATGACTTCGCTGGCGCCACCAACCCGGTGTTTGACTCGGTGCTGTCCCCGACCAACGTTTTCGTCGGCTACACCACGTCGCGTCACACCCAAGGTATCTACTACGCTTCCCCGTCGTTCGGCGGTTTCAGCGCTGCTGCCAGCTACAACCTGGAGCAAGTGCCTGGTTCGCAGAACGTGCTTTCGCTGGCTGCCAACTACGAAGCCGGCCCGCTGGCTCTGGGCGTGGCTTTCCAAGACGAAGGCGATGCTGCGGACGAAACCCAGACCCGCTTCAACGCTGCCTACGACTTCGGCGCGTTCAAGCTGATGGGTGGTTACGGTATGGTTGACGCCGCTGGCGTGGACACCAAGCAGTACACGATCGGTGCCGACATGCCCCTGGCCTCCAATCTGGTCCTGTCCGCTGGTATCGCTTCCAGCAAGACCGACGGCTTCAAGCGCGTGACCGGCTACAGCGTTGGCGCAGCCTACTCGCTGTCCAAGCGCACCACCGTGTACGGCGGTTACTACGGCGACAACGGCGACGCTCCCGCTACGATCGAAAGCCGCCTCGGCCTCGGCATCAAGCACACCTTCTGATCTTTCGCTGGCGCAAGCCAGCTGAGGTTCTGAACGTCAAAAACCCCGCTGCGGCAACGCAGCGGGGTTTTTTCTTGGGCTGGTCGGTGACCGGTCAGGTCTTGGTCGGAGCGGGTGCCTTGGCCTTCTGGGCTGGGGTTTCCGTCGCCGCCGGCTGGTACTTGGCACCGTTGACCGTCAGGCCCCCTCGGCCGACAGTTTGGCGGCGCGCTTGTCGCCAATGCCAGGTACGCGGGCGATGAGGTCGGGCCAGTCCTTGAATTTGCCGGCTTTGCGTTGCTCCAGCATCTTGCTGGAGGTGCCAGGGCCGATGCCTTTGACGCTGTCGAGGTCGGCTTCACTGGCGGTGTTGACATCCACCGCCGCCATGGCGAGGGTGGTGACCAGTGACAGCAGCAGGGTAAGGGCTTGTTTGAGCATGGGAGTCCTCCTGAATGAATACATGGCGTGCAACAGACCCCATGTGCGTTGCTCGGTGTCCAATATCCCTGTTTGGCTCTCAATTGCGGGCAAGCCGGTGCGTGAGATGTCCTGCTTCGGTGGGAGGCGGTCGTCAAAACGACGATGCGCCGGGCGTTCGCTGCCCGGTGAGTTGAACGTAGTGGGGGCTGCTAAACATGCCGATATGTTCGCGTCGCGTCTGAAGAATTCGGGGTCAGATTCCAATTTCCTCGTGAATTCCGGGTCAGATGTCCGCTTCGAACTTCGGCCGCTGAGGGGGCCACAGCGGGCGCCATCCGTGTTGGTTGCTTGAGGAAAGTATGTGCATTAAAGTGTGCGCACTATCTTTGCGTATGGAGGTGATCATGACCGCAGTTTCAAGCGACCGGCGTGCCCGGACCAGCGGTTCTGGCAAGCGTGCGATCAACCTGAGTCTGAGCAGCGGCGTGCTGGACGCGGCCAAGCGCCTGGACATCAACATTTCGCAAGTTTGCGATCAGCACTTGCGAGAAGTGGTGCGCCATGAGCAAGAGCGTCGCTGGCGAGCGGAGCATGCCGATTTCATCGCCGCCTACAACGCAACGCTGGATGCCGAGGGGTTGCCACTGGACAAGTGGAGAAGTTTCTGATGGCGCGTTTCGATGTCTACGCCAACCCGGGCAGCCATGCTGCGACCACGCCGTATCTGCTGGATGTGCAGAGCGATTTGCTCGACAGGTTGGACAGCAGGGTGGTGGTGCCGTTGCGCCGTCTTGAGCACTTTCCGAACGTCCGGCTATCCACTCGCCTGACGCCTGTCTTGTCGATCGGTGGCGAAGACTTCCTGCTGGAAACGCCGAAGATGGCTGCGGTGCCGCAGCGGGTGCTGAGGTCGCCGGTCGCCACGCTGGCAGATCGGCAATCTGACATCGCGGCTGCGCTGGACTTTCTGTTTCAGGGCTATTGAGTTTTTCCAACCAACCGTGGGATGTCGAGGCCGTCGGGGTGCGTGCAGCGTTTCCTGAGTTGTTCAGTTCCAAATCAAAACCCCCGCTGCGGCAACGCAGCGGGGGTTTTTGTTGAGATGGTCAGGACGACCGGTCAGGGCTTGGTCGGAGTGGGTGCCTTGGCCTTCTGGGCTGGGGCTTCCGCCGCCGCCGGCTGGTACTTGGCACCGTTGACCGTCAGGCCCTCGGCCGACAGTTTGGCGGCGCGCTTGTCGCCAATGCCAGGTACGCGGGCGATGAGGTCGGGCCAGTCCTTGAATTTGCCGGCTTTGCGTTGCTCCAGCATCTTGCTGGAGGTGCCGGGGCCGATGCCTTTGACGCTGTCGAGGTCGGCTTCGCTGGCGGTGTTGACGTCCACCGCCGCCATGGCGAGGGTGGTGGCCAGTGACAGCAACAGGGTCAGGGCTTTTTTGAGCATGGGAGTCCTCCTTGGGTGGTTTGACCAACGAACCCCATGTTCGCCAGCCAGGCTTCAATGTCGCGCTTCGTCTTCCAAAAGTGAGCATCCTGCTGGTTGATGTTTCCCTATTTCGGGGGATGCCTTCGTCGAAACGTTGACGCAGGTGGGTTGGGGGCGCTGGGTCGGCTGGCCTCGCTACACTGGCCGGATCGCAACAAGATGTGTCCGGTGAAATGTTCAAAAGCTGGCAATGGCGGGGCACGGTGGTGCTGGCCTGTATATGGGGGCTGGCGGCCTGTGCCTGGCCAGAGCGGCGCCATGCGCCGACGTCTGAAGCGGCTTTGCAGCTGGCTGCGGCCGATCTGTTCCAGACGCCCGCTGGTGGCAGCGATTGGACGGTGTTTCGCCTGCCGGGCAAGGTGTCGGTGCCTTTCGAGGCGGTTTCGCGGCAGGGGCGGCCGGCCTTGCAGGTGCGGGCGCAGCGTTCGGTGAGCGTGTTGCGTCGGCAGTTTGACCCGGGCATCAGCGCCCTGGGCAGCCTGGAGTTTGCCTGGAAGGTGGATGCGCTGCCCGTGGGCGCAGACCTGAAAGAAGCAGAGACGACCGACGCACCGGTGCGCATCCTCCTGGCCTTTGAAGGTGACCGCGCCAACTGGAGCGCCCGTACGCACCGGCTGTCCGAGCTCAGCCGCTTGCTGACCGGTGAACCTCTGCCGTACGCGACGCTGAGCTACGTGTGGAGCCGGGACGATCCGGTCGAAGCGGTGCTGTCCAACCCGCGCACCGATCGCATCCGCAAGGTGGTGGTGGAGAGTGGCGCTCAGCACCTGGGGCAGTGGCGCGACTACCGGCGCGACGTGCGGGCCGATTTCATCCGGGCCTTTGGCGAGGAGCCCGGGCCGCTGGTGGGCGTGGCGCTGATGACCGATACCGACAACACGGGCTCGACCTTGCGTGCCTGGTATGGAGCGCTGCGGCTGGTGGATCTGTCTGAAGCCCGGTAAGTGGACTGGTGTGCTGTCACCTGCGGGTAATACCCGTCCTGCGGCCGGGAACGGATGTTGCATAGTGCGGGGCTTGTCAAACCATTTCAGGTGTCAACGATGAAATTTCGCCTCACCCTGCTGGCCGCTGCTCTGACGGTGGCTTCCGCTGGCCTGCACGCCAAAACCTTTAAATGGACCAGCTCCAGCGACATCCCGACCTGGGACGTCCATTCGCAGAACAACGCCCTGGCCAACGGTATCCACGCGGCGGTTTACGAATCGCTGGTGTACTACAACAGCCGCACCTTCAAGGTGGAGCCGGTGCTGGCCACCGCCTGGAAGCAGATGACGCCGACGCAGCTGCGCATGACGCTGCGCAAGGGCGTGAAATTCCACGACGGTTCGGCGTTCACGGCGGACGATGCGGTGTTCTCGCTGCAGCGTTCCATGGCCAAAACCTCGAACTTCGGCGTCTACGCACAGGGCATCGACAAGGTGGTGAAGGTGGACGAGAACACCATCGACATCTTCACCAAGGACCCCAACCCGGTGCTGCTGAACCAAATGACCGAGCTGCGCATGATGAGCAAGGCCTGGGCGGAGAAGAACAAGTCGGTTGAGCCCAAGGACATCAAGACCAAGGACGAGAACTTCGCGCACCGCAACGCGAACGGCACTGGGCCTTTCGTGCTCAAGGAATGGCAGCCCGACCAGAAGCTGGTGCTGGCCCGGAACGCCGCCTGGTGGGGCAAGCCCGAGGGCAACGTGACGGAAGTGGTCTACACCCCGGTCAAGGCCACTGCCACGCGCATGGCGGCGCTGCTGTCGGGTGAGGTGGACTTCGTCCTCGACCCCAGCCCGCAGGATCTGCCGCGCCTGCGCCAGGACGGCAACCTCAAGGTGGTGGACGGCATCGAGAACCGCACCATCTTCTTCGGCATGGACCAGTTCCGCAACGAACTGCCGGGTAGCAACATCAAGGGCAAGAACCCGCTGAAGGACCAGCGCGTGCGCAAGGCGCTGTACCAGGCCATCGACATCGACACCATCACCCGCGTGACGCTGCGCGGCCTGGGCCAGGCCACGGGCGCGCTGGTGGCGCCGCAGGTCAATGGATGGACCAAAGAGGTGCATGCGCGTTATCCGTACGACATCAAGGCGGCGCAGAAGCTGCTGGCCGATGCGGGCTACGCCGACGGCTTCGAGGTGGACTTTGCCTGCCCGAACAATCGCTATATCAACGACGAGCAGATCTGCCAGGCCGTGGCCGCCATGTGGGCCAAGATCGGCGTGAAAGCCAAGCTGCGCACCCAGCCGCTGGTGACGTATTTCCCCATGATCCAGCGCTACGAAGCCAGCATCTACATGCTGGGCTGGGGCGTGCCCACCTTTGACGCGCTGTACAGCCTGCAGTCTCTGGTGCGCTCGGTGGGCGCGGGCGGTGACGGCAACTACAACGTGGGCCGCTACAGCAACCCGCAGATGGACGCCCTGGTGGAGCGGACCAAGAAGGAAACCGACCTCAAGCGCCGCACCGAACTGCTGACCAAGGCGCTGGCGCTGCAGAACGAAGATGTGGCCCACATCCCCCTGCACAACCAGGTGATTCCATGGGCGATGAAGAAGAACATCGACGTGGTGCACCGTGCCGACAACCGTCTGGACTGGCGTTTGATCAAGGTAAACTGAATCTGATCTGACCACTGAGGGTCGCGCACCGTGGTGGCGACCCTCTCTTTGTTTTCACACGATGTTTGCTTTCATTCTCAGGCGCCTGGCGCAGGCGGTGGTGGTCATGGTCAGCGTGGCGCTGATCGCCTTCATGCTGTTCCAGTATGTGGGCGACCCGGTGGTCTTTTTGCTGGGGCAGGACGCCACGCCCGAGCAGATCCGCGAGTTGCGCGCCGACCTGGGGCTGGACCAGCCCTTTTTTGTGCAGTTCTGGCATTTCCTGGCCAATGCGGTGCAAGGCGAGTTCGGCCTGAGCCTGCGCCAGGGGGCCAAGGTCTCGCGCCTGATCGCCGAGCGGTTCCCGGCCACACTCGAACTCGCGCTGGTGGCGGCGGTGCTGGCGCTGGTGGTGGGCATTCCCATGGGGGTCTATGCAGCGCTCAAGCGCGGCACGTTCATCAGCCAGCTGTTCATGACGATCTCGCTGCTGGGCGTTTCGCTGCCCACCTTCCTGATCGGCATCCTGCTGATCCTGGTGTTCGCGGTGCAGCTGGGCTGGTTCCCCAGCTTCGGCCGGGGTGAGGTGGTGCAGATGGGCTGGTGGAGCAGTGGCCTGCTCACGGCCAAGGGCTGGCACCACATCGTGCTGCCGGCGGTGACACTGGCGATCTTCCAGCTCACGCTCATCATGCGGCTGGTGCGGGCCGAGATGCTGGAAGTGCTGCGCACCGACTACATCAAGTTTGCCCGCGCCCGCGGCCTGACGCAGCGCGCGGTGCACTTCGGTCACGCACTCAAGAACACCCTGGTGCCGGTCATGACCATCACCGGCCTGCAGCTGGGTGGCCTGATCGCCTTTGCCATCATCACCGAGACGGTGTTCCAGTGGCCCGGCATGGGCCTGCTGTTCATCCAGGCGGTGACGTTTGCCGACATCCCGGTGATGGCGGCCTACCTGTGCCTGATCGCGCTGATCTTCGTGGTGATCAACCTGGTGGTGGACCTGCTGTACTTCGCGGTCGATCCGCGCTTGCGCGTCGAAAAGTCGGGAGGTCATTGACGTGCAGGCTGCCCGCATCAAAGCCCACGGGCGCGCGTTTGCGCACATCGCGGCTTTCCACCCCGAACTGACGGCGCTGCGCCGCGAACTGCATGCACACCCGGAGCTGGGCTTCGAGGAGCACTACACCGCGCGCCGCGTGATCGAGTCGCTCAAGGTCTGCGGGGTGGACGAGATCCACACCGGCATCGGCAAGACTGGTGTGGTGGCGGTGATCCATGGCCGCGAGCGCGGCAGCGGCCGCATGATGGGGCTGCGCGCCGACATGGACGCGCTGCCAATGCAGGAGGACAACGATTTCGCCTGGCGCTCGGCACGGCCCGGACTGATGCACGGTTGCGGGCACGACGGCCACACCGCCATGCTGATCGGCGCGGCCCGCTACCTGGCCGAGACGCGCCAGTTCGACGGCTCTGCGGTGCTGATCTTCCAACCTGGCGAGGAAGGCTTCGCCGGCGCCAAGGCCATGATCGAGGACGGCCTGTTCGAGCGCTTTCCGGTGCAGTCGGTCTATGCCATGCACAACTGGCCGCAGATGAAGCCGGGCACGGTGGGCATCAACACGGGGCCCATGATGGCCGCGGCCGACCGCATCACCATCGAGGTCAGCGGCAAGGGTGGCCACGGCGCCCATCCGTACCAGACGGTGGACCCGGTGCTGGTGGCGGCGCACATCATCACCGCGGTGCAGAGCATCGTCTCGCGCAACGTGCGTGCGCTGGACCAGGCGGTGATCAGCCTGTGTTCGATGCACGCGGGCGACCCGGGCGCTTTCAGCGTGGTGCCCGGCAAAGCCACGCTGGTCGGCACGGTGCGCAGCTTCAGCGCCGAGGTGCAGGCCCTGCTGGAGCGGCGCCTGCAGGAAGTGTGCACCGGCGTGGCCATGGGCCTGGGTGCCACGGCCCATGTTCGCTATGAACGGGTCTACCCGGCCACCATCAACTCCCGCGACGAGGCCCGTTTTGCGGCCGACGTGGCGCAGCGCCTGCTGGGCCACGAGCATGTGGACCGCGAGCTCGAACCCAGCATGGGGGCCGAAGACTTTGCGTTCATGCTGCAGGTCAAGCCGGGTGCCTATCTGCGCCTGGGGCAGGGCACCGAGCACGGCGTGGGCAGCTGCTTCCTGCACAACAGCCGCTACGATTTCAACGACGACGTGCTGCCGCTCGGAGCCGCTTTGCACGCGGGCCTGATCGAGCAGGGCATGCCGCTGGCATCGTCAGCCACCTGACTTCCGTTTTTCTTTCCCCACGTTCACCCATCCAGAGGAGCGATTCATGAAGTTCACCCCCACCCTGATGGCCAGCCTGGTCACCGCCGCGCTCGCCGCCGCTTCGGCCGCATCCGCCCAGACGGTGCGCATCGGCAACCAGGGCGACGCCTTGTCGATGGACCCGCACTCCCTCAACGAGACCACGCAGCTGAGTGTCGTGGGCAACGTGTACGAACCGCTGGTGGGACGGGACGAGAACCTCAAGCTCGTGCCCCGTCTGGCCAGCAGCTGGAAGCAGATCTCGCCCAACGTGTGGCGCTTCGAACTGCGCAAGGGCGTGAAATTCCACGACGGCAAACCCTTCACCGCCGACGATGTGCTGTTCAGCCTGGCGCGCGGCGCGGGCGATGGCTCGGACATGCGCAGCTACACCAACGACATCAAGGAAGTCCGCAAGGTCAACGACCACGCCGTCGACATCGAGACCAAGGCGCCGTTCCCCATCCTGCCGGACGTGCTGACCTTCTTCTACATCATGAGCAAGTCGTGGAGCGAAGAGAACCAGGCCACCAAGCCGGTGGACCGCCGCAAGGGCATCGAGAACGCGGCGTCGTTCCGCGCCAATGGCACGGGCCCGTACCGGCTGCGCGAGCGCCAGCCCAACGTCAAGACCACCTTTGTGCGCAACGGCGCCTACTGGGGCAAGATCGAAGGCAACGTGGTCAACGTGGAGTACACGCCGATCGGCAACGACGCCACCCGCGTGGCGGCGCTGCTCTCGGGCCAGGTGGACGTGATCGAGCCGGTGCCGGTGCAGGACGTGGCGCGTATCAACGCCAGCGGCAAGACCAAGGTGTTGCAGGGCCCTGAGCTGCGCACCATCTTCCTGGGCATGGACCAGAAGCGCGACGAGCTGCTGTATTCCAGCGTCAAGGGCAAGAACCCGTTCAAGGACAAGCGCGTGCGCCAGGCCTTCTACCAGGCCATCGACATCGTGGGCATCCAGAAAAGCGTGATGCGCGGCGCCTCGCGGCCGTCTGCCCTGATGGTCGGACCGGGCATCAACGGCTACGACGCTGGCATGGACAAACGCCCGGCCTACGACCTGGACGCGGCCAAAAAGCTGCTGGCCGACGCGGGTTACCCCAACGGCTTCGAGGTCAGCATGAACTGCCCGAACGACCGCTATGTGAACGACGGCGAGATCTGCCAGGCCGTCAGCGCCAGCCTGGCCAAGGTGGGTGTGAAGGTGCGCCTGCAGGCCGAAACCAAGGGCACCTACTTCCCCAAAGTGCTCAAGCGCGACACCAGCTTCTACCTGCTGGGCTGGACGCCGAGCACCTATGACGCACACAACGCACTGAACGCGCTGACCCGCTGCGTGGACGACAAGGGCGCGGGCCAGTTCAACCTGGGCGCGTACTGCAACCCCAAGCTCGATGAACTGACGCTCAAGATCCAGTCCGAAACCGACCAGGCCAAGCGCAACGCCCTGATCAAGGAAGCCTTCAAGCTGCACGACGAAGACTTTGCTCACATCCCACTGCATCAGCAGGCCCTGGCCTGGGGCGTGGCCAACAACGTCAGCCTCGTGCAGCTGGCCGACAACGTCATGCCGTTCCGTTACATGAGTGTGAAGTAAACACCCCCGCGCGGGATCGGCAACCCCCCTGTGCCGCTGCGCGGCTTCCCCCCCAGGGGGACGCCAGCAGCGGCCCGGCGGAGCCGGTTCCGCGCTGGCCCTGGAACCGACACCCCCTCTTCTTGCGGATATCCGTTCTCTCGAAAGTGTTCCCTTGATTGCCTTACTTCGCCGCTGGCTCGACAGCGATGTTGGCCACAGTTTCCGCACCTCGCCCACGGCCATCGTGGCGGCGTCGATCGCGTTGGTCTGCGTGGTCTGTGCCGTGTTCGCGCCGTGGATCGCACCCCACAACCCGTTCGATCTGGCTTCGCTGGAGTTGTCCAACGCGCGCCTGCCGCCCTCGTGGAGCGAGGGGGGCAACCCTGCCTTTGCCCTGGGCACCGATGACCAGGGGCGCGACATCCTCTCGGCGCTGATGTATGGCGCGCGCATCTCGCTGGCGGTGGGACTGGCTTCGGTGATCCTGTCGGTGGTGATCGGCGTGACCCTGGGGCTGCTGGCCGGTTTTCTGGGTGGCTGGGTGGACAGCCTGCTCATGCGCGTGTGCGACGTGATGCTGTCTTTCCCCGCCATCCTGGTCGCCCTGCTGATCGCCGGCGTGGGGCGAGCGCTGTTCCCCAACGCGCACGATACCCTGGCCTTCGGTGTGCTCATCCTCTCCATCACACTCACCGGCTGGGTGCAGTACGCGCGCACGGTGCGCGGCTCCACACTGGTGGAGCGCAACAAAGAATATGTGCAGGCCGCGCGCGTGACCGGTGTGGCGCCGCTGCGCATCATGCGCCGGCATGTGCTGCCCAACGTGATGGGCCCGGTGCTGGTGCTGGCCACGATCCAGGTGGCCACGGCGATCCTCACCGAGGCCACGCTGTCCTTCCTGGGCGTGGGCGCACCGCCCACGTCGCCCTCGCTGGGCACGCTGATCCGCGTCGGCAACGATTACCTGTTCTCGGGCGAGTGGTGGATCACCATCTTCCCCGGTGCCGTGCTGGTGGTGATCGCCCTGTCGGTGAACCTGCTGGGCGACTGGCTGCGCGATGCATTGAACCCGAGACTGCGATGAGCATGAGCCTTCTTCAAGTCAAAAACCTGGTGGTCGAGTTTCCGAACCGCCGCGGCACGCTGCGCGCGCTGGACGACATTTCCTTCGACATCGCGCCCGGCGAGATCCTGGGTGTGGTGGGCGAGTCGGGTGCCGGCAAGTCTCTCACCGGCGCCTCCATCATCGGCCTGCTGGAGCCACCCGGCCGCGTGGCCAGCGGTGAGATCGTGCTGGAAGGCCGGCGCATCGACAACCTCCCGCCCGAGCAGATGCGCCAGGTGCGCGGCCGCCAGATCGGCGCCATCTTCCAGGACCCGCTGACCTCGCTGAACCCGCTGTACTCGGTGGGTCGCCAGCTCATGGAGACCATCACCACGCATTTACCGGTGAGCCAGGCCGAGGCGCGCGAGCGCGCCATCCAGCTGCTGCGCGACACCGGCATTCCCGCGGCCGAGCAGCGCATCGACCACTACCCGCACCAGTTCAGTGGTGGCATGCGCCAGCGCGTGGTGATCGCCCTGGCGCTGGCGGCCGAACCGCGCCTGATCGTGGCCGACGAGCCCACCACCGCGCTGGACGTGTCGATCCAGGCGCAGATCATCACCCTGCTCAAGACCATCTGCAAAGAGCGGGGCGCCGCGGTCATGCTGATCACTCACGACATGGGTGTGATCGCCGAAACCTGCGACCGCGTGGCTGTGATGTACGCCGGCCGCATCGCCGAGATCGGCCCGGTGCACGAGGTCATCAACCACCCGGCCCATCCGTACACCAAGGGCCTGATGGCCTGCATTCCCGACATGAGCGTGGACCGCGAACGCCTGCACCAGATCGACGGCGCCATGCCGCGCCTGAACGCCATCCCGCGGGGCTGCGCCTACAACCCGCGCTGCGACCGGGGCTTTGACCGTTGCCACGAACAGCGCCCCGAGCTGATGTCCGCCGGCGCGACGCGGGCGGCCTGCTGGCTGCACGACGCGTCCAGTGTGCAAACCGTTGGAGAGGCTGCATGAGCCTGATCGAGAAAGCCGTGCTGCAAGCCCACGCCGCCCACGCGGCCCCCCCAGAGTCCTCCCCTGTCCAGCCGGTTCCCACACCCGCCCCGCTGGTGCGCGCCACCGACCTGGCCAAGACCTTCGACGTGTCCGCGCCCTGGCTCAACCGCGTGCTGGAACGCCAGCCGCGGCAGTTGCTGCGTGCGGTCGACGGTGTGAGCTTCGACATTCCCAAAGGCCAGACGCTGGCGCTGGTGGGCGAGTCGGGTTGCGGTAAGAGCACCGTGGCCCGTCTGCTCGTGGGCTTGTACGAACCCACGCGCGGTGGCTTCGAGTTCGACGGGCAGGACGCACACGCCGCCTTCAAGACGCCGCAGGGCCGGCAGCTGCGTCGGCGCATCCAGATGATTTTCCAGGACCCGTACGCGAGCCTGAACCCGCGCTGGCGGGTGGAGGACATTATCGCCGAGCCCTTGATCGAACACGGCCTGCTCAGCGACGCGGATGCCCTGCGCGCGCGGGTGGAAGAGCTGTTGCAGTCCGTCGGGCTGGCCGCGGCCGACCGGGTGAAGTACCCGCACCAGTTCAGCGGCGGTCAGCGCCAGCGCATCTCCATCGCGCGCGCGCTGGCCACGCAGCCGGAGTTTCTGGTGTGCGACGAGCCCACCAGCGCGCTGGACGTGAGCGTGCAGGCGCAGGTGCTCAACATCATGAAAGACCTGCAGCGCCAGCAAGGCCTGACGTATCTGTTCATCAGCCACAACTTGGCGGTGGTGCGGCACGTGAGCGACCAGGTGGGCGTGATGTACCTCGGCCGTCTGGTGGAACTGGCACCCAAGCACACCCTGTTCGACAGCCCGCGCCACCCCTACACGCGCATGCTGCTGGACGCGATTCCGAAGATGCACGACACCGGCCGGGCGCGCACGCCGGTGCAGGGCGAAGTGCCCAACCCGCTGAACCCACCCAGCGGTTGCGCTTTCAACCCGCGCTGCCCGCATGTGAACGACCGTTGCCGCAACGAGCGGCCCACGTTGCAGACCATCGGCGGCGTGCGCATCGCCTGTCACGCGGTGAAGGAAGGGCGGATTTGACGCTCAGGCGGAGCAGGGCGCTCAAACGTCTGGGCGTTGAAGCGGACGATGGGCGCTCCCCTCCGCGAATGTCCTCCGGCCCGCTGCGCGGGCCTCCCCCTTTATTTCGCTGCGGGAAGCACCCATCGTCCTGAGTCGTGCCCGGTGCGGGGTGAGTTCAGTCCAGGATGCCGTGGCTTCGGCTCAGCCGAGCCGCAGGCATCGTCCCCCCTCAGGGGGGAAGCCGCGTCAGCGGCGCAGGGGGGCGCTGGACCTGTGCGCAGCGCGCACGGTCAGGCGTAGCGCTTACTCCTCAGGTTGTTCTTCATTTCCTTGAGCAGCGGCTGCAGCTTGCTGCCCCCGATGCGCAGCGCCAGGCAGGTGGCCACCACGTCGATCACCATCAGGTGCATCAGGCGCGAGGTCATGGGGCTGTAGCGGTCGTAGCCCTCGGGGTGATCGGCGGCGAGGTGGATGTGGCCAGCCGTGGCCAGCGGCGAGCCGCTGGCGGTGACCACGATCACCGTGGCGCCATGCTTGCGTGCGATATCGGCTGCGTCCATCAGGTCGCGCGTGCGGCCCGAGTTGGACACGATCACCAGGCAGTCGCCGGGGCCCAGCAGCGAGGCGCTCATCACCTGCATGTGGCCGTCGCTGTAGGCGATGGCGTTGATGCCCAGGCGGAAAAACTTGTGCTGTGCGTCCTGCGCCACGATGCCGGAGTTGCCGGCGCCGTAGAACTCGATACGGCCCTTGTTCTTGTACGTCGCCAGCAGGGCGTCCACCGCTTTCTCGATGGAATGGGTGGACGCGTCGTTGCGGTACTTGAGGAAGGCGGCCACGGTGTTGTCGATCACCTTGACCAGCACGTCGCCCACCTTGTCGTCCACGTCCACGCTGCGGTGGATGAAGGGCACGCCCTCGCTCACGGTGCCGGCGAGCTTGAGCTTGAAGTCCGACAGGCCGTCGTAGCCCATGCTGCGGCAAAAGCGCACCACGGTCGGTTTGCTCACGTGGGCGCGGTCGGCCAGTTCGGCTACCGGCAGGCTGGCGAAGGTGCGCGGGTCGAGCAGCACGAGCTTGCCCACGCGCTGTTCGGCAGGGGCCAGTGAGGGCAATGAGGCTTTGATGCGGTCTAACATGCGAAAATGGTAACCCAGTTACATGTTTTCGTGAAACCTCGTCAACCCTGAGATCTGACCATGAACCAGCTCGAAGCCCTCAAACAGTTCACCACCGTCGTTGCCGACACCGGCGATTTCAAGCAGATCGCCGCGTTCACCCCGCGCGATGCCACCACCAACCCCTCGCTCATCCTCAAGGCGGTGCAGAAGCCCGAGTACGCCCACCTGCTGCAGGACGCGGTGGCGAAGTACAGCGCACAGGGCAAGGACGAGGTGATGAACCGCCTGCTGGTGGCGTTTGGCTGCGAGATCCTCCAGCACATCCCCGGCCGCGTCTCCACCGAAGTGGATGCGCGCCTGAGCTTCGACACCGAAGCTACCGTGACGCGCGCGCGCCGCATCATCGACCTGTACCAGGGCGAGGGCGTGCACGTGGACCGCGTGCTGATCAAGATCGCGTCGACGTGGGAGGGCATCCAGGCCGCCGCGCGCCTGGAGCGCGATGGCATCCACACCAACCTGACGCTGCTGTTCTCGTTCTGCCAGGCGGTGGCGTGCGGTCAGGCCAAGGTGCAACTGATTTCGCCGTTTGTCGGCCGCATCTACGACTGGTACAAGAAGCAGGCCGGCGCCGGCTGGGACGAAGCCGCCATGGCCGGCGCCAACGACCCGGGCGTGCAGTCGGTGCGCAACATCTACAACTTCTACAAGAAGCACGGCATCGCCACCGAGGTGATGGGCGCGAGCTTCCGCAACGTGGGCCAGATCACCGCGCTGGCCGGTTGCGACCTGCTGACCATCAGCCCGGATCTGCTGGCCCAGCTGGCGGCCAGCGAAGCGCCATTGACCCAGGCGCTGGACGCCGGGGAGGCCAAGACGATGGACATTCCGTTTGTTCAGTACGACGAAGCGGCGTTCCGCTTTGCGCTGAACGAAGACGCGATGGCCACCGAGAAGCTGGCCGAGGGCATCCGCGCGTTTGTGGTGGACACGATCAAGCTGGAAGGCATGATGCGCTGATCTTTTCTTCGGTGGCTTGCCTCTTGGCTTGCCAGCGGGTTCTTTGGCCTGCGGCGCGTGAGCGCCCGGGCTGGCCAGGCGGCTCATCAGTCGCTGCGCGCCAGCAAATCGCCGCCTGTCCAACCCGAACGCTCACGCTGTTTGCGTTCGGAAACGGTTCCACAATGAAAAAACCCCGCGAAGCGATTCGCGGGGTTTTTTCTTTGGGGGTTTGTCGGCCCACAGTGATGTGATCCGACGCAGCATGAGGGTGCAGGGCAAGGCGCAGACGCGCTGACAGTGGCATCGCCACGGCAAGCGGCTGCAACGCCGCCATGCGCCCTCAGGCAAGGAGAGGCATTACATGCCCATGCCGCCCATGTCGCCCATGCCACCCATACCGCCGCCGGGCATGGCCGGTGCGTCGTCCTTTGGGGACTCGGCGACCATGCACTCGGTCGTCAGCATCAGCGATGCGACAGACGCGGCGTTCTGCAGGGCGGTGCGGGTCACCTTGGTCGGGTCCAGGATACCCATTTCGATCATGTCGCCATAGGTGTCGTTGGCGGCGTTGAAGCCGTAGTTGCCCTTGCCTTCCAGCACCTTGTTGATCACGACCGAGGGCTCGCCACCGGCGTTGGCCACGATTTCGCGCAGGGGGGCTTCGATGGCCTTGAGCACCAGCTTGATACCGGCGTCCTGGTCGGCGTTGTCACCCTTGATGGCACCAGCGGATTGCTTGGCGCGCAGCAGGGCCACGCCACCACCGGCGACGATGCCTTCTTCCACCGCAGCGCGGGTGGCGTGCAGGGCGTCTTCCACGCGGGCCTTCTTTTCCTTCATCTCGACTTCGGTGGCGGCACCGACCTTGATGACGGCCACGCCGCCGGCCAGCTTGGCCACGCGCTCTTGCAGCTTCTCGCGGTCGTAGTCGCTGGTGGCTTCTTCGATCTGCACACGCACTTGCTTGACGCGGGCTTCGATGTCAGCGGCAGCGCCGGCGCCGTCGATGATGGTGGTGTTTTCCTTGCCCACTTCGATGCGCTTGGCCTGGCCCAGGTCGGCCAGGGTCACCTTTTCCAGCGTCATGCCGACTTCTTCGGCAATGACCTTGCCGCCGGTCAGGATGGCGATGTCTTCCAGCATGGCCTTGCGGCGGTCGCCGAAGCCAGGTGCTTTGACAGCCACGACCTTCAGGATGCCGCGGATGGTGTTGACCACCAGCGTCGCCAGGGCTTCGCCTTCGACGTCTTCGGCAATGATCAGCAGCGGACGGCCGGCCTTGGCGACTTGCTCCAGCGTGGGCAGCAGGTCACGGATGTTGGACACCTTCTTGTCGTACAGCAGCACGAAGGGGTTGTCCAGCAGGGCGGCCTGCTTCTCGGGGTTGTTGATGAAGTAGGGCGACAGGTAGCCGCGGTCGAACTGCATGCCCTCGACCACGTCGAGTTCGTTCTGCAGGGACTTGCCGTCTTCCACGGTGATCACGCCTTCCTTGCCGACCTTGTCCATCGCGTTGGCGATGATGTCGCCGATGGAGGCGTCGCTGTTGGCGGAGATGGCGCCGACCTGGGCGATTTCCTTGCTGGTGGTGGTGGCCTTGGAGGCTTTCTTCAGCTCGACGATCAGCAGTTCGACAGCACGGTCGATACCGCGCTTGAGGTCCATCGGGTTCATGCCGGCGGCCACGTACTTCATGCCTTCGCGCACGATGGCCTGGGCCAGCACGGTGGCGGTGGTTGTGCCGTCGCCAGCGTTGTCAGAGGTCTTGGAAGCAACTTCCTTGACCATCTGGGCGCCCATGTTCTGCAGCTTGTCCTTGAGTTCGATTTCCTTGGCCACGGACACACCGTCCTTGGTCACGGTGGGGGCGCCGAACGAGCGCTCGAGCACCACGTTGCGACCCTTGGGGCCCAGGGTGGTCTTGACCGCGTTGGCCAGGATGTTCACGCCTTCAACCATGCGGGCGCGGGCTTCGCCGCCGAAAATGACGTCTTTTGCTGCCATGTTGATTTCTCCGATTCAGTAAATGGGGATGGATGAGGGAAGAAGAATTACTTCTCGACGACCGCGAACAGGTCGTCTTCCTTCATGACCAGCAGTTCGTTGCCGTCGACTTTGACGGTCTGGCCGCTGTACTTGCCGAACAGAACGCGGTCACCGACCTTGACGTTCATGGCCGAGAGTTCGCCTTTGTCGTTTTTCTTGCCGGGACCGACGGCCAGGATCTCGCCCTGGTCGGGCTTCTCGGCGGCGGCGTCGGGGATGACGATGCCCGAGGCGGTCTTGGTTTCGCTGTCAATGCGCTTGACGATCACGCGATCGGCGAGAGGACGAAGGTTCATTGCATCTCCTGAAATAGAACGAAAGGGAAAAGGGAGGGACGGGTCGGGTTGGACCCGTCGGTCACTTGGAGCAGTGTTAGCACTCAACTCCAGCGAGTGCTAATGATAAGGGCGACCCCAGGCCTTTTCAAGACCGGGGCGGCGGATCGGGTGCACTTTTTGTTGCTGAAAGTGGCTTTGCCCGGCCCGACGACCCTCCCCGGTGGAACATCACCAGCGATGACAGCCCCGTCGCAGGGCAGGCCACGGCTCTGGGCATCAGTGCTGGTGGCGCCGCGCACCTCGCGCCCATAATGGGCGCCCTCTGCGTGGGCGGTAGCAGGGCAGCGAGCAAAACAGCGAGGCACCGGCGTCCGTCCGGTGACCGGTGCGGCAGGGAGCCGATGCGTTTTTTCTGTGCGAGGCTCTGTGACGGGTTCGATGAAATCGGGATGGTCTGTGGCCCTGGTGGCGGGGTTGTCGGTGGCGCTGGTGCTGTTCACCGGCTGGCGGTATCCCCCGCTCACCCTGGCGCTGGTGGTGGCCTGTGTGGCGCTGTTCTGGGCAGCCTTCTGGAGCGCGCACCGGCTGCTGGGCGTCCGCGCTGCCCGCACGCTGGCCGTGCTGGGCCTGGGGCTGGGCTGGTTCGCCGAGCAGATGGGTTCGTCCCGAGGCTGGTTCTTTGGCCGCTACACCTACACCGAGGTGCTGGGCCCGCGCCTGGGCGATGTGCCGCTGGCGATCCCCCTGATGTGGTTCGCCCTGTGCCTGGTGGGCTACGTCATGGCCAGCCTGCTGCTCTGGCGCACGCCGGTGCACGCCTCGCCCACGTTCCGCAGCGGCCTGCTGACGGCCTGGCTGGCCGCGATGATCGTGACCGCTTTCGACCTCGGCGCCGATCCGTATTTCGTCTTCGTGCTCAAGGCCTGGGTCATGCACAAGACCGACGGGGGCTGGTTCGGCGAAACCCTGCAGGGCTTTGCCGGCTGGATGGTGGTGGGGCTGCTGATCGTGGCGGCCTTCCAGGCGCTGGCCGATCCCCGGCGGGTGCCCGTGCCGGCGCTGCGCACGGTGCGCCACGCCGCGCTGCTGCCCATCGGCATCTACGCCAGTGGCCTGGTGTTCCAGCTGTGCTGGGGCCATCCGGTCGAGGTGCGCGCCATCGCCTTCTTTGCCATGGGCCTGCCCACGCTGCTGGCGCTGGTGGCGTGGTGGCAGTGGTCGCACCCCGCCGCCGTGGCCCCGGCAGCGCCTGAACGGTCCGCCGTGTCGCTGGACGCCATGGCCCTGCAGGCCGACCCGTTCGCCGATCAGGCGGTGGCCCAGCTCATCGGCCCCTGGAGCGAGGGCGGTGCGGCTGAGGGCCCTGGCGCCGCCCGCCTGGCGGCGGCCACCCGGCTCATGGCCGGCTGGAGCCACAACGGCGCGCTTGTCGACGGAGTTCCGGGCGCCACGCCGGCCGACGACCCGCTGGTGGTCGCCACCCTGACCCACTATGCGCACGAAGGGCGGCAGCTGCCACCCTGGGCCGACGCGGCCAAGGTCGAGCGGGCCGAGGCGCTCTTCATGGAACACGGGCCGCTCTCGTGCACCTTGCTCTTTTGCGCCAGCCTGCCCGAGTGTTACGTGCTGCCCCACCTGTCCGAGGTGCTGCACATCGCCGGGCAGCTGGAGCGGCACACCGAGCACCGCATCCGCCAGACCGCGGCCATGGTCTTCCCGGTGATGATGAAGGGCGGCCTCATGAGCCCCGACGGCGCCGGCGTGGCCCAGGTGCTCAAGGTGCGCCTGATCCACGCCACCATCCGCCATCTGATCCTGCACGGCGACCCGGCCCAGGTGCGCGGCCGGGTCGAGCCCGGGCCCGCCAGCGCCGGCGCTGGCAGCATGCACGCCGCGCTCACGGCCCACGGCTGGGACGTGCAACGCCAGGGCCTGCCGTGCAACCAGGTCGAACTGGCCTACACCCTGCTGACCTTCGGCTACAGCTTCCTCCAGGGCCTGCGCACGCTGGGGCTGCGCCTGCCGCCGGCCGACGAGCAGGCCTACCTGCACGCCTGGAACGTGGTGGGCCATGTGCTGGGGGTGCGGCGCGAACTGATGGCCGACACCATGGAAGAAGCGGCCGCGCTGTTTGCGCGCATCCAGTCGCTCGCGCCGCAGCAGGTCGGTCCGGTGGACGCGCGGCCCGCGCTGGGCCGCGCCCTCATGCAGACCATGGCGCGCAGCATCGCCCTGCCGGTGGTGCGCGGCCTGCCGGTGCCGCTGACCCGCTGGCTGATCGGCCCGGACGTGGCCGCGGCCATCGGGGTGGACGGCCGGGTGCCGTGGGCGACCCGGCTGCTGTTCACTGCCGGCCGCCTGCTGATCGGGCTGGTCGATGGTCTGGTGCGTCTCGTCGTGCCGGGCTTCTCGCTTTCGCGCCTGTTCACCCGGGTGCTGGGGTACCACCTGCTCACCCGTTTCCTGATGGACCAGACCCGCCCGCTGGCCTTGCCCGAGCGGGTGCTCCAGCCCATGGCCGACACGGTGGCCGGCTGGGGCCACGACCCGCGCGCGCCGGGCTGGGTCAACACGCTGGAAGACCGCCTGACCACCCCTGGGGCCTGGCGCAGCCCCGGCGCACCATCCCGCCGCTGAGCCGGGCGGGCACAGGGTTGCCCATCAAAATACTGTACAAAAATACAGTTACAGGTCTATCATGTGGGCACCATGTTGCCCCTTGTCCCGCCGCCAGCGGCCGCCCCGCCGCTGGCCCACCCACCCCCCGCCACGGCCGCCCTTGAGGCGGCCTTGTCGACTGTGGCCGCCCTGCCGCCGGCCGTGGCCGCCGCCGTCTGGCGCGGCGACCAGCTGGGCCGTGCGGCCCTGCCCACCCGGTCCAGCGGCTTTGACGTGCTCGACGCTGCCTTGCCCGGCGGCGGCTGGCCCTGCCAGGGCCTGACCGAGCTGCTGTGCCCCCAGCCCGGCACGCTGGAATGGCGCCTGCTCGCGCCGCTGCTGCGCACCCTGTGCTCCGCCGGTGGCGCGGCCCGCCTGGCCGCCGCCAGCCCGGTGCTGCTGGTCGGGCCGCCGCACCGCCCGCACCCGCCCGGCCTGCGGGCCGACGGCATCAGCGAACGCGGTCTGGTCTGGCTGCAGGCCGACACCACGGCCGAACGCCTGTGGACCACCGAGCAGCTGCTCAAGGCCCGCGCGCCGGGCGTGCTGGTGGCCTGGCTGCCGCAGGCCCGGCCCGAGCAGCTGCGCCGCCTGCAGGTGCTTGCCGGCGCGGCGCAGGGCCCGGTGTTCGTGTGCCGACCGCAAGCCGCGGCGCGTGAAGCCTCGGCCGCACCGCTGCGCCTGCTGGTGCGGGTGGGGGCGGCGGGGGCGGACGACGGCCCCTGGTCGCTGCAGGTCGATGTGCTCAAACGCCCCGGCCCGCCGCTGGCGCGCACGCTGAGCCTGCCGTCGGTGCCCGGCGGCCTGGCCGCACTGCTGCCGCCGCGGTGGCGCCCGGCCCCTGTGCCCCCGGCCCCGGCACACCCCCGCGAGGAAGACGCCCATGTGGTGGTCCGCCCTGCTGCCGCCCCCGCCGCCTGGCATTGACGCCGCCGCCGGCGCCCAGGCCCGTGCCGACGCCTGTGCCCAGGCGGCCGGCCGGGCCGACGCGACCGCGCAGGCGCTGGCCCTGTGGGCGCTGCGCTTCACGCCGCGCGTGGCCCGGCTGGACGAGGCCGTGGTGCTGGAGGTGGCGGCCAGCCTGCGCCTGTTCGGCGGTGCTGCCGCCCTGCGCGAGCGGGTGCGGGCCGAAGCCACCGAACTGGGCGCCGCGCGCATCGCCTGGGCGCCCAACAGCCTGGCCGCGCTGGCGCTGGCCCGCGCCGGTCTGGCCGGCATGGCGGAGCCGGCCGATCCGTTGCCGCTGGCGGCGCAGCTGGACCCGCTGCCGCTGGCCGTGCTCAGCGCCACCGCGCCGCACCGCCAGACGCTGGCCCACATCGGCTGCCGCAGCCTGGGCCAGCTGCGCCGCCTGCCGCGCGCCGGCCTGGCGCGCCGCTTCGACGCCGCGCTGCTGCACGCGCTGGACCAGCTCTATGGCCACGCACCGCAGACCCACACCTGGGTGCAGACGCCGGCGGTGTTTGACGCCCGGCTGGAACTGCCGCACCGGGTGGACGACGCCGCCGCGCTGGTGGTCGGCGCGCGCCGCCTGCTGCTGCAACTGGCCGGCTGGCTGGCCGCGCGGCAGGCCGGCGTGACCGCCTTCACCCTGCACTGGGCGCACGACGCGATGCGCTCGCGCGGCGCGGGCGAGGGCGGGCAGCTCACCGTGCGCACCGCCGACCCCACGCGCGATGTGGACCACCTCGGCCGCCTGCTGGCCGAGCACCTGGCCCGTATCACCCTGGCCGCGCCGGTGGGCGACCTGCGCCTGGTGGCCGACGAGGTGCGCCCGCTGGCCCCGTGCAGCGCGTCCTGGCTGCCCGACGACGCGCAGGCCGAGGGCGAGAGCCTGTCCAACGCGCTGGAGCGCATCGCCGTGCGCCTGGGGCCGGACCGTGTGCAACGCCCGGTGCTGGTGGACGACCACCGGCCCGAACACATGTGCCGCTGGCAGGCCGCCGGCCAGGCCCTGCCCCGGCGCCCGTCCGCTTTGGACGGTCACGACGCCGAGATCGCGTTCGGCCCCGGCCTGCCGCAACCGGCCTTTGTGCTGCCGCAACCGCTGAAGCTGCTGGTGCGCCAGCACCGCCCGCTCTACCAGGGCGAACTGCAATTGCTGCTGGGCCCGCAGCGCGTGGAAGGCGGCTGGTGGGACCGCGACGAGGCCCTGGGCCACACCCGCCACGCGGTGCGGGACTACTGGGTGGCCGCGTCCGCGCAGGCCGGGCTGCTGTGGGTGTTCCAGACCCGGCTGGCCGAAGAACCGGCCTGGTTTCTGCATGGCTTTTTTTCCTGACGTGTTGCGATGTCCCTGCCCGACCACGCCGAGCTGCTGTGCTGCTCCAGCTTCACCTTTCTGCGCGGCGCCAGCCACCCGGACGAGCTGGTCCCGCGCGCCAAGGCCATGGGCTACACCGCGCTGGCCATCACCGACGAATGTTCCATGGCCGGCATCGCGCAGGCCCATGTGGCGGCCAAAAAACACGCGTTGCCGCTCATCGTGGGCAGCCAGTTCCGCGTGCAGGGCGGGGCGGCGCCCACCGGCGACTTCACCCTGGTGCTGCTGGCCACCAGCCTGCACGGCTACGGCCACCTGTGCGAGTTCATCACGCGGCTGCGGCGCGCGGCCGACAAGGGCACGTACCACCTGGCGCTGGCCGGTGTGGACCCCGCTGCGCTGGGCGACTGCGTGGCCATCGCCGTGCCGCTGCGCAGCGCCAGCCAGGCGCAGTGCGACGCCACTGCGCGCTGGCTGCTCGGCGCCTTTCTGGGCCGCTGCTGGCTGGGCGTGACGCAGCTGCGCCGGCTGGACGACGCCATCCACCTGCACCGCCTGCGCGAGGCCAGCGCCCACACCGCCGTGCCACTGGTGGCGGTGGGTGACGTGCACATGCACGTGCGCTCGCGCAAGGCCCTGCAGGACGTGCTGACCGCCACCCGCGTCGGCCGGCCGCTGACCGACTGCGGCTTCGCCCTCACCCCCAACGCCGAACAGCACCTGCGCACCCGCGTGCGGCTGGCCCAGTGCTTCCCGCCCGAGCTGCTGGCGCAGACCCTGGTGGTCGCGCAGCGCTGCACCGGCTGGACGCTGGACGAACTGCGCTACCAGTACCCGGCCGAGGTGGTGCCGCCCGGCCGCACGCCGGCGCAGCACCTGCGCGCGCTCACCGAAGCCGGCGCCGCCGCGCACTGGCCCGATGGCGTGCCGCCCAAAGTGCGCGACCAGATCGAACACGAGCTTGCCCTCATCACCGAGCTGGGCTACGAGCACTACTTCCTCACCGTGCACGACATCGTGGCTTTTGCGCGCTCGCAGGGCATCCTCTGCCAGGGCCGTGGCTCGGCCGCCAACAGCGCGGTCTGCTACTGCCTGGGCATCACCGCGGTGGACCCAGCACGCTCTTCGCTGCTGTTCGAACGCTTCATCTCGCGCGAACGCAACGAGCCGCCCGACATCGACGTGGACTTCGAACACGAGCGGCGCGAAGAGGTGATTCAGTACCTCTACCGCAAGTACGGGCGCGACCGCGCCGCGCTCACCGCCACCGTCATCCGCTACCGCCCGCGCAGCACCGTGCGCGACGTGGGCAAGGCCCTGGGCTTTGACGACGCCCTGCTGGAGCGGCTGGCAAAAGACCACCGCTGGTGGAGCGAAGACGGCCTGGCACACGAGCGCCTGCGCGAAGCCGGTCTGGACCCGGACAGTCTGGCGGCGCGCCAGTTCGTCACGCTCGTGAAGCAGCTGCTGGGCTTCCCGCGCCACCTCTCGCAGCACACTGGCGGCTTCGTGCTCACCAGCGGCCCGCTGGCGCGGCTGGTGCCGATCGAGAACGCGTCCATGCCCGACCGCACCGTCATCCAGTGGGACAAGGACGACCTCGACGCCATGGGTCTGCTCAAGGTCGATGTGCTGGCGCTGGGCATGCTGACGGCCATCCGCAAGTCGCTGGACTTCATCGGCCAGCGGCGCGGCCGGTCCATGGCGCTGCACCAGATTCCCGACAAGGACCCAGCCACCTTCGACATGATCTGCGCCGCCGACACCGTGGGCGTGTTCCAGATCGAGAGCCGCGCGCAGATGGCCATGCTGCCGCGCCTGCGGCCGCGCACGTTTTACGACCTGGTGGTCGAGGTCGCGCTGGTGCGGCCCGGCCCCATCCAGGGCGGCGCGGTGCACCCCTACCTGCGGCGCCGCCAGGGCCTGGAAGCGGTCGACTACCCCAAGGGCCTGGAAGCCGCGCTGGAGCGCACGCTGGGCGTGCCGGTGTTCCAGGAGCAGTGCATGCAGATCGCCATGATCGCGGCCGGCTTCACCCCCGGCGAGGCCGACGGCCTGCGCCGCGCCATGGGCGCCTGGCGCCGCAACGGCGGCCTGGGCGCCTACGAGCTCCGGCTCATCGACGGCATGACCACGCGCGGCTACCCGCTCGAATTCGCGCAGCGCGTGGTCGAACAGGTCAAGGGCTTCTCCAGCTACGGCTTCCCCGAAAGCCACGCGGTCAGCTTCGCGCTGCTGGTCTACGACAGCTGCTGGATCAAGCACCACCACCCGGCCGAATTCCTGGCCGCCATGCTCAACAGCCAGCCGCTGGGCTTCTACTCGCCCAGCCAGCTGGTGCAGGACGCGCAGCGCCACGGCGTGGTGGTGCGGCCGACCGATGTGGGTCACAGCGACTGGGACTGCACGCTCGAAGACATGCCCACACCGGACATGCCGGGTCACCCGGCGGTGCGGCTGGGGCTGCGGCTGGTCAGCGGCCTGTCGAAAGAAGAGGCGCAACGCATCAGCGCGGCGCGCGCCAGTGGTCCATTTGCCAGCACGGAGGATCTGGCCCTGCGCGCGCAGCTCGACCGCCAGACCCTGCAGCAACTGGCCGCCGGTGACGCCCTGCACAGCCTGGCTGGCCACCGCCGCCAGCAGGTGTGGGACGCGTCTGCCCTGCAGGCCGCGCCCGCCATGCTGCGCCGCGCACCGGTCAACGAAACCGCGCTGCAACTCGACGAAGCCCCCGAAGGCGAAGCCATCGTCTGGGACTACACGAGCACCGGCCTGACCCTGCGCCGCCACCCGCTGGCCCTGCTGCGCGAGCGGCTGGCCGCGCGCCGCTTCATGACCGCCGAGCAACTGAAAGACGCGCCCGACGGCCGCCTGGTGCGCGCCTGCGGCATCGTCACCTGCCGCCAGCAGCCCGGCACGTCCAAGGGCGTGGTCTTCGTGACGCTGGAAGACGAAACCGGCACCGTGCAGGTCATCGTCTGGCGCGCGCTGCGCGAACGCCAGCGCAGCGAACTGACCGGCTCACGCCTGCTTGGCGTGCACGGCGTCTGGCAACGCGACGGCGCCGTCTGCAACCTGATCGCCGGCCGCCTGGAAAACCTCAACTCGCTGCTGGGCCGGCTGGCGCCGGAGAGCCGGGACTTTCATTGAACGGGCGGGCCAGTTCGGCGGCGAGGCTGCTTCTTGGGTTCCGTGGCATAGAGCTGCAACCGGCGGGCCAGTCCTTGAAAGATGCGCCTTGCAGGCGTGCGTGTTTCCGGGTTTATTTGAAGCAGATGGTCTTCTCCTTCAATGGCCGCCACAACGGCGTGGTACAGCGGCGCCTGGCGCAGGGGGTAGTCTTGGGCAATCATCCATTCGCGCAAGCGATCCCCTTGTTTGTGCGCGATCGCGAACCACAACAGCCTTTGCAGGTCGTCAAAGTAGTTTGTCCAGAGCGAAGGGTCACCACATTCGACCGCGCGACCGATGCCATCGAACATGCTTGCCCATTGCACCGCGTCTGTATTGCTTGAATTTGGTAAGGCGGACAGCAGGTGTCGTCCAGCAGTGCTTAAGCCCCTCTCTTCGTGGGCCAGCGCCTGCTGCATGTGTTCCAGCGCCATGGGGTGATTGTTAGTGTGAAGAGCCATCACATACGCGCAGTTGGCGTGCAGGACGGCCGAGCTGTCGTCAGCATTTGCAGCCGATAGCCCTTGCAGATAGGCCATTTCGGCTGCTGCGGAATCGCCTTTCGCATCCAGCAACAGGTTGCCCAGGCTGTTCCACAGGCCCGCATTCTCTGGCCGGCGCCCAATGCCGCTGCGCAGTACCGCCTCGGCTTCATCGATCTGCCCAGCCTCAACCAGGGTGTTGGCCTTGCACTTTTCCGCAAGAACGACCAGTTCGCGCAAAGCCGGTTCAGGGGCCTCACCAAACCGGTTCACCACGCTGTCGCAAACCCCAAGCGCTTCTTCGCTTCGGCCCAATTCGCCGAGGGTGACGCCCTTGTTGACCAGGACGCGTGCAACCAGTTCGCGCAAAGCCGGTTCAGGGGCCTCCCCAAAACGGTTCACCACGCTGTCGTAGACGGCAAGCGCTTCTTCGCGTTGGCCCAGTTGGGCGAGGGTGAAGCCCTTATAGAACAGGGCGCGTGCAACCTGTTCGCGCAAAGCCGGTTCAAGGGCCTCACCAAAACGGTTCACCACGCTGTCGTAGACCACAAGCGCTTCTTCGCTTCGGCCCAACTGGCCGAGGATGAAGCCCTTATAGAGCAGGGCTTGTGCAACCCATTCGCGCAAGGCCGGTTCAGGGGCCTCACCAAGCCGGCTTACCACGCTGTCGTAGACCGCAAGCTCTTCTTCGCGCCGGCCCAGCTGGCCGAGGGTGACGCCCTTGTTGAACAGGACGCGTGCAACCTGTTCGCGCAAAGCCGGGTCAGGGGACTCACCAAACCGGCTCACCACGCTGTCGTAGACCACAAGCGCTTCTTCGCGTCGGCCCAACTCGCCGAGGGTGACGCCCTTGTTGACCAGGGCGCGTGCAACCTGTTCGCGCAAAGCCGGTTCAGGGGCCTCACCAAACCGGCTCACCACGCTGTCGTAGACCGCAAGCGCTTCTTCACGCCGGCCCAGCTGGCCGAGGGTGAAGCCCTTGTTGAACAGGACGCGTGCAACCTCTTCGCGCAAAGCCGGTTCAGGGGCCTCACCAAACCGGCTCACCACGCTGTCGTAGACCACAAGCGCTTCTTCGCTTCGGCCCAACTCGCCGAGGGTGACGCCCTTATAGAACAGGGCTTGTGCAACCCATTCGCGCAAGGCCGGTTCAGGGGCCTCACCGAACCGGCTCACCACGCTGTCGTAGACCACAAGCGCTTCTTCGCGTCGGCCCAACTGGCCGAGGGTGAAGCCCTTGTTGACCATGGCTCGTGCAACCTGCTCGTGCAAAGCCACGTCGGTCGATTGACCCCACTGACTTAAGGCGCTGTCAAAAACCGCCAGTGCTTCAACACCCAGACCTTGCTTCCGCAGATTCCGCCCATGCTGCAACGCGGCAGCCAGTTCGGCATGCTCTTCGGGCTGATGAGGGTCCTTCTGCAAACTCGCATTGAGATTGGTGTCGACTTGCGATTCCCCAAGGGTCGCGGCTTCGTCGCCCGAATCCGGGGCAGAACTGTCCATCCCCCCTCGATTCGGCTGTGGCTGTAAGGATCGAATCAGTTTTTGGTATTCGTCTGCCCCTGTCGATTGTGAAGACGCTGCCTCGGCTCTCTGCAGCAGCTGCTCCCGAATGGGCCCGTCTCGGAAAGTCGATGCCAGTGCCAGCGCGTAACCTGGGTCGACGCGTTCAACACCGAGCACCTGGCGGCCCAGTGATCGCCGTTCAGGCGCACTGAAACAGGACTGAAGAAAGACGGTCAAGAACTTGATGCTCTGGCGCGTGCGCCGGGGTCCGTTGCGCATGAGGTACCAGATATTGAAAAAGCGCTCAACGACCTGGAAGCCGCTGCGGCCTTTGCCGCGACGGCTAAGCGCCACGGGCTCAACATAGCCCAGCTTTTCAAGACGCGACAACTGGCTGCTGACGGCTGCGGTCTCCAGTCCCGTGGTTTGGGCAACGGCAGCTGCCGTCATCGGATCCCAATTCAGCGCCAGCGCATCGAACACCGCGCGTGCCTGCATCGGCAGTTCTTCGGTACGGGCCTGGTACCAGCCGGTGAAGGTGTCGAGCATGGCGCTGAGTTGCGACAGCACGTCGGTGCTCATGTGCGACTCAAGCACGCCATACAGCACACCCAAGGTTCGCGGGTTGCCGCCGGCCAGTGTATTGAGCGCGGCCACGCGACCCGGGTCGCTGTCCAGCAATGCCAACACTGGCCTGCCTGCCTCGCCGCGGTGGCGGGCCAGCGTTCGAAGACACAACAGAACTTCGTTGTCCTCCAGCCGATCCAGGGTGTGGATTCGGAAAAAGTCGTAGAAAGCCGCTTCCGGGTCGTGCGTCGATTCAGGGTAGCGCGAAGCGGCAGCGATCACCACGGGTCCGTCGGACCTTTGCAGCGTTTGGCGCAACGACCACAGGTGGTCTTTTCCAAGCCCCGCCAGCAGCGTGTCCAGGTTGTCGATCAACAGGATGGGGCGACGATCCATCTCCATGCATCGTTGGCTGAACTCCTGCCAGGCGGGTTCACCATCCTGGGCCTCGCGCGTCAAAGATTGGCGTGGAGCCAACCGCACCCACGCCATATCGATGGCATCAAGCTCCTCTTGGCTGGCTTGTTCTTCCTCGCGTGCTTCCAGCAGCGATTGCAGGCAATTGCGCCAGAACACGTCCAGACTGATGACGTTGTGCTGCTCTTCCCTGAATGAGAGCGGAACGTATCGCTTGCACATGGTGTCGTCTGCCCGCACAGCAATCGCAATGCGGCGCAGCAACGATGTCTTGCCAAACCCGCGCGGCGCAACGACGAGTTGATGACGCGCTGCCTCATCTGGCCCGAGTTGCTGCAACTGCCGCAAAAAAAACTCAAGCGTGCTGGCTCGGGCAACGAAGCTTGCAATGAAGTCCGCCTCGCTTTGCGAGCGTGGGTTGAAGAAGGTGAGGTCCATCGTCGATCTGCCTCACCCATTCGCCTGTGGCGTGTAGCGCTGCCACCAGCGGCGCAGCAGCGGGTTTCTGAAAGCGGCTGTCGGATCAGGGCCATCCCAATCTTGCACCGTGACAAAGCCTTCGGTGTGCAGCCGGGTGAGGACCGCCTGTAACTGCACTCGTGTCAGATCGGCACGGCCGATGGTGGTGAGGACAGTGTCTATCGATCGCCCCTGAGGGTGTGGTGCAAGGGCTGCCAGGGCGGAAAACGCGAGGCCTCGTTCCGGGTCGCGGTAATGTTTGCGGATGTGCTCTTCCCAGGTTCCGAAGGAAGCCGCATGTACTGGCTTCAGCAGAGTTTCAACCGCTTGCTCCACCAGCTGAGCCGCTTCGGCGGGGTCGTTGCTGGGTTGGCCGGTCATCTTTTGCGCCAGCGCGTCGAGGTAGTAGGCCGCTCGCCAACCAACGGCGGCCACGATGGCGGTGGCCTCGGTGTCGGTAATGACGCTGCGGCCGGGCAGACGGCCCATGGTGGCTTGGTCCTGGACATAGTTCCGAGCGTCCATTTCCGTCAATGGCTCAAGCTCGAAGGTGTCGAACTTTGCGAGAACGCCCATGTAGTTGCCCGCTCGGGCGAGCGGCTCGATGCCGATCGACCCTGTGATCAGCCAGCGAACGCGCTTGTTGTCGTCGCGTAGCCGGCTAATCAGGTTCATAAAACTGAGCGCCTGTGCCACGCCCTCTGGTCCGCGATCGTGCAGCGCCTTCAGGAAGATCGGCAATTCGTCGATCAGCAGCGCCCACCTATGCGATGTGTCGTCGTTCATCGCGCGAATGAGTCTCTCGAACCAGGTTTCGAAGTCCAAGCTCAGCAAAGGCTGATACCACGGCCCACTTGGGTCAGAACGAGGCGACACGATTTGTCCGAGGTGCTGGCGCAGCCATGAAATGACCTTCGTGCCACCGGTTTGCCGTCTGCCAATCGTCTCGCACAGGCGCTTGAAGACAGAGCGCACATCTGTGCAACCTGCTATTTCGACCTTCACGGCATGCCATCCGTTGGCGGCGCCGCGGTCAACGATTCTCTCGAGTACAAAGGTCTTGCCGAGTCGCCTTGGTCCAGGCATCGCGACGTCGCGATCGTTAAGGAACATCTTGTAGATGGCCTCAACCTCCTGATTTCTGCCATAAGTCTTGGTCGTATAGTCGATCATGCATCCTCCTAGAGATCGTCAATCTAAACAACTTCGTTTTAAAACGCAAGTGTTTTAAAACGAAGTTGTTTTGTTCTTTAACTTTAACTGTCGATCCTTGCCTACAAAAACACGGTGGCAGCTACTTTGACCAGCACGACGAAGGTCGCATGGCGCCGCTGAAACAGGCGGCAAAGCGTGAACTGTTCCAAAAAGAAGGCAAGAGCATTGTGAACAAGAGTGACCTTCCGCGTATGCCAGGGCCAGAGTAAACAGCCCACGGTCTGCACGGGAGACCACCCCTATTGGCGAGCCCGCAATGCCTCAAGCTTTGCGCCGCGAACCCACAAACGGGGGTCCGCGCTATGGTCGGACTGGCAGCTGAGGGGGTGTGATAACGGCCAAGCGGAAGTTTGCTAAGGGTCGCGCCATGTCAACGAATCAAAACCTATCCCAACCCTCGATTGTTCCCCTGCAGGAGCCACTCATGTGCCGCAACATTAAGACCCTGTTCAACTTCGAGCCGCCCGCGAGCGAACTGGAGATTCGCGATGCTTCGCTGCAGTTCGTGCGCAAGCTCAGCGGGTTCAGCGTGCCGAGCAAGGCGAACGAAGAAGCGTTTGACCGCGCGGTGGCCGAGGTGGCAGATTCGGCGCGGCGGTTGATCCAGTCGCTGGTGACGAACGCCGAGCCGAAGAACCGCGAGGTGGAAGCGCAGAAGGCGCGGGAGCGTTCGGCGTTGCGGTTTGCCGGCGGTTCGGGCCGTTGAGCCCGGCGGAAGGCTTCAAGCTTGCGCTTCGGCCTCCGGCCACAACCGCGGAAAGTAAAAGCGCAGCGCGTGTTGCGGCACGCCCAGGCGCAGCTTGCCGTAGGTCGTGTCGCTTTCCAGCAGGCCGCGTTTGAGCAGGGCGCTCACTTGCGCGGTGGCCAGGCGTTCGCCCAGGCCGAGCAGGGCCTTGAAGTCGGCGCGATCGAGCTCGCTCTGGGTGGCGAACAGGTAGTGCAGCGCACGCAGGGCTTCGCTGCGCACCCCTTGTTTCACCACCTGCTCTTCATAGGCCAGGCAGGCGGCCATGCGGTCTTTCATCCCGTCCAGGGCCAGCGTGCGTGTCATGAAGTCCACTTGGTCCAGGCAAACGCCCAGGGTGTAGGCCATCCACTGCTCCAAGGCTCGCTCGCTCAGGTTTCCGCGACCGTCCAGGTCGCCCGCACGCGGTTCGTCCGCCGCGGCCAACTGGGCGTAGTACGCGTCCTGTGTGCGGGCAAAGCCGCGCAGCGGGGACCACAGCCCGTTGGTCAAGCCCAGTTGGCCCAGTACCAGGTGGCTGTGCAGGCGGGCGACGCGGCCGTTGCCATCGCGAAAGGGGTGAATCCACGCCAGCCGGTGGTGGGCGGCGGCCATGGCCAGCACCTGCATTTCGCCGCGTCGAACCTGTCCGTACACCTGCGACCAGCGCGCGAGGAAGGCGGGCAACTGCACCGCCACCGGCGCGGCGTGCCGGCCCACGCTCACTTCCTGTGTGCGCAGTTCGCCCGGCTTCAGTTCCGCGCTGGCCTGTGCGCCGTCTGACGGGGGCAGCAAGCGGTCGGTGGCGGGCAGGCGGGCAAACAGGTCCTGGTGGATGTCCTGCACCGTCTGCGGTGACCACACCTGAGCGCTGTCCCACTGCGGCCACAGGGTTTCCAGTTGCTGTTCGGTGGCCATGTGGGCCAGGGCCAGGCGCTGGCGGCGCGCCTTTTCGGCGTCTTGCGCATAGTCGTTGCGCAGGGCCTGTTCAATCTCCAGCGGCAGGGTGTGCTGGCCCTCGATCTTGTTGGAGTAGTACGAGTTCATGGCCCGCAGCAGTCGCCGCAAGCCGCTGAGAGCGCCGGGCTGGCACAGGCCTGCGAGCCGGTCCGACTGGCGGATGAGGTCGTGCGCTTGCTCCAGCAACGGCCCCAGGCGGTGCTCGCCGGGCAGCAGCGGCTCCATCTGGGACGGATGGTCGTATAGCGGGAATGTTTGCGACTTTTTATCCATGCGCAAGTCTATGACTTGAAAAGGAAAAGTCAAATGTTTGCGGGAATGAATGCGACTTTATTTGCGGCGCTTCTACAGCAGCTCGATTTCGCCATAGTGCAGCCGCACGCGCCCGCCCGCTTCCAGCGCCTTGAGCGCCTTGTTGATGCTCTGGCGGCTCACGCCCAGCATCTGGGCCAGCACCTCCTGCGCCAGGCGGATGCGGCGGCGCGGGGCTTCGCGGCTGCCGTAGCCCTGGGCTACCAGTTGCAGGCGGCGCCAGACGCGTTCTTCCAGCGGCAGTTGCGCCAGTTCCTCCACCGCCACGAAGAGCACGCGCAGCTTGCGGCAGGCCAGCCGGGCGAGTTCGCGCCACATCGCCGGGTGCTCGTCGAGCCAGGCGATCAGTGCCTCGCGCGGCACCACCAGCACCTGCGTGGGGCCATCGGCCACGGCGTCGTGGGTGCGCGGGCGGCCGTCGATGAGCGAGATTTCGCCGAACCACTGGTAGGGCTCCAGATAGGCCAGCAGGGCGCTGTCGCCGTCGGCGTTGAGGGCGCCGATGCGCAGCGCACCGGCGAGCACGCAGCACAGGCCGTCGGCCTCGCCGCCGCGCGCGAACAGCGATGTGCCGTGGGCCAGCGCGCGCAGCCGGCCCAGGCGCAGCAGTTCGGCCTGCAGCGCCGGCGCGCAGGCGCCGAACCATTCGTCGCTGGTCAGGGCGGTGTGCAGGCCGGACGGTGCCAGGGGGGACGCGGGCATGGGGAGATAGGGGTTTGCCCTCGGGTGGGCGGGCAGGGCAGGGGGTTTGTCGAAATTTTGACAGACGACCCCGAGGCCGACAGCGGATGCTTGCGCCTGACAGAGCCCAAAACCAGGAGACGACCATGGACAACGCCACCCGGCAACTGATCGAGTACGCGCGCTACCACCGCGACCCGCGCAACATCGCCACCCACTTCGTGGGCATTCCGCTCATCGCGTTCGGCATCGCGGCCCTGCTGGCGCGGGTGCCTCTGGGCGGTGCTGGCTCGGTGCTGCCCGGGGCCCACTGGCTGGTCTGGGCGCTGACGGCGGTGTGGTATCTGCGGCTGGGTCGCGCTTCGGTCACCGTGCCGACGATGGTGGCGCTGGCCGGTCTGGTGGCACTGGCCCAGCCGCTGGGCGAGGCGTCCACCGCAACCTGGCTCACCTGGGGTCTGGGCAGCTTCGTGGTCGGCTGGGTGTTCCAGACCGTCGGCCATGTGTGGGAAGGTCGCAAGCCTGCCTTTTTCGACGATCTGCGCGGTCTGCTCGTGGGACCGATGTTCCTGGTGGCCGAACTGCTGATGGCGGCCGGTGCTCAGCGGGATCTGCGGCCGCTGATCGAAGCCGAAGCCGGACCGGTGCGGCGCTTCACACGCCCATCAGCTGCCGAGTGATGAAGTGCCAGTGCGCTGGGCTGACCGGCGTGATGGACAGCCGGCTGCCGCGCTGCAGCAGCACCATGTCGGCCAGTTCGGGCGTGGAACGCAGCTCGGGCAGGCCGATCAGGCGCGTCTTGCGCAGCGCCTGCACGTCCAGCAGCAGCCAGCGCGGTTCGGCCGGCTTGGACTTGGCGTCGAAGTAGGGCGAGGCGGGATCGAACTGCGTCGGGTCCGGCCGCGTGCCCGAGGCCACGCGTGCCAGGCCCACGATGCCCGGCTGCGGACAGCTGGAGTGGTAGAACAGCACGCCGTCGCCGACCTGCATCGCATCGCGCATGAAGTTGCGCGCCTGGTAGTTGCGCACGCCGGTCCAGGGCACGGTGGCACCCGGTGCGGCCAGTGCGTCGTCGATCGAGCACTCTTCGGGCTCGGACTTCATCAGCCAGTATTGGCTGGTGGGTGCAGAAAAAGTGGTGGGGTTCACGCGCCGGATGATAGGCCGGTCACGTGAACCCCGAGGGTCTGGCAGAGCGGACGTATCAGATCGTCAGCTCGGCCATGGCCGACCGCGGAAAGTCGAGTTCGGGTTCGGGTTCCAGTCCGTCGAAGGGCAGGGTGAAGTAGAAAACGCAGCCTTCACCAGGCGCGGTTTCGGCCCAGATGCGGCCGCCGTGCCGTTCAATGATGCGCTGCGACAGTGCTAGGCCGGTGCCGGTGCCTTCGAAGTCCATCGAATGGTGCTGGCGCTGGAACATGACAAACAGGTTGTGCGCCTTCTCCAGGTCGAAGCCGACGCCGTCGTCGCGGATGTAGAAGGTGCGCCCGCCCACCGGGTTGACGCGCCAGCCCACTTCGATGTGCGCGCTCTCGTGCGTGCGGGTGTACTTGACCGAGTTCTCCAGCAGGTTGGTGAACACCTCGGCCAGCAGCATGGCGTCGCCGCGCACCACCGGCAGGTCGTCTTCCACCGTCCAGGTGATGTTGCGGTTCGGGTGTTCCTGCTTGAGGTGCCCGATCACGCCGTCGATCAGCGGTGTCAGCGGCACCGGCTGTGACTCGATGGACACCCGGCCCAGGCGGGCGTATTCCAGCAGGCCTTCGATCATCAGGCTCATGCGCTTGCTGGCCTTGGAAATGGAGGCCAGGTACTGGTTGACCAGCTTGTCGCTGGACTCGCCCAGTTGCTCCTGCAACAGTGTGAGGAAGCTGGCGATGTGGCGCAGCGGTGCGCGCAGGTCGTGCGAGACCATGTGCGAAAACACGTCCAGGTCTTTGTTGGCGGCCACCAGCTGCTGGGTGCGTTCGGCCACGCGCTTTTCGAGTTCCTTGTTGAGGTCGTTCATCACGTCCTCCAGGCTCTTGGCGGCGGTCATGTCACGGGTGATGCTGGACAGACCCTGCAACTCCCCCGTTTCGTTGCGCAGCGCGGTCAGCACGGTGTGGGCCCAGAAGCGCGAGCCGTCGTCGCGCAGGCGCCAGCCACGGGTTTCCCACTGGCCGTGGGCCTTGGCCAGGCGCATCACCTGGTCGGGGTCGACCTCGTCCTCGCCGGCGTTGTTGGCGGCGAGCAACTGCCGGTAGGGCTTGCCCACGATCTGCTGGCGGCGGTGGCCGTGCAGGCGCTGGGCGCTCTCGGTCCACTCGGTGATGACGCCTTCTTCGTTCACGAAATACACGCAGTAGTCCTGCACCGCGTCCACCATCAGGCGGTAGCGCTGCTCGCTCAGGAAGAGTTCGGCGCTGCGTTCGCGCACCCGCTCTTCCAGGTCCCGATTTGCTTCGAGAACGAACTCTTCGGTGCGCTTGCGTTCGGTGATGTCGTGCAGCTCGATGAAGATGCCCTCGACCACGCCGTCCTGCTGGTCGGGGATGTAGTGGATCTCGTAATAGCTGCGCTGGTCGCCCGGGCCGGGGCGCTCGATTTCAAACGTCTGCGGCTGGCCATTGAGCGCGTCGGCCACGTGCGGGAGGATGTCGGGCAGCAGGTCCGGTGGCACCACCAGCGCCAGCGGCTCGCCGATCATTTCGTGCGGGTGCTTGCCGTTGCCGTGGGCGTGCGCGCGGTTGACGAAGCGGCACACCAGGTCCTTGTCGTAATAGGCCAGGTGCACCGGGATGCGGTCGGTGATGGTTTGCAGGAAGCTTTCGTGTGCACTCAGTCGCCGCTCGGCCGCCTTGCGTTCGCTGATGTCCACCACCGTGGTGTTGCTGTGCAGGAACTGGCCCTCTGCGTCGCACACCGCGGTCGATGAGGCCAGCACCTGGAAACGGCTGCCGTCCTTGCGGCGCACTTCGATCTCCAGGCCTTCGGTCTGCCCGCCGAGCAGCAGCGACTGCATGCGCCGGGACATGGTTTCGCGCAGCGCCGGGTCGATCAGATCGAACAGGTCCCGGTGCGCGACCAGTTCTTCTCGCGTGTAGCCCAGCCAGTTCAGCAGGGTCTGGTTGATGTTGACGAAGCGCAGGTCCGCGTCCAGCGACAGGTAGCCACAGGGCGCGTGGTCGTACAGCGCCTGCGCGCGGTCCAGGGCCTGTTGCAACTCGTGCGTGCGCTGGGCCACCAGGGCTTCCAGGTCGGGGGCGGCGGCGGCCGGCTCCAGGCTGAGGGTGTGGTCCATGGGGTAGAGCTCCAGATCGTGAGCTGCCGGGTGTGGCAGAAATACTCCGTGCTGTAGCTATCGGCCGCCGGCCGCAAAAATTCAGGGCGATGTGGCCCGGTGAAAACGGAGAAAAGGCACAAAAAAGCCCCTGGCTCTCGCTCAGGGGCTTTGGGTATGTTGGCGCTCGCTTACTTGAAGCCTGCCGCCTCGCGCAAGGCCTTGACGCGATCGGTGCGTTGGCTGCGCCGAACGCCAGAAAGCTCGCTGATGCCCAGCGGGCTTACAGCCCGGCGGCTGCACGCAGCACAGCCGCTTTGTCCGTCTTTTCCCAGGTGAACTCGGGCTCTTCGCGGCCGAAGTGGCCGTAGGCGGCGGTCTTGCTGTAGATCGGGCGCAGCAGGTCCAGCATCTGGATGATGCCCTTGGGGCGCAGGTCGAAGTGGGCCTCCACCAGCTTGGCGATCTCGCTGTCGGGGATCACGCCGGTGCCTTCGGTGTAGACCGTGATGTTCATCGGCTTGGCCACACCGATGGCGTAAGCCACCTGCACCTGGCACTGGCGCGCCAGACCGGCGGCGACCACGTTCTTGGCCACGTAACGCGCGGCGTAGGCGGCCGAACGGTCCACCTTGGAAGGGTCCTTGCCCGAGAACGCGCCACCGCCGTGCGGGCAGGCGCCGCCGTAGGTGTCGACGATGATCTTGCGGCCCGTAAGACCACAGTCACCCTGCGGGCCGCCAATGACGAATCGGCCGGTCGGGTTGACCAGGTAGCGCGTGTTCTGCAGCCACTCCTTGGGCAGCACCGGCTTGATGATTTCTTCGATCACCGCTTCGATGAAGCTGTCCTTCATCTTGGTGGAGGTCTCGCTCTGATCCGGGCTGTGCTGGGTGGACAGCACCACGGTGTCGATGCTGTGCGGCTTGCCGTCCACGTAGCGCATGGTCACCTGGCTCTTGGCGTCCGGGCGCAGGAACGGCAGGCGGCCGTCCTTGCGCAGCTGGGCCTGGCGCTCGACCAGGCGGTGTGCGTAGTGGATGGGCGCGGGCATCAGCTCGGGCGTTTCGTCGCAGGCGTAGCCGAACATCAGGCCCTGGTCACCGGCGCCGGTGTTCAGGTGGTCGTCGGACGCGTGGTCCACGCCCTGCGCGATGTCGTTGGACTGCTTGTCGTAGGCCACCAGCACGGCGCAGCCTTTGTAGTCGATGCCATATTCGGTGTTGTCGTAGCCGATGCGTTTGATCGTGTCGCGCGCCACCTGGATGTAGTCCACGTTGGCCTGCGTCGTGATTTCACCGGCCAGCACCACCAGACCGGTGTTGGTCAGGGTTTCAGCGGCCACGCGGCTGCGCGGGTCCTGCGCAAAGATCGCGTCGAGGATGGCGTCCGAGATCTGGTCGGCGACCTTGTCGGGGTGGCCTTCGGAGACGGATTCGGACGTGAAGAGGAAGTCGTTCGCCATGTAGATAAACTCCAAGTTGGTGGATCGGCGTTGCCGGTCTCTGGAGTTCGGCGAACGCTTTAGCGGAATTTGTGAATCGCCCCGCAATTAGTTCAATAACTCGGCGATGGGCGGATTTTAGACCAGTCGCACGGATTGGATCGAGCCGAAAAACCCTGTTTTCCTCCCGCAGATCGCCTTGTGATCCCCGTTCCGTGACGTTTTTCGTTCACCTCCTCTTTCGCACCTTCTCGGTCCTGCCGCTGCCGTTGTTGCACGCGCTGGGTTGGGGGTTGGGCTGGCTGAGCTTTGTGCTCTCCCCGCGCTACCGGCGCCGTCTGCTGGCCCACGCGAAGCTGGCGGGTGTGCCGGTGACGGCTGCGCTGGCCTCGGTGGGCGAGGCCGGCAAACTGGTGGCCGAGCTGCCGCGTCTGTGGCTGGGCCGGTCCGTGCGCATGGGCTGGGAAGGGGCCGCCCACATCGAAGCCGCGCAGGCCCATGGCCGCGGCGTGCTGTTCCTCACCCCGCATTTGGGCTGTTTCGAGATCGCCGCCCAGGCGTACGCGCAACGCTTTGGTGCCCGTCAGCCCATGACGGTGCTGTTCCGCCCGGCCCGCCAGCCCTGGCTGCGTGACCTCGTGGCCGGTGCGCGCCAGCGCCCGGGCCTGCAGACCGCACCCACCACGCTGGCCGGCGTCAAACAACTGATCAAGGCGCTCAAGGCGGGCCAGGTGGTGGGGCTGCTGCCCGACCAGGTGCCGCCCGCCGGTCAGGGTGTCTGGGCGCCGTTCTTCGGGCGTGACGCGTACACCATGACGCTTTCGGCCCGCCTGGCCCACGCCGCCGATGCCCAGGTGCTGTTGGCCTGGGGCGAGCGTCTGCGCTGGGGCCGCGGATTCCTCGTCCATGTGCGCCCCTACGACGCCTCGGCCTGGGGGCCTTTGTCCACCGACGCTGCCACCGCTGCCCAGCAGATCAACCAGGCGATGGAACAACTGGTGCGCGAGTGCCCGCGCCAATACCTCTGGTCTTACGACCGCTACAAGACACCTGCCGTGCAGCGAGGTCCGTCCGAACCCGCCGCTCCGCCCAGCCCATGAGCCTGTCCGACCGCCTGAAATCGCTGTGCAAACCCATCGCCGACCGGTGGGGCAATGTCCTGGGCCTGGCGCTGATGCGCGTGCTCGCCCGTACCCCCCTGCCGCTGGTGCGCGCGCTGGGCTGGGTGTTCGGCCGCACGCTGCACGCGTTGGCCGGGCGGCGTCGCCGCATCGCGCGAACCAACTGGGCGCTGTGTTTTCCCGAGCTGCCCGAGGCGCAGCGCCACGCTGCGGTGCGCCGGCACTTCGTGCATTTCGCGCAGGCCTGGCTGGACCGCAGCTGGCTCTGGCACGGCCACCCGGAGACGGTGAATCGCCGCCTGCGACTCAATGGCGAGGTCGCGGCTCTGGCGGGTGACGCCCCGACGGTGATCTTTGCGCCGCATTTTGTCGGGCTGGACGCCGGCTGGACCGCGCTGACCTCGCAGCTGGAGCGGCGCTTTTGCACCATCTACGCCGAACAGGTCAACAAGGCGGTGGACCGCTGGATCCTGGACGGCCGGCAGCGCTTTGGTCAGGCCCACATCGTGCCGCGCCGCCAAGGCCTCAAGCCGCTGGTGGCGGCCCTGCGCGCGGGCGAACCGCTGTACCTGTTGCCCGACATGGACTATGGCGCCCACGACTCGGTGTTTGTGCCGTTTTACGGCGTGCCGGCGGCCACCATCACCTCACTTTCACGCTTTGCGCGGCTGGCGCGCGCGCAGGTCGTGCCGGTCATCAGCCGGCTCACGCCACAGGGGTACGACGTCACGGTGCTGCCGCGCTGGGAGGGATTCCCGACCGACGACCCGGTGGCCGATACCGCACGCATGAACGCGCTGCTGCAGGACATGATCGCGACCATGCCCGAACAGTACTTCTGGGTGCACAAGCGGTTCAAGACCCGGCCACCTGGCCAGGCCACGCTCTACGGCGCCGAATGAAATCAGTCGAGCGCTTCCGGCTCGGCTGCCTCGGCCGCGGTGCCGGGGGCCTCGTGTGTCCACTGCCACAGCAGCTGCGCCACTTCGTCCAGCCCCTGCTTTTTCAGGGCCGAGAACAGGCGGGCCTCGCCGCCGCCACACTGCAGCCGGGCGATGGACAAGGCCTTCTGTGCTTCGGCGTGGGTGAGTTTGTCGGCCTTGGTCAGCAAAATCAGGAACTTCAGGCCTTCCTGCACCCGGGGGCGGATCACGTCCAGCAAGGTCTCGTCCAGTTCCGTCAACCCCAGACGCGGGTCGCAGAGCAGCACCACGCCCTTGAGGTTTTCACGCGTGATCAGGTAGTTGGCCATCACCCGTTGCCAGCGGAGTTTGGCTTCCTGTGGCACGGCGGCGTAGCCGTAACCCGGCAGGTCGGCCAGCACCGCGTCGGTTTCGCCCTGTTTGCCCAGGGAAAAGAGGTTGATGCTCTGGGTGCGCCCCGGTGTTTTGGAGGCAAAGGCCAGCCGCTTTTGCTGGGTCAGCGTGTTGATGGAGGTGGACTTGCCCGCATTGGATCGGCCCACAAAAGCGATTTCCGGCACATCCAGCGCGGGCAGGTGTTCCAGTTGTGGCGCCGTGGTCAGGAAGCGTGCCGTGTGCAGCCACCCGTGCAGGCGCTTGAGCTCCTGCGCATGGGCGTTGTCCGCGGCAGAGGGGCGGGAAGGGCGTTGGGAGGCGGCTGAGGCGGGCTTGTGGTGTTGGGTCATTTGGGGTGGGTCCAGTGGGGCATTGTAAAATCGATCGGTTCCAGCTCAGAAACCCGCACACATCTTCAAACCGATGCGTCGCCCACGACGCCGCCCCGACATGAAACTGCCCGTCTCTCTGCTTCTCGCGGCCAGCGCCGCTGTGTTGTCGTTCAACACCCACGCTCAAGCGGCCAAACCCGATCTGGCCAAAGGGGCTGCGGTCTATGGCCAGGTCTGTATCGCCTGCCACGCTGCCGATGGCAACTCGACCATCGCCGAGAACCCCAAGCTCGCCCAGCAGCACCCGGAGTACCTCGTCAAGCAGCTGCAGGAGTTCAAGTCTGGCAAGCGCGACAACGCTGTCATGAAGGGCTTTGCCGCGGCTTTGTCCGACGAAGACATGCGCAACATTGGCTTCTGGCTGGCCAGCCAGAAAGCGACCCCCGGCTTCGCGCAGAACAAGGACACCATCCGTCTGGGCGAGCGCATCTACCGCGGCGGCATCGCTGACCGCCAGATCGCAGCGTGCGCCGGTTGCCACAGCCCCAACGGCGCCGGCATCCCGGCCCAGTATCCCCGACTGGCCGGCCAGCACGCTGGCTACACCGAAGCCCAGCTCAAGGCTTTCCGCGACGGCGTTCGCCACAACAACGCCCAGATGACGGGCGTGGCCGCCAAGATGAACGACCGCGAAATCAAGGCCGTGGCGGACTACATCGCCGGTCTTCGTTGATCGCACGGCCTTTGTCCCCGGGTTTTCCAGGGATATAAGCGGCCAATAATATTTGACGCCACAATGCGGGTTTTCGACACCGCTTTGCATTGAACCGTCAGGCTTTTCAAGCATCACAACAGGGCGTGTTCTGGCTTCCAGACCCGCCCTGTTTGTTTTTTCCGGCGCATTCATGACTGTCTCCACCCAAGGCCTGCAAGTTCGATCCGGCTCCCGCATCCTCGGCGAGCTGGTGGAGCTGGTGTCTTCCATGCGGTTCGCCATCGCGCTGCTGACCGTGATCTGCATCGCCTCGGTGATCGGTACCGTGGTCAAGCAGCACGAGCCGCTGAACAACTACGTCAACCAGTTCGGCCCGTTCTGGTCCGACGTGTTCGGCAATGCCCAGATCTACACCGTCTACAGCGCCTGGTGGTTTTTGCTGATCCTGGCCTTTCTGGTCACCAGCACCAGCCTGTGCATCGCCCGCAACACGCCCAAAATCCTGACCGACTTCAAGGCCTACAAGGAAAACATCCGCGAGCAGAGCCTCAAGGCGTTTCCGCACCGCGCGGAAGGCCAGCTGGCCGAAGGCCCCGAGGCCGCAGCCCACCGCATCGGTCAGACGCTGCTGGGTGCGGGCTGGAAGGTCAAGCTGCAGTCGCGCGAGAGCGATGCCGGCACGGGCTGGATGGTGGCGGCCAAGGCCGGGGCGGCCAACAAGGTGGGCTACCTGGCAGCGCACAGCGCCATCGTGCTGGTGTGCATCGGTGGCCTGCTCGATGGTGACCTCATCGTGCGCGCACAGATGTGGTTCAACGGCAAGACGTCCTACAGCGGCGGCGGTCTGATCGCCGACGTAAAGCCCGAGCACCGACTCTCGCCGCAGAACCCCACGTTCCGCGGCAACCTGCTGGTGACCGAGGGCACCACCGCCGGCACGGCGATCCTGAGCCAGTCGGATGGAGTGCTGTTGCAGGACCTGCCGTTCTCGGTCGAGCTCAAGAAGTTCATCGTCGAGTACTACGATACCGGCATGCCCAGGCTGTTCGCCAGCGACATCGTGATCCACGACCACGAGACCGGCGAGAAGAAGGAAGCCCGCGTCGAGGTCAACCACCCGGCCAGCCACCGCGGCATCAACATCTACCAGTCCAGCTTTGACGACGGGGGCTCGCGTCTGAACCTCCAGGCCGTGCCCATCAACGGCCCGACCAAGCCGTTCGAGATTTCCGGCACCGTCGGCGGCTCCACCTCGCTGACCAATGGCGACCAGAAATTGACGTTGGAGTACACCGGTCTGCGCGTGATCAACGTCGAGAACATGGGTGGTGCTCCCAGCACCGGTGGGACCGACGTGCGCGCGGTGGACCTGCGCAGTTCCATCGAAGGCCAGCTGGGCGCCGGCCACAAGACCAAAACCGAAAAGAAGTTGCACAACGTGGGCCCTAGCTTCAGCTACAAGCTGCGCGACGCGGCAGGCCAAGCGGTGGAGTACAACAACTACATGCTGCCGGTGGACATCGACGGCACGCGCATGTACCTCTTTGGCATGCGCGAGACCCCGTCCGAGCCGTTCCGCTACTTGCGCGTGCCGGCCGACGATCAGGACAGCCTGGACGAGTTCGTGCGACTGCGCTCGGCCCTGATCGACCCTGTGCAACGCGAGCAGGCCATCCGCCGGTACGCGGTCAACGCCGTGGAAGGGGGCAAGCCTGAACTGGCCGAGGCCCTGCAGCAGTCAGCCAACCGTGCGCTTGGTCTGTTCGCCGGTGCGGAGACCATCGCCGCGAAGCCGGGTGATCCACCCATCAAAGGGGGATTGCCGGCGGTGGCCGCCTTCCTGGAAACCAATGTGCCCGAAGTCGAACGCGAACGCGCCAGCGATGTGCTGGTGCAGATTCTCAACGGCACGCTGTTCGAACTGCTGCAGGTGGGCCGAGAACGGGCCGGTCTGCCACCGCTGCCCAACGACGACAAAGCGGCGAGCTTCATGCGCGCAGCGGTCATGGGTCTGAGCGACTCGTTTTATTACCCCGCGCCCATGACGTTCCAGCTCAAGGATTTCCAGCACGTGCAGGCCAGCGTGTTCCAGGTCGCGCGCGCGCCCGGCCAGACCATCGTCTATCTGGGCTGCTTCTTGCTGATCGTTGGCGTTTTTGTCATGCTCTACGTGCGCGAACGCCGCGTGTGGGTGTGGCTGGCGCCGGCCGGTGACGGCCATGCCCAGGCGTCCATGGCCCTGTCGTCCAACCGCAAGACGATGGAAGCCGATCAAGAGTTTGAAACCCTGAAAACCCAGTTGCTGAAGGTGACCCCATGAACACCGCCACACAGACCATCGAACTCAAACGCGGACAGGCGGATGGCGCGAGCCTGCAACCCGGTTACTTCGCTCGCCGCAATGTGTGGGACTGGCTGTTTGCCGCTCTCTTGCTGGCCGGTACCGCATGGGCCTTCATGCGCTATGGCTCCGCCATGGACGTGTACGAGAAATGGATTCTCGCCGGCACCACCCCCTCGCTGATCTGGCTGGGCTGGTTCTGGCGTCCACTGCGCACGCTGATGGTCGTGGTGACCAGCTTGTCGCTGCTGGCCATCTCGCTGTACCAGACGCCGGCCGGCACGGCCGACCTGGCGCGCGCCGACCAGGTCTTCCTGCTCAAGTATTTCTTGTCCAGCCAATCGGCCATCCTCTGGATGAGCGTGCTGTTCTTCATGAGCACGCTGTTCTACTGGGTGGGCATGCTCAGCCGCGATGGTGCAACCTTTGACAGCCTGGGTTCGCGACTGGTCTGGGTAGCCGTGACGCTGGCGCTGGTGGGCACCATGGTGCGCTGGTACGAAAGCCACCAGATCGGTCCGGGCATCGGTCACATTCCGGTCAGCAATCTGTACGAGGTGTTCGTGCTGTTCTGCTGGATGACGGCGGCCTTCTATCTGTACTACGAAGACCAGTACAAGACCCGCTCCATGGGGGCGTTCGTGATGCTGGTGGTCAGTGCCGCGGTGGGCTTCCTGGTCTGGTATTCGGTGGTGCGCGAGGCCAATCAGATCCAGCCGCTGGTGCCGGCGTTGCAGAGCTGGTGGATGAAGCTGCACGTGCCGGCCAACTTTGTCGGCTATGGCACTTTCGCCATCGCTGCCATGCTGGCGTTCGCCTATCTGGTCAAGCAGAGTGCGTCTGAAACCCGCTGGTACAAGCTGGCGCCGCTGTTTCTGCTGGGCATCGTGCTGTGCCTGGAGCCGATCGTGTTCCGTCAGTCCGCGCTCGAGAAGGGCGGCAGCTACTGGTTTATCTACTTCGGGGTGTCTGCTCTGATCGTTGGCGGCATCCTGGCCGCGCGCGGTCGCATCGCCGCCAAGTTGCCCAGTTACGAGGTGCTGGACGACGTGATGTACAAGGCGATCGCCATCGGCTTTGCATTCTTCACCATCGCCACTGTGCTGGGTGCCTTCTGGGCGGCCGAAGCCTGGGGCGGCTACTGGAGCTGGGACCCGAAGGAAACCTGGGCCCTGATCGTCTGGCTGAACTACGCCGCCTGGCTGCACATGCGCCTCATGAAGGGCCTGCGCGGCACCGTGGCCGCCTGGTGGGCCCTGGTGGGCCTGGCCGTGACGACCTTTGCCTTCCTGGGCGTGAACATGTTCCTCTCGGGTCTGCACAGCTACGGCGAGCTCTGATCGCTTTCACCGCCCGTTCACGACACCCCGCCTAGGCGGGGTGTTTTGTTTGCGGCGCCCCCGGTGCGGGGAAACTTTGTAAGACACTGCGGCCTCGTACGACCGACAGTCAACAACAGGAGCGCACCATGATCATCCGGTCCACCGACCACGGCTTCCAGCACCCCGTGGCCAGCGAGATCACGCCTCACAGCGCCTACCTCGACCGGCGCGCGTGGATGCAGCGCCTCGCACTGGGGGCGGGCGGGGCCGCGCTGGCCAGCTGGGCATCGCGCGACGCGTTGGCGCAGGCCGCTGGCACCGCACGTCCGAACCGGCTGGCCGCCTTGCCCTCCGTGCGTTCTGGCGTGCCTGGCGCGCAGACGATGGAAAAGCCCACCAGCTACGCAGACGCCAGCACCTACAACAACTTCTACGAGTTCGGCACCGACAAGTCGGATCCTGCGGCCAATGCCCACACGCTCAAGACGCGACCCTGGACCGTGTCGGTCGAAGGCCTGGTGAACAAGCCACGCACCTACGGCATCGACGACCTGTTGAAACTCGCCCCGATGGAAGAGCGCATCTACCGGCTCAGGTGCGTGGAAGGCTGGTCCATGGTGATTCCCTGGGTGGGTTTTTCGATGGCCGAACTGATCCGCCAGGTGGAGCCGCAAGGCAGTGCGAAGTACGTGGAGTTCGTGACCCAGGCCGACCGCGAAACCATGCCGGGCCTTCGGTCGAGCGTGTTGTTGTGGCCCTATGTCGAAGGTTTGCGCATGGACGAGGCCCGCCACCCGCTGACGCTGCTGGCTTTCGGCATGTACGGCGAAGTGTTGCCCAACCAGAACGGAGCCCCTGTGCGCCTGGTGGTGCCCTGGAAGTACGGTTTCAAGAGCGGCAAGTCGCTGGTCAAGATTCGCTTCGTCGAGAAAGAGCCCAAGACCGCCTGGAACATCGCTGCACCGCAGGAATATGGCTTCTATTCCAACGTCAACCCCGATGTGCCGCATCCCCGCTGGAGCCAGGCCACCGAACGCCGGCTGGGCGACGAAGGCGGCCTGTTCGCCAAGCGCCGCAAGACCGAGCGCTTCAACGGCTACGAAGCGCAGGTCGGGTCGTTGTACGCCGGCATGGATCTCAAAAAGTTCTATTGATGCGCGCGCTGGGCCATCCGGCCGCCAAGCCCCTGGCCTTCGCGTTGTGCGTGTCACCCGCAGTCTGGCTGTTCTGGGCTGCCGCCACCAACCAGCTGGGCGCCAACCCGGCCGAAGCGCTGATTCGGTCGCTGGGTGACTGGGCGCTGCGTGCACTGGTGTTGGTGCTGCTCATCACACCGCTGCGCGTGACGGCGGGCTGGCCACAGCTGGCGCGCTTTCGCCGCATGGCGGGCTTGTTCGTGTTTTTCTATGCCAGCCTGCACTGGCTGTCCTACGCCTGGTTCGACATGGGCCTGGACTGGGCGGACATCGTGGCCGATGTGCCCAAGCGCCCCTTCATCCTGGTCGGCACGCTGGCCTGGTTGCTGCTGCTCGCATTGGCGGCCACGTCGTTCAACCGTGCCATCCGCACCCTGGGGGCGGCACGCTGGCAGGCGCTGCACCGCATGGTGTACGCGGTGGCCGTGCTGGCGGTGTTGCACTTTTTCTGGATGCGCGCCGGCAAGCAGGACTTCGCCGAAGTGGCGTTGTACGCCGCTTTGCTGGGTGCCTTGCTGGGCTGGCGGGCTTGGCGCCGCTGGGCGCGCCACCGCCCCACGCCACGCGTCTCGGCGGGGTGATCAGCGGGCAGGGCTGGACTGGCCGGGCGCTGCAGCGGCCGGGTCCACCGCCGCTTTGGGCACGGTGCTGCCTGTAGAGGCCGTTGCTGGCCGGAGGAACAGCGGCCCCTTCTGACCACAACCCACCAGCAGCATGCAGCCCACACACAGCGTGGCAATGCCCCTGCGGCAAGCAGTGGCCAAGGCGCTGGCGGTGCTGCCGCCTAGAATCGATCGGGTTTCCATCATTCGCCCGATTCTAATGACCGACACCGATTACCTGGACCGCGCCGAAGCGCTGCTGCGCGCGGTGGAACTCGCTTGCGATCGCATCAACGACGAGTCCGATGCCGACATCGACAACCAGCGCGTGGGCGGCATGATCACGCTAACGTTTGCCAACCGCAGCCAGATCATCATCAACCTGCAAAAGCCGTTGCAGGAGGTCTGGCTCGCTGCACGGGCCGGCGGTTTTCACTACCGGCACGATGGGCAGGCCTGGGTGGACACCAAGGGGCAGGGCGAGTTTTTTGCCAACCTCACCCGCTACGCCAGCGAGCAGGCCGGACAGCCGTTGATCTTCAGTTCTTGAAGAGATCAAGGATGCTGCGGCGATCGGCGTTGTCCATCGCAGGCGCGCCCGACTCGCCTTCTCCTGTGGCCTCGCCGCCTGCCGGTTCTGCATTGTTGGCCGCAGCGCCAGGCCAGGGATCGCGCAGACCCAGGCCGCGCACGCCGCGCCCAGGGCCGTACTCTTCAAAGTACCACTCGCCCCCGACGTTGATCACGCCCGCTGGCGGGGTGTAGTCGTTCACTGGAACCCCTTTGAGGGCTTCGGCCATGTAATCGATCCAGATCGGCAGGCTCAGGCCGCCACCGGTTTCGCGGCTGCCCAGGTTGCGCGGTGTGTCGTACCCGACCCAGGCCGCGGCCGCGACGGTGGGCTGGTAGCCCACAAACCAGGCATCCATCGAATCATTGGTGGTGCCGGTCTTGCCGTACAGGTCCGGACGCTTGAGCACCGCTTGCGCGCGTGCCGCGGTGCCGCTGCGGGTGATTTCCTGCAACAGGCTGCTCATCAGGAACGCGTTACGCTCGTCGATCGCGCGCTGCGACTCGTCCAGCGTGACCGCAGGCGCCTCGTACAGCACCTTGCCCCGGCTCTCGGCCACTTTGGTGATGAGCTCCGGCGCGACGCGGTAACCGCCGTTGGCAAACACCGCGTAACCCATGGCCATCTGCATCGGTGTCACCGTGCCCGCTCCCAAGGCCATGGTCAGGTAGGGCGGGTGCTTGTCGGCGTCGAACCCGAAGCGCGTGACCCACTCCTGCGCGCTCTGGGTGCCGACCAGCTGCAGCACGCGAATGGACACCATGTTCTTGGACTTCGCCAGTGCACGCCGCACCGACATCGGCCCCTCGAACTGACCGTCGTAGTTCTTGGGCTCCCAGGGCTTGCCCCCAGTTTCGCCAGCGCTGTAGAAGAGTGGCGCGTCATTGACCACCGTCACCGGCGTCACACCCTTTTCCAGCGCAGCGGAGTAAATGAAGGGTTTGAAGCTGGAGCCCGGCTGCCGCCAGGCCTGGGTGACATGGTTGAACTTGCTGGTCTGGAAGTCGAACCCGCCGACCAGCGCCCGGATGGCACCGTTTCGAGGGTCTATCGCCACGAAGGCCGACTCGACTTCGGGCATCTGGCTGATGCGCCAGCTTTTGTCGCCCAGCTTGACCACACGGATCACAGCGCCAGGGCGAATCTTGATGTTGGGTCCGGCCTTGTCCGACAGACCCGAGGTGGCCGGGCGCAGGCCTTCGCCCGTGATCTCGAACGGCTCCCCGTCTTGGCGCACCGCCACGACTCTGCGGGAGGTGGCCTCCAGCACCACGGCCGACAGCAGATCATCGCTGTCCGGGTGTTCGTTGAGCGCCTCGTCCACCGCTTCGTCTCGCGCCGGGCCGGCGGGCGGCAGGTTGATGAACAGTTCAGGGCCGCGGTAAATCTGCCGGCGCTCGAAGTCCAGCACGCCTTTGCGTACGGCCCGGTAGGCGGCCTGCTGCTCGTTGGCGCGCAGGCTGGTGGTCACATTCAGACCGCGGGTGTAAGCCTCGTCGCCGTACTGCGCCACCATCGACTGGCGGACCATCTCAGCCACGTACTCGGCGTGCACCCGTTGCTGCGAATTGTTCGGCCGCAGCTTCAGTTCTTCGGTCTTGGCGGCCTCGGCTTCGGCGGCGGTGATGAAGCCGTTTTCGAGCATCCGGTCGATGATGTGCAGCTGCCGCGCCCGGGCGCGCTTGGGGTTGCTGACCGGGTTGTAGGCTGAGGGCGCCTTGGGCAGGCCGGCCAGCATGGCGGCTTCGGCGATCGTCACGTCCTTGAGTTGCTTGCCAAAGTAGGTCTGCGCCGCGGTCGAGAAACCGTAAGCCCGCTGGCCCAGGAAGATCTGGTTCATGTAGATCTCCAGGATCTGCTCCTTGGTCAGCAGGTGTTCCAGTTTGAAGGTCAGCAGCACCTCGTAAATCTTGCGGGTGTACGTTTTGTCGGCCGAGAGGTACACGTTGCGCGCCACCTGCATGGTGATGGTGGAAGCGCCCTGACTTTTGGCCTGGCCCAGGTTGGCCAGCGCGGCGCGCATCATGCCCTTGTAGTCCACGCCGCTGTGTTCGAAGAACCGCGCGTCTTCGATCGCCAGCACGGCGTTCTTCATCACATCGGGAATCTCGTTGATGGTCAGCAGGTTACGCCGTTCTTCCCCAAATTCCCCGATCAGCTGACCGTCGGCCGTGAACACGCGCAGGGGCAGCTTGGGGCGGTAGTCGGCCAGATCGGCCACATCGGGCAGGTTGGGGTAGGCCACCGCCAGGGCGATGCCGATGCCCATGAACAGGGCCACAAAACCGGCCACGATCAGGCCCGCCAGGGTGGTCACTGCCCGCGCCAACCACTGCAGGGCGCCACCGCCCGGACTGCCGGTTCTTTCAGCTGGACGGGCGGCAGGTTGATCGTCTGAAGACATGCGTGGTGCGAGCGAAAATTGCAGATTATAAAAATCGGGGTGGTTGCACAGGCGCCTTGGCCGGCCTGCCTATTGTGAGATGTTGTTCACTTCGGGCGTTGGCGACCGATGCAGCGAAGAGAAAGACGTCGATTTTGCGTATGCTTTTGACAACGTTCCCATTTGTTGCAAAGACAAAAAATCTTTGCTGCACAAGGGGCTTACTGCTAGCATTGAAGTGATTTCTTAAGTCTGGCGCGTATCCGCGTCACCATTTTTGGGGGCCACCTTGATCTCATTGGGGTCGTTATTCAGCCGGGAACCGGCGCCGCTGTTGGGCATCGACGTCAGCTCATCCAGCGTGAAACTGGTGGAACTCGGACGCAACCGTGCCGGTGATCTGGTGCTGGAGCGCTGTGCCATCGAGCCCCTGGAGCGGGGCTGGATCACCGACGGCAACATCGAAAAGTTCGATGAGGTCGCCGAGGCCGTGCGCCGCGTCGTGCGCAAGAGCGGCAGCAAGACCAAGAACGTCGCGCTGGCGCTGCCGGCGTCGGCGGTGATCACGAAAAAGATCATCCTGCCCGGGGGCCTTTCCGACAAAGAGCTCGAAGCCCAGGTCGAATCCGAGGCCAACCAGTACATCCCGTTTTCGCTAGATGAAGTGAGCCTCGACTTCTGTGTGATCGGCCCCAGCGCGACATCGGTGGGGGATGCCGAGGTGCTGATCGCGGCGTCCCGCAAGGAAAAGGTGTCGGACCGGCAGGGCCTGGCGGAGGCCGCCGGTCTCAAGGCGGTGGTGATGGACGTGGAGTCTTACGCTTCGCGCATGGCCGCCGGCCGCGTCATCGAAACTCTGCCCAATCAAGGGCTGGACTCCCTGGTAGCCCTGTTTGAAGTCGGCGCGCTGACGACCAGCATGCAGGTCATCCGCAACGACGACGTGCTTTACGAACGCGATCAGGCGTTCGGCGGTGCCCAGCTGACCCAACTGATTGTGCGGCAGTACGGCTTTTCGGCCGACGAGGCCGAGGCCAAGAAGCGGTCTGGCGACCTGCCTGACGACTACAAATCGGTGGTGCTGGATCCGTTCATCGAGAGCATGGCGCAAGAAGTGGGGCGGGCTTTGCAATTCTTCTTCACCAGTACGCCCTACAACCGGGTCGACCACATTCTTCTGGCCGGTGGCAGTGCCGCCTTGCCCGGCCTGACCGAGGCGGTCACGCACCAGACCTCGTTTGCCTGCATGGTGATCAACCCGTTCGACGGTATGGAAATGTCGGGCAATGTGCACGCCCGCAAGATGGCCCGTGAGGCGCCGTCGTACCTGACCTCCACCGGTCTGGCCCTGCGGAGGTTCCACCAATGATCTTGATCAACCTCTTGCCGCACCGCGAGGCGGCCCGCAAACGCCAGAAAGAACAGTTCTTCACCCAGCTCGGTTTGTCGGCCTTGCTGGGTGGTGTCATCTGTGGCGCCGTGTTCGTCTGGTACCAGGGGCAGATCGCTTCGCAGCAGGATCGAAATACCTTCCTTCAAACGGAAATCACGCGCCTGGACAACGAAATCAAAGACATCGCCAGCCTGCAGGCGCAAATCGCTTCGCTGCGTGCCCGCCAAACGGCGGTGGAAGACCTTCAGGGGGATCGCAACCTGCCGGTGCATCTTCTCGACGAACTGGTGACACAGCTGCCAGACGGCATTCACCTCACCAGCATGAAGCAGGAAGGCCAGAACGTCTTGCTGACCGGTGTGGCGCAGTCGCAAGAGCGGGTGTCTGAGCTGCTGCGCAACCTGTCCAATCAGAGCGTTTGGCTCAGCAAGCCGCAACTGGTGGAAATCGTGGCATCCAGCGTGGGTGCCCCAGGGCGGGAGCAGAAGCGGGTGTCGAACTTCACGATGCGGGCAACTTTGTCCCGTCCGGCTGTTGATTCCACCGCGGCCAACGCCTCGAGCACGGCCAGCGTGGCGCCGGCACCAGGCAAAGTTTGAGGCACAGAAACACCATGGCTGCAATGTCCCTCAATCTGGATGCCAAGGCGATCCAGGAACAACTCAAGAAGCAGTTCACCGGACTGGACCCTAACGATCCGTCGCTGTGGCCTGCACTTCCACGCAATCTGCTGTTTGTGGCCGTCTGTCTGGCGGTGATCGCCGGGCTCTGGTTTGCATGGCTTAAATCGGTAGATGAAGAGCTCATTGCTGAAAAGACCCGCGAAGAGCAACTGCGCGAGGATTACAAAAAGAAGCTGGTCCAGGCGGTCAATCTGGACGCACTCAAGAAACAGCTGGAGCAGGTGCAGCAATACGTGACGCAACTGGAGCGGCAACTGCCGAGCAAGGCTGAAATGGACGCGCTGCTCTCCGACATCAACCAGGCAGGTATTGGCCGCAGTCTGCAGTTCGAGTTGTTCCGGCCGGGGCAAGAGTCGGTCAAGGAGTACTACGTCGAATTGCCCATCGCGGTGCGTGTCACCGGGCGGTACCACGATGTAGGGCTCTTTGCTGCAGACATCGCCAATCTGTCTCGGATCGTGACGCTCAACAACTTGACATTGACGCCCGGCAAGGACGGCGTGCTCGCGATGGATTGCACTGCAAAGACTTTCCGGTACCTCGACCAAGATGAAGTGGCCCTGCAGAACAAATCGGCCGGTGGTAAGGGAGCGGCCAATTGAAAAGCATCCTTTTTTTGACGGCTGTTGGTGGGTTGCTCTTGGGGCTTGCAGGTTGTACCGCCTCTGGGCAGGACGAACTGCGTGAGTGGATGCAGACGGAACGCAGCAACATCAAGCCGCAGGTCAAGCCGATCCCGGAGCCAACCAAGTTCCTCCCGCAGTCCTATATGGGGGAGCGTTTGGTGCAGCCATTCAGTGATGAAAAGCTGGCCAGCGTTCTCAAAGGCAGCGAAGCGGCTCCTGTGACCAACTCTGCACTGATTGCGCCAGAACTCAATCGGCGCAAGCAGCCTTTGGAGGCCTATCCGTTGGACACGATGTCGATGGTGGGTAGTCTCAACCGTCAAGGGCAGCTGGTGGCGCTGGTCAAGGTGGACAACTTGTTGTATCAGGTCAGGCCAGGCCAGTATCTGGGCCAGAACTACGGCCGGATCACCAAAATTTCTGAAACCGAAGTGGTGCTGCGCGAGATCGTGCAGGACGCAGTGGGTGAGTGGATCGAACGGCCAGCGGCGTTGCAGTTACAAGAGGAAGGTTCTAAATGAAAAAGCATGACTGGGCGACTGGTGCCGGTGCAGCGCAGCGCAAGTTGCTCCAATGCACAGCGGTTCTCTGCCTGACCTTGGGCAGTGCGATCGCTTTTGCGCAGAACGCCATCCAATCCCTTTCTGGTGTCGCGCAAGGCAGTGGTGAAGTGGTTCGGATCGAATTGGCGGAACCTTTGCTGGCCATTCCCTCTGGTTTCACCATTCAGTCGCCGGCTCGTATCGCCCTCGACTTTCCTGGGGTGGTCAATGGCATTGGCCGTAGTGCGGTTGACATCAACCAGGGCAACCTCCGATCGGCCAACGTTGTACAGGCTGGAGATCGCACACGGGTGGTCATCAACCTCAAGCAGGCTGCTTCGTACCAGGCACGAATGGAGGGCAAGACGCTTCTGATCGTCCTGGATCGGACCGAGTCGTCTGCGACTGCTGTCGGCGTCCCTGCTGCGAAACCCGCCTTTGCCGAAAGCCGCAACAGCAACGTCGCATCCCTCAAGGACGTGGATTTCCGGCGAGGTACCGGCACGACGGGTAAGGTGGTGGTCGAGTTGGCCAACAACCAGATCGGCGTGGACATCCGACAGCAGGGACAAAATCTTGTGGTGGACTTCCTGAAGTCGACTTTGCCTGAAGGGCTGCGTCGACGCATGGATGTGAGCGACTTCGGTACACCTGTGCAACTCATTGCCACAAGCCAGGTGGGTGATCGCGTGCGCATGGTGGTGACACCCAAAGGTAACTGGGAGCATTCGGCCTACCAAAGCGACAACCAATTCGTATTGGAAGTGCGCGAGCAGAAAGTGGATCCTTCCAAGTTGACGCAGGGCCCGGGCTACAACGGGGAAAAGCTGTCGCTGAATTTCCAGAACATCGAGGTGCGATCGCTGCTGCAGGTGATCGCCGACTTCACCAATTTCAACGTTGTGACATCCGATTCTGTCAACGGAGCTGTGACCCTCCGTTTGAAGGACGTTCCGTGGGATCAAGCGCTGGATATCATTTTGCAGGCCAAGGGGCTGGGTATGCGTAAAACCGGCAACGTGCTGTGGATCGCGCCCAAAGACGAGATCGCTGCCCGTGAAAAGCAGGAGCTGGAGTCCAAGGCTTCTATTGAAAGTCTGGAAACCTTGCGGACCCAAGGTTTCCAAATGAACTATGCAAAGGCTGCCGACATTGCGACGCAGATCCAGTCTTCTGGAACCGCGCGCATCCTGTCGCCGCGGGGCAGTGTGATTTCGGAACCGCGCACGAACCAATTGTTTGTGACAGATGTGCCTTCCAAGCTGGAGCAGGTACAACAACTGATCTCCAAACTGGATGTGCCCGTGCGGCAAGTGATGATTGAGGCGCGCATCGTGGAAGCCGACGATACATTCGGCAAATCGTTGGGGGTACGTCTTGGCGGGGGCAGCCGGCAGAGCCCGGCCGACGGTCCCGGGGTGAACTTCGGCTCGACCTACAGCGCAGTCAGTACCGGACCCAACCTTTTTTCTACGCCATTCGTCAATTTGCCGGCGACACCCGGAACTGGACAAGCGGCCACTTTTGCGTTGTCCCTGTTCAACACGAATGCCACGCGCTTCCTTACGCTTGAGCTTTCTGCTTTGGAAGCGGATGGCAAGGGAAAAATCGTGTCGAGTCCGCGCGTGGTGACTGCCGACCAAGTCAAGGCGTTGATCGAGCAGGGTACAGAGTTTCCTTACCAGACGGCCACATCCAGTGGGGCCACGTCGATTGCTTTCCGCAAAGCAAACCTCAAGCTTGAAGTGACACCGCAGATCACCCCCGAGGGCAACATCATTCTCGATGTGGACGTGAACAAAGACAGCCGTGGTGAAACCACTGCAGCAGGCATTGCGATCAACACCAAGCACATTCAGACGCAGGTGCTGGTGGAAAACGGGGGTACGGTGGTCATCGGAGGCATCTTCGAGCAGACCGAGCGCGATGATGTCAGCAAGGTGCCTGTCTTGGGTGATCTGCCCGGGGTCGGGAACCTGTTCAAGACCCGCAGCCGGATTTCCAACAAGTCCGAACTCCTGGTGTTCATCACGCCGAGGGTGATCGGCGCAGGTACGCGCAACTGAGAGTGATACAAGTGGCTTTGGTGGGCTTGCCGGGATCCGGCAAGTCCACTGTCGGAAGACAACTGGCCAGGCGACTGGCCATTCCTTTTTTCGACTCGGACCATGTGATCGAGCAGCGCTTGGGCTGTTCGATCCGGGAGTTTTTCGAGCGCGAGGGGGAGGAGCGTTTCCGCGACATCGAGCAGGCTGTGCTGGACGAGTTGACGCAGGGGGACGCTTGCGTGCTGTCCACGGGGGGGGGCTCGGTGCTTCGTGCGGCCAACCGTGCCCACCTGCACGAGCGCGGTCGGGTCGTGTATCTGCGGTCTACGCCTGAAGAGGTATTCCGCCGCGTGCGGCATGACCGGAACCGGCCTCTGTTGCAGGTGGCCGACCCTTTGCAGCGGCTGCGCGACCTGTACGCGATCCGTGACCCCTTGTACCGGGAAACGGCCCACTTCGTGATCGAGACGGGGCGGCCCTCGGTGGCCACCTTGGTCAACATGATCGTGATGCAACTGGAGTTGGCCGGGGACGCTCCCAGCGCAGCCCCGGAGCATCGCGCCCACTGAGACGGTGCGGACGGGGCAGGCCCTAAACTTCGGGGCTATGCCGAAGACACCTTCCCTACCCATTGAACACGTCGATATCGCTCTGGGCGATCGCAGCTACCGCATCACCATCGGTGGTGGGCTGCTGGACGATGCGGACAGTTTTGCTCGGTTGCCTGCGGCCAGCACCGCGCTGATCGTCAGCAACACCACCGTGGCGCCGCTGTACCAGGATCGCCTGATGGCGGCCCTGGCGCCGCATTACCGCCAGGTGCACAGCGTGGTGTTGCCCGACGGGGAAGCGTTCAAGACTTGGGAATCGCTGAACCTGATCTTCGACGCTTTGCTGTCCAAAGGCTGCGACCGCAAGACGGTGCTGCTTGCCCTCGGTGGTGGTGTGGTGGGCGACATGACCGGCTTTGCCGCCGCGAGCTACATGCGCGGTGTGCCGTTCGTGCAGGTGCCCACCACATTGTTGGCGCAGGTGGATTCGTCGGTGGGTGGCAAGACAGCCATCAACCACCCGCTGGGCAAGAACATGATCGGCGCGTTCTACCAGCCGCAGCGCGTGATCTGCGACCTGGACACACTCAAGACCTTGCCAACTCGCGAACTGAGCGCGGGGCTGGCCGAGGTGATCAAGTACGGGCCGATCGCGGACATGGCGTTCCTGGACTGGATCGAGGCGAACATCGACGCCTTGATGGCGCGCGAGCCCGCCGCACTGGCGCACGCCGTCCAGCGCAGCTGCGAGATCAAGGCCGAGGTGGTCGGACAGGACGAGCGCGAGTCGGGTCTGCGCGCGATCCTCAACTTTGGCCACACCTTCGGCCACGCCATCGAGGCCGGCATGGGTTACGGTGCCTGGCTGCATGGCGAGGCCGTGGGCTGCGGGCTGGTGATGGCCGCGCGCCTGTCGCAGCGGCTGGGTCTGGTGGACGAGACGTTCGTCGAGCGTTTGCGCCGGCTGGTGCTGCGCGCGGGCCTGCCGGTGGTGGCTCCGGTGCTGGACGCGGCCGACAACGCCGGCCGCTACCTCGCACTGATGCGGGTGGACAAGAAGTCCGAGGCCGGGGAAATCAAGTTCGTGTTGATCGATGGGCCTGGTCAGGCGGTGGTGCGCGGGGCGCCCGACGCGCTGGTGGTCGAGGTGATTGCCGAGAGTTGCCGCGCATGACGGCGTCGGCATCGGGCGACGCCCATGCGCTGGCCCCGTATGCCAGCCATGCGGCGCAAAGCCGCGGCCGTCGCTTTGCCGAGCCCGAGGCGCCGACGCGGTCGGCCTTCCAGCGCGACCGTGACCGCATCATTCACAGCACCGCGTTCCGGCGGCTGGTCTACAAGACGCAGGTGTTCCTCAATCATGAGGGCGACCTGTTCCGCACGCGGCTGACCCATTCGCTGGAGGTGGCGCAACTGGGCCGCAGCATCGCGCGGTCCTTGCGGCTCAACGAAGACCTGGTGGAAGCCATCGCGCTGGCCCACGACCTGGGTCACACGCCCTTCGGTCACGCTGGGCAGGACGCCCTGAACACCTGCATGAAGGCCCTCACCCCAGACCGCCCGGTGGGAGAGGAGGGCGAGGCTTGGGGCTTCGAGCACAACCTGCAGAGCCTGCGTGTGGTGGACGAACTGGAGGAGCGTTACCCCGCGTTCGATGGCTTGAACCTCTGCTTCGAAACCCGTGAGGGGATTCTCAAACATTGCTCGCGCGCCAACGCCGAGCGGCTGAACGCACGCGAACCCGGTGGTGTGGCGTCGCGGTTTCTGCAAGGCGGATCGCCATCGCTGGAAGCCCAACTGTGCAACCTGGCCGACGAAATCGCCTACAACGCGCACGATATCGACGACGGCGTGCGTTCCGGGCTGCTGACGCTGGAGCAACTCGCCGAGGTGCCGCTGTTTCACCGCTACCACCGCCAGGCGCTGGACAAACACCCTCACCTGGTCGGGCGGCGCCTGCTGTTCGAATCCATCCGGTTGATGCTCAGCGATCAGGTGTACGACGTGATCGACACCACGCGTGCACGCCTGAACGCGTCCAGCGTGGGCAGCGCAGACGAAGCCCGCCAGCGCGCGCCGCTGGTGGCCTTCTCCGAGGGCATGCGGGCCGACTCGCGCCACCTCAAGGCCTTCCTGTTCCGCAACCTTTACCGCCACCCGCAGGTGGTCGAGACCACGGACCGCGCGCGCCAAGTGGTCAACGAACTGTTCGCGCTGTACCTGGAGCGGCCGCAAGAGTTGCCCGAGGCCCATGCGCGCCAGCCGCAGCGCGCCCGCGCGGTGGCCGACTACATCGCGGGCATGACGGACCGGTTTGCGATCCGCGAGCACCAGCGCCTGAGCGGCCGAGCGCTGTTTGCGTGAACACGGCATGAGCGTGTCGTCGGCACCCGACCGCTCAGCGAGCGCCGCCCGGCAGGCCGCGGTGGTGGTGGCGGTGGGCGTGGCGTGCGCATTGCATATCGGCAAGTTGCCGGTCGCCGTTCCACCTTTGCAAGCCGCCCTCGGCCTGAGTCTGGTGCAGGCGGGCTTTCTGTTGTCGCTGGTGCAACTGGCGGGCATGTCGCTGGGGTTGCTCGTGGGCCTGGCCGCTGACCGGCTGGGGCCACGCCGAGTGATGCTGGCCGGCTTGCTGCTGCTCGCGCTGGGCAGCGGCCTCGGTGCCTTGGCGCGGGATGTGCCGTCGCTGTTGTGGACCCGCGCGCTGGAAGGCCTGGGCTTCCTGCTCGCTGTGCTGCCCGCTGCGGGGCTCCTGCGGCTGTGCGTGCAGCACCCGCCCACGCTGGCGCGCGCCTTGGGCTGGTGGGGGGCGTACATGCCGGTGGGGGCCGCGCTCGCGTTGTTGCTGGGCGCACCCTTGATCGGCCTGATCGGCTGGCGTGGTCTCTGGGGTGTGCTGGCCTTGGTGACGCTGGGCGCGGCAGGCTTGTTGTGGCGCGTGGTGCCTGCGGTGGGCGGTGCCGCCGCTGTGGCCGATGCGCCTCGACTGTGGCCCCGCTTGCAGCGCACGCTGTCGGCGCCTGGCCCCTGGCTGATGGCGCTGGCTTTTTTCTGTTATTCCGGCCAGTGGCTGGCCGTGGTGGGCTTCTTGCCCACGATCTACAGCCAGGCCGGTGTGGATGGCGCGGCCTTGGGCGCACTCAGTGCGCTGGCCGCGGGGATCAACATGGTGGGCAACGTCGGGGCCGGCCGCCTGCTGGCCCGCGGGGCGCGACCTGGTGTCCTGATGGCCGCCGGCTACGGGGCCATGGCACTGGGCGGCTGGGTCGCGTTCGGTGCGGTGGGGCACCCGTGGGCTCAGTACGCGGCGGTGCTGCTGTTCTCCTGTGTGGGCGGGCTGATCCCGGGCACGCTCTTCGGGCTGGCCGTGGTGCTGGCACCGGGCAAAGATACCGTCTCCACCACCGTGGGCTGGATGCAGCAGTGGTCTTCACTCGGGCAGTTCGCGGGTCCGCCCCTGGTGGCCTGGCTGGCCACGCAGGCCGGGGGCTGGCAGTGGACGGGGCTGTTCACCGGCGCGTGCTCGCTGGTCGGGATCGCACTGGCCTGGCGGCTGCAGCACGTCTGGGCCGGGCGCTACACTGCGGCCCGGCTTTGAATCCCGTGCGGTCCCGCAGAGGGCTACATATCGCATCACAGGGGGTGATCACATGAGCTTTCTCCACCAGCTCAAACAACAGGCGCAGTCGCTTCAGTCGCAACAGACGGCGCAAGTACAGGACTTGAGCGCCAGCACCGCGGCCACCGAAGCCGCGTGCCAGCGCCTCTGGCATTACCTGGACGACTTGCACCGCCAGCTCAACGTGATCGAGCCAGCGGCGCCGGTGCTGAGCCTGGACGGCAAGCAGCACTGGCCGGCGATGAAACAGACCGGCTTCCGTTTCGATGCCCGCAAAAAGATGCTGCGCGACCAGGAGGTGTTCGATTACCTGGCGCTGGGCTGGCAGCTGGTGCCGCGCGAGATGGGCGCCGCCAAAGGGCTGGTCAAGGTGAACTTTCCGCCCGATCTGGAGCGGGTGCAGCGGCGTTTGCATGCCGGCCAGGTGCCCCACGAGCGGCAGGAACAGCGCCACCCCCAGACCAACGGGTTGCTCGCCCTCGTGTTCGAGCACGAGATGGCGGCCCGGGCCAGCGTCGTGGCCACCGCCGATCACGACCAGGGGCTGCTGCGGTTCCGGCTGACCAGCGTCAACGGTCTGGAGACCGTGCACACCGAGTACCGCACCGGGCAGATCGGCCCTGCGGTGCTGGATGAACTGGCCAAGCTCATCGTCGGCGAGGCCAGCAGCTTCCTCTGACGGCTCGGGCAAGCCCTCAGCCGCCGCGCTGGTAGGGCGGCAGGCGGCTGCCACAGTGCAGGCAATGCAGGGCCTCAGGGGCGTGGCCCTCGGTCAGGCATTCGTGGCAGGTGCGGGTGGTCGGTGGCGACCGCGTCTGGCGCTGGGCCGTCATTTCCGATGTGACGATGCCGGTCGGCACGGCCAGCGTTCCCCAGCCCAGAAGCATCACCAGCGACGCGATGAAGCGGCCCAGGTCGGTCTTGGGCGTGATGTCGCCAAAGCCAACGGTGGTCATGGTGGTGATGGCCCAGTAGATCGCCGTCGGGATGCTGGTGAAGCCGTTTTCAGGGCCTTCGACCAGGTACATCAGCGTGCCCAGGATCAGCACGATCATCATCACCACCGACAGGAACACCAGTATCTTGCGCCGGCTCGCCACCAGGGCGCTGCCCAGCGTCTGGTATTCGGCCACGTATGCGGTGAGCTTGAAGACACGGAAGATGCGCAGCAGACGCAGCACGCGCACGTCCACCAGCACGTGGGTGCCGGGCAGCAGAAGCGCCAGGTAGGTGGGCAGCAAGGACACAAGGTCCACCACGCCGAAGAAGCTGCGCGCATAGCGCAGCGGGCGGCGCACACACACCAGGCGGGCGATGTACTCGAGCGTGAAGAGCAGGGTGAAGCCCCATTCCAGCGCGCCGAGCACGGTGGCGTAGCGCGTGCCGATGGCGGGCACGCTGTCGAGCACCACCACCGTCACACTGGCCAAGATCAGGGCGATGAGCCAGCGGTCGAACAACTGGCCGGCGCGCGTGTCCGCTTCAAAAATGATGGTGTAGAGCCGCAGGCGCCAACCGCTCAGCGGTTTGCCCAGCGCGTGGTCGGCGGTCGGGTGGGATGGGCTCACGGTGGCTCGGCTGGCGGTGCGGTTCTCCATTGTCGTCGCAGGGGGGCGCACACAACGCAAATCGGAAAACGCGGTCAGAAAAACGGGGTCAGATTCCAATTACCATCCCAAGTCTCTTTCTAGGGAGCTTTGTATGGCCCGCCTGCCCCGACTCACCATTCCCGGTTATCCGCACCACGTGATCCAGCGTGGCAACAACCGCCAGCCCATCTTTGTGGACGCGGCCGACCGCGATCACATGCTGGTGTTGTTGGCCGAGCATGCGCACCAGTTCAAGGTCGCCCTCCACGCTTATGTGCTCATGGACAACCACCTGCACCTGCTGGCCACGCCCGAGACCGCCGACGGCTTGCCCAGTCTGATGCAGGCGGTGGGGCGGCGCTACGTGCGGTACTTCAACGACCGCCATGGCCGCACCGGCACCTTGTGGGAAGGGCGGTACCGGTCCACCTTGATCGAGACCGAGCGCTACCTGCTGGCCTGCATGGTCTACATCGACCTCAACCCGGTGCGTGCCGGTCTGGTGGCGCTGGCGCGCGACTATCCGTGGTCCAGCCATGGGCACTACATCGGGCAACGGGCCGACAAGCGGATCATCCCTCACCCTTTGTGGTGGACCTTGGGCAACACGCCCTTCGCACGCGAGGCGGCATACGCCGAAATGGTGCATGCCGGGATCGGTGCGGGCCAGCAAACCGCGTTAACCGATGCCACGCTGCGCGGCTGGGCACTCGGCAGTGACAGTTTTGTGGCCGACTTGCAAAAATTGACCGCCCGTCGAACGGTGCCCATGCGTCCCGGGCGGCCACCCGGACGGTCTGTCGCCCAGGAATGACATCCGTAGGTCATTGATTTCATTGGCTGAACTCTTTTCGCTTGATGTGTCCCCAAATATGTTCAGATGATTTCTGTCTAAATTTAATTGGAATCTGACCCCATTTATTGGTCTTGGCATTTTTGTTGCAACGCAGTAAGCTCCGCGTCCCGCGATTTTTGTTTTTGTGCCCCTGAACCGAGAAGGAAGCGCCATGACCACGGCAGCCGAGCAGCAGCAAATCCAGCAACAGGGTCTGTACGATCCGGCCAACGAGCACGATGCCTGCGGCGTCGGTTTCGTGGCGCACATCAAGGGCGAGAAGCGTCACGACATCGTGACCCAGGCGCTCAAGATCCTGGAAAACATCGACCACCGCGGCGCCGTCGGTGCCGATGCCCTGATGGGCGACGGCGCCGGCATCCTGATCCAGATCCCCGACGCGCTGTACCGTGAAGAAATGGCCAAGCAGGGTGTGACCCTGCCGCCCGCGGGCGAATACGGCGTGGGTTTCGTTTTCCTGCCCAAGGAACACGCCAGTCGCCTGGCCTGTGAGCAGGAGATGGAGCGTGCGATCAAGGCCGAAGGTCAGGTGCTGCTGGGCTGGCGCGATGTGCCCGTCAACAAGGACATGCCGATGTCCCCGACGGTGCGCGAGAAGGAGCCGATCATGCGCCAGGTCTTCATCGGCCGCGGCGCCGATGTGATCGTGCAGGACGCGCTGGAGCGCAAGCTGTACGTGATCCGCAAGACCGCCAGCGCCCACATCCAGGCGCTCAAGCTCAAGCACAGCAAAGAGTATTACGTGCCGAGCATGAGCAGCCGCACCGTGGTCTA